>ONJC01000030.1 GCA_900318035.1 uncultured Methanobrevibacter sp.
GTCAAGGAAAATCCACATATTATTATGAATGGAAATGCTTTGACGAAAAAATAGGCATGGCCTAAGAATCTCCGGCTTCTACAAGCCGGAGAGGTTCAAAAGTTAATCCATATCTTCAAACATCAATTTCCACTGATTGTTGTTATGAATTATATCGAATCTAGAATACATATATCTAAGGACATGTTCACCATCATCCGTTATTTTGAAATACTTTAATTTTTTATTATTGTGAATCTTATATTCACTTATAATGAGATTTGATTCTTCCATTTTATTCAAAATAGGATATATGTTGCTGGGATTTGATTTTTTCAATGATCCTTCATCTATCAATGTTGAAAAAAATCGATCCAATTCCTTTAAAATCGCATAACCGTGGATAATGCCATTATATTTAACAATCCATAAAATTAGAAAACGTGACATTCCATTTACATAATGTTTTATAATGGCATTATTGCTTATAATTTCCACATAATTTTTATGAATTGATGGATTAGACTCGCCCATATTTTACATTCCTAGATAATACATGAGAAAAATTTGACTGTTGATGTAATAAATAATTTACACAAATAATCTTGATATAATATAAATTATAATTAAATAATATATAAAGCAGTATTATAAAATTTAGCATAACTCTGCGATGAAATTTAGAATCATCATTTGAATTAAAAAAAATAATCATTAAACAGAAATCTAAAATCTTACAGATAATTCAAATTTTAAGTAAAATTTATTATACATAATTTTCAATTATTTTCTTTAATAATCGATTATTCTTATTTTAAAATAGAAATCAATTCCATATTTTTATTTAACGCACCAGACAGTTATTTAAACGAAGCAATATAATAAACTCTTTGTTAAATACTCATTTATTTTCAAAATCATGATTAATCATTAACATTTTATTATTTTAAGTTTTTAAAGAGAATTTCACCAAATAAAACCACATATTAATTGTTTTTGTTAGAAAATGAAATAACACACATATCTTTAAATTTAACATAATATGTAATTTTTTTTAATAATTTAAACATTGATTAATAAATTTTAATTATATTATAAAATTTATAATACGGACTTATATATGATTAAATAAAATATATTTTTAGACCTAACTTTAATTTTTATAAAGTTAAATTGAAAATGGTTAGGTCGAAAAAAATAGAGGTTAAAATAAATGTTTAAATTTGACAAAGAACAAACAGTATTTGACTTCGCTGGAGTCAAAATGGGTGGACAACCTGGAGAATATCCTACTGTTCTGGCAGGAACCATTTTCTATGGCGGACACAATATTCTTAATGATGAACTAACTGGTGATTTCGATAAAGATCGGGCCGAACAGCTAGTTAATGATATGGCATCAATTTCAGACGTAACCGGAAATCCTTATATCGTACAGGTTTTTGGACAGACTGTTGAAGCTCTTCCAAAATACATCGAATATATTGGAGAAATCTGTGATGCTCCATTCCTTATAGATTCAACATCAGGAGATGCAAGAGTTGCAGGTGCACAGTATGCAGATGAAACCGGATTAACAGAAAGAGCCATTTATAATTCAATTAACATGGCAGCAGACAAATCAGAATTAGATGCACTTGCTGAAACAGGTATCTCAGCTTCCATCATATTAGGATTCAACCCTATGAATGCTACCATTGAAGGTAAAATGGCAATGTGGGAAGATGGGGATGACGGTGCATATGAAAAAGGTTTGCTTGAAGTTGCTGAAGAATGCGGTATTGAAAAATTCATGATGGATACTGCAGTAACTCCTTTAGGCCAGGGAGCAGGTATTGCAGCAAGAACATCTTTTGCAGAAAAAGCAAAATGGGGTTATCCAGTCGGATCTGGAATCCACAATGTTCCTTCTGCATGGGACTGGTTAAGAGATTATAAAAAAGCAGGAAACAAAACTGCATTTACTGTCTGTGATATCGGTGCTAATATCGTGCAGGTAATGTGTGCCGGAGATTTCGTTTTATTTGGACCTATCGAAAATGCTAACATCGCATTTCCAGCAGTAGCACAAACTGATATGTTCATTTCTGAAGCGGTAAAACCAATGGGAACCGAACCTGTTGATTACCACCCTATGAATAAGTTGGTATAATTTTTCAAAATTTTTCATTTTCAGCCTCTACGACACGTTGTTCATGCCATCACAATAACTGGCATGACAAATCTAAACATAAGTACATAAGTTAAACAAGCACTGGATATCTAACCCATCCAGTGCTTAAAATTCATAATGTAATATCTTTTTTTGTAAAGTACATGTAAGAAATTATCATTCCAATCAAGAAAGTAGCTAATATTACCCCATAAGCTACACTAACGCTTGTGCTGTATTTTGCTATTTCGCCGGATGCAATCAGATACGGGCATACCCACGGTACAAACGGCGCCCAATTCTGGCCGTAGACCATAAGATTCACCAATGCCAGACCTGCCCCTCCAACCATTGCGGGAACCATGTTTGTGATAAACAGTGATATGAACACAAATGGGGAGAATGTTAAAAACAACAGCACGTTTGCGTAGAGCAGTCTTGCAAAGCTATCAATGAACAGCATTAAGCTAAAACCCTCCAACCCTGCAATTAATCCGAATACAAGTGTTGAAAAGCTTGTGACTACTGTTAAAATTACAATCCAAACTAAAAACATAACGTATTTGCTTACCAGAAATTTACTTCTTGAAACAGGGATTGTCAGCATTGTCTTTAGGGTATGTTCATTGTATTCCCTTCCAAACAGATAGGAAATGATTATGGCAAAGATTAAAACCGAAAACATTGCTGATGTGTACATGTTCACATTGGTGAATAGCAATTCAAAGGTATTGCCCTCGCCAAATGCCGTAACTGCAATAAACATTAACAGTGGCGGAAGAATAGCTCCCATTAGACTTAACAGAAATATTTTTGATCTTTTAAGCTTTAAAAATTCCATTTCAATGAAAGTCAACATTTAAATCACCTCAGTTATTTGAGACAAATCTTGTGAAAAACTCCTCCAGGTTCTCTTCACACAGATTTACCTTTCCGACATCAATTCCTGCATTTACAAATAACGCATTGAATTTATCCCTTAAGCTTAAATGAGTATACAGATAAATTGTACTTCCGCTGACTGTGAAATCCTCATTTTCTTTAAGTTCCAATACTTTAAAAATGTTTAAAGCCAAATCAATGTCGGATACTTCAAATTCAACAAATTTGTTCAGTCTGTCATGCAAGTCCTCTTTTGAAATTTCTTCAATCAGAACTCCATCATCCATGAATCCTATTACGTCCGCAATATTTTCGATTTCACTTAGAATATGTGATGAAATCAGTATCGTAATTCCGAATTCACGGGACAGCCTCTTAAGCAGGTCTCTTATTTCCTTTATTCCAAAGGGATCAAGGCCATTTATCGGTTCATCCAAAATCAGCAGTTCAGGACTGTGCATAATAGCGGCAGCTATTCCCAGACGCTGTTTCATACCAAGTGAAAAATCCTTGAATTGTTTAGAGCCATGCTGGTCCAAATTTACCATCTTAAGAACCGAATTAATAGTGTACGGGTCAAAATCCCCTCTTATTTTTGAAATGATTTTCAAATTTTCATATGCAGTAAGGTTTTCGTAAAATCCCGGAGTTTCTATAATTGAACCTATCTTTGAATATAACTCATCTGAATGTTTTTTCGGGTTTTTTCCAAAGAGAAATATTTCCCCGCTGCTCGGATATGTCAGATTTAAAAGCATGCACATGGTTGTGGTTTTTCCGGCTCCATTCTTGCCTAAAAGCCCATAGATTTTTCCTCTTTCAACATGCATGTTAACAGAATCTACAACCTTATTTTTGGAATATGTTTTTGACAACTGATTTGTTTTGATGACGTAGTCTACCATATATGAAATCTCCCTAAAAAAAATTAAAAAAAAGTAAATTAGAATGTTTAAAAACATCCTAACTATTTGACTGCTTCCCTATATACTGATCCACAGACTCTGTTGAAAAACAGACCCATATAAGAGTCTATGAACAATCCTTCAATTATCGCAATGACAACTGATACTACTGTTACCTGATTGATAGCTATCTCAAATCCAAGACCTATAATGCTCATCACAAAGCCTACGGCAACTGAAATAATCATCATCACTATAAGTGTAAAAAGGATTATTCCAATATATTTTCCCCATCCGAGATTTGAAATATTATCAATTATTTGCCTGAAGTCAAATGCCTTTCTAATATCGTCATGAGCAATCATATTGTTCAATGCCATTATCAGGAAGAAATATGCAATTACAAGCAGTACCACTAAAATCAGGGTTACTGCTGCAGCTGCAGTTGAATTTCCTGCCAAAACTGTTCCAACTATAAACACAATAATTGGAATGATAATGTATGCTAGAGTTACTATGAAATATTTTATTCCTTTGATGAACATTCCCAATATGTCGCTGAACCCCGGAAGGTCTGATTTATTGTCTATTGAGAATTTTATAATGTCATACTGATATCCCCATATGAACAATGTGACTATAAAACTAAGAATAGCCAAACCCGCAACAAGATAAATGTCGCCTGCAGGCAATTGTGTAAATGGTATTTGAGATATTGAGTTATTTGATTTAATGCCAATGAATGTTGATAATGCACTCATTAATGCACATAAAACACCGAATCCTAAAAGTTTTTTAATGTCATTGAATGGATATTTCAACCCTTCAACGACGCAATCTGTTATGCTTGCCATATTAATCACCTAAATTTGCATTGTATATAATAATCCGACGGATCTTGAGTTGAATATGCCCAAGTATGGTCCTACAATAAACATGGTTATTGCTGAGTCAATCACTGCTCCCAGTACAAATATTCCACCTGTATTAGCACCTAAAAGAGCGCCTGAAATTCCGAATACAGTAAATATTGCATAGATAATTGAAGTTACAACAAGAGCTATGACTACAGTTATGATTATCAGTCCCAAGTATGTTGCAATGCATTCAAACCATCCGATCTCATCTATTACTTCTTTTATTTCACGTATTGCGAATGCTTTTGAAAATGCTCCCTCATTGTATGCCATGTGACATATTCCCATCTGGCTCATCAGACATGCAACTACAAAAAGGACAAAAGTGATTAAACATCCTACAACAATTATTGCAGATGCTGCAAATCCCGGTAATTGACTTCCAAGAATTGCAAAGATAATAAATACGATGCATGGTATAAGCAAATAGGCTATCTGAACTATTACGACTTTAATACCATCAACAAACATATCTATTAAATCTTCAAAGCCAGGCAATGGATCCCTTCCATTGATAACCCCATGTACTGCATTTTCAATCACTCTGTAATTGTAACCTGTAACTAAGAATATCGGAAGCAGCAATATGCTGAAAAAACACATTACCCCCACTTTCACTAATGTTTTCCAGTCTTTAGCTGAATATTCTAGTGCATCCTTGTATATATCTAAAATCATTTTTATCACCTAATAGTAATCATCATCGAAAATGAAAATATCTTCCATTACGAAATATTGTTCTCGATCACCTTTGAATAACATTTTATTAAAAACCTGGGTTATTTCGTATGCCAGAAATAAAGATGGATTATACCTCCCGTTTTCAAGTGCGTTAATGGTTTGCCGGGTAACTCCAACCTTATCCCCCAGTTCTTTTTGGCTCATTTTGAGCTCCTGTCTTAAATATTTAATCATGGTTCTCATAGTATTCCCACAAATTAATCATTTTTGCAAAAAGTATTTAAGTACTTGAAGTAATTATGTTAAAATCTAATTACTTATGTTAATGTTATATGACATAGTATATAAACTTTACTATTTTAAATTAATCTTATTAAATTTATTTAAAATTATTATAAACCTTAAATAATAATGTAATATCATATTACTTAATTTTAATTATAAATAAAATAAATTAAATAGATATATATTATCCAATTATTAATCAAACAGATTATAATTGTTTTTTAATGGTAAAATTAAAAACGAAACATTTATATATTAGGTAAACCATCTTTAACATATGTAACATTTGATTAACACATTTGATGTTACAGATATATTTCCAGGCAGAAAAAAATCATGCTAATGAACCCATTATATGCAACCCTTTTTTCCTCTAACATCTGCTTGGAACTGAAAAAATATTTCAAAAACTAATTTTTTAAATAAAGAAATAGTGAGAGAATTTGAAGGCTAATCACCATATAAATAAAAAAATTAAAAGTACACCCAACATAAATATGCTTAATAACAACCAAAAACCGATGAAAATAAAAAAAATCCCATTAGAAATCAGATTTAACATGAAGATACTCATCTTGCAATTCATCCACAACTTACAGAAGTCTGGGTATTCTTGCATATTTATGATAAAAAAAATAATTGAAAAATCATAATAAAGTTTCCACTTCATTAATGAATTTTTCAGCTTGTAAAATAAGTTTTTCAGCGTCTTCTTCTGTAAAAGTTTTTGAATAATCATAGCTGGAATCATTCCTAGTCTCACGGGCATCATAAAGATAACCATAGGATTCCTTGCTGAACAGTCCTGTTTTGACATATTCTTTAGCCAATTGTCTTAATGTTCCCTCATGAGTTTTTGGGGAAATGTCTTTTTTCAAAAGTAAAGCTAACGCAGAGGAATACATCGCATAATAAGACAGAGTTATTGAGTCCCTATATTGTCCTGCTTCAAAGAGTGTTTTACTTGAAATTAATTGAATTTTACCAACATTTAATGCATCTTTTACTTTATCCAATTTGAACGCCATCTTTAAGTACATTTGTTAAAAATGGATAATCTTTGGTCTTATTAAAATGTTCTTCACTCATCAGTCTTGGAGATATGACTTCATCTTTTTCAAAAATGATGTCTATAGCAATTTTGTGAATTTCAGGTTTGATTTTATCTACAATTGGAGATACAATTAAAATATCTATGTCCGATTCTTCAGTATCATCACCACGGGCAACAGAGCCAAACAACATGATTAATTTGATGTCATCGGATTTGATGGTATTTGCAAACTCTTTGGCTATTTTAATTCTATCATGCAAAAAAATCACCCTAATACAATAAGTAATATATTATATTAAATTTAGTTATAATAAATATATTGCTCGAACTAAACTTCAAAAATTATCCCAAATCATTCAATAGAACGATTATCTAAATAATTATATGTTTTATCAAGTATTTAAGTCTTTATATATTAAATTAAGTAAATATTGCTTCCTATTTATAAAATTACAAGGTTACATCAATATTTATCTGCCGATATTACAAAGGCTTTGAGATAACCTTCACCCTACCGTTTACAATATTATAATCATATTTTCGATAAAGCGAGATATTGCTCATTGCCTTGATGTACTCGAATTTTAAAAAGTCGGGATTGTCCTTGAAATATGACTGGCGTGTCCTGTTCTTGCCACGGCCGTGAAGCAGATCAACGCTGCCCATGCCCAAAAGGTATCCTTCAAAAGACCCCTGAGTCAGATGGGTTGAGTTGAATTTCCTTAACATATGGGGGCGCAGCCTTGCATATCCTGCGACCTCACCGAAACCCAGATAATCATTCAGCTTTTTAAACTTATGGTTTACATGGTTCAGGTTATACTTTAAAAGCGGAGCGTCCAAGTTAAAATCCTTTTGCTTCAGTTTGATTTTTGCAATCCTCTGGACGCATTCGGGATTGAGGAAAGTGTAGTAGGGCTTGTCTGTCTTTTGCCTGATGAGATTGCATGTGCAGACCACATTGTTGTTGCGGGCCAAGTACTTTAAAGCGTCATGGAAATTGTCCTTTTTGTGATAAGCTCTTGTTCCTTCAAAGAGTGTTCTGTTTGTCATGGATTTGGCCTCGCACCTGCTTGCTCCCGATGATATGATAACCAAAATCCACATCTTCAGCTCATCGTCTGCAAACTGCATTGCAAGCCTCAGTTCATCCTTTGTCGGCAGGTCTTCAAAGCTGATTAAATCGTTTTTGTTAACATACTTGCTGTTGAGCGACGGTATGAAGGGTATTGCAACCCTGTTGTAATGGTAAAATGTCTTGATTTTTGAAATTGAGTCTGTAATTGTATTTCCTATATGATTTTTGGTTAGATAATCCCTGAATGAAATTATCCTGTCGTATATGCTTAATCTGTTTTCCGGAGTGTGGTTTTCCTGTTCGGTTATTGCTTCAGCCAACAGGTCACAAAGACTCATGTTGTGGAATGCTGTGTATTTGTTGAATACTGTTTGATATGATTTTATTGAGCCGTTGCTGTGACCGGCTTTACAGTGAAAGTCATTTATCAAATCATGGTCGTTAATATAGTACATCATTTTTCGATTTTCTCCATAACATTATTAGTCAAAAATAAATGACTGTACTATTACTAATTAACCATCATATAAAAATAAGTTATGTAACCGGATGGAAACTATTCAATACGCACAGTCAAATGAATCCTGCATACTTGTTTTAAGAAAAAGGAAATATTGCATTAAACCATTAAATATTGAAATCAGTTTAAACAACAATTATTTAAACAATGACGAACATACTAACTGTACTAATATCATAAGAGGTGGATTAACATGGCAAAACCTATTGGAGACACTCCCACATTATACGGTAAAGAAGCATCTGATTTTTTAAATAGAATGGTTAAGCCTCTTAGCAAAAAGGATAAAGAATTTAAAAAGAGGTATGAATCTGCTAGAAAGGTATCATTCTAGAACTCTTAAATCAATATATAAATAGAATGTTTTCTCAGGATCTTTTTCTAATATGATATCTAATTTTTCTTTTATCTTGTCGTCGTCTTTTTTTAAGTTAATGAAATTATTGCGTGTGTAAAATTTATATGCCCTTGCATAGCCTTCCACAGTAACAAATCTCAATCCAACATTATTTTCCGCAATGTTTTTAACATTGAACAAGATACTCATCAATATTTCAGAACCTAGTCCTTTATGGGCGTATTTCTCATCTAGTGCCAATCTTCCAATTTTGATTGCAGGCAATTTTCTCTTTTTGGAAGTGATATTCAATTGATCCTTAATATCATGTTTAGTGTCACCTTCACGAATATCCTTTAAGAGAATGGTATCAGTAAGCAGTGAAACATAACCTACTACTGTATCATCACACATTACGAGTTTTGTTAGACTTAACTTACTTTTCTGTTGTGTTAATGCATCATCTTTAAGAAAATCAGTCAAGTCATCTGACTCGCACTTAAAATCGGACAAATCATGTTTACCATTAAGTGTTTCAAATCGATAATTCTCTTTAATATACTCAATATCCATAAAATAAGATTGTTTTTTATGATTTATTAATATTTCTATCCCTCAAATTACAAACCAAGGACAATATTATGCTTTCAAAGCAATTATGCCATGAATTATCATTTTAACATGAATGAGAATTTCGGCTAAACAACACTTAGCTTAAATTAAAATTACAAAAAATAATTTGATAGCCCAACTAAAATAGTCTAATTTAATCAGTCGTTTTTTTAATTAAATGGCATCCATATGTGAAAAATTAGGTGATTGGATTGTGTGATGTAGATGTGAAAAAAGAAAAAGTTGAGGAATGTTAAAATTCCTCTTTTATTTTTTAAATTTTATTGTCTTTTTAACCTTGTCCTTGGCATAAATCACCTGATAGGTGTACTTTTTGTTTGTTTTGAGTTTTTTGTAGACACTGTTTTTGATAGTGAAAGTTGCTACACCCTTCTTATTGGTTTTAGCCTTAAAAGTCTTCTTGTTGAACTTCAAAGTCACTTTCTTGTTTTTGAGGTACTTTTTGTTTACCTTTTTGAGGGTCACTTTTATTTTCACTGTTTTGGCAGACCTTTTGGCATTGATGTTTTTAGCTGAGATTATGCTTTTGACGGTAACCTTTTTGGCAATTGTGAGATTGCCGTAGGTTGCCTTGACATTGTAGGTTTTCGGAGCCAATTTGATTTTTATTGATGCATAACCGTTTGCATTAGTGGTTCTTGAGTAAGTCTTGCCGTTAAGAGTGATTTTAACCTTTTGGCTTGCAAACGGCTGGCCGTCAATGGTCAGCCTGACCTTGAAGTACTTGCCGCTGGTGTATAACATGTTAAGGTTGGATCCTGTCAAGTTGATGACAGGGGCTTTAACAACAACACCTGATTTGGTTATCGGTGAGTATTCAGCATCTCCAGAGTATGTTACTGTTATGTTGTGAGACCCTGTTGTGAGCTCTGGAATGTTTACTGTTGCCTTACCGTTAACCAATGTTTCTGTGTAGTTTACACCGTCAACAGTTACTGTCAATGTACCGGTAGCATCGCTTGGCAAGCTAATACTGTAATCATTTCCGTTTTCTGGAATTGTAAATGCTTCATCCGGAACACTCTGAGTAGCATTTTCACCTGTTGAGTTATTGTCATCAGTTGTATTTACAGGACTTTTAACAACAACACTAGTTTTGGATATCGGTGAATATTTACTGTCACCAGAATATGAAACAGTAATGTTGTGAGAGCCTTCTGATAATTCCGGAATGCTAACAGTTGCCTTACCATTGACTAATGTCTGAGTGTATGGAACACCGTCAACAGTGACTGTTAAAGTACCAGTAGCATCATTTGGAAGTGAAATGCTGTAATCGCTTCCACTTTCAGGAATGCTTAATGCCTCATCAGGAATGCTGACGGACTGATTAGTGTTATTTCCTGAAGTGGAGTTATTATCATCAGTTGCATTTCCAGTATTATTTCCACCAGTAGAGTTTGCAGGATTTTTAACAACAACACTGGATTTAATGATTGGTGAATATTTGCTGTCACCAGAATATGAAACAGTAATGTTGTGAGAACCTTCACTCAATTCAGGAATATTTACTGTGGCCTTACCGTTTACTAAAGTTTCACTATATTCTTTACCGTCAACAGTGACTGTTAGAGTACCAGTAGCGTCAGATGGAAGTGAAACACTATATTCAGTAGTGTCACTTTCAGGGATACTGATTGTTTCATTGGTAACTGGAACATTGACCTTTAAAACACTGAATCTGGTTGAATTGGTAGCCTCATTGAACTTGTCATCGCCGGCAAATCTAGCGACTACAGTGTAGTTGCCAACAGCCAAATCAGAAATATCCACACTAGATTCACCATTACTGATAACAAGCTCATAATCCTTATTATCCACATTAACAACTAATTTACCTGTTTCAATAGAGGTAATGACATTAATAACTGCACTTTCACCTGCATTAACATCATCTGCACTTATGACCAAAACAGGATCAACTTTAACAGATGCATTGGTTGAATTGTCCACAGTAGTGTTTGTGGAATTATCTACAACAGTATTAGTTACATTGATCAGTGTTGTTTTAGTCATTCCTTCATATTTGCCGTCACCAGAGTAAGTAACTGTCATGTTATACTCACCATCGGCCAATTCTGGAATGTTAACTGTTGCCTTACCATTTACCAGATTTTCAGTGTAGGTTTTACCATCAACAGTGACTGATAAAGTACCAGTTGCATCTTCAGGCAGATTAATGCTTACACCAGATGAAACATTTTGACTGTCAATAACCAAAGTATTATTGTTTAGCTCAGTTACGACTTTGGCAACATTAACTCCAATTGTTTTTGTAATTGAATCGTATTTGCTGTTTCCTGAGTATGTGACAGTTGCATTGTAGCTTCCAGGAGCCAAACCACTCACATCAACACAAGCCTTACCGTCAACAATGTTTTCAGAAAATGTTTTTCCACCAACAGCAACTGTTAAAGTACCTGTTGCATCAGTAGGCAAATCAATGCTCACACTGGAAGAGCCATTTTTACCGTCAACAACCAAAATGTCATTGTTCAATTCAACTGCAACTTTAGGAACAATAACTTTTACGATTTTGGTTGATGAATCATATTTATTGTCACCGGAGTATGTGACAGTTGCATTGTAGCTTCCAGGAGCCAAAGCCTCCACATCAACAGTAGCATTACCATTGATTAGCTCTTTTGTATAGGATCTGCCTGAAACAACCACTGTTATATTACCTGTTGCATCAAATGGCAATACAATAGATATGACCGGAGCTGTGATGTTGGATTTGACAATCATGTTTTCCAGTGTAGTGCTAATTTTTGGAATTTCAAATTTGATTGTCTTTTCGGTTGCACCATACTTCACATCACCAGAATAGGCAACGATTGCACTGTAATTGCCAGGATTCAAACCTGTGAGTTCAACAGAAGCACTGCCGTTAATCAATTCTTTAAGAAATTCCCTACCGTTCACTGTTACTGTAATGTTACCTGTAACTTCCCTGTCGAATTTTACATTGACAACAGGTTGCGGACTTGGAGATTTGACGTTTAATGTAGTGTCATTGAAGCTGACATCAACCATTCCAATTGAGAATCTGAAAACTCTACTTATCGCTTCGTATTTGTCACTGCCAGCATATGTTAATGTTGCCTGATAGTTTTTGGGAGTCAGACCGGTGACTTTGAGAGATGAAACACCGCCAGTTAATTTATCTGTGTAATTGGTGCCGTTTACAGAAAGCATAATGTCACCATGGGCATCACTCGGCAACGTTACATCGACTATGATTCCGTCATCGAGTTTGGAGACAACGAAATTGGAGTCGTTGAACTGCAATGTGATTTTTGGAACTTCAAATAGGATTTCTTTAGAAGCCTTGGAAAATCTGAAATCACCACTGTAAGTTAGTGTTCCTGTGTAGTTTCCAGGTTCCAAATCAGAAATGATTAACTCCTCTGAAATGTCTGCTGAGTATTCAACACCATCCACTGATAGTGTGAATTTACCGGTAGCTTCAGGGTTTAATTTGATTGAAACTTTTGGTTGTGTGCCTGATTTGACAATAACATTGGTGTCATCCAAGATTACTTTAATTTTAGCCGGATTAATGCTGACTGTTTTAGAAACACCTTCATAATTATTATCACCGGAATATGTGAGTGTTGCAGAGTAATTTCCTTCAGGCAAATCATCAACAATGATTACGGCATTACCTGCAGTTATTGTTTCTGTGTACTTTTTGGTACCTACAGACAAGGTTAAGTTACCTGTTGCATCAACTGGAAGTGAAACTGAAATTCTTGAGACAACATTTTCAGTAGAGATAACCTCATTTAAATCAACGCTGTATTTAGGAATTTCAATGCTGAATGTACGGTTTGCCTTGTTGAACTGCCTGTCACCGGAATATGTTACTACAGCATCCCAGTCACTAGGAGACAACTTATCAATAGTAATGCTGGCCTGACCATTTATTAATGCTTTATTGTATGTTTTACCTGCAACATTGACTGTAAGATTACCTTGCGCATTGTTTAGGTTGAATGTGAATGTTTGATTGCCGTCGAACTGGATGTTGTTTGCAACATCATCAGTTGACCTTACGACAAAAGTCTTAGTCACAGTACCTTCTTTAAATCTCATATCACCAAGATAAGACACACTAACGTCATAGTAACCATTAGTTAAACCTGAAATTACTTTGGTGACTTTAGCATCCTCAGCATCGACTGTAATGTCTTCGCCGTTTACATTGTATGATACAATTCCAGTAGTTTGACTGTTCCATGTGATTGTGATTGTTGCCTTTTCGCCTTCAACAATATCATCAACGTTGACTTTCAAATCGGGGTCAGATAAAGGAGCATATGTTAGTGCAGTTATGCTGTTTTCGGTTGGAACATAAATCAGACCGGAAGCATCCATGACAGGATTTCCGATGATTTTAGAACCTAAATCAGATTTCCATAAAACATTGCCTTCACTGTCCAATGCATAAAACATGCTGTTGGAGCCGAAGTACAGATTGTTGTTGGCATCGATTACGACTCCAGAAGTCACTTTTAAACTGGAGAATTTGGACTGCTTACCGTCAACCAAATCATACTTATAAAGAACCCCTCTTGAGTTAACATGATACACACCCTGTTCATTATCAAGTACAAGTGTGGATCCTACTCCACCGGAGACCTTAGTTTTCCAGACCTGCGCGCCATTACTGTTATAAGCAACAACACTATCACTTAAAAGAGCATAAATGATATTGCCCTCACCGATGATTGGTCTTATTGACATATAGTTACCTGATTTGATTGCAAGAGTCTGTAAAGTCTTAGCATCAATGATTCTTAACCTGCCGTCTGAGACAACCACAATAATGTTTTCGTTTAAAGTTGGAGAGCATAACGGTTGAGTGTTACCGATACTTATTAAAGTCGGATCCCCTCCATTCTCCCAAAGTTTGTATGGAATTATTGTGATCTTGTAATCCTCTGTAGCGGTTTGGTATTCACTGGGAATATATAATGTTGCATTAGCATCCACTACCGGTGCAAACAGACTGGAACCCTGATAAAGGTTAGACCCACCATACCTTTCACCGGTAGTCTGATTAATGAAGTATAATGTATCACCTGATTTAGGAGCTATTATAACATCACGGCCGATTGCAATTCCTGAAAGGTTACCTGCAGCTGAAGTGGATGTGAAATACCACAACTGACGAGTCTGATTAAACGCATAGATTCCATTTTGAGTCGGCAGGTAAGCATTTCCCAAACTGTCAATGATTAAATCACCAGATAAAGTTTCATCAAATGGAATAGTGAAAGCGACATTTCCATTGGTTAATGTTTCATACTGGGATTTGTGAGTGTTTTGAGTGTTGAAACCCTCATTTTGCACTTGAGGAATCGGATACTCACTAACAGTGAAACTGGTAGTTTTAGATACTGTGTAGTAATTGTTACCGTTGTATGTTGCAGTGTATGTGTAGTTTCCAATTTCCAAATCAGGAATAATATATGAAACTTCACCTGACAATGGAATGTTAATGACATCTTCGCCGATTGTGAAAGTACCAGTGGTTCTTTGCGGAACAGTTATGATAATTTCAGCAAACTGACCAATCTTAATATCGCCAGAAGAGATAGAAAATGTCAAATCAGCCTTGGCAATATTGAAAGTAGCGGATTTGGTTAAATTGAAGTATGTATCATCACCAGAATAGAAAACAGTTATGTTTTTATCAGACCCTGCTTCAAGATTGGTGAAAGAAACTTCCGCTTCACCATTGCTTAATTTGGATTGGTTGGCCACACCATCAATAGTGACAATCACATTACCAGTAGCATCATCATTTAAAGTGACTTTGATAATTGCCAAATCACCATAAATAATATCATTTGCTTTAATAGTCATTGCAGCGTTTAAGTTATCCACTTCAATGAACTTGGAGTCCTGACTTGTTAAATACTTATCATCACCATTATAAATCGCTTTTATGAGATAATCGCCTCTTTTGATGTTTTTAATGGTGTAGTTTGCTTTGGAATTGTTTAATGTCAATGTTTGAGTGTCATTGTTAATTGATAAAGTAACATTACCTGTTGAAGTGGCAATTGTGTTTACTGTTATAATTACGTCTTCACCAACATTAACAGTACTTAAATTCAACTGAGTGGTGGATTCATACTTGTTTACATTAACAGTTGAAGTTAACTCTTTTGATTGGTACTTCTTATCGCCAGAGTATGTTAAAGTAATGGCGTAAGTATCTGCCTTTAAGTTTTCAAATGTGAAAGTGGTTTTTGTATATTGAATCTGTTTAGTTTGTGAAAGGTTTCCAATATTTACTGTTAAATTACCTTCCGCATCACTAGGAGTTGTGACTGTGATAACAACATCATCACCAAACATAATGTCATTTGTCTCTAATGAAATGCCGGGATTGGACTTTAAAAACTCAAAAGATTTAGTGATGTTAACGTTATTATAACTGACAGTCAAAGCACCATCACTAAAAGCAGTTAAAGTATAGACAAAGCTGGAATCAATACTGACAGTACTTTGGCTTGCAGCACCATTCAATGCCCTGATGTCTAAATTAATATCCGGCAAGTTTGAGTATTTGCTCCCATCATTTAAATAAAATACTGCTTTAACATTTGCTTTTTGATTATTCTCCAAAGCACTAACATCTGAAGTTAGATTTAAAGTAACATAACTACCTAAATCTGAAGGAACATTACCCCACCAATTACAATCCAAAACACAATCATTAATGTTGCCATCCACTATTTTGGAATTGTTTAGCAATATGGAATTGGTTAAGGAAGCAAAACCGTTATTGTAAACTAAAACCGCATCATTATTGATAAAGACGCATTTAGAAATAACAAGATTATCCTTATTCTGCTTGATGAAATTCTCACTGTTCAAATTATTGATTTTTAGATTTTTTAAAGTGAAGTTAGCATTACTGATAAATAAAGTAGTGCCTGTTAAGCAAGCATTGCCTTCCCCTTTGATAGTAACACCATAATTTATCTGAACATCACTTTCTGAGTAATCACCATCCAACAGAATAATGTTTTGACAAACATTTGCAAGTTCCAACGCTCTTTTGATAGTGCTAACTGGTTTGTCTCTAGAAATTCCATTGTTAGAATCATTTCCATTACTTTTAGAAACAAAAACATATTCTCTTGTGCTTGTTATAGTCACCTCATTGGATTTCCTATTTGAAATGGTAGGAATTACATAAACATTACAGATATCTAAATCACCAAAATCAATAGAGAAAACAGTTGAATTAACAGTTTTCACATATTTACTATTAATATAAACATCATACAATGTCCTATTCAAAATATCATCATCATAATATGTTGGATTTTTTAAAGAAGCATTGATTTGCAATGTTGCATCTTCCCTGTCTTCACTTAACTTAACGAGAGTCAAATTAGAAAATACAATTGAATTACCAAGATAATAATTATTTGAGATGTTTTTAAATGAAGTATCCCATAAATTTACATTTAAAGTATCGCCCAATCTAGTGTGATTAATAAATGAATTGTTAACAATAATCACATCAGGAGATCCATAACCTCCAACTGCTAAAGTACAAATTGCAGTACCAATAGATGCTGCATTGCTAATGAAAGTGGTGTCCCTGACTTCAAGTGAACCTTTATCCATCAGTGAAATTGCACCTCCACGGCCAGTACCATCAGACAATGAATCCACAGACCAACAATTATTAGCATTATCCTCAAATAAACAACCTTCAATATAAATATGTGGAATAGATTCATATTCACATGCACCTATCGCACCACCACCATTATTAGTAGTACAATTATTCCCTATAAAAACAGAATTATAAACCTGCAAATAACTGTAAGTGTATAATGCTCCGCCATTCCATCCAGCAACATTATCAATGAAACTAGAATCATAAATAGTAGTATTTCCACCACCATGAGTATGGATTGCACCAGCCCACCAAAAAGACCTATTCTTAACAAAAGTAGTATTATAAACAGTTAACTTACCACAATTATTAATACACCCAGGTTCAGTAGACCCATAATTATTTTCAAAATAACAATTTTTAACAATCATCGCAACAGATGCACCATTGCGATTAAAAACACTAAGGCAACCATAACCATTAGTACAATTTATAATAGAACAATTTTCAAAAGTAGCGGTTCCTTTATTAAGATGAACAATACAAGAATGACCATATTGTGTAATAATATTATAAAATTGACAATTCTTAATAATAGTATTCTTTTTACCACCAATTTTAAGAAACATACCATCAGGCAACCGATTGCCCCCTCCAGCTTTAATCCATTTGAAAGTCACATTAATTAATGTAAGTCCCACTTTAGAATCATCTTTGACTTGCATTGCAAGGAATCTAAGTTGCATAGGTTCTGGAGATGAATCACCAATCCAAGATCCATCACCCCCAATAATTTTTACATTATTCTTAATATTAATTTGTTGATTATCATCATAATTATCAGAAGGATAGAAATTTGTATTTTCTTTTAGTTTTAAAGTGTAATCTTTATCCGTTTGAGCACAATAATATTGTAATTCATTCCAGTCATTTACTACAATTTCATCGTCATCTGTAGTCTTTAACAAATCAGTACTTTCGATTTGAGATATATTTATCAAATCTACATCTTCTTTTTGATAAACACTAACACTATCGACACTATCTGTTTCTTCTACTGTTAAATTATCAGAATTTTCGCTGGCAGACACCACACCTACTGAAAAAATTAATATGACTAATATAATCAGAATAGAAAAATTTTTTTTAAAATTCATAATTTTAACCTCTAATATCAATCCCCTATCTGATTTTTAAACATCAGAAAAAAAATAAAACCCTATCTGATTTTTAAACATCAGAAAAAAAATAAAAAATTCATTTTAAACTCAAAAAAATAAAATAAAAAGTTTAGTGAGAGTTTAATCTCACTATTTTATTGTTAATTTTACTTTTTGGGTTGCTTCTTCGTATGTTTTGTCACCTTTATAACTTATTTTAGCTGTGTATGTGCCTTTTTTGTTTAAGTTAGTTATTTTGAAGGTGACTTGTCCTTTGCTGTTGGTTTTACCAGTGAAGGTTTTACCGTTTGCAGTCAATTTGACTGTTTTAGGACTTAGATAGACTTTTCCGTCATATACTGATGGAATTGTGGATAAAGTTGCAGTGTACTTTTTGGTTTTAGCGGCTGCTTTGTATGTTTTTGCAGGAGCTTTTATTGTTATTGGTTTTTTATTCAGGTCTACACATACGCATGCGAATGCGTTGGTGTAGTTTTCATCACCAGCAAAGTTGAAAGCCATTGTGTACCTACCTGCTCTTACCATGTTGAGTTTGTACGGATTGAAGCTACCGTTTTCATAGGTTGTTCTGTTGTAGATCTTGTTGTTTACAGCAAATTCCATATATACATTGGAAATCGGTTTGCCGTTAGCGTCTAACAGTGTTGTAGCATAGTATATTCCTTGTTCGCCTGCAGGACCATCTACGGCATAGCCGTTAATGGTAATTGCACGATCAGAAATATTGAATTGAGCCGCAACTTTAACAACCTCAGGAACAGCTGCACTGTTCAGTTTCAAGGTAGTATTAGTACCAGTAATATTAGTATCACCAGCATAGTTAATGATAATTAAAGCACCGTCTTCACCTTTAAATGTGAACTTACCATCGTTATCAGTGGTTGTAAACTGTACAGCACCATTTACAATGTATGTAATTGGAGCACTAGCAATAACATTTCCATCACTATCTTTAAGCACTATGGAAATGGTTAAATCATCATTAATTGTAATTTCACTGAATTCAGATGATTTTGGAACGACAGGTTCTGTTTTATTGGTTTCGACAGTAGCAGTACCGTTCACATACTCAATAGGATATTCAACACCATCAATAACAACAGTTTCAGGAACTGTAACGTTAGTAGCGTTAGCCTTAGCTTCCTCTAATTGCTTAAGTAAATCATCGATTGTTTGGTTAGCAGCAACAAGATCCTCACTCAACTTAGTAGCATTAGCTTGAGTCTCATTTAACTCAACAGTCAAATTATCAACCTTAGCATTAGCATCAGCCAAATCATCAGTTAAATCAGCAATCTTATCAGTAACATTAGCTAACTCACCAGTCAAATCATCAACCTTAGCATTAGCATCAGCAAGATCATCAGACAATTTACTAGCATTAGCCTGAGTCTCATTTAACTCAACAGTCAAATCATCAACCTTAGCATTAGCATCAACCAAATCATCAGTTAAATCAGCAATCTTATCAGTAGCATTAGCTAACTCACCAGTCAAATCATCAACCTTAGCATTAGCATCAGCCAAATCATCAGTTAAATCAGCAATCTTATCAGTAGCATTAGCTAACTCACCAGTCAAATCATCAACCTTAGCATTAGCATCAGCCAAATCATCAGACAATTTACTAGCATTAGCCTGAGATTCATTTAACTCAACAGTCAAATTATCAACCTTGGCATTAGCTTCTTCTAATTGTTCTTTTAGTTCTGTGATGATTTTTTCTTCTGCTATTTTTATATCTGTGGTGGTTGTTGTTGGGTTGTATTTTTCATTTCCTGAGAATTTGATGTTTGCTGTGTAGTTTCCTTCAGGCATTCCTTCGATGTTTACTGTTGCTTTGCCGTTGTTTATGTCGCCGTAGAATTTTTTACCGTCGATGTCGACTAATATGATTCCGGAGTCAACATCTGTGATGTTTGCTTCGATTGTGGCGGTTCCTTCTTCGGATGGTGTTTGTTTTGCAGTTATGGAAGTTTCAGCTTTTTTGATTGTGTATTGTTGTGTTGTGCTGTCGCTTTCATAGTTGTTATCACCGGAGTAGGTGATGTCTGCAATGTATTCTCCTGGTTGGTTGTTTAGTTTAACAGTTATTGTTTCATTTGCATCAATGGTGTCTAGTTGTTTTCCATTGATTTTTATAGCAACATTTCCTGTAGCATCTGTTGGTAATTTAATTGTTAATGTTACATTGTCTTTTGCTGTTATGTTTTCAGTAGGTTCTACAATTACGTTCATTGAAGGTGTTGTTTTAATGATTGTAATTGTGGCTGATTTGGTAACATTATTGTGGTTTTCATCAGGATTTGTTGTTACAGTTAATGTGTATGTACCTGCGTCTAATTTTGGTAAGGTTATACTGTCTCCAGATACTGTGACTGCTATTTCAGTGTTGTTTTCATCAGTTAATATTGCAATAACATCATCTGTTGAGTTTTCAGTTACTGCATTGATGACTGCTTCAGATGCATATGAAAATTCTTCATTGGAAATATCTAAACTGGAGTTTGCTTTATTAATGGTTAAATTAATTTTTTTAAGAACTGACTCATAATTAGAACCAACAATTGTTTCTACATCCAAACTATATTTTCCTGCAGGTAAAACATCTAAGTTAATGATACCTATTTCACTTGAAGTTGTGGCAACTGGATCATTGTCTTGGTTATAAACAACGACATCTACACCATCTGCATTGGTCATGTTAAATGGAATAGCTATGATATCACCATAGGTAAATGTTGCATCTTCAATTTCAAGACCGGAAGGCACAGGGTCAACAGTTACAAAAGCAGTTGGATAATCCCTAGCTACGTATTTATCATTACCACCATATGACACATCTACACTATATTCTGTTGCGTTTAAGTTAGTGAAAGGTACAGTCATTGTTTGACTAGCATTTAACTCTTTAGTATCATTACCGAATTTAATGACAACAGTACCGTTAACATCTGCAGGCAAGGTAATATTTACTGTTGCAGTTTCACCAACTTTAACAGGACCAGTAACCACTTCAAAAATATAATCACTTACTTTAGATACTGTTAAAGTAGTAGTGTTGAAACCGAATAAGTTATTTTCTGCTAAATTAATTTCAACATCATAAGTACCTTCTTTTAAAGTATCTGGAACAGTGTAGACAAGTGAATCTTTGCCAATAACTTCAACTCTTTCTGATTTACTGTAACTTCCATTGGAAACAGTTACCGTAACATTAGCAGTAATCGGTTGAGTGAAATTAAATGTAATATTTTGATCATCACCATAATGAATACTTACAGGGTTACAAGTAATATTTACATTAGTGAATTCTAATTCAATAGGTTGCTTATGTAAAGTAGCAGTTACTAAATTGTTTGGACTATTACTAGTATAAATAGTTCTAAAATTACCATCAACTAATGTTACAGTATTAGAATCAAATACTCCTGTACTGGATTCTAATATAACATCCATATGTTGGAAATTTTCCATTCCATCTTGGTCTTCAGTACCATTCCAAGTCAATTTACCAACAATTTCATATTTACTATTACCCAAATAATTTTGAGTTACATTAAATACAGCATACCTATTTATTGGAATAACAAAGTCATAATTATAATGTTCATTTAAATCCCAAAATACGCGCGGATGCACCCAATTTGGAATATTATTCTGACCTAACCAAACATTTTTCATTGAAATATTCCAATCTGGAAGTTGAACCGTAGGCGCTCTTATTAAGATACCGTTTATATCAAAAGTACAATTTTCAAATGACGTAAATGTATCTATTCTTCGAGGAGATGTATATTCTGGAAATTCCGTATTATCAAACAATCCAGAACTACCACCTTCAAAATAACAATTTATAAACTTGGAATTATAACTCAAACCAGAGATAGTTTTTCCCGCCGTATTAGCAAATCCAATAAAAGAACAATTTTCAAATATTCCTAAATCAGTTTCTCCATAAAAAGGCATGAAATAATTATACTCATCATAGTCTGGATCTGCCCAAACAGTAACTTCGCAAGATGTAGCATCAAAAATTAAATTTGAAAAGTTAAATTTTGCTGAACTGGAATATAATGAAAAAGCTTCAGCATTTAATGCAAGATTATCATTAAAATAATTTTTTATAATTACGGAACCATTACCAACAATGTTTAAGTTATTAGTATTGAATTTTAAAGGAGAACTTAAATCTGATTCCCATCCGTCACCCAAATAATAAGTTCCGGCAAATACATTAATAGTTACTTTATCTTCCCCAGTTATACTATCACAAGCTAATTTAAAAGTTCTATAAGGATTATCAAAAGATCCATTACCTCCATCTAAAGTACGATTTTGACCTACATAAATTACCTTTTCACTTGAACTTGAAGTTTCCCCATCACTCAATGCAGGCTCTTCGCTCACACCAAGTGGCTCTTCGTCAATCTCATCTGAAACATCAATTGCTTCAGAGACTGCTTCATCAATAGCATCATCTGCTGCAACAACATCATCGCCGGCATCAGCCGCACTTGCAGCGCCGATACAGCAGATCAACACTAAAAATAAAGCACATATTAAATATCTATTAAATTTCATGTTAACGTTTCCATGCTTTTTTTATTAAAAGAATACGGCTTCATAATATACATTGTATCAATGTCTCGGACATTACTTCTTTTAATGAATTTCAAATTTTTTGTTTAAATCTTAAAATTCAGGTTTTAAAAGTGTTTTTTTATTATTTGCGGATAATTTATCCTTGATTAAAATAATTATAAGTTTTCAGTTTGTTAATTCTATTTTAAGTGATGGTGACCTTTTGGTTACATTCATTTTTCAGGACGGTTTTTTGGTTAAATTTAAAAATAGCTTAAAAAATTTGGTAACTTTCCAAATCATGACATTTACTGTCTAAATTTGTAAATTGAATGTTTTTTGTTGGATTTTGATTTAATTAAAAAAATATTATTGGTTGACTTGTGGTAAATAAGTGAATAATGTACTATTTATTTTAGATTTTTGAATCTGATTCAGTGAAATTGATTTTTCAGATGAACAGCTAAATTGGTGAAAATAATCAGCATCCTTAAAATGATCAGTTAAATATTTGTATAACTCCAATATTTATATAATTCAATTTTAAATTCTTATTATTACTTTTAACAAGAAATTAGCTTAAAACAAACGATTTTGCGAATTTTTACAAATTCAAGTCCGATTGATAAATAGCAAAGTATATATTAATATATGGATAAATCATATACTGAGTATAACTAATAAAGTTATTTTTACTAAATAATGTTTTAAAGTGATTTAAACTTAATTTAGTAAATAATAAATAATTATACTTAAATTTTATAAAAACAGAAGGGCTTCAATCAAATCTTAAAAATCAGATACATTGATACAATGTCTGAGACATCACCCAGCCATCAAAAATCAGATATGATTTTCAAGACCGAAGGAAAAAACTGGTTTTTCCCAAAACCTATCGAGTGATTGAAAGCAAATAAAAACATTGAATCAAGCATTTTTTAATTTTTTGTTGAGGTCTAAAAAAAATACTTCAATACAATCCAAACAATTACTTTCTTTTTAATAGGTAGTAAAATAATTTCAATTTTTATTTTACATTTTCTACTTTTTTACCTTTTAGTATAAATAGCTACCCCACATTTTAACAGATGAATTTCATGACAAAAACGTATATCAAAGACTTTTCAAAAGTTAAATTCCAAACCCAAATCGGAGACGTTAATGTTAAATATCTGGTGAATGCTCATTTTGGAGAATATGTCAAGTATCCCGACACCGATAATGATGAGTAAAAGACCTATGACTGCCGGCCCGCCCTGTATCTGCATAAAAACATTGCCGATAATGAAAAAACATTTGAAACCATCACCGATCAGAAGAAGGGAACAATAGAGTAAACTGTAATAAGCACGACCACGGTCAGAATTACTATGGCTCCGAGAGGCACCTTCTTCCATGCAAGCCCCGCCGCTACAACGGCGCCAATCAGACCGATATACCATAGCTGATTGTCAACGGTCAATACTCCAGGACATATTAAAGCCGCAAGAGCAGTATATGGGATCAGATTCAGGAATTTCTCTGCTTTTGGCGGAAAATCAAGCTTATCTATAAACAATGCCGGAATCAATCTTGGTATGAATGTTACAACGGCACATCCTAAAATCACCAGACTAATGTAGTCCATCATGCATCACCTGAAAGAAGATATTCGTCATCTACAATATACATTCCGACTGCAGCTCCAACCAGTGTGGAAACTATCAAAGACCAGTTTCCCAGAAATTGAGATAAAACAATATTCAAAACTGCTGTTATCAAAACCAAAAGTGCAATCTGCTTTGATTCCTTAACGGAAGGAACAAGAATAGCTACAAACAGTGCATATAGGGAAATGTTGAAGCTGTTTGTAACAATAACAGGAAGCAAATCTAAAAGAACAACACCTATTGCAGCCCCCAGACACCAGCTCAGCCATGAAGTTATCGCTATTCCGAGATATATCCATATTGAAGAGTCCTCTGAAAGGGAAAACATTGCAAAAGATTCATCGACAGTAACGTGTGCCGCCAGGATATTCAGCCCCAAATTGGATTCCTCAACCTTATTTAAGACGCATGTTGACATTACAAAATATCTCAGATTAACGACAAAGTTTGTCAGTATGATTGCTATTGCCGTTGCACCTGTCACGGCCATGGACGCCGCAATGATTTGTCCTGCGCCGGCATATACCAGAAAAGACATCGATATTGTTTGAAGTGGCGTAAAACCTGCCTTTATTGCAATTGCGGCATAGCCAATACCCATCGGAACATATCCGAATGTGATTGGAATACCCTTCTTAGCACCATCAATAAACTTTGCTTTTCTAGAAATAATAAACGACTCCAAAAATTAAAATGAAAAAAAAGAAGTAATTTAACTTAATAAATTACTGATTTGATCTGTTGTAATCATACCTAAAACTTTCATATCCTCATCAACAACCGGAAGACAAGATATGTCGAACTTGCGCATCTTACGGGCAATTTCCTCTATCGTATCTTCTGCATTACAGTATTTGACAGTTGTTGTCATGATATCCTTGAGATGATTGGAACTTGTAGCTATGGATTTGGATAAATCCCAGCTTGTTACGATTCCGATTAGCTTGTAGTCATCAGTGACAACAGGAATGTGGGTTACATGCTTATCCAACATCAGTTTGGCCGCATCCTGAACATCTGCATTTTCACGGATTGTAACCACCTCTTCCATCATTATATCTTCAACAATCTTGTCTGAAAGGAACTTTGAAAAGATGAAGTTCAATTGTCCTTTTTCAAGTAAAAATGCGTCATGACCATAGTTGGATTTGATTTCTGAAAATGACACTTCAACATCATTGGCATTCAGGGCAGTTACGATTTCAGTGCTCTGCTCGGTCGGATATAACCAGTCGGAATCAACTGATATCACCTCGACCTTACATTCAACATCTTTAAAACCGTCAATAAGAGAGTTGGTAACTGATAAATCAAATAAGTCAACAGCTTTTGTAATGTAGAGATAGCTGTTTGCATCAAACCGTTTTACAAAGGATTCGCCCTGGTATTTCAGGTAGCTTTCGACCTGGAAATCAACTGTAAAGTCATAGCTGATTTCATCCTTGTCCTGAAGGCCACGTCCGAACTTGATGTCCATTGATTCATCGCTGAGATATGTAATGTGAGCTATCATACGTGCCAAGGATAAGCCGTTTCTTGGAATTTCACCGGTTTCGTAATAATTTCCGCCATTCCAGTTAGGATCTGAAAAGATTGACTGTCGACCTACCGCATTAAAGGCAATCTGCTGAGGATAGGACATTGCGGCTGTAGCTATCGGCATTGCCTTTTTCATCATTTTAGGATAGGATACCATCCACTCAAGGACCTGCATTCCTCCCATTGACCCGCCAATGACTGCATACAGCTGACTGATTTTCAAATGGTCAATCAATTTTTTCTGAACCTTGACCATGTCCCCAATTGTGATTACCGGAAAATCAAGCCCGTATTCCTTATCTGTTTCCGGATTGATTGAACTTGGCCCGGTTGTTCCTTTACATCCTCCAAGTACATTGGAACATATGACAAAGTATTTTTCTGTATCAATTGCCTTTCCGGGACCTATTACAATCTCCCACCATCCAGGCTTTTTATCTCCTTTATGCCATCCTGCTGCGTGGGCATCACCAGTCAGGGCATGACATATTAAAATGGCATTGGACTTTTCCTTGTTAAGTTCACCATAAGTTTCATAAGCAACAGTAACATTATTGAGGGTTTTGCCACTATCCAAATCGATTGGTTCGGCAATGTCAAAATATTTAGTCTCAACAACACCTACAGATTCATCATTCATATTAAAACACCGAAATTTTTAGTTTTTCTAACGCAATTTTAGCGGCTGCCTGTTCGGCATCCTTTTTACTTCTTCCTTTACCGACACCCATTTCTTTGCCGTTTATTGAAACTGAAATTATGAAGGTCTTCTCGTGAGGATAACCCCTTTCATCTATCAGATTATAGGTTATCTCTGCTTCCTCTGCATCTCCGTATTCCTTTACTGCTGATTTATAATCCCTAAAGAATACCCTTTCCTCATCAATATACTTGAAGATATGCTCAGTCAGGAATTTCTTTGCAAATTCTATTCCCTGATCCAGGAATATCGCTCCTAAAAAGGATTCGAATACGTCTGCAGTAATGGACAGCACTTCATGTTCAGTCAATAACGAATCTTCAATATCTATATTTATATATTCCTTTAAATTCAGCTCGTGAGAGTAATAAATCAATGCATTCTGACATACATAATTCGCTCTTAATTTGGTTAAGTTTCCCTCTTCATATTGAGGATATTTACAGTACAGATACTTTGATACGATTAGATTTAAAACTGAATCGCCTAAAAACTCCAATCTTTCATAATTATAATTCAAATCATGTTTTGAACTGTATGACGCATGAGTAAATGCCATAGTATACAAAAATTTATTATCAGTTTCAATGCCAAATTTTTCAAATAAATCCATATTAAGACCATAAATATTTTATCATTATATATTTATGCAATTTGAATTATATATAATTATTATATAACAATAGTTATAAATATTACTCATCAAATGCTCTACCTCTTTTCATTTAAATAAGAACTACCCAAACTATAATCAAAAAGGATTTGGTAGTATGATAATTAATTGGAAAGAAGAAATAACAAAAGTCGACCCGGACATAAAATTCAGAGCACAGGGCGGATGGTTAAAAACTGTTGAAGAACTTGATAAAAGCGTTAGAAACGGATTTTCCCTTGTCGGGGACTTTGTTCAGGCAGGCGACTTTGAAGCCGAGTACAGCGACGGAGTATACCTTGACTGCAACAAGGAAGGAACTGCGAAAAAACCCAAGCAGGACTACAGGCTATTCAGATTCCGCAACGGCAAGGTAAGACTGCTTGATATGGTGATTGATGCCGAACAGGGATGGGCAGTTGACTTATGGGATGCCGTTGAAGACGAATTTTAAAAAAAAAGATTATGAAATTTTGCCTCTCGGCTTAAATTTCGAAAATCCTGTAATCTGGACATTCTCCCTGTCATCATTGAATTTAGGCTTCTGCAGGAGAATAATCCTGTGGTCCATGTTTTGAGGGAAATTTTTCCCCTTGCCATCAACCAGGCCCCTATAGCTTACTCTTGACTTGCCTGTTCCACCGATGTCAAGAGCCAGCATTTCACAAGAGATTAAATCATCAAAGAACTTCTCCAGATCCATTATATCAAAAATCGGCGCAACATAGCTTAAAGCCATAAGCCCGTTCTGGTTCTGGCGGATGTGAACATTTCTTGAATCAATCTCAATGCTTTCATCATTTCTTATTTTGGTTAATGTAATGATGTTTGAAAATTCATTGCTGAACATAACAATACCCTTAATCAATGTGGCAGAATTCACAGCAGGCGCAGGTCGGTGCAAAATAGGAATCTTCCGGCTCAACAATAGCTTTCTGAGCAAACAGAGTTATGTTGAATTTCGGATGATGCTCACTGCTCACCTCTTTTGTCATTGGAGACAATCCCCTGTAATAGACGGGCCTGTAACCGGTTTGTGAAATGTCAAAGTAGAATTTTTCGCCGGTTGCGAATTTGCTGAAGTATTTTTCAAGTTCCAATGCCTGCTTTGGAGCGATTGAAAATGTGAATCCCATGGTGTCATCACTTCTCTGTCTGATTCCTGCATTGGAAATGTCTACAGCCAGTATGTCATCGTTGCCTCTTACGAAAACAACACAGTTTTCTAAATTCACATCGTTTTCACGAGCAATATCATTTAAATCAGTCATGTAAGACCTCCTAAACATAATATAATTTAAATTGTTATATAAGCTTATCTGAAAAATAGTATTTAAAATGGTCAGTGAGTGAAAAGTAACTTTAAAAATAGATTTGAGAGAAGATTAATTTAATAATCTTCAAGGTTTTTACCAACTTATACTAATCTTTGTCTAGTAGTTGGTTTTTTGTTTTGCCAACTGTATCTTCTTAATTTTTTGGATTTACCGAATCCGCAAGAAGCACAGACTTTTTTACGTATGTGATAAGTGTTTCTACCACATCTTCTGCATCTGATATGGGTCTTTTTATTCTTTTTACCCATTGATGGAGTTCCCTTTGACATTGATACACCTCCCTAGAATAGTTAGAATATGATCGAATAAAGTATTGAATAATATTTATGGTGAAATATAAACAATATTGTCTCCTCTGATGAGTACAACACCGAGTCTTCTAGTTACTTCTCCGTCTTGTAACTCTTCTGCATCATTAAGAACCAGGTTCATGTGTAAATCAAAGCTCTTAAGTATACCTCTAAATTCACGATCTCCTTTGAGTTTTATTAAAACTGGAGAGTCAACAGATTTTCCTAATGCGTCAAGTGGTCTTTGAACATTTTGTCCGCTCATTATATCACCTTATATTATCAAAAATTTTTAGTTTTTAATTTGAATTAGTAAATTCATAATATAATCAAGTTAAGATAAGACAAAACCTAATTAAAACTAATACTATTAAATATAACTAACCTACTATATAAATGTTACCTTATTTTAGGCCAAAATAATGAAAAAATAATGTCAATATTAATTAATTAGTGCAACTGCTATTTAAAATAGGTCGAATAAGAAGAGACAATTACTTGTCTCCCCTCTTCTAAGAACCGTACGTGTCCCTTTTAAGACATACGGCTCAAGCATACTTATAAGAATTCATGCATACTTATAGAAATGTTTATAAAGTTGTTTAGCCATATAGATATTCAAATGAGGTTTTTCCATATCTTTTAAGGAAATATTCATCGTATGAGGAGTCATATGGGGTTGCTTTATACTTAATGCATCTGGAATATTTTATTCTTGTCCAATACATTTTTTCCACTTGGCAATTTGTGATTGGGTCTGTAAAAATCCATTTATCATTGTATATTGAGTGTAAATGAGTTTTAAAATGTTTTTTGACCATCCATTTGATTGGTTTATTGGGATACCATCGTTTAATTTGCCTGAGTAGAAGTTCATAAATGTAATTATCCATTTTACTAAATATCCTTTTGTTAGATGCCATTTTCCAGTAGTTACTAGTCCCAATAATTAAATTATTAAGTTTTATAATACTTTCTTCAATGTTCCAAGGATAACATCTTCGGATTATGTATTTAGCTTTTCTCTTGAATGATTTAATACTATCTTTAGATGCCTTTATTAATACTTTATCTCGATCATATCCATTGTAACATCGAATATTAAATCCTAGGAAGTCAAAACCATCATTAATATGTGTAATTTTGGTTTTGTCCGGAGCTAAAGTTAAACCTCTTTCATCAAGGTAATCCTCTAAAAGATTATAAACATCTTCAGCATCCTCTAAGGTCTTACATAAAACTATAAAGTCATCGGCATATCTAATAACTGCATATTTGGACTTATTTAAATAGGTATTGTTATTTCCATACTTTATTTCCTTATACTCAATGTTTAGTGCTTCTTCCATTCCGTGTAGTGCAATATTTGCCAGTAATGGGGATATGATGCCTCCTTGGGGAGTACCGGTTCTAGTATTGTAGAAAACATTGTTTTCTAAATATCCGGCTTCTAACCATCTTTTGATTAGATTTTTAAGTGGAAAATTACCTAATTTATCCAGTATGTGTTGGTGACTTAAAGTATCAAAACACGATTTAAAATCACCTTCAAAAATATAAGGTCGATTTAATCCTCTTGTAAAACTATGAATCTTTGCTATAGCATCGCTTACTCCACGAGCAGGTCTAAAACCATAACTAGTTGATTCAAATTTAGCTTCCCACATAGGTTCCAATGCTAATTTGCAGATTTCTTGATAAATCCTATCAATAATTGTTGGAATACCTAATGGTCGCTTTTTACCATTTTTCTTTGGAATATAAATTCTCTGAACAGGTTTGGGTTTATGTAAACTAATTTTATAATCTTTCAGTTTATAAAATAATGCCATTCGTTCATAATCGTGTTTGAAGACTTTATTATCAATACCACTAGTTTTTCTACCTTTATTCTTCTTTGTTACAAGATTTATTGCAAATAACAAACTCCTTTTATCATTAACTAATAATCTACATAGTTTATTAACTTTTCTATAATTGCCTTCCTTCTCTGCTTTAAATATCCGTTTTTGTATCTTAAATATGTCATACTCAATGGATTTCCAGTTAATATCCTTCCATTCCTTATCAAGTATCTCTTCGTCTGATTTTACAGACTGTAATATATTTAAATTATTATATTCAGTTTTCATTGCCAAAATCACACTCATAAAAAATTTTTTTTTTACACATTTAATGATATCTGCCGTTTTAAATAAAGCAAGATACACCTGCTAAAAGTCTGCTTATCCCACACAGTTATTATATTTGTCAGTTTTCTGCTACCTTTCGATTAAGTGGGCATTTGCTTTCTTTAGCATCCTCTACCCAGAAAAGAACATCAGATTTCCTCACGGTCACCCTACCATATTATGAATATGGACAGTTCTGGGCTTACCGAGTTAACCAATTGTTAGAAACGACTAGTTTAGGTTCTCCAACTACGCCAGTTAGTATCTACGGGTTGTAACCTATATACATACTGAAAAACTTATGTATGACCTTTAACTAACAATACAATGGCTCTTCGAAACTTCCTACCCATTGCTGAGCATAATGACGCTTTTACTCAGGAGTTCACTTTCGTTAACCATGCCAGTCTTTCTCTCGCCCTCTTAGTATTGGAAGTTATACTAAGATTAGGCTTTAACCTATCATGCAACCCACATCATTGTTGCCAATGATGCAGTTTCAAGGGAGAATAACACGCACAACAGTGTTATCAGTCATTTAGGACTGCACTAACATATGTCATTCATTTGAGGACATATAACAAATTATTGGTTCTATCTCGTCGCACTCATCAAATGCTCTCCCACACCACTTAAATTAAACCGTCAACATAACCAATACTACCCAACCATCACAGGCCACAAAATGAAAATCAATGAAGAAAAATATATCAACCTCATCATGTACATACTGTTCAGATCCATGAACAAACCCAATCTGGGAAAGACAGTGCTGTGTACAATCATGTACTTCATTGACTTTAATTTTTACGAGCTTTACGGAACATATTTAACCAAAGAAACATACATCAAATCCAAACGGGGCATAAAGCCGAAGCATTTCAGAAGGATAACCGAAAATCTCATAGCCAAAAAGCAGCTGTTCATGAGAAAGGAACCCTACTACAACAGGACAATTCACAGATACTATCCGACAGTCATACCCCTTCCAAAATTCGATTCAGATGAACTCGTCGTAATCAATTCATGCATTGAAGCGCTGAGGGACAACAACGCACATACAATAACGCAATACGCATGGAAAGACCAGCCACTGATGAAAGCAGGACTGGGGGAAGAAATAGATTACAATGACGTATTCCTGAGAGCCAACAAATAGGTTTATTTATTGAAAATACAAAATATTATTCATTAATATATTGTGGGATACAACATGGCTATAAAAGTTAAAAAAAGAAATTTCTTAAAAAAGAAAAAAATCAAGGCGATAAAAGCTGAATTGGGCGAATATGGCAGTTTGCTTGAAGGCAAAAAGAACGTTGAAATACTTGAAGCGGAACCTAATTCATTCATTTTAGTGGACGGTGAACCGTACATCATAATTATCGATGACAAACCGTTCCCAACACTGAAAGCAGCTTTAGCCAATCAGATTGAAGCAAAAACAGTGACCGTTGATATGGGAGCCATAAGATTTGTAAGCAATGGTGCAGACATCATGAGTCCGGGAATCGTGGCAACATCCGAAGGAGTTGAAGCGGGAGACATCGTACTTATCATTGATGAAACTCACGGAAAACCACTGGCTATTGGAGTAAGCCTAATCACCGGAGAGGAAATGGTTGCAAACGATTCAGGAAAAGCCGTTGAAACCAAACATTATGTAGGCGACGATATCTGGAACTTTGAAATATGATGGTGATGAAATGGCAGAACTAAGATACAGAGCAGGAAAAATCAAAGACCCACAAGTTCACAAAATCGGGATAATAGCACTCGGATCACACCTGGAAAACCACGGCCCTGCATTGCCAATCGACACCGATGCAAAGATTGGTGCACACATCGCATTTCAGGCATCACTTATAAGCGGGGCAAAATTTTTAGGAATAATCTTTCCGGCATACGAACTGGACACAATCGACCACGGAGTGCACGTTTCCCTTGAAGAACTGAAAGAGAATGTTATCAGCACACTTAATTCTGCAAAGAAATTCCTGGACATTGAAAAAGTCGTCATCGTTAATGCTCACGGAGGAAATATTCCGCTGGTGGCCGAGTTATGGGACATTGAGGACAAGACAGGCCTATCCATTACATTCAACAATAAGGTAATCTCATCAGAAGGCCCTCATGGAGGAAGCGGCGAACTTTCCATGGCCAAAGTCTTAGGCATTGTCAATGAGGACGAACTTGAAAATCAGGCAAATGTCCATGAATATGAGGAAGTTGGCCTACATGGATTCACACAGGCACGCCGAGATGACCCGAACATTGAAGAAGGTGCACGGGACGTTGAAGAAAACGGCGTTTATATTGATGAAGATTACGGAAACAGACTGTTTAATCTAGCTATTAATGCAGTACTGTTTGATATTGAAAAATTATTAGATTTTTAAAAAAAAAGAGTGAAAAAAGGATAATTAATCTGCAGGAAGATTCTTATCCTTAGAGTCATCTACTTTAGTATCATCAGGAGTAGTCACTACATTTGAATCCTCTTGAGATTTACTATCATCAGTATGAGAATTATCCGTAGTAGTCTCTATTTGTGAATCATCGGAATGTGAATCACTATGTCCAGAAGAATAGTCATATGAATCCTCACTATATGACTGATGATAACTGTTACTATTATCCGAATCAGTAATCGCTGAAAGATTATCTAAAATTCCTCCAGAATCACTTTCATTAGGTAAAATTGATATTGGTCCGGTCATAGCTGCAAAAACAGTAGCTAGACAAAATGCAATTACTGCCACACTAAATATTACTAAAACAGTAGCTGATCGACTTGACAATTTAAACACCTTCTAAATTTTACTAACAATAATATATTGGATTAGATATATAAATATATGGATACTATGAAAACAATTAGAAAACCGGTACAAAGCGAAATTAATGTTAAAAAGTCCCAGTTCATTTGTTCACTGTTTCCAACAAAAACAAAGAGCGAATCAAAGGAAATCATTCAGAAGCTAAACCAGCAGTACAGTGATGCAACCCACAACTGCACCGCATACATCGTAAGTGACGGAGAGGGATTTGACGATGACGGCGAGCCTGGCGGAACTGCAGGCAAACCCATGATTAACGTTTTAAGGAAAAATGAACTTCACAATGTTACTGCAGTTGTTACAAGGTATTTCGGAGGAATCAAGCTTGGTGCCGGAGGGCTTGTAAGGGCATATTCCAAATCAGTCATGGAAGCTATTGGAAATGCTGAAATTCTTGAAATTGAAGAGTATGACGTTTACACAATAACATTCGAATATTCTGAAATCAAAACTGCCGATTCAGAGGTCAGAAACAATAAGCTTGAAGTAATCGATAAGGAATATTCAAATAAGGTCAGCTATGATGTCGTGTCAAAGGACAACAGGGACATCCTAAAAATATTTGAAAAATACTCTGGAAAAATAGAAACTAATTTTAAAAATAAACAATTTTTAGAAAAAAATTAAAAATTGAAGAACTTATTGTTCTTCAAAGTTTGCTGCAGGTACACCGCAGACTGGGCAAGTGTAATCTTCTGGTAATTCGTCTTCTTCCAAGACAAATCCACATACTTTACACATAAAAGCCATTAGGAACACCTAGTCGACTTTTTCAAACATGTCAGCGGTTGCGCCACACATTGGACATTTATAGTCATCTGGGAGTTCATCGAATTCTTCAGTTACATATCCGCAAAGTTTACATTTAAATTTTGCCATTTTTAACAATCTCCTTAAAATTGTAGGTTAATATTATTTTAATCTAATGTAATATATAAAATTATTTAAATTTTTTCAAACATTGACTTTGCCATTCTGCATTTCGGACATTTGAAAGAAGACGGCAAGTCTTCAAATTTGGTTCCAGCAGGAATATTCAATCCTTCTTCATAGTTGTCTTCATCTAAAACATATCCACAGATTTTACATTTATATTGAGCCATAATTATAATCTCCTTTAACCTTAGAACCTGTTTGGAACTTTCAGGTGATCCGGAAGTGGTTTGATACGTGCAGGTGTTCCGATAGCCAAATAAAATGGCGGAACTGAATGTATTACAATAGCTCCTGCAGCAACAATGGACCCTTCTCCGATTTCTACATTTGACAAGAATGTTGTGTTACCTCCAATGGAAGCTCCACGTCTTATTTTAGGTCCTTGAAGTTCATAGTTAATTCTTACAGGATATTTATCATTGGTAAAACAGGCGCAAGGCCCGATAAATACATTGTCTTCAATTACGGAATTTGTCGGAATATATACATTGGACTGTATGCTGACGTCATTTCCAATAATCACATCCCCTTCAATAACCGTATTGGTTCCAATCAGCACATCATCACCGATGTTGGTGTTTTCACGGATGACAACATTGTGTCCTGTTCTGAAATTATCTCCAATGACCACATCATTATAGATGATTGAATTTGAACGTATTGTATAATTATTGCCTATGACGGGAGGCTTTGAGTTTGGAGAATATTCAACACCGAACTGGATGTTTTGATCGGCAGGGAATTTTAATTCCGGTTTGGACATATCAGGTTTGATGGATTCCCTTTCGATGACAGGCCTTTCATAGATTATCTCATCCAATTCCTGAGCAGGTTGTCTGTATAGATTATCAGGTCTTTGATAAACAGGTTTCTTACGAACAGGTGGCTGTTGCGGTGACCTGTACATATTATCCTGCCTCTGATAAACAGGCTCCTGACGAACAGGCTGCTTAGGAGGCTGAGCACGCACATTATCCTGCCTCTGATAAACAGGCTCCTGACGAACAGGATGTTGTGGTGGTTGAGCATATAATCTGTCATCCCTCATTTGAACTGTGCGGACAGGCCTTTCTTCACGAACAGGATAAGGGTTCTCCTTCGGTTGTTCATAAGGTTTTCCTTTGTTTCTTGGTTGCCTATCATCAAGACTTTGTGAAAATCTCACCATATTATCAAACCTTCATTTAATTGAATGTAATCTATTAATGAATTAAGTTATGTTATTCATTACTATATATACTGAGTGGTTTGTTTTGAACAATTTTGAAGAAAAAAATTACTGAAAATGAATATTGCTCTTCCTAATCAACAATTTCTAAAATCATCCAAGTATTGTTTAAAGCAGTATAGATGCTGAAACCTGCCAAAATATCAAACCACATTAACATTAACAGTCATATTTCAATAATAATCCATGATTATCCCATGATACACTGATTTGATACTTAAACCCTTTCACCAAACATTTGAATAGGAACTGTTCGATTAAATCGAATATGTTCCATCAGATGAAAAATTATATTCATAATTATTGAATTGGACAAGTTCCATCAAATCGACAATATGCAAGATTTCCAATTCAAATCCCTTTCCAAATGACTTTTCATCCTATTTAATCTTCAACATCCTAAAGAGTTTCTCGGAACAACAACTTCAATATACAATACCAGTTCTTAAATTAAAAATACAAAGTGCAACACCAAACTAATTTGATTATTAATCCAAGAAAATAGAAGCACCACTCAGGTAATTATTTAATTTTCAAATATACTTAAGTTATATATTACGAACAATGATTTTGTAATTAATCATAAAATGATAGTGTTAAACTTAAATTAGATTTAATTATCATCCCAACCTCAACTTCATTCTAAATTTGGCAATAGTAATAATTTTATATCTCAAAATCAATAAAATAATACATTCATAATAACAATTTGAAGGAGGTAAACTATATGGTACAATACTGTAGAAAATGCGGTAAGGAACTTGAAGATGATGCCGAGTTTTGTGATTCTTGTGGATTTGAACTTAACAGCAATCCAATAAACGAAGAAACAGATGAAACAAAAGAATCATCTGAAAATAAACCATCTGAAAATAAACCATCTGAAGTTAAAACTGATAAAAATGAATTTATAAATAAATTACCTTTAATATTAGCATCTATTGCCATTATTGTTGGTGTTGCTGAAGGTCTTGGAACCCCAATGTTAATGGGTTGGAACAATATCCTCTCATCCATGGCAATTGCCATCATTGGAGGAGCAATTGGAATCTTTTTAATGGAAAAAATGAACGAACCTTTGATTGCTGCAGCAGAATTTATTGTCACTGGAGCATTAATTTATATGTTTATAGCACGTTTTGGCGAAATTTCAGCAATTTTGTTCATTGTGGCAGGAATTCTGACTCTATATCTTAAAGGAATGCATAATACAAACAAAAAACTATGGGCGATTCCTATTTTAACCTTTGTACTAGTTTTTGTAATGTTAATAGCAGGAGGAGCAGTTTATCAAATAAACGCTGAAAATTCAGTGACTGTCGGCAATATCACTCAAAACATTACCGACGATGGCTATGGATATTATAACGGAGATGTTTCCGGAGACATATATGTAGGCACTAATTTTGATTATTTGGAAGTTACTATAAACTACTATGACGATGAAGGAAAAGTCATTGCTTCAACAATAGGTTGGAATGAAGTTCACCCAGATAGCGGAAAAACATATAAATTTGAAGGAATGTATTTCGATAAAAAAGAACCTTCAAAAGCAGAAATTAAAGTCGTTGATTCAGCAAAATCAACTACACCATTATACACCGAAAATATAACTATTTTAACATCAAGTGGAGTTTAAACTCCACTTTAACAATTTTAAAATAAAAAAAGATTAGATTAATGATAAAACCGCAATAACCATCATTAACATTAAAATATAGTAAATATTTGCTTTAAGGCAATAGCTAAAATAAGAAATAAACTTTTAGTCATCATATCAGATTCCTAACATATTTTAAAAAAAACACAAATACAGCAAAATTTAATCATTAAAAATTAGTAAGTTTATTTAAAAATAAGTTAAAGTAAAATCCAATGCCTACAACATGCAGTACACATGTTCGAACAAGTAGACATTGAACTAAAACTATTCATTCAAAGTTTAGAATTTATGTATCCAAATTGGATTTAAACTCTAATGAGTATTATGAAATAAATTATATATAAAGTTTATCGTTTTTTAATTTATAAATTGTAGAAAGTGTTCACTGCAAATAAACAAACCCAAACATAGCCAGTTAAGGCTATCAATAAACAATCCTTGCAATATTGAAGATTTCTACAATTTAACGGAGAAATCAATTATGACATCTGATTAATTATAAGTAATCCATATGATGCCAAATGCCAAACACCACGAGATAACCGTGTATATAAGTATTTCTATCCAAAATTTCTTTCGGATACTCATAATGATTCCTCCCTTTGAATCAATAGTTTTGCCAAGAGTAGAGTTCATTAAAAACCGTGCTTTAAATCCCATCACCGGCAATATTATCTTGTTCGGAATAATATCACCCCCTTTTGGTCAAGGGTTTGATTAGTTATAATATTTAATTTAATAGTATTTAAGACTTATATTCCTCAAATTAAGACCTGACAATTGTTTTTAATGTGAAATATTGCTTTAGATTCATGAAATTTACTTCACAATAAGATAATTATAAGTTTTTTTAGTTTTCAGGTTTAATTTAAATGTAGCTATTCCTTTTGAGTTTGTTTTAGATTTGTATGTTTTCTTATTAATAGTCAGTTTAAGTGTTTTTTTTTTGGCAAACACATTCCTGAACTTAAATTATCGTAATATTAACATCCATTGCCCTTATTGTTGGTATTGCTGAGGTCCTGAAACGCCCAGGATAATGGATTGGAATAACATCATATCATCAACGGCAATTGATATCATTGGAGGAGTAATTGGAATCATTTTAATTGAAAAAATGAACGAAACATTGATTGCAGCGACAGAATTTATTTCACTATTAAATAAAAAAAAAGATTAGATTACTGATAAAAATGCAATAACCATCATTAACATTAAAACAAAGATGTTAATGTTTTGTGAGCTATTTTCCTGTTGATTTATACTCATTGTCATGTTAGTGTCGCTATCGGTTGAGTTTGTATCAACAACATTAACAGTGGTAACATCATAAATTAAATCATTTAAGCTCAAACCATCATTACTAATTAAATTATCTTCATTTAAATAGTAATCAGCAGATTCATCATCATCTAAACAACAGGATAGTACTATTGGACGATTTGTTGTATAATTATAATTGGTACAGTCATCCAAATCCATGTAATCACAATCTGAATCATTCCAATCCAAATCATCATCTAAATCGTCAAACTCATCCCAGTAATCCTCATCCAACTCATCAAACTCATCCCAGTAATCCTCATCCAACTCATCAAACTCATCCCAATCCAAATCATCATCAAAATCATCAAATTCAAACTCATCCCAATCCAAATCATCATCAAAATCATCAAATTCAAACTCATCCCAATCAAAATCATCAAATTCAAACTCATCCCAATCCAAATCATCATCAAAATCATCAAATTCAAACTCATCCCAATCCAAATCATCATCAAGCTCAAAGAAATCAGAATCATCGATGAAATAATCTTCTATATTCCAATCAGAATAGCTATCATCAACGAAATCACAGTCTCCACCTACAACATAGATTGGACCATAATAATCAGTTGAATTTTCAAAAGAATCATCAGCTGAAACTGAGCTTAAACAAAGAAAAAATAGCATTAAAATAATTGAAATTTTTAAAATGTCCTTTAAATGTCTCAAAATAATTACCTCCTAACTTATAGTTTAAAAAGTTACATATATAAGTCGGGTAAATACTTTGCTTTAGATAATTAAACTGAAAAATTATTTAAAAAAAAAAGAAAGAGGAATTAAATCCCTCCAACAAAGGATTTAATCCAATTTAAGATTCCGTCAATGAAATTCTGGTTACCTGAAGTTGAGTTCAAAAAGTCACTGCCCATGAAGTTGCTTACTTTGTCTTTATAGGTGTTTACATCTCCTTGGACATTTTGCACTTGTTCAATTGAACTTGCCAGGTTTTCAATGTCTGAATTTGTAATGTTAATGTTATTGTTTTGAACATAATTGTTAATTATGTTAACAATTGTGTTGTGATCTGTAACATTATCGCTTGAAACTTCCTGTTTTACGTCATCCACCAATTTTGAGAGTTTATCTGCATCCACACCGGAATTATTTACGACTTCCGCTTGTGTGTAGATTTCATCAGTAGCTGCTTCTTTTACACTTTCCGGAATTTTAACATCTGTAGCTGCCTCATATGAATTCATTATTCCTGCAAGAGCAGATTCACCTGTTGCAGATACAGGACTGGTTACATATACATGGCCTTTTGTGATTCCAGCTGATTTTAAAGCTGAAATGTACATGTCGCCTGTAATTGTAGTGATTTTTGATTTGTCCACACTTACTTTAAGATTGCCATTGTCATTTAAGTCCAGAAGCGCTGATGACAATATTTGATCTGAACCGTATGTTTTGCCGGTTATGCCTGTTGATATTTTATTCACATCATCAGCACTGATTATTTTTGATTCAGCACTGTTCAAATCGGCATGTGCCTGATTTGTAAAGAAACTGTCTACAGTTGATTTATAGTTTGAATTTGCGTGAGTTGCCTCACCATAAGTTACAACAACGGAATTTGCTTCGCCTGAAAATCCAACAGGGATTAACATTGCGACTACGATTAAAGCCAATATGGCTATAGTAATTTTACGCATTTTTTTCACCTCACTAAATTCCTATTTTAGATTATCCTAAGTAGTATATAAATGTTGCAGTTTTTTGAAAATTTTTTAATGAATTTTAAATATAAAAAAATATATGAAAAATATACAATGCAATAAATAGATATTCTAAAAATTGTTCAAACAAAATATTGTGGAAAGGGATACTGAAAAATTAATATAAAATGTAAAATATATATTATATTCATAATGAAAGAGGATTTGGTTTAAATGAAACTGATGATTTATGAAGACAAATGCATCGGCTGTGGCCAGTGCAAATCCGTATGCATCAGAGACAATATAGAAATCGACGAAGTGGCTTTTGAAACAGGAAGCAACTGTTTTGAATGCGGACACTGCATGGCAATCTGTCCAACAGGCGCAATAACACTTAAAATCTTTAAAGGACATGAAGACAGAATCATTGAATACAAATCAAAGGACATGCCCCTGAACTATCATGACCTCCTAAACTTTTTAAAGCAAAGGCGTTCCATACGCTGGTTTAAAAACAAAAAAATAGACAAATTCACTTTTGATAGAATATTTGAAGGAGCATACTATTCACCATCCGCTCAAAACGAACAGGATGTGGAGTTTGTAGTTCTGGACAAAAAGTTGAATGACTTCATGAAACATGTCTATGACATAATAAAGGTTGAAGAGGAGGAATTTTTCAGAATAAAACAGCTGGGAGATTATCTCAAAGACCCGTCAACAAGAAAATACCATCCTCTCCTATGGCAGGGAAAACAGCTGATACTGACATTTTCAACAGATAAAACAAGTGCGGTGATTGCCAATACCCGTATGGAATTGCTGGCGTATTCTTTAGGACTTGGCGGATTTTATTCACAGTTTATTTTAAAGGCTGATGAAATAGACCACGACAGATTAATGGAATTTTTCCCACAGATAGACAAGAAAAAACACATGTACTCCTCTTTCATAATCGGATATCCTAAAAAGACATTCAAAAGGACAATACCTCATAAGGAAATTAAAGTAAAGTATATGTGAGAACAATTAGATATTTTGAATGGATAATGGGTGCCGTTAATGTTATTTTAACCTTCCCTATTCATTCAAGGCTTTTTTTGTAATTCGAACCGCACCTGCAGCATGGATGCGAACCGTAGGGTTTTCATCATTTTCTGCTACCATTTCCAGCTTTTCCAGGTAAGGCCTTACACATTCGGGTTTTCTTTTTCCAACGACTCTGAACATTTCTGGCACTTCAATTCTGACCTTCTGACCGGAATCCGAAATCAATTCATGAAAGATTTCCAGTTTTTCACAAAACCTCTCCGGATCGTTTGAAGCTATGTTTTCACATGCCCAGATGAATGCATGTCTGACATTTTCGGACTCATCATGTCTTAAATTCATTAATCTGTCCAAATGAGAAATTATCAGATTAGGATCTGCCCTGCCAATTCTTCCCATTGCATTGGCCGACCGTTCGCGTAGTTTTGGACTGTCATCGTCAAGATAGCCGGCAATATCTTCAACGTATCTTTTAATCTCTTCAGGATACATCAGTCCCATCTCTCCTAAAAGCCATAATACCTTTGCCCTAACGGCAACCGAATAATCTGTATCCAGTTTTTCCGCCACATCACTAATATTTGCCTTCCAGCATCCCCTGTCCTTTGTTATATCCCTTAATTCTTTCAGAATAACTTTATCATCCATATCATTTGACATGTAACTGCACCTTCAATAATACATTGCATTTAATGCCTTTTGCTTTTTTTGAAAAACCAAAATTTAAAACAACATCTATTAACGACCGTCAAAATCCCAAACTGCCATCTATTCTATAATACATAATCAAAAGTTTTATTAATTAAAATATATATAAAACTGTTTATTTATGTATTAAATTGAGAATATATTATATAAAACTAATTTAATGACAATTAAATCAAACCATATCTTTTCAATGGGAAAATACGAATGCACAAATAATTTTAATATACTGAATACTGGAATATTAGTGGATTAATCATGACAAAAATGGAAATTGAATTAACAGATGAACAAATTGAAAAAATTGAAATTTTAAAAGATAACGGCATCAGTGTTGGCCAGGCAATCGATCTTCTTTTTAAAGTCCAAAATGAAATTAAAACACAAGTCCAAGAAAATCACCCTGATGAGGACATACTGGAAAAAATAGAAAACAGCGACTTTGACGTGAACATTAAAGCAGAAATAATAGAAAAGACTGAACCTAAACCTGAAACATACGATGTGGCAATTGAGGAAACCAGACGTAAAGTAAAATGGTCTGAATTCTTTAAATTATAATTGTTTTACTTGAAATTAAAAAATGATTTCTATAATCATTTATTTTTCTATTTTTTAAAAATTTAAACTGAATTTAATTAGACATGACTCATTAACCGGAACATTAACCATTTTTTGAACAAATAACCATCAAACATTCGTTGAAAAATCATTTAGTCCCAAGAAGAGGGTCCGGTTTGTTGTCATATCCTATTGTCCTGCCAGTCTTTTTAGCATTGACTTTAGCTTCAACTGCCAATTTATCCGCTTCATTGTTCAATACGTTATTTGAATGGCCTTTGACCTTAACAAACAGCAATTCGCATCCTTTATCTTCAACATCCCCCATCAATTTCCAGATTGCCTTAATCAATGGGAGGTTTTCAACAGGTTTTCCGTCTGATTTTCTCCATCCTCTCCTTTCCCAGCCTTTGGCCCACTGGGTGAATACTCCGATGCAGTATCCGCTGTCAGTATATATTTCTATTTTGTCCCCATCTTTGCAGAGGTCAAGAAAATCCCTCATGGAAGCGTATATTGCATACAGCTCCATTTCATTATTGGTTGTTTTTGCACAGCCTCCACTTTGAACGGAATGTCTTTCACCATTGAGACACATGATGAATGCCCATCCGCCTTCTTTTCTTAGATATTTGCCGTTTTTATTGGCCATTGTGGCTGCACCGTCTGTAAAATAAGAATAGATATCCATAATAATCCTTCTCCAATTAATTAATATTATATATTTTCATCATTAAAAATCATATTGAGGTAGTTACTATGCAAAGTTTAATCGCAAAAGAATTGGACATGAAATTTCCACCTATCGTATTGATAAAGACAGACACCAAACCAGAAGAGGCAATCGGTCCAAAAACAGGAAAAGGTGGATGTGTAATGAGTTTTGTTGCACAGACAATAGCCAAAAGAAAAACAACATATTTTGGTCGTGAACACATTACATGTGGCGGAATCTCCGTAGGTTTCGGATGGGGATCAGGCATGGCTAATGAGGATGCAATTGATTTCCAGGCAACATTCCTGTCACTGGGTGTTGATTCAGCCCCAAATAGAGAGGAATATGAAAAGAGACTTGAAAGCATGGCAAAGCCAACCCGTGAAATGTTTAGGCATGGCGAGAGAATATACTGTGATTTTGATACTGCAAAGGCAGGAATCAAATCAAGGCCTGTATATGATGAGGGAGAATATGTGATTTTTAAGGGTCTTGAAAATCTTGAAGATGGTGAAATTCCAAAATCGGTCATTTTTACAGTCAATCCTATTGAACTGACCGCATTGATACAGATAAATTCATCATTCAGGGACAACAGCGCATCACTGCTAACCCCTCAGGCATCAGCATGTCAGGCAATTGGAAACTTCACATTCAGGGAAAGTGAAAGTGATGATCCAAAACCTGTTTTAAGTCCAATTGACTTTGCAGGACGTTCCAAAATGAAACACTTCATTCCAAATGACTATCTGGTCGTGTCAATGCCTTGGGAACTGTTTTTAAAACTTGAAAAAGTCGGCGAAAACAGCGTTCTGCAAACCGATTTGTGGAAGAAATTCAAATAATCCTGAAAAATTTTCAGATGTCCGATTCTTTCGGACATTTGAACAAAACATCAACAACACCACTGAATACATGCACCGAAACTTAAGATTTTTTTAATTTTTTATTTATTTTAATAACATTGTTATGTTCAGATTTTTTTAATTGATTTTTTGAGCGTGATTTTTAAA
>ONJC01000020.1 GCA_900318035.1 uncultured Methanobrevibacter sp.
CAACTTATTAACAGTAACATTAGCACTATCATAAGAAGAACTATACCTCTCATCACCAGCAAAAACGACTGATGCAGTATAATACTTAGGCAACAAATCTACAAACAGGATCACCTGTCCGTTACTGTCAGTAGTCCTAACGTAAGTTTCATTATCCAATTTAATGGAAACATTGACATTTTCAACAGGATTATCATTTTCATCCTTTAAAATGGCAGTCACATTCTTACCATCACCATAAACAGTAGTAAAACCTGTAACCTCAAGTACAGTGTCTAACCTATTAACAACAACAGGAACATTAACATAAGAATTAATATACCTATCATCACCATCAAAAGCAATAAAAGCATTGTACTGTTTAGGAATTAAATCAGCGAAGAGACTTACTTGACCATTAGCATCAGTAGTTTTAACGTGAGTCACATTATCCAATTTAATGGAAACACTAACATTCTCAATTGGATTGCCGTTGGAGTCAGTAAGATTAGCAACCACATTTTTGCCTTTACCATAAACAGTAGTAAAACCTGAAGCATTCAAAACACTAGCCAACTTATTAACAGTAACATTAGCATAATTATAAGAAGAACTATACATCTCATCACCAGCAAAAACGACTGATGCAGTATAATACTTAGGCATTAAATCAGCAAACAGGCACACTTGACCATTACTGTCAGTTGTTTTAACATAAGTCACATTATCCAATTTAATGGAAACACTAACATTTTCAATAGAATTACCGTTCACATCCTTTAAAACAGCAGTCAAATTCTTACCATCACCATAAACCGTAGTAAAACCTGTAACCTCAAGTACAGTGTCTAACCTATTAACAACAATAGGAACATTAACATAAGAATTAATATACCTATCATCACCATCAAAAGCAATAAAAGCATTGTACTGTTTAGGCAACAAGTCAACAAACAGACTGACCTGACCGGAACCATCAGTAGTAATATTATAAGTCTCATTATTCAACCTAATAGAAACAGTAACATTATCAATAGGATTACCATCAGCATCAGTCAAGTTAGCAACCAGATATTTACCTTTACCATAAACAGTAGCAATAGGAGTAGCATTCAATTGTGTAGCTAACTTATTTACAACAACAGGGACATTTACATAAGAATTAATATACCTATCATCACCATCAAAAGTAATCTTAGCATAATAAACCTTAGGCAACAAGTCAACAAACATACTGACCTGACCGGAACCATTAGTAGTCATATTATAAGTCTCATTATTCAACCTAATAAAAACAGTAACATTATCAATAGGAGTGCCGTTCACATCAGTTAAATTAGCAATCAAATACCTACCTTTACCATAAACAGTAGTAATATTAGAAGCACTCAAAACAGTGCCTAACCTATTGATGGTAATGGTTGCATCAGCATATGAATTATAGTATTTGTCATTACCTTCAAAGATGATTCTTGCATTGTACTGTTTAGGCAACAAATCAACATATAAACTAGCCTGACCTGAACTGTTTGTGGTTCTGACAAAAGTCTCATTATTCAACCTGAAAGTAACATTGGCATTGCTGATATTATTTCCGTTAATGTCTTTCAAGGTAACAACAAGATATTTTCCATCCTGGTAAACAGTTGTTAAGTTGGAAGTTTCTAAAAGGGTGTATTCCTTTTTAATGTGAATATATGCAACAGTTGAAGAATTTATGTAACATTCATCACCATCATAAAAAATTGTAACATTATATATTCCTGCAGATAAATTGGCAAAATATTTTATCTGACCCATTGCATCTGTAGTATTGCTAAAAGTTTGATTATTCAGGTTTATATTCACTTTGGCATCTGTAATGTTGTTTCCAAACTCATCTTTCAAAGTTATATTCAAATATCCGCCATCAGGATAATATGAAGTAAATCCATAAGCAATTAAACTGCTCGATGATTTCAGAATTGTAAGATTAATTATCAGGGTTTGTCTTTCTAAAGTTTCATTTCCTTCAAATGTAATTGTTGCAGTATAATTTTGAGGTTTCAAACCTTCAATTGTGACATTAACTTCCCCTTTTTTATCTGTTTTTAAGATATATGTCTGATTGTTAAGAGTTACGGTAACATTTGTATCATTAAGAGGATTGCCTTTTGCATCAGTTAAAGTTACATTGAAATATTTGGCACCTCCATATACTACTGATATATTGCGTGTGTGATTTTTAGGGTCAACAACCTGTCCTGAAGAAGCTTTATTAATTACAATAGATATTCTAGCAAATGATTTTTCATACAGCTCATCTCCATCGAAATTGATTGTTGCATTATGGATTCCTGCAGGCAAACCATTTATAGTGAAATTGTGTTGACCGTTACCATCGGTACTGCCGGTTAAAGTTGCAAGTGTGGATTTAACAGTAATATCCTTGCCTTTAATACCTTTACCGTTTTTATTGTTTAAAGTAACTGTGAATTCAGTGCCATCATTGTACTCTGCTATAACGTTTGCAGATATTATTTCAGTAGGCATTTTGGTTATTTCATATTTTGCCAAAGCAGCACTCCCTTTGTAATAAGGAGTTTCATTAAAGATGAATTTGATGCTGTAATCTTTATCAGGGATTTTATTTGTGTCAATTTCAAGTATTGCCTGTCCGTTTTCGTCTGTAGTTAAATTCTTAATTAAAATATCATTTTCAAAAGCATAAATTATCTGATTATATAAACTAGTATTATTTCCATCAACTAACCTAACAGATAATGATCCGCTTTCATTATAAACAAAACTTCCATTTTGGGATATAATTTGAGTCGTCGATTTTTCATCTTCAGACAATACATTGTCATCATAACCTTTTTCTACATAATTGCTGTCATCGCCTGCCGAACGAAGAAGATTCGGCGATTCATCTAAACTTATTTCATCAGTACTTGTAATATTTAATTCTTCGGCCGAGTTTAATTCACTCGCACTGACTGATGAAACAGTTAAAAATATAGCAATTATGATTAAAATTAAAAATATTAATCTATTATTACTCATACTTAACCTTCCAAAATTTATTTATAGTAAGTTAAAGTATGTTATTTAAAATATAAGTATTTAACGATAGTATTTATATACTATAAAAAAATAAAAAAAAGAAAAATAAATTATATGAATTTCACATAATCTATTTTTTAGTTTTAATTTGAACAAAACATAGTGAAATCAAACATAATATCAATGCAAATAATGGATTTCCAGTTACTGGTTGATTTGTCTTTTTAAGAGCAGCAGGTTTTTGTTCATTAACTGCCTTCTTAGTTTCAACATTATTTTTAGTTACAACGTCCTTTTTAGTATCATTCTTGATTCCATCGTCGTGAATATCATCAGTGACATCTACATCTGGAATTTCATCTGTAAGATTCTTTTCACTAGGGTCTTCCTCAGGAACCTCAACAGGAGGAATTTCCTCATCAGGAGGAACCTCTTCAGGAACACCTATAGTAGGGAACTTCTCAGCAGATCTATTTCCATCAGGATAAACATCAAAGGAAGGAATTTCACTAGGTAATTCCACTTCAGGATCATCGTCATCAGTAGCCTTATTGATTGGAACATCACCATCAACGAAATTCACATCAGGAATATCGGTATCAGGAATATCCGCAACAGAAACAACATCATCAGGTAAATCCACATCAGGAACATCCACAACAGAAACTCTATCCGGAATATCCACATCAGGAACATCCACAACAGAAACTCTATCCGGAATATCCACATCAGGAACATCCGCAGCAGAAACCTTATCATCAGGTAAATCCACATCAGGAACATCCGCAGCAGAAACCTTATCATCAGGTAAATCCACATCAGGAATATCCACTGTAGGAACCTTATCATCAGGTAAATCCACATCAGGAACATCCACTGTAGGAACCTTATCATCAGGTAAATCCACATCAGGAACATCCACTGTAGGAACCTTATCATCAGGTAAATCCACATCAGGAACATCATCAGGAACTGTTATGAGAACATCACCAGTAGGTACACTACCCGGTGCCGGATAAATGATTCCCTTAGGTTCTTTTACATCGAAATCAAGTGATACAATTGAACGAACGTTAACCTTATCAGTACTGTTTAATACCTCATCCGTAATATTATGTCCAGCAACAGCAGTATTGATTTTTTCACCAACGGTAGTTGTTAGGAATGTCAATTCTAAACGTGCAGATTCTCCTACATTAAGTGTTTTAGTATAGTTCCAAGTATCCTTACCGTCGAAAGTCCATAAAGCCTTGTCGGAATAATCTGAGTATACAAGCCCTTCAGTGTAATTATTGTCTTTAATGTAAACTCCGGTTAAATTAACCTTTCCAGTATTTGTGACAATAATTGTGAAGTTAGCAGGCTTTCCAATTTCAACCAAATCATAATTAGAAATCTTAGTTATGGAGAATTGAGGTTCATATACAGTAACTGTAGCATTGTCCCATAAGTCAATTTCTTGGAACTCATCCCAATCTTTCCATATCCATCTAACGTTAGCCTTATTGGTTAATTTGCCGTATTTGGTTGCATTGAATATGAGAGTCACATTTATGTAAGAACCTGAATTCCATTTTTCATCGTTAGGGGTATATGTAATGTTTAAACGATTATCATCACCTGTTTTAACATTAAATTTACCGCCTTGACTATCGCTTACAATCTCATAGCCTTCATATGTTAATCCTTCAGGATAATAATCATATATTACAAGGTCTTTTGTTGAGTTGTAATGATTATAATATGGTATCTCTCCTGTATTTTTAACATAAATGTTGAAATAGACAAGCTCATTCAACTGCACAAATTCTTCACGAACTGTTTTGGTTAGATTCAAGTCAGTTTCATTTACAATAACACTTGAATAAACCTCTTGACCATCCGGTCCAAAGACCCAATTACAAAGGATTCCAGGATACACAGCTTTAAAGTGCAATGTGACATTTAAAACTGAACCAGGAGCCCAACAGCCGTCACTAGGCAGTGCCTGTCTGATACCGACATAACGCCATGGGGCATCATGAGTAATAGTTATGCCTGGAGTATGGGCTTCATAACCAAGAAATACCAATCCGTCAGGATAATAATCCTTTACAAAGAAGCAACCAGTACTGTTATATAAAGGCACTGTTCCGTTGTTTATAAGACATACATCATAATAAACATCATCACCAACACTTACAAACTCCTCATGAACCTTTTTGGTTAAATTTAAACCAGATTCTCCCGCATAAGCAAGACCTAATGCTGAAACTTTTTTAGCCTCAGATTTAGTCCATGATAAATCGGCAGTGCTTTGCAAGTTTCCAGTTTGTAAAGCTTTGAAATTGACATCAAACTCAAATGAACAATCACCATTGGCTCCACTGGTAGGAGTGTAGGCGAAATGTATATGTCCATCCTCTGATTTGGAAGCGGATAATAATCCTTCCGAACGTTTAGTCAATTTTGTATCTATTGATTCCAATTTGAAATTCCCATTTGGTTTCCTGATAACATTATAATCAACATACTCCATATTATTAGGGTCATAAAACAAATCAAAACCGATACCTGATCCGTAATAAGCTCCTTGGAGATTACGAGCAGTAATTTTAAAGGATGCATTATCTCCGAGGGATACAACTTTAGTTATTGGAGTATTTTCCAAAACAAAATTTGCATCAGTTACAGTGGGCTGGGAAGTAGCTTCAACATGATGGGATTCAAATTGCTCCCAGTCAATTGAAGCAGTGGTTGCCACTTTTCCCTGTTTAAGAGATTTGAAGTTAACAGTAAAGTTAAAATTATGCCATTGTTGGAAACTGCTATTTGTAAAATAACCAAACAGCACTTCACCCTTAGTGGCATTCACTATCGGGGTCAGATAATAATCCTCATAATATAATCCGTCATAAATATTTCTGCCAGGTGCAAAACCGGCATACTCTAATTCATCAGGATTATATTTTACTTTCACATATACATAATCTTCATTGTATGCAGGTCCTAAATTAGTGGTAACGGCCTCAAATGAGACATCATCCTCAACATTTGCAAATGCTGATTTGGATTTATACTCAAGTTTGAAGTCTGAATCCCTCTTTATCGGAACTTCACTAATTGAATAAACCTGATGAGAGTCAGTTTGAATCCAGTTGATTACAGCAACAACCCTAGTGGATTCGGCTTCATTTAAGGCTTTGAAGTGAGCAGTGAAATTAAGACAATGCCCATTTAAAAAATTGCAGTTAGAATAATAGTAAACCCTTACATGGTCACCATAATATTCAACAGGCCTTTTATAATTATCAGTTGATACCCAACCATTATCTGGATTCCTGCCTACAGTAAAACCAGTATAACTCAATTTACTGGAATCATAGTAAATATCAATCGGAATATAATCCTGTTTAAAATCACTTCCAATATTACGAGCAAAAATCTCATAGGATATATCACTGCCGACAACAGTTAAATCCTTTGAAGGAGTAATGGTCAGATTAAAGTTGGAATCTTGGGTGATATTGACACGAGTGGCTTTACCGGCATTCCAATCATCAACATATGCGAAACATCCGAAGTCACCTGGTTTTAAAGCTTTAAATTGGACTGTTAAATTAAAACAATGGCCATAATCGAACCAACGATTAGAGCCATAACCAATTTTTATATAGCCATTAGCAACATCCCTATTTTTTTCAGAATAGCAATCATAAGTAATTCCAGTATCCGGATTTCTACCCGGTATGAAACCAATATACTCTAATTCAGTATTGCCGTATCTAATATTAATTGGAACATATGTTTCACCGAAATTAGTTCCAAGATTACGGCCAAAAATCTCAAATGAAACTATGCTTCCAACTGAAACAGGATTCTTCAAAGCAGTATTACTCAAATCAAAGTAAGGTTTATCGGTTATTTTGGCACGATCAGATTTACCCTCATTAATATCATAGACAAATGCATGACATCCATTGTTACCTACTTTTAAAGCTTTAAATTGAACAGTGAACTTAAAACAATGGCCCCTCTGGAAGTCGCTAGAAGGCATGTAACCAATAACTACTTTACTTTGAGCAGAATTATATTCAATTTGAGAAAAGCAGCTGCTATAATCCCACCCATTATCAGGGTTTGAACATGGAGTAAAACCAAGATACCCCAATTCCTCATTACTATACAATATGGTAATAGGAATTCCATCTGTACCATGATTGTCTCCAGTATTACGGCCTACAATCTCAAATGAAACTGTATCTCCTTGACGGACTACAGGTGTTAAGACTTTATTATACTCTATTACAATATTTGAATTGCCAGCTGTTAAGATATTATTTTCACTATCTTTTGAATTGATAGCGGCACTATATTTATTAGAAACCCCCACATTGGAATTTAATGCAGTCAAATTATCATCTATGCTAGAAGCACTCTTAGGTTCACTGTCAACATTACTTACAGTAAGCTGATTGGAAACCAGATTATTTGAACTTACTTGAGAATCATCCGCACTTACGGACAACTCATCATTTAAATCCTGTGAAGTTTCTAAATTATTATTTATTTCGTCAGCATTTATTGCATTAACAGATCCGATCATTAATAACAAGACACTCACAATAAATAATAAAAATAAAATGCTCTTTATTTTATCACTCATTATTGCTCCTTTTTTTGTTATTTTAATAATACAAAATATTATTAACAACCATTTCTTCGTTCGATCAATAACTTCAGAATATTATTCAAAATAATATTCATTATACACGAATTAAAAAGTATTTAATTCATATATATATTAGATTTTTATATTATTTAAATAAAGTGTTTTAACAAGCCCAAATATTAGCTCTTTACTTTATTTATTTATCATTATCATATAGATTTAATCAAAAAAGATTAAAAAATGTTTAATTTAAAAAAAAAGAAAGAAAAATTGTTCAAACTAATTTCAAAATAATTTTAGTTTTTTGATATAATTTCAACAAGTTAATCCATTGAATTCGAAGTTATTTATTCTTTTAGATTGTAAAAATGCTTAAATTGATAAAAATAGCAATGAATTAGATTATAACAGTTTTTAAAAGAAAAATTGGAGTTTTCAATCATAATCTCGATTCTTGATTAGATTGAACAATATTAAAATTTTACTAAAAAAAGAAAAATAGAAAAGAAGATTTAGATATAACTGGTATCTTGTTTTCTAAAGTGTGCCTGTGGGTGATCGCATAACGGACATACTTCAGGAGCATCGGTTCCGTAATGGATGTATCCGCAGTTGTTACATTTCCATGCGATTTCTTCATCTTTTTTGAACACTTTACCTGCATTAATTTTGTCAGTCAATGCATTGTATCTGTCTTCGTGTGCTTTTTCGGTTGCACCTGCTGCATCAAATAAATCTGCAATGTCATCAAAGCCTTCTTCGCGTGCGGTTTCTGCAAATCCTTTATACATTGAAGTCCATTCTTCATGTTCTCCGGCGGCTGCATCTGCGAGATTGGTTAAGGTGTCAGGCACTTTTCCACCGTTCAATAATTTGAACCAGATTTTTGCATGTTCCTTTTCATTGTCAGATGATTCCTGGAAAATTTCCTTGATTTCAACATAACCATCTTTTTTAGCTTGAGAAGCGTAAAATTCGTATTTTACACGTGCTTGTGATTCACCAGCAAGTGCTGCTTTTAAATTTTCTTCAGTTTTTGTTCCTTTTAAGTCTGCCATAATATCAAACCTCAAATTAATATAATTTTAAAAGACTATTTAAATATTTGGTGATTAGTTAGTAACTAAAAAAATAAAAAAGGAAAAGAGCTTATTTGAAGTTGGTAGCTCTTTCTTCGAAATGTGCTTTAGGAAGTCCACATACAGGACATTTTTCAGGTGCGTTAGGACCTGAAAAAACAAATCCACAGTTTTCACATTTCCATTCAATGTCAGCTTCTTTGTTGAATACAGCATCGTTTTCAACATTTGCGAGTAAAGTTCTGTATCTTTCTTCGTGTTCTTTTTCGATTGCTCCTACTTTTTCAAATAAGAATGCAATCATTGGGAAACCTTCTTCTTTAGCGGTTTCTGCGAATTCTTTGTACATTGAAGTCCATTCTTCGTTTTCACCGTCTGCTGCAGCGTTGAGGTTAGCTATTGTGTCTGGAATTTCATCATCGTGTAAAATTTTGTACCAAATTTTAGCGTGTTCTCTTTCGTTTTTGGAAGTTTCCATGAAAATATCATGGATTTGGACATAACCTTCTTCTTTTGCTTTTGCAGCAAAGTATTGGTATTTAGTATGTGCTTGGGACTCACCAGCAAAAGCTGCTTGTAAGTTTGCTTCAGTTTTTGTACCTTTTAAATCTGCCATTTTATACATCTCCATTATTAATAATTGAAGTAGTTATTCTATATAGAATACTAATATTATGTTGATTATCATTTAAAAGTTTATTGAAAATTAGCCATTCACCAAGTTTGCAAAAATATTGAAACACACTAAGATTTGGAATAAAAATAAAAAAAAGAAAAAAGGTTAAAATTAGGCTATATCGGAATATAACAATCCTGTCGCTCTAGAAGCGAAGAATATTAGATATGGAGTCACTATGATAGAAACGATACTGATTCCAGGTATGTAATAATTGAGTCCGGATATAACTGTATTAATAACTGCAATTATTATGAACACTAAAAATACAACTGCAATAACTTTTCCCCAACCGATTCTTCCGATGTCCCTAAAGGCTTCAGGAATGTTTAAAGCATCACCAATATTACCTGTGTTTGCAAGCCTTGCTTCAGCCATAGTCTCAATGAATAAGAATATCAGGAACAGTACTGCAGCAACAATACCAGTAATAATTATAGCAGTTCCAAGATCTGTCAATGTAGACTGAGGAACAACATTACCGACAACTACAGTAGTGTTGGCCGGAGCATTCATAGATGCAATCATCATTTTGTTAAAGACCTCTGCAGATATTCCGAATAGGTTTGTTGCCGCCCCTACAATTAAAACAATTATTGCAGGGATGATAAAGTAACCTATAGTTACAACCAGATATTTGACACCTGTAATCAGATTTTCCCTCCATTGGAATTCAGGGAGGCTCTCATCACCATCAATTCCTGATTTTACAATTGATACCAGATATCCGCTAAGTATGAAACCTACAACCAATGCACCGACGAATATGATAATACCAAAAATAGCAAAAATAGCATTTTCTGATACTCCCAGTCCAAATAATACCAATCCAAAAATAGACACTATTGCAATAACAAATGAAAGCGCAATATATATTGCCAGTTTAGCCAAGTCAGTCGAAGGATAGACAAAAGCTTCTTTAATAATATCTGTAATTTCCATGTTTTTCACCCATAAACTTCTCTAAATATGAAGCAATATAATATTTATTTATTAATTATATTTAAAATTTTTCAAAAAAAATAGTTCAAAATAAATGTGAATTAACTTAAAAGAAAAAAAGAAAAAAAGAGTGATGAATGAAATTATTCATCTACACCAAAGGATTTTTTGAGCAATTCAGCATTTACAAATCCTTCTTTATACATTTTACCGGTTGTCAAATCGTTGATTACAACTTCTGCAGGAGCGAACATTCCTTTATCAATTTGATAGAAGTCGAAACCAGCATCTTTAAATACATCAAAGAACGGTTTACCATATCCATCAGCAGCGGAAGATGGTAATTGAGCAGCCACTTCAGCAATGTCATCGCCTTCTTCAGATTCGACATAGTAGTAAGTTCTTCCACCGAACAATACAGCATCGTTGGTTTTACCCATTGCCTTAAGGCCGTCTGGGTCAACAGGTGCGATTGGTGCAATACCTGCTGCATGTTTTACTTTGGTTACGTCGAATTTGATGAATTCCAGCATTTTGTATGTTCCGTTTTCAACAACTCTTCCTGCAATTTGAATAGATCCGACTAAGGAAGAAGTAGGAGCTACAAGCAAGTAGACATTTTTAACATCAACATTACATTCTTCAGCAATGTATTCTGCAACATCTTCGCCAGGCAATACATCAGCTTCCAAAGTTAAGATTGCTAAATCAGCGTCTTTGTCGTCATATCCAATTTCTTCATAGGTTTCTGCCGGTTTTAATGAGATAGCTCTAGCAGGACCGGAACCTAATGCAAAGAAGTCTCCTACAGATACAGACCATCCTGCTTTTTGGGAACCTAAGGTTGAAATGGAAGGTGAGTCTGTTTTAATTTTTACTGAAGGGAGTGCGAATTTTTCAGACAAATCTCCAGGAATTGAAATTCCAACATCTGCAAGTCCGCCAAGACAAACTTTTGTATAAAGTTCACCTGCTTTGAAACTTCCGTCAACATTAACACCACAGTCAATGACAGTAGCGCCATTGCCTAAAGTTTCTACAGCGATGTTTAATTCATCTGCTTTTTCAATCATTACATCTACGGTTTTTTTAGCTTCTACGTTTACACTTACCATAGTTTAACCTCATATAAATTTAACTTATAACATTTAAGTTATTGAGTATGAATATATATTTATTCTTATTTATATTTGCCTAAATGGATTGGAAAAAAATAGCCTTGAAAACAGCAAAAAACTTTGGAAAAAAAGAAAGAAATGGGAGTTGGAAAACTCCTTTAATTTTAAATAATCACTTCATAGTAACGTTTGATGCATCTGCCTTGTCAAGCTGACAATTTTTAGCTGTACCACCGTACATTGCATTACCTGTACCGTTCATTACAGAACAACTGTTAAAAGAGCATCCTTCAGCAGTACCATCCAAGATTGCTCCGCCGTTACCGTTTTTGGCAGCAGAATTTTCAAACTTGCAGTTGAAAGCATTACCATGGTACATGGATCCTCCTTCACTGGAATAACAATTCTTGAATTCACAGCCAATTGCATTAGCTTCATACAATGCTCCACCTCTCCAATAGGAATAACAATCTGTAAATTTACAGTTTGTAGCATTGTGATATGAAATAGCTCCGCCGCAACTTAGTGAGAAACAGTTTTCAAAGGTACAGTTTGTTGCTGAACCGTCAAAGATAGCTCCTCCATGATAATTGGCACTGCAGTCCTTAAAGTTACAGTTAAATGCATTTCCATCCAATGCTCCACCAAACTCATTAGAGTAGCAATGTTCAAAGTTGCAGTTAACTGCAGAGTTGCTTTTTTCATCACCCAGTACAACAGCACCGCCGCCTTTAGTGGAATTACCGTTTACAAAGTTAATATTTTCAAATGTGACATTTTGAGTGTTGTTTGCATCGATAATTCTTCCAACATTATTTGCATCAATGGTAATTTCCTTACCCTTTTCACCTCTGATTACAAGGTTTTTACCTGTAACTTTTACCCCATCTGCATCATAGTTATCGGTGTTTACATAATTTTTTGTTAATGTTATCACACCAGTCTTATTATCACCAGATATTTCAGAAGCCAAATCCTTGAATGTTCCTTGACCGGAACTGGAATCCGCTACAGCCACACATAGTGATCCTACAAAAATCACTGCCAGAATAGTTAATGCTATTAAAATCTTTTTATTAAACATTGTTTCACCTATAATTATACGAAGTCCCCTTCTCCAGATGTTTTGAAGAAAAATGCAAATGAACATACCAAATTATATATCGCATAAATCAATGCAATTAAAAACGCATTGAAACATGCGCTAACTTCACTTGCTCCGGGAGTAGTGCTAAATTGACCACTTAAATATAAATTTGTAACCACATCATATGGATTAAGAACCACAGTAATAGTGGAATATATTACAAATAATGAATAAAGAACAAAAATAACTCCTATAATTTTACTATTCTTAACCACATCAGATGGAACTATCAAACATATCGCAAGAATAAAAAACGGTACGATTAAATAGAAAGGCACAAAAGCTGAAGTTAAGAAAAACACAATAATACCAAAAATTATTGATATTATGCCCAAAATCATTTTATTTCTATTAGTAAAAAGCACATTTGTTACAGAATCTACACCTGCCATGTTTACACCACAAATATTTAATATATTTCATCAAATTTTCATATACAAAAAAAATACAATAAAATTCAAGAAATACTTAAAAATAGATATATTAATAAAAACATATAAACGTTACTTATTCATTTGTTAGGTTTAATTCCAAAATCTTTAAAAGCAGAGAGGCATGCTTCAATAAACTTTTCCTCATTATTCTTATAATCAAATTTTAATATTGATTGTTTTCCTAGATAATGCATCAAATAAAATCCGTCTAAATCAACTTTATCCAAATAGATTGGAAGACATTTCTTACCTAAATGAATAGCAACATATGCCTCTTTAATAAGATAATCTTCATCATTACTTGAACATCTGATAGCCTCTTCAGTGACAAAAGTCACAAATAATGAAGATTTCATAATATGCTTTGCAATTTGGATATCATAATTTTTTCCAACAGGTAAACCTGCATCATACCAAATATTAATTCCGGCTTTATGGAATTTATCTATAATTGGATAAACCTTTTTATAATCAACATGCTTATAGCTAATAAAAACGAATGGCTCATCACCTTCATAAGCATCAAAAGGTTGATGTAAAATATATCCATCATCACCATCATCTACTTGTTTAAATGCTGTAGCCAATTCACAAGCTACTTCATCTACACTAGATTGAGCATCGATTAATATTTCTGGATTTGGTTTATGTTCTATCGCAGTTATAGGATCTTGCTGAATCCATTCAATGTTAGAATCAGAAATAAAATGTTTTAATTCATTTTTTTCATCATCAAATGCTTGTATTAAACCGACATTATAAATTGCATTTTTACCTGTTTTTTCTTGTGAAAATCTGCAATTTTCAATATTAAGTTCACCGGTATTAAGAATATCATATCCATCATTTTTAGCAACATTATCGATAAACTCACAGTTAATTAATTTTAATTGACCTTCATTAAAAATAGCTCCCCCATATCCCCCACGTTTAATCCGACTGGTGGGAGCTTTTGCATTCTTAAAAATTAGATTTTTTAAAATGATATTCTTACCCTTGATTTTGAATAGGCGTTTTTTTCCATTTCCATCAATAACATGCCCATTACCATCTATAACAATATTGTTTTTTCCTATTTCAATAGGTTCTCTGACTAATATATCTGTATTTAAAAAAATTTTATTATTATATCTCAATGCATCTTCTAAATAATAATTTTGTTTCATATTAATCACTATTAAACTAAAACAATATCCCTTATAAAATATAGTTTTTTTAAAATACTATAAATAATTATCCTAATAGTGTTTCGAATTTTTTAATAAAATCCTCATCATTAATTTTTAAAAGGGCTTTTCTGCGAATTTCCAAACTAAAACCTTCATCATTAACAATAGCTTTCAGCTTTTCCTGATTGGATTTGCTTCCAATCTCATCCAATCGAATATGAAACAATATCTTTTCCAGCTTGCCCTCGGCTTCGCTTCTGACAAGATAGTTGAAATCGTTTTGTGAAATGTCCTTTAATGTGCTGATGTCATCTATTTCATTGATTTCAGCTATTCGGCTCTTCCATGTTTTCAGGTCATCCATTCTATCCATTGCCATTGAGGATACTTTAGTGTCATTGCAATCAGCCAGCTCTTTTAAAATCAAATCATTGTCAATTCTTTTTATCTCTTCAAAAAGAGAATCAAGTCTGATTTGTGCATCAATGCTATTTACATCGTCACCGGATGATATTTCATATAATATCCTTTCATCATTGAGTTTTGATGTTGCAAGTTTTCTGATATCATCATCACGATCATTTAAAGCCATCTTTTCCAAGGCAAATTCAAACGGAAGGTCTACAAGAGAATTTCTGATAATTGAGCCTGTAAAATTGTCCAGTAATCTTTTTGGCCTAATCTGATTAAGTGCAGCAATTCTTATGCTTTTTTCTCTGCGTTTGTCTGCAACTTCAATGAGGTCATTTCTGATGTTCATTGAACCTACGGCAACAACGCAGATTTCTTCACAAATCTCGGATAATGCTATATCTCTTAAAAGTTCATCCTGATTTTTAAGTTTTGAGATTTTTTTAACAGCTTCGAACCTGATTTGGGATTGGGGATGGCTAGCTAATTTCTCAAGCAAAACCATATTGTGTAGTCTTGAAATCGCCTTAACGATAACCTCATTATAATCCAGGTGGTTTTCAACATAACGGCTCAATAATTCCTGGTTTTGAATTCTGGAAACAATTTCAAAAAGCACTTTGGGATTTGACTCGTTTAAAATCAGTTCATCCAGTATCTCCTGATTTTTGAAACTTTTGTTTTTGATTGCATCTGCACGAATTTCATCATTGCATTCATTTAAAACAGCATTTTCCAAAATGTCAGAATCAGTGATGAAATTTATTGCAACCTGTCTTTTATACTCATCTTTTTCTGTTTCAAATACATCTGCAAAGTAATCATTTAAAGAAAAGTTAGTGTTTTGTGCTATTTCCGCCAGACGGTGGTGCAGCGGTTTTTTATAAATAATCTCAAGTAATGATTGCCTGTCGGGAATTTTATAAATTGCCATGATTCTATTGAATTCATCGCTGTCTGATTTTATGATTTTATAAAGAACATCAAGATTTTTTAGATTTGGATTTAAAATAGCTTCACGGCGAATGTATTCATTGGAATCGTTTAAAGCAAAATCAGCCAATATTTTTTCATCGACAATCTTTTTGATTGCCTGTCTTTTTAGAGTTTCATCGCTTTTGGACTTTGAAACTTTAATTAAAACATCCTGATTTGTCAGATTTGGATTTTCACATACATTTTTTAATATGTATGAATCAGGATCGTTTAACAGCATCTCCTCCAAAAGAAGAGGCAGTTCTTTTTTTGAAAGCACTGATTCATCACAAATGCGGTTGATTGTTGCTAGGCGAAGATAGGAATCCGGATGATTTAAGCAAATGTCTGATAAAAATTCTTTATCGTTAATGTTCTCCATGGCTTTGATGGCCACAGCAGAAGTCAGGTCATTGTTTGCAATATCCTTCAGGATGTTTTCATCATTTATATTTTCCACTGCTGCCAGTCGAACATGCCAATTTGGATCATTTTGAGCTATATTTACGATTTTTTCCTGATTATATGAACGTTTAATAAGTTCTATTTTGACATTTGCTGAATTAGTCATTATTCATCCTTTTTAATGTGCAATTCGGATAATCTTTCTAAGGCTGCTTGTTTGACTTCATTTTCAGAGTCTTTCTGTATAATTTTTAGCAGCACATCGTCATCGTTTATTTTTCCGATTGCAGCGATTCTTACATGGTTTTCCGGATGATTAACGGCTAAATTAATTAATTCATCTTCATCAAATCTTGTTTCAACCTTAATTTTTGCTTTGCCTTTTTCTTTTTTAAACTGCCAGTTTGAGTTTTCAAGGGTTAAAATATCAAAGACCGCTTCGCCTGAATCATATTCATAGTCTTCGGGTCTTGTCATGTGAATTTTATTTTCCAAACAGTCAGATACGATTTCCTGACCGGATTCTGCATTTTTAATAGTCATTTTTACTAAATCAGCACGCCTTATATCAAAATCCATTTTTTCACCTATGTTATAATATATTATCTGTTTAAATTAAAAAAATTTACTGAAATTATTTTTCCATCCAGAAAAGATTGATGGCTAATCTCTCTTAATCCATCTGGAGTAGTCATCATAATCCGGCAATATTATTTCAAAAAACCTTTCGTTATAAACATTCAAATCTTTAGAATTATCCTTTTTTGGAAATTCATGCATCATTGTTTCCAAATTGGGCCTCATCCATTCCCTTATATTGTCAGTGACATCTGAATCTAAATTGTCAGAGTAATTGTTTTTGGAATGGGAAATTAAAGTGTTAATGTCACAGGCGATATCCTCATCCAAACAGGTTACCTGATTTAATAGCTCAAAAATATTAATTGAAGGATTTTCACCTTCATTAATTGCCATCCATGTAAGGACGCATCTGCAGTTGTACATGAACATTTTAACAACCCTTTTTGTTATCTCCAGGTTATCCTGACCTAATTTTTTCCAGTTGCTTTTAGCTATGTTGGTGTAGTGATATTTTAATGTGGCCCGGTCAAAATCAGGCAAGCCCTTAAAAACGTTGCATTGCCAGTCAATGTATTTTATGGGACTCATGATCCATTCCCTTAGATTGGGATTGTTTGTATAGTGCAGATTAAGGGCCTTTTTTATGTCCCATCCTACAAAATCCAAATTTTCGCCCATATATTCAATGACATCAGGTGTGTCGGACAATGTCAAATAATCCTTTACGTCATTTCGCTTATAGATGAATCTGACGTCCCAATCGCTTTCGGCATTATCAAAGCCCCATGCTCTTGAACCTGACTCGCAGGCGTATAATATGGTAATGTTATTCTCGTTTTCTATCTCACCCAATCTTTTAATAATTTCATCAAACACTTAAATCACATCGAAAAAGCTTGTTGTGTGGATGTAAGGACCTTCCTGAACTGCATTTTCCAAAAATACCGAACCGTCAAAGTCAAAGGACACATTATGGCCAAGTGCTATAATGCCTTTGAATTCAGTGAAATTATGTTTAAAACAGCTGCATTTAAATTTTAAATTACCTAAAAAATCACATATGACCGCTCCAGCCTGTTTTGAGGAGTTGTTATTGAATATACAGTTTATGAAATCCAAATCACCACAATTATTGAAGATCACACCTGCAGGACCTTCTGAATGATTCCTTTCAAAAATGCATTCAAAAAAGCTCATTATGCCTTTATAATTGTAAACTGCCCCTCCTGAAAAGGATACGTGATTATTTAAAAATTCACAGAATTCAAATCTGCAGTTACCCTCATTGTAAATTGCTCCTCCTCCATCATATGAATAGTCATTTCCTGAGGATTTTGGGAAATATGCATTTTTAAAGGAGATGTCCCTGAATGTTACTGTTATATCTTTATTCAATATGATAAAAATTCTTGCAAGGCCTACACCATCAATGCTGTGACCTTTACCGTCAATGACCAAATCATGATTTAAAACTACACATGATTCGTCCATTTGCGGGTAATCCGGCCCTACCAATTTGATTCCTTGCCTTAATTTTTCATCTTCCGGGCAGAATACCACGTCTCCATCGAGAAAAACTTCATTATTTTTGGAGAGAAAATCTTTAAGTTCGCAAAAAGACATTGCGCCGACTGTATTTTTATCGTTCATATGGAGTTTCCTGAATTCTGCAATCTCATCACGGACATCATTGCTGGTTTTAATGGAATCCACAGTTCGGTCAACGAAGTCATTGACATTATCAATGAAATCCGGATATTCATCATTAGCTTTTCCAGACTCCAAATGATTATCTGAAACTTCATCAGACTCATCATTAAACTTTTGAAAACTGTCATCAGCCTTATAATTGTTTTCAATTACGTGATGAGGTTCAAAACCGCATTCCACTGTTTTGACATCCCCCAAATTGAAGATAATGTTTTTGTTTTTGTTTTCAAAACTGCACTCCCTTAAAATCAGTGTGTCCCAGTTGTAGATATCCTGGCAGTTTCTGGAGTAGTTGTATTTAAAATTACAGTTTGTTGCCTTAATAAAACCGTGATTGTAAATTGCACCGCCTTCATTTGCAGTATTATGTTCAAATGTACAGTATCCAAGTGTTAAAAACTTTGAAAAATTGCTTACTGCACCTCCGCCGTCTTCATGCAGACCGTTTTTAAAAACAACATTGGTAATTATCACCTGAAGATGTGCGCGGATATTGAATATGCGTGCCTTATTGCGGGCATCGATTGTATGGCCGTTACCATCAATTATCAAACCATCTAAATCAATTTCAATTCCGTTTTTATAGATTATCTCTTCACCTTCATCCAGGACAACATCTGATGTTAATGTTATTCTTTTTATTTTTGAGTGAATCAATCTATCCAGTTCTTTAAAATTCATTTAAATGCCTCACGATTTTAACTTTATATTAAAAATATTATAAAATTTTTGAAAAAAAAATAAATTGAAGACAATCTATCCGAGGACAGACCGTCTACTTATTCAAGGTTAAGATAGATTTCCCTAAGCTCATCGATAGATTTTTCAGACAGTTCCTGATTTTCCTTATCTTCGATGATTGCCAAGATCTTATCTTTTTGAGCTTTGTTGGCTAATGCTCTTTCAGCTCTTGCAATTTCTGCTTTTTTCATGTCAAAAACTGCTTTAACAACTTCGATTTTAACTTCAACTTCCCTTACTTTTGGATTTTCATCATTACCCAGTAAGGAGTCGCCCTGAAGATCGCTTTCTTCTTTTTTAAGGCTTTTATAGATTGCATCCAAATCGGCTAAAGTTAAATCGAAGAGGTCTTCTGTGCTGATTAAGCCTTTAAATTCAAATCTGAATTTGTTTTTTAAGCATTCAACCCAGATATTTGTCATGTTATACCTCCTGATTTTATTCATTGAATAATCCTCCTAAATCACTACATTAATTATTCTTTCAATGTTTTCTGTTTTAACTTTTAAAGTAACTTTTTTTCTTTGAGTTAAGGAAAATCCAACTCCACTTAATTGATTTTGAGATTCTTCAACTTTTGCAACAGAAGCAAGCGCTTCCATAACTCTTTTATGATCCATCAATTCTTCAATTAAGAATTCATTAAACCATGGATTTACCCTGTCCTCATTCACACAGTCTTTCAACATGAAAAAGACATGTTTGTTTCCAACTGCATTGTCACCCCAGTAGTTTGGACTGTAACAGATTAAGGAAACCGGAACGAATGTATTGTATGTCAGGTTCCATTCTTTAATGTTGGAGGACTGTCCGTCCAAATGGCTTTTCATTTTGAAATTGCCGTTTTCATCCAAAGTTACTGTTGCCACATCTACATATTCGTTTTGTCTTAATTTGAAAGGATATTCAAAGTTGTAAATTCTTCCGTCAAATTCAATTTCAGCTTTAAATCCTCTATCACCGCCACGGTATGAGTATTGGTGTACGCGGAATTTGTAATCACCAGGAATCATGCGGTTTTTGTCTTTGTATCTGATGTTTTCAACAGCAGGTCTGCCATTTTCAGGATTGATGATGTCAACATCAAGCCAGCCGTCTGTTTTTTTGCTTCTCATTTGAGAGAAATAAATTTCAAAACCGCTTGGTTCTGTACAGTGTGCGTCCAAATCGTTTTTATCCCATTCGTGATCGTTCCATTGAATGGAAAATCTTAAATCAACATCAACATCTCCGCCCATTGCCTTTACTCTCTGTTTCATCAGACTGTCAGCAATGTTGTTTTTATATGCCCAACTGAACAGGTTATCCCATTTGAACATACTTGGAGCGTCTTTATTGATAGGTGCGATTAAGGACATGAAATTATTTTCTAAACCATAATCTAAGTATAATTCAACTTCCTGAGCATTTGGCAGGATATTATCAATGAAATCACTGATAGGAACATCCTGAACCTTATCAAAGTTTTTAACTTTGCTGGTTGTAAATCCTCTTAAGCGGTCAAATAAGCTTTCGCTTTCCTGAAGTTGAGGTGTTACATCACGGTTTGCAAACAATACGTCTCTAACACTTAAATCTTCCATCACTGCAAATCTGCGTGGAATGGAATCTTTGAAACCCAATTCATCAATTTTTTCTTCTGCTCTTTTAAGCATGGATTTTGTGAAAATTGCTTTTGGTCTTTTATAGTTTGTTGGAGCTACAATAGTTTCATAATTGGAAACCGCTTCATCCAATGGCACACCAAAACTGATTTCAACCAAAAGTGTACCGATACTTTTGTTTTTAAGTCTTGAGATAAGTGGACCAAGTTCCATACTTTGAATCCAATAGAATCTGTTCAAATCTTTTTCATCTACACTTTCAACTTCAACCAAATGATTTCTGAATTTTTCAAGGATATCTTTCCATTCATTTCCTCTGTACAGACTGTTGGTAGAGATAAGTTCCAATACTGTATCAACAGACTCAAGGGAAATTTCATTTGTTGTAGATTCCAATACTTCCCTAGTGGTTCTTGCATCGGCAACATCACGTCTGTAACCGATGTGTTTTCTTGGAATGTCAATGTAAAAATGATTGTATCTGATTACACTGCCGTCTTCTAATTGTTCACGGTCAAATTTATGACCCACAGTTTTCATATCCACCTTAAATACATCTGCAATTTCATGCTCTTTAATAAATTCACTTAATGCTTCAAAAACACCTTCATAATCTTTGTGAGGCACACAGTCAAACAATGTAGTCAGTTCATATGTATCTTCATCAACTGCAACCACATTTGCTGCATGTCTGAAAAAGCTATGACATGAACTGCAGTCATGAACTTTTCTTTCACGGTAGATTGGATTGATTGCTTCTGGAAGGGAATCCATGTATAGATTCCAAAGATCTTCTGTGTCGCAATCAACTCTAAATAACATTTCGTTTGCCATATTTTCTTCAAAATGTCTGTATAAACTATCTCTTGTAATTTCAAAACTGATATTATCACCACCTATTTGCTTTTGTAAATAGTTTACACTCATATCTTTAAATTAAAACATATATAAGTAGAATAAAGCTTTTACTTTAATTAACTTATTTAAATTAAATTTTAAACTTCAAAGTATGAAATACGAAAAGGGATTGCGATACAGAATAATGATTCTGAAAAGATACGGATTTCACATTAGAAAATACATGCTGAACAAATCCGTCAGGGATTTCTATACCCGACGATGTGAAAACGTGAAAACAAGAAATGTTGAAATGTATGAAGAGATTTTCTCATTCATTGACGGGAAAAATATTGATATGGACCGTTTCTACTATATCTATTTTGAGATGGGCGAATGTCTAATGGAACTTAAAAGATACGGTGAAGCCTGCAGATATTTTGAAATAACTATTGATAATGTAATAACCGAATCATACAAGAAAAACAAATCCAAATTTAAATCCAGCCATTACAACTTATTTTTAGAGAACTATTCCAAAGCGATTGAGTGTTTTTTAAAAGCCGAGGAATTTGATAATATGGATTATTACAACAACTTAAATATGTATTGTGAAAACAAGTATAATCGTTCAAGTGAAGTGATGGGTGATTTATATGCATCTCACGGTGCTAAAAATCTGGCAAAAAAATATTATGATAAAAAAATATATGAATTAGAGAATATGCCAATCATAAGGCATAGAGACTATGATCCATATGTTGACGGATATCTAAAAGAGGAATATGAGGAGGAAGTCAAAAAACAGAAAGCTGAAATCAATAGAATTTATGAAAAAATTCAATCATTATAATTCCTCAATTCTTCTTTCAGCAGCTCTTGAAACACGAAACTTATCGCATTTAGCTATTTCCTCCAGATATGATTTTGTGTTGATTCTTTCAACAGCCTCAACACCAACATCCTGATTATAATCACTTAAGGCTACTTTTTTAAGCATTTCCTCATCATTCAATTTCATTACATATGCCTTTCTTACGTTGGCATTACGGTTTTTAAGTTCATGGCCAAACATGTCAGTTAATTTCTTTTTAACATCTAAAAAAGCCCACATTAAAAACACAATTGCAAATATGGCTATGAAAAACCATATTATTGAATAAACTATAAGTTGTATTAATTCTTCGAGAATCATGCAATCACCTTAAATTAACTTAAAAGTTTTTTTAACCTTACCTTAGCAGATTCGCGTACAAATCTGTTTTCATCGCTTTCAACGACATCCAGGATGAATGCCATGTCTTCAATATGTTTGATTGCATTTACGCGAATCCATGAGTGAAGATCTGTTTTTGCAATTTCCTTTAGCCTTGGCTCGTCATCAATATAGCTTACCGCTTCATTTCTTACATACCATGTCTTATCCTCTTTTGCAACTTCATACACGATGTCCTGGTCAATATTTCCATTGCCGACAGCTGCAAGCCTTACATTCCAATTCGGATTGTTTTTAGCATAATTCGCCAAAACATCTTTGTCTTTAAGGTTTGGATTTCTGATTGCAGGCTTTAAAACTTCTTTGTAAGTTTCTTTTTCAATTATGCTGATTAAAATCGCTTCATCTCCAATTCCCTTTACGGCTTCCTGGCGTACTCTGTAATCCTCGTCGTTTTGTGCAATTTCAACTAAAACATTTTCATCTGTGATTTTAGAAACTGCCGCTTCACGAGATTGCCAGGTCAGCCCATATCTTGCAATTTCAATCAGTCTTTCTTCATCAAAAATCCTGAAGACGTCTTCAGCAGTCAATATTAGATTTGGATTGATCTTTTTAATATTATCCCATGCAATTTGCCTTACACCATTATTTGTATCACATCTTGCAATGTGGACAAGAACATTTTCATCATTAATTTTATTTACTGCTGATTTTCTAACTGAATGTGCAGGGTCTTTCAGTGCAATATTTTCTAAAGCTTTTTCATTGCCAATCCTATTGACTGCCACTTTTCTAACCATTGCACTGTCGTCAGTTTTAATGATATCCATCAAAACATCTTCATCAGTGACGTTTTTCACCGCTGCACGTCTGACATATTTATCAGGACTTTTAACAGCAATTTGTGCAAGTTCATCTTGATTAGTTAGTTTTCTTACATCTTTAACATTAACGTCCACTTGCCAACCTCCTATAATTTAATTATAAAAAAATGTTTATTAAAAAAATTATAAAAGTCAGATAAAGTAAACTATTTAATCCAGAAGAATTTTTTTAGAGTTATCCTTGGCTTTCTTTATTTATATTGGTGAAAATATAGCTTAATATCAAAATAACAACAGTAATAACTCCATAAACAGTTAATTCGAAGTTATTTGCATTTAAAAGCAGATGATATACTCCATTACCCCACATGAAAAACAGAAATACAGGCAATATGTATTTAAGTACAAATACCCATTTTTTTCCAACTTTAACCTTGTCATTTTCATTCAATACAGGAATTACGCCATCAATGTCATAGAACCATGTGAATATTATGCATTGAACTGCGATTAAAAAAAGAATGCAAAATTCTGTGATGAAACCATCAACCATACCGACCAGATAGCTGCTGATTCCGGTTGTGAACAGCAATGAAATTAGACAACCCACTATTGACCATACGGTTACTGTTTTTTTACGGGACCAGTTTAACTTATGGACTGAGGAGTTAATCATCGGTTCAAATACCGCAATGGCCGAGGTTATTCCTGCGAATAATATTGCTACAAATAACAATGGGGCAAGTATATGGCCAATAGGCCCCATAATATTGAAAATCATTGGAAAAACAACAAATACCAATCCTGTACCCTCACTAACAAGTTCAACCATTGGTGTTCCGGAAGTATAAGACATGTATCCGAGAATGGAAAATATTCCAAATGCAGTAAATACTTCAAATGCACAATTTGCAAAAACCACAATCAAAACATTATCGGTTAATTTTGATCCGTCAGGCAGATAGCTGGCATATGTTAGGGAAATTGACTCCCCCATACTTAACGAAAAAATAATTTGCGAGAATGCAGCCAGCCAAATGTTTACATTAAAAAGCATTTGCCAATCAGGATTCAATAATGCATTTATTCCTATGCCTGCGCCCGGAAGTGTCAATGCATAAACAACAATGATAGCCATTATGGCAAAAAGCAGTGGGATTAAAATTTTTGAAGCCCTACCTATTCCTTCATTTAAGTCCTTATGGGAAATGTACCAGATAAAAATCCACACAATCACCATGGAAATAGCTGTTGGAATTATGAAACTTGTCATATTGGATAGATTTGAGCTTCCGCCAACATTTCTTACAAAATAAAGTGCCGAATCAGCTCCCCAACTGAAATTGAAACTGGAACCCAGATACACCAAATCCCAGCCCACTATAACCAAATAATAGATTAAAACAAAATACATGATTAAAACTAATGCCCAGGACATGTACTCCAGTTTAGGATTAATACCCTTTAAAATATTGGAAAATGAATCCTTATGTCTGAATCCGATACCGTACTCCAATATCAGAAACGGAATTCCCATAATCAGAATTGCAACCAAATATGGTATAAAAAAAGTTCCTCCACCATTGGAATAGACCACATAGCTGTAACGCCAGATATTCCCCAACCCAACAGCAGCACCAATCATCGATAGAAGAAAGGCAATTCGAGAGTTCCATTGACTTTGATTATTCATTAATCCTACACCAATTACCTATTTCTTTTAAATACAATATAAATATATTGATTTGGGTTCAATTATTAAAAAAAAAGTTTTTTAGAATGAAAGTGACCTGCACTTTCATCCTATGTAGTGTTCAGCACTGAAAGGTTCAGCAGAAAGTCCTTTTCTTTGACGGATTTCTTTTACAATGTTGTCCTGTAAGTTGCGAGGCAATGTATTGAATCCTTTCATTTCAGTTGAAAACAGAGCTCTGCCTGCAGTAGCGGATCTGATGTCACCTGCAAAGCCAAACATTTCAGCTATAGGAACTTCGAATTCCATTTCACTGACTTCGCCAAAGATTTCTTGTCCAGTCATGATACCACGTCTGTTTTGGATTTCTTGACTGCATGCACCAATGTATTCAATTGGAGCGGAAATGTAAACTTTTTGGATTGGTTCATACAAACATGGATCTGCAAGCATGATTGCTCCCTTAATGGCATTTCTAATAGCTGGTATGACTTGTGCCTCGCCTCTGTGAACCGCATCCTCGTGAAGTTTAGCATCCACTAGCTTGATTTTTAATCCAGTTACTTCTTCAGAAGCTAAAGGACCTTCATCAATTGCACTTTCAAATCCTTGAAGCAATAACTCTTTTACTTCATCCAAGTATTGGATACCGCGAGTCATGTTTATGAACATGGATTTGTTATATATTGTCCAAACACGTCTTGCTTCTTCTTTATCCATACCAAACTCAATGAATTTTTGAGCGGTTTCTTTGGATTTGACTCTACCTTCTTTTAAATCCTTATTGTTTAATGCTTTTAAAATACCATCATCTAACGGTTCTACTTCAATATAGAATCTGTTGTGTTTGTTTGGAGATTTTCCTTCAACAGGACCTGCAGTGCCCAAAACACTTTCCCTGTAAACAACAATAGGCTCTGAAATGACTATATCTAATTTTTTGTCATTGATTATTCTGTTGGTCATTACCTCCAAGTGAAGTTCTCCCATACCGGAAATTAACTGTTCACCAGTTTTTTCGTTGATATTAACTTTAATTGTTGGGTCCTGTTTTCCAACACTTCTTAAAACTTCAATTAATTTAGGCAAGTCCTTAGTGTTTTTAGCTTCAACTGCAATGGTAACCACAGGTTCTGAAATATGATCAATCGGTTCGAATTCAGGTATTCTGTTAGAATCCAAACATAATGTCTCACCGGCAGTTGCATCCTTAACACCTGTAATGAATGCAATGTTACCTGCAGGAACCTTTTCAGTATCTATAGTTTTGGAACCATTGAAGACACCAACTTGTTGAATACGAGCTTTGACTTTGGATCCGACAAGATAAACTTCATCTCCTTTTTTAAGTGCTCCGCCATATACCCTGCATGTTGAAACCAAACCTGCAAAATCATCTTCAGCAACGTTAGTAATCATAGCTGCAAGAGGACCATCTGCAGAGGTGTTTAACATTATTTGACCTTCAGCTGATTCTATATCACCGTTCCATATTTTTGGAACCCTGTAAACCTGTGCAACATCAGGAGAAGGCAAATGTTCGATAACCATGTTAAGCAGAACATCATATAACGGTAAGTGTTCCACTAACTCATCGAGTTTACCCTGACGGGAATATTCAATGATGTCTCCAAACTTGATGCCTGTTACTTTCATTGTCGGAACATTGATAGCCCAGTTTTGGTAAGCTGAACCGAATGCTACACTACCATCTTCAAAATCAAGTTGCCAGTCCTTATCTTCAGGAGCCATGTTTCTGATTAACTTATTAACATCCATGAAGATTTTAATGAATCTTTCCTGAAGTTGCTCTTCTGAGAATTGTAACTCGTTAATTAACCTGTCAACCTTGTTAATGAAAAGCACAGGTTTTACATTTTCTTTTAAAGCCTGTCTTAAAACTGTTTCAGTCTGTGGTTTAATACCATCAACAGCACATACGACAACGACTGCACCGTCAACAGCCCTCATTGCACGGGTAACATCTCCCCCGAAGTCAACGTGACCAGGAGTGTCGATTAAGTTAATTAAATATTCATCACCTTGGTATTTTTGAACCATGGAAGCATTTGCAGCATCGATTGTGATTCCACGTTTTTTTTCATCTTCCTTAGTGTCCATTACTAATTGATCACCAGCTAAATCCTTAGAAATCAATCCGGCTCCTGCCATCAAGTTATCTGACAATGTTGTTTTTCCATGGTCAATGTGAGCACATATCCCAATGTTTCTAATCTTTTGAGGTTCATACATTAATTCTTTTATTTTTGCAATCATTTTTTTGTTTCTTGACATACAATAACTCCCTAAAATTGTTTAACGTATGAAAGCCGCAAGAAAAATATAAAAAAATTAAGTACAATATTGTTTTATCTAAAAAAAGCTATTTTGCATTAATCACAAAGCCTTCGCTAGAACCGACTTTCATACAATTTAAATCTGATTCTGCATCTTCGAGCCCCATGATTAACACCTCCTAAATAATTCTGTATATTACTATATTTCCAATACTATATAACTGATTGAAAGTTTTTGCTTTAGCTGAAAACTGTCTGAAAATTAAAGGAAACCATAAACGGTCTAATCTAAAAGTTTACGTATTTCAGCTTCATCTTTATCAATCATCTTTGAAACTTCTTCAATTGAGTAAACTTTTAGCAAATCAAGAATAATATTCTTTTCCCCTTGCTCAATACCTTGCTCAATACCTTTATTAATTAAACCTGCAATAACCCCTTCAGATTTTGTTACCACATCAATCATCTCCTTTAATCCCACTAAATACTAAATAAGTATCTAATACATTATCCTATGAAAAATTTTAAACAAAAATTAAAAGAACAAACCAGCAATACTAAAAACAAAACCATTTTAAAAAAAATAGAATAGGAAAAACCAAACTATTCTATAATCTTTCTTATTTCTGCTTCATCTTTATTTATTATCGATGAAATCTCTTCAATTGTATAAACTTTTAACAAATCAAGAATAATATTCTTTTCCCCTTGCTCAATACCTTGCTCAATACCTTGCTCTTTACCTTTATTAATTAAACCTGCAATAACCCCTTCAGATTTTGTTACCACATCAATCATCTCCTTTAATTCGTCTTGTTTATCAATGTCAACATATTCTAAAATATTCAAGTACATTCCCAGAATAATCCCATCCAACAAATCATCTGGAATACAATGATTCTTGTATTTAATGTAATAGCACATTTCTTCAACTATTTCTGCTTCAGTTTCTTCCAAATCAAATAGGGGAAATGTGATTAGAAGCGAACATTCCATTGATGTTAAGATAATGTTGTCTTTTAATTTATTTCTGATTATTTTTAAGTCTTGTTGTTTGTTAATCTTTTTTGTTTTAATGATGCGAGGATGATAAGTTACATCATGTATATCATATGCTTTAATCCTTCCTTCTTTTGAAATAACAATGATAATTGCAATTATATCATTTTCACATTTGCAGTCAAGACGCTTAAAATAATTATATACCTGTTTTAAATCATCTGTCCTAATCATATTCTTTTTGAACTCAAAAATGATTATCAAACCAGATTTCGTTATCACACGAAAATCATGCAAGTCATCAAATATCTTAAATTCCCCATCATTATTCATCGATACCAATTCAGTTGGCAGAACATCATCTATTTCTTCCTTGATGTCAAGAACATTTAGTATATGGATCAGAAAATACATGAAACATATTTTCAAAAACAAATCCCGATTTTTTTGGTCTTCTATACTCAACTTAAACCACCACAAAAAATTTTTATCTAAAAATATGATGATTTTTAATTTCAAAATAGCTACTCAAAAATTAAATCAACAATATTTGTTTGTTGATAATTTATTTAACATGATATATAAACTATTTGTTGTATTTTAAGACAATTTAATGAGTTAAAATAAATTCATAGGCCATAAAACAATATTTACATTAAATTGAAAAATTGTTTAAATACGCAAAAAATCATATGAAAATTAACTTCAAAAACCAGATTACAATCTTTGGATTTAAATTAATCATTGCATTAGTATATTATAGAAAAATTTCAAAAAATTAATTTAATTAAAAGAAAAAAAACATTAACGGCAAGGATAACAAAACAACACCCAAATTAAAAACAGCCATATATATCAATAAATCAAAATATGAATTAAAAAACAAAATCGTTAATGTTAATGTTAGCGAAACATCCCAATTATCCAGATAACCATTGCAAAAATCGGAACAACATAGAACGGACCGACAACAAGAATTGTATCTAAATCATCACATATCCATTCAAAAATTTTCATTATAGACAATGAAATCCCTCAGCTATTAAAAAAAAATGAAGCTAGTAGAAACTAGCTCCAATTTCAGTTGTTGCACTGTTTAATTCTTTTGTTTTAACAGTGATTTGAACAACATCTTCCATTGCAACAGCCTGTTTTAGCTCACCAATCAATGTTTCGATTCTTTCAATGTCTGATGGAGCGATTTCATCTCTAAATTCAGGATCGAAAATGAATTTTTCTGCAGCATAGATTGCGGAATCCGCTTCATTTCTAAGTTGAGCCAACCTGTATTTTCTCTCATCCGCCTCTGCATATTCATTAGCCTCTTCAATAGCTCTTTCGATTTCTGAATCAGACATTTTCATGGTTGCATTAATGATAATTGACTGGTTTACTCCAGTTGAGAGTTCTTTTGCAGTTACATTCAAGATACCATCGGCATCAATCTCATAGGTAATTTCAATTTGCGGAACTCCTCTTGGAGCTGGTGGAATTCCATTTAACAGGAATGAACCTAATTGGGCATTGTCATCAGCCATTTTACGTTCACCTTGAACAACACTTACATTAACACCAGTCTGGTTGTCATGAACTGTTGAGTAGGTTTCGCTTCTTTTAACAGGAATGGCTGTGTTTCTTGGAATAATTACAGAGGTTGAACCGTCTGCCACTTCAGTACCCAGAGACAGAGGAGTTACATCAACCAGAATTAAATCTCCGATTACTCCATCAATAACGCCTGCCTGGATTGCAGCACCCTGTGCAACACATTCCATCGGATCAATTCCTCTTTCAACTTCTTTGTCAAGGTATAATTCAACGTATTCCTGAACCATTGGCATTCTTGTAGGTCCCCCAACAAGGATAACCTTGTCAATGTCTTCTGCTGTCATTACCGCATCATCCAATGCTCTTTGAATGGTTTCACCGCATCTTTTAACAATTTCCTCAACAAGAGATTCCAGTTTGGAACGGTTGATTGTTGTAATGAGATTCAATGGCTGACCGTCTTCATCCATTGCAATGAACGGCAAGTTGATTTCAGTTTCAACAGTATTGGATAACTCGATTTTTGCTCTTTCAGCAGCTTCTTCCAATCTCATATCTGCCTGAGAATCATCCAACAGATTTATGCCATGTTCACTTTTAAATTCATCGGCCAAATATTTCTTTAATGCAAAATCCATGTCTTTTCCACCGAGTTGTGTGTTACCGCTGGTTGAATGTACTTCAAAGATTTCATCACCGAATTCCATGATTGTAACATCCAATGTTCCACCACCCATATCAAACACCAGAATGTTAATGTGTTCATCGGAAGTTTTGTTTAAACCGTAAGCCAGGCTTGCTGCTGTCGGTTCGTTCAAAAGCCTTAAAACATCAAGACCTGCAATTCTGCCTGCATCTTTTGTAGCAGTTCTCTGATTGTCATCAAAATATGCAGGTACTGTGATAACTGCCTTAGTAATCTCTTCACCTAAAAACGCTTCTGTATCCCTTTTGATTTTTTGCAGGATAAAAGCTGAAATTTGCTGTGGAGTGTACTCTTTTCCCTGAATATCAACAGTATAATCTGATCCCATTTTTCTTTTGATTGCTTTGATAGTGTTTTCAGGATTTGTAACAGCCTGTTTTTTTGCAGGTTCACCTACAAGCAAATCACCATCATCTGTAAATGCAACATAACTTGGAAATGCTTTTCCATATACTGTTGCTCCCTCTGCACTCGGAACAATGGTAGGTTTTCCGTCAATGAATACACATGCTGCAGAGTTACTTGTTCCCAAGTCGATACCGATTATTCTTTCATTTTCACTCATTAAATCAACTCCATCATTTTTTCAATTTCCTCATATAAAGACCATTTAACAAATATTGTATATCTTCATTTTTTCCGCTGAATTCCAAATATTTATTGAAACAATGAATTGCCTCATCTATAAAGTTCAAATAGTAAAAACTTAAATCATAAGCTATGCATGCTTTATTTAATAAATAAACCTCCTTGTTTTTAAAGTATCTAAATTTATCTTCAATATCTCTGCAATACCTGAATGCCAAAAGCTTGTATTCCCTTGATTTGAATTTTGACAATAATGTTGCATAATAAAATTTAATATTGTATATATTGTAGTAATCTGCAGGACAGTTTTTCAATGCATTATCCAAAAAGACGAATGCATCAGCATAATTTTTGCGAACAATGGCTTTTTTTGCCAGATTGAAATTCTCATTTGCAATATTTATGCTGTTTGATGCATTGATTTGAAATTGACTGTTTTGACCTGCATAATTTAATGTCCTGTGCTGTAATTTTGGCATGTTTTTTGCTTCCATTATACCAACAAAACGATTGAATCCACTAATTCCACGAATTAAAACATTATCATCTGTTTTATGATTGTCAATATATCTGAACAAACCTGTCTTTTCATATAACGGCACATCAACTTCTCCATCAAGGCCCTTAAACGGATCATAGCCTAAAATTGAAATTACGCTTTTTTTGATTTTTTCCTCGTCTTCAAGCTCAAACATTCTTATGACTTCAATGTCAGTCAATCCCAAACTCTCCTTGATGATTTCTCTTGTAATATTGTCCTTATGCAAATCCTTCAAACAGTACATATGGAAGAGCAATTCATCATAAGGCATTGTCCTAAGCAAGCCTTCAACCTCTTCAGAATCAAGGCCATAGGAAAAAAGTTCCTTTCTGAATCCATCAATGTTCAAGGCTTTTTTGCGCCTTAACAGTTCCCTTTCCCTTTGTTTGAAAATCAATCCAAACTCATAATTGCTGCGGACTTTAGAAAAATCATCATTGTCCAGCCCAATGAAGTATTTGAAATATTTTCTGGCTTTTTCATCTTCGCCGTAGTCCTTCAAGATAATTGCAAGGTAATACCAGTAATTAGCATTTGCATTGTCAAGATTAACCGCATCGACAAGAGAGTTGAAAGCATCAACCCATCTATTAGTGCCAATTAATGATATTGCACGACCGAATAATGATTCAAGATGGTTTTCATCCATTGTTAAAACCAGATCAAAACAGTCCAATGCCTCTGAATAATTACCCATCTTATTTAATGTACGACCAATATAACATCTGATGTCAAATGGACATCCTTTCTCATCAATTGCCATTTCATAGTAATTCAGGGCATCATCCAATTTGCCTTGCTGTTCCAAATCCATTGCATAATCAAATAATTTTGACATTTATTAACCTCTGCAATCTGCAAATATTTTTTTAAACTGATTTAACTCGCCGTAAGAAAAATTAATCTTAATATTGATTAAAGTCTCTTTTAAAACCGAATTAATCATGCTAAACTTCTCTTCACTTCCTAATTCCACTTCGCTTTCAAATTCACAACCTTTCTTTAAAAGAATTACATGGTCTGACAAGAACTGCATTTTAATTTCATAAACCAACTCAGGTGTGAAAAATTTATCCAGCATGTAAATTATATCCATAGCCAGACAATTTCCAAGTTCAACCGCTTTTTTGACTTTGTCTTTATCTAAATTCCCATTAATTTTTAAAATATTATTAAATGACTCGTAGTTTTTAAGTTTCATATAATGGCATTCAACCGTATGTGCACAGTATTCATTCATTAAAAGCCAATAAACATTTTTTGTGAGCCCATACCATGCAAAAGCCTGAATTGTATCAGTTTCCTGAGATTGAAAGACATACATTATTGTATTTTTGAAAATTTCAAAAATCAAATGATGAGACAGTTCATGAATCATTGCAGCAATCTGGAGGGTTTTTGATAAACTTGAATCGATGACCGCTCTTTTAAATCCATACGCTCCAGCTACTATTCTTGATGAGTCATTGTTTGAATCGGCAAGAAATTCAAGATCAATGAAACTTTCTGCCAATCTTTTAACTTTCAGATAAATTTCCTCTTCATTAACTGTGTTTTTGGCGATATCTGCTTGGATATCATCTAAAATCCTATTGTAAACAATTGGGTTTAACTTTCTTTTAGACAACAGCCTGATATTTTTATTTGCTGTAAAAAGCACAATACTGTCAATTTTGTTGGGATAATCTGTTTTTAAATCATCACCATCCAGATTCATGAAATTTTCAATGTTTTCTTTAAACTCAACGTATTGCCTTTTCGGATTTAAGTCAACTGCTCTTTTTGATGCCATTAAAGCTTTTTTATACTCAAAAAGCCCAAGACAAACCTTTGCCTTTAAATACCATGCATAAGGTGAGTCACGGTTAATCTGAATAGCATCTGAAATAGCCTCATCAGCCTTTTTAAATGATTTGGAGGCAATGAGCTCTTCACATCTTTTAATTTCCGTATTAAAATTTCTGCTATTCATAAACTTATTTAACTATTTGAAAGTACTTAAATAACCTAAAGCTTTTACTTTCATTTACATTTAACCGAAATCACCTTGCTTGTCAAATTACTGTAAAACTCTTCATCGACGCAATCCGGATCAAGTTTTAGAGCCTCATCATATTTCTTAAGCGCAAGGACATAATAGCCCAGATAATACAGACAATACGCATTGCCGATAATTGGGTTAACATCCTTCGAATCTATTTTTGAAGCCCTGTTGAAGCAGATTTTAGCTTCCTTAATTTTAAAATTTTTAATATGTCTGAAACCTTCGTCACATAAGTCAACCACCTCAGGAAGGCTTTCATGAGGAGTTAGGCTTACACCGCAGACGTGACAGATTTCATCACACTCATCAATGATTCTTCCACAGTTTTTGCATAACTTATATGACGGCAATTCCCTAATGTCAAAGTCACAGAAAGGACATATAACAAAGAAGGGATTAATGTTATGGCCGCAATTAGGACACATTTTTGTTTTATCCTCATCCGAATACCTGTAATCATTATGTCGTGAGTATGAGGATGTATCTCTTCTTGCATAATCCATCATTTAACCTCCTTAGCTTTTGATTTGACTTTTCTATAAAACACCCTATCAATTGAATCAATGTCCATATTGATTGCCCTTTTGCATTCATTGAATGACAATACATAATAACCCAGATAATACAGACAATACGCATTGCCCACAACTGGATTGACATCCTTTGAGTCAAGTTTTGATGCCTTATTGAAACATACCTTTGCATCCTTAATCTTAAAATTCTCAATATATCTAAATCCCCTGTCACATAAATCCGTTACTTCATTTAATGATACATGATTGTAAACCACATCCTCAACATCAATGCCCATCAACTCATCAAAATACCTTAAAAATTTGGGGTCGATTTCAAACCGGTCAACATCATCAATCAATTCATGAGCACGGGTTTTCATGCCCAATCTATCAAAACAGTAAGCTTGGCCTACCAAAGCTTCGATATTTTCACTCTGAATGCCCAGTGCCCTGTCAAAAAATAATTTGGCCTTATTGAACTCCCCTTTATCGATTAAGTTACTGCCTGAGTTTAGAATTGATGGCAGCTTACTTTCTTCAGACCTTTTAGAAGTTCTTTTAACAGCATTATTTACCTTAAATGAAACTGAATTGTAAAATTCATCAGGAACAACATCACTGTCAATATTTTTGGCTTTTTCGGCCATTTTCAAAGCTTCCTGAAAGTCCCCCATTGCATCCAGACACAATGCTTTTGCAAATAGTATTGAGGCATTATCGGGATTTTGCCCCAACAATTCATCAACGACTTCATTAGCACCTTCAAAATCTTTCTTTTCAATAAGTTCATTCACTTTTAACAATAAAAGTAAATCGCTAAAGTCCATTACGTTCACCTCTCTACTTAAAAAATATCTTTAGGAATTTATATAAGTCAAGTAAAGCATTTTATTTCAATAAAAAAAAGATTTAAAAATTTATAAACCAATACAATGTTATACTATTAAACATTTTTTGGAGTGATAGTGTGAAAACACTTTCACACACTCCAATTACAAGGAATTAAGACGATTTAAAGAAAAGCTGCAAACAGTGGTGTTTTTACCATTATTTGCGATGTCCTCCAAAACAGACTTGTCGGAAATTTTGTTAATTGCACGAATCCTATAACCCAAAAGAAAATCACCATTGGCAATTCTGGTCAAATAATCTTCATCATCAATACGCATTACAATGAACAAACCTCTTTCTGATGGAGAATCATCCTGTTTTAAAATGTTAAACAGAAATTCCATATCCTTTAAATTCTCATTATTAACAGCAGCTTCCAGGATACCTGTGTCTGTATTATTTTCAATGAGTTCTTTTAAGACAACTTCATCAGTAATTTTTTCAATGGCAAATTTGCGAACAATAAAATCTGAATGATAGCATGCTATATCAATTAGGGATTCTTCATCTTCTATGCCATTGATATAATCTTCAATTTCCTTTTCTGAGTTTAGATACCATTTAGGCATTTGAGAAAGATTAGTATATTTAAATGCTCTTTCAACATTTACATAGCTTTCTATATTCCAATCATGCAATGCATAAATATTTTCCAATGAACTGCACTCCCTAAACATCTCAAACATATTTTCGATGTTGTCTAATTTCCAATCTCTTAAGTATGAAATGTCCTTTAAGTTAACACATCCATGAAACATTGATTCCATAGTTTTTACATTGCCAACATTCCAAGATTTTAGACCTTTTAATGAAGTTAAATTTTCACAAAGTGCAAATGTTCCATGCATATTTTCCACATTACTTACGTCCCATGATTCCAATGGAGAAATATCAGACAGGAGTATGCAATTTTGAAATAATCCTCCCATTGATTTTACATTTGAAACATTCAAATCATCTAAAAAAGAAATATCATTTAATGAATAGCAATTAAAAAACATTCCTTTAATAGATTTTAAATTAGAGCTATCCCATGAATGCAGACCTAAAATGTATTTTAAGGAATTGCAGTTTGAAAACATTGAAGATAAATCTGAAATCTTATCTGAAATTCCTTTAACAATTATGGATTCAAGAGATACTAGGTTGGAATAATTACCTGAAAGAAGTAATCTGTCGGATAAGTCTTCACTAACATACAAGACTTCACTTTTATCCTTGACATCACTCCAACTAGTTAAATTAGTCCCATCCTTTAAGATTATAAGGACATCCAAGTCCCCCAAATCATAAATGCTAGAAGTTGTAGTGTTTAATTTTTCAAATTCCTTAAAATACCTATTTCTTATATCTTCATCAAGATCAGGATTGTTAATCATGACCAATTTTGTTCCTAAAAATTTTACAAAAGGGTTTTCCTGTTTTGAAAGATATTTTTCAAGATTATCAATCAGTTCAACTAATTCATAATAGGCTGAATCACCATCTCTTGCAAAATTTGCCCAGTAATGCAGATCCTTATTTATATCTTTAATGAACTCCTCTGCGAATTTTACAGTACTATCACATATGACCTTTTCGCCTACTTTAACATCTTCATTGAATGTGAATGTATAATACCATCCTTCAGCATCAAAAGTTACATTCTGACTCTCTCCACTTTCAAAATATTTAAGTAAAGCTTCAAATACCATAAATGGAAAATCATCAATGTAAGATACTCTATCATAAAAATTGGGCAAATCCCATTCAACCCATCCAAAATGTGGTTGTGTAAGCATGTTTATTCCTCCAAATAACTATCTAAATTAATATTTTTAAATTCCAATAAATTATTAAATATTTAACTACATTCATATTGTTTTCTTCACTGCCCTACTGAAAATCTCTGTTAAACCAATATAGTTTTTCTATTATCCATTTGAATCCATATCATCATTGGAATTATCTATAGTCATTCCCAGTAATGCAACAGCCAGGAACCATGAATATGCCTCTTCATCAATTGGCTCATATTCTGTAAGTCTTTTATTATATTCCTCCTGTGAAAAATCATCTAAAATTGTTTTAACTAACTCAACATCAAATCCTTTAGCCATTAATAATGCTGCCGCAACCAAATTAGCATCTTTAGGAAATCTTTGAGCCCATACTGCAAACTTCAAGATCAATACAGGACTTTGACCTTCAAAATCCTTATCTTCTAACATTTCTTCAAATATTTCTTTGAATTCCCTTGCATAATCTTCATATCCTTCAGGAAATTCAGTGCCGGATTCATCTTCACCAGATTCAACATTTACTGCTTCATTTTCCTCATCATCAACAGCATCATTTTCATCCGGCAGTGCAGGCTGTGTTTCATCAACTTTAAAACTTTCGTCAACAATATCACCGTCACTGATTTCTGTTTCGATTAATTTTAATTCTCCTTTATTTACAATAACATTACCTTTTTCTGCAGTGTTGTTTTTAAATTTGGAGTTTGAAATTTTTAGTTTTGATGATTTAGTTGCATCAAATACTCCAGCAGCACCATCAGCAGAATTGCGTGTGAATTCTGAATCTCTGATGTTAATGTCACCCATAGTATGAATCACTCCACCGTCAACCTTAGCGTGGTTATCCTTAAACAATGATTTTTCAATGCTGATTACAGAATCAGGCAAAACAATCATTGCTCCACCATTTTTCCCACAGTTATTTTCCATGAATTCTGATTCGGAAATATCTAATTTTCCATTGTTGTAGATTGCACCACCAAATCCCTGAGCATCAGATGGTAAAATTATACCTGGGCAATAAATATCAAAATTTACACTGTTTTTTGTGAATTTGCTTTTTATAATTTGCAAATCGGATGTGAAAGTTGCTGCTATTGCACCTCCGACACCACCTGAAGAATTATTTTCAAATTCACAATCGGAAATAATCATCTTTTCGTCATTAATGATTGCACCACCCAATTCAGATGCGACATTATTGCAAAACTTACAGTTTTCGAATTTAACATCACCAATGTTTGAAATTGCACCACCCATTTGTGAAAATGCATTTTTAAACACGAGATTTTTAATTGTAACTTTCTTTGCATCAATTTTGAAAATTGAAACCTTCTCATCAGCATCAATTAAATGGTTCTGACCATCAATCACCAGGCCGTCCACATCGATTTTGATTCCCTCTTTGTAGTCTTCAGCTTCACCATCCTCCAGACAAACATCAGATGTTAATGTGACATTATCCTTATCAGAATGGATTAATTCATCCAATTCCTTAAATGTCCTAGCCGGAAACTCAACAAATTCCAGAACCTCTTCCAGAATCATATGTAACTTATCATAAGAATTCTTATCGGTTGCACCTTCCCAACTTATGCTATTTAGATAATTGTCCCGAATATCTACTGGATCCAATGTCAAAACATTTACAATAACATCCGCCATGACGAAATTTGATTCATTTGACCATATTTCTCTCCAGATTTCAAGAAATTCACCCATTTCATCATGCAATTTTTTCTGGACGGTAAATTCCTCATCATTGAATTTAGGGAAGTACTTCAGAAATTCACGTGCAAATTCATGCTGTGTTAGCTCACGCACCCATTCCATTTCACCATTCAGGTAATGTATATCACCACCAGCAAATGGAATATCCGCTTTTTGGTCCTCCAAACAGTACACCTTTCCGAAATGAGTAACATTAACTGTTGAATCTTTAAAATTACAATCTTTAATTATTGTTTGACATTTTGGAGCAATGTCTGATTGGTAAAATGTTGAACTTTTCAAAACGAGATTACCCATGGAAGTTCCTTCGACAGATGTTTCATCAATACGGGGGTTAAAAAATTCACAGTCAATAACTCTAAGAGAACTTTCAACACTTCTAATATCACTAGCTCCTTCAAGTGAAGCATTGTTTCTAAATTCGGAGTTGATAACTGTCAAGGAAGACAATTCATCGTTTAAAATAGCACCGGCATATTTGCCACCGACATTGCCGATGAATTTGCAACCGTCGATATTTACTTCACAGAAGTTTACAGAAATTGCACCTACACTATGATTAGCATTTTCCCTGAAAGTACAATTGTAAAATGACAATTTGGATTCAAATGCTGATACCGCACCTCCTTTGAGGCTAGAAAACATTGAAGTTATTGAATTACTGACAGGTTTTGGTGTCGCATTTATGATAGTGATATTTTTAAATGTGACATTTTTATTTTCAATGTTAAAAATACGTGCCTTGCCTTTTGCGTCAATCTGATAGCCATTACCGTCGATTGTTAAATCATCAGTTTTGATTTCAATTCCTTCACCATATACCAGTTCTTCGGAATCCTCCAAAGCAATATCACAAGTCAGTTTGACTTCATTTTTGCCTGAATTGACCAAATCATCCAGATATCTGAAATTATTGCTTTTCTGTAGTCTTCTTAAAATCCTATCTTGAAATGTCATTTTTACTCCTCAAAAATCATTTATCATTCTTATTCCATTCATAAACCTTATAATCATCCCCATCAATAGCTGCATAATATAACTTGTCAAATCCTTCACTATAACTTGGATATTCAAGCTTTGCATAGGTTGCCCTGATGCCAACATCTGGAATACATGCCTTACCTTCACGTTTAGAGTTCCTTGAAAGACAATCCCCTATCGATGATTTGAAATAATATCCGTGAATTTCATAATCTTCATCTTTCAGGGCATCAAAATACCTTTGCCTATCTGCACGTGTCGGATTTGTATTGTCAACGACAAATGAATCTCCATTTTCAATGCATTTGTTCAGGAGTGTTTTTTCCCTTTTTCTCTTTTTCAATGTATCCAAGTTAATGTGAACATAATCGGAGAAATATTTTCTGTAGAATGTTGATTTGCCGCTTGCCTGAATTCCTATGAAAATTACAGCTATTTTTTGATTCCTATATTCTTTTAAGTTTATTCTATTAAAGTCTTTAATTCACCTTCCAAATCATAATCATTAATCTGATATTTTAAACAAACCACAAACACTTCAGAGCTTTTTTTGGAAAGCATCGGAGGTTTGGTTCGCTTTACTGTGCGGAACTTGTTTTTAAGCAATCTTATTAATTTTTCAACATCTGGAGTTAAAGTTGCCACATTGAACACCAGGTTCGCATTTTCACCGCACATCTCCAGAGATTTTGAAACCACATCGTGTGCAAGATCAAATGAGTTCTGCCGGTCGATGTTTTTGATTCCGCTGATTTTCTGATTCAAATCTGCCAATATGACATCATAATTATAAATATCGGCATTGCATGTGCAGTTTGGCTTTTCAAAAACAACCTCTGTCAGTTCATCGAAATTGTCATCTAAAATTAATTCACTGCCAAAATTCCCTTTTTTGAAAACAAAAACATTGCTTTCATTTTTAATTATTTTGAATCGCTTGTCAAGAAATGCTAGAATCCGAGACGGCTTTGAATGCCATTTCCTTTCATAGCTTTTCACACCGTAGGCATCGGTTTCGCCATAGAAATCATATTCATCATATCCTTCAAATCGAAGATACATCTTTATTTTTAGCTTTTCATCATACCTCCATAGGATTTCATCCAGTATATATCGTGGCGGACCCCAAGGTGTAGAAAAGGTAATTTCACAGGTATTTTCATCATATTCATCAATACCCTGATTGGCCTCAGGGATGTTTTTGGCTGAAAGGGCAGATGAATTCCATTTGCATCCCCATCTCCATTTTCTCCAGTCATACCAGTTGAACCAAAGTTTTCCATCGCTGTTTGGACCTATATATGGTTTGGGGTTTTTATTTAAATTGAAACTATCCGAACATTCCTCTTCGCTTTCAGGTTCCGGTATGATTGTGTTGAAATCAAATCGTCCATCGACTATATGCCTTTTGCAGAAATTGTAAATGTCATCACTTTTTCCCTGAATCTTTAATGTATTTTCGCACCAGTTAGGCATTATTATCCCTCCCTTTTTCCACTCACTTAAATCTATCTGTATGAGACTATTTAAGTCATGTAAAGAAAAAGATTTAATGCTAACCGATCACGATTTCAAATCCAATAACCATTAAAGATACTGCAAGATGCTCTCAATTATTCACTCATCAATGGTAAAAAATAGTAAAATAGTCAATTGTAATTAACATTAACGGCAAGGATATGAGATTTTGAAGTTAATTTGAAATGGGGATATATATCCACGACCTGATTTAGATTAGGAAATCAAAATTTCAGATGTTAATGTAAACAACTAACTTTATCTGATTTATCAATAATCAAAATGAATTTTAACATGATAATAAGCGAATACAGTGATGTGATGATATCAGAAGATACAATACATATTATTTTAGCATTTCTCATGTTTTTCTCACTGCCCATATGTATGATAATATTTCTATTCAATGTGGAAGTGATGCCAAACATAATTGAAGACGGAATAACATTTGAGGTCTTTTGCCAAATAATCCACATTATTACATTTTCAACTGTACTGGGAGTGCTGATTGAAGTATTTTTTGCAGAACTATATGAAATGTTCAGGTAAGGTGAAATTATGCGACTTAGCGATAATATGAAAAAATTCTTAGATACAAAAGACAACAGACTTGAATTGCTCATGATTGCAGTTGGAATTCTATTTATTTTCACTTTATTTGACCTCACCTATTGTCTTGTAACCTATGGAGTAATCACCAATCATAATTCATTGAGCTATCAGATAATCACCTTATTGATTCCAGCACTATTCATTATATCAGTGATTGTTAAAATTTTCAGATGGAATGTAAGTTTTTCAGAAATAATATGGGACATTTATACTCCGTTATTATTTTGGGGAATTTTAATAGGTTTTACACTACCATTAAGTTTAGTTTTTGCGGCAATCTGTAAAGGGATGATGGTACTGGATTTATTCATATGAACCATCAACTTAAAAATCAAAATTTAAAAAAAAAATCTAATCATCAAACCAAATTCAAAGATTAATATATAATTACTGAAAAATAATTATACATAGGAAAATGGGGTTTAAACATGAAAAGATTTTTAAACATTAACGATATCGAAATTTGTGTAGATGATACGCAACAAGGCGAGAATGCATTATTGCTAGTTCATGGATTGACCGCTGACAAGTCAAGCATGTATCCGATAAGGGACATGTTCAAGGACGATTACCGTGTAATTACTATTGATACAAGAGGACATGGAGAATCAACACGCCCCGAGAAGTATACAATTGACGACCATGCACTTGACATACACGAAATCATCAAAGAACTGGATTTGAAAAAGGTTGACCTTTTAGGTTATTCAATGGGTTCATACATTGCACTTAGGACTGCTGAGGTTCAATGTGATGACATTGATCATCTAATATTGCTTTGCACTAAGCCTAACGGCAAGACTTCATCAGTTGCAAGACTATTGAAGGAAGCAAATCTCGACATTACCCAAATAACACAGGAAGAAATGATGGGAGTTATACTAAAAGCCAGCCTTGCTCCACATTCATTAGAAAAAGTTGCAAACGGAGAACTGGATGTTGGAGAGTTATTAAGCAGTGATGAAAGTCCAGAATTAAGCGAAGAAGAAAAAGCCGCAGAAGATGCATCACTTGCCAACTTTGACAATTCCAAGGATTATGATAAAGTTACCTGCAAAACATTAGTTATTGGTGCTGAATATGACGGCATTAATCCGCCGGAATTAGGCCGTGAAGTAGCTGATGGAATCAAGGATGCTGAATTTGAATTGATTAAAGATGCAGGACATCTTGTTATTGTAGAACAGCCGGATGAATTTAAAAAAATTGTTGAAAACTTCTTAAAAAATTAAAATGGTGAGAAAATGAATTTAGTGTTAATATTAAAAATAGTTACATTTATAATGCTGGTAGTTATAGCTGCATTATTGTTTATCAATCGTGAAGCAGAAAACCAAAGTAAAGCCAGATTAGCATTCGTACTACTTTTGATTTTGTTTATACTTTCATTATTTATGCTTTAATGAAATTTAAGAGACTGTCCATAAATTTGTGGACAGCTCCAAAAACTTTTTTTAAATTTAAATTTTTTCCAATGCCTGATCCACATCGGCCAAAATATCTTCAATATCTTCAATGCCGACTGAGAATCTGATTAAGTCCGGTGTAACTCCGGTAGACAATTGCTGTTCTTCAGACAGTTGTGAATGTGTTGTTGATGCAGGATGAGTTACAAGAGATTTTGCATCACCTATGTTTGCTAAAAATGATATCAATTCAACATTTTCAATGAATTTTAATGCACCTTCATAACCTGCCTTAAGACCGAATGAAACGATTCCGCCATAACCCTTTTCGGCATATTTTTTAGCTACTTCATGGTTTGGTGATGATTCCAAACCGGAATATGTTACCCATGCCACTTTTGGATGAGCTTCCAAATGCTCGGCAACTGCCATTGCATTTGAAGCATGCCTTTCAATTCTTAATCCTAATGTTTCAAGGCCCTGCATTAGTAAAAATGAATTGAACGGTGATGGAACAGCACCGGTATCCCTTCCAACAACTGCACGGATTCTGGTTGTAAAGGCAGCACCCTTAAACTCTTCAGCAAATACCAATCCGTTATATGTTGCATCAGGCTCAGACAATGTTGGGAATTTACCGTTCATCCAGTCAAAGTCACCTTTTTCAATGACAATTCCACCTAAAGTTGTACCATGACCTCCGATGTATTTGGTTGCAGATGATGCAATGATGTCAGCCCCATGGTCAAATGGTCTGACTGAACCTATTCCAACAGTATTGTCCGCAATTAGAGGAATATCATGTGAATGTGCAATTTCAGCCAATTTATCAAAATCAGGAATGTCCAATTTTGGATTTCCGATTGATTCTACATAAATCGCACGGGTTCTATCATCAATAGCTTTTTCAAACAGTTCAGGAGATTGTGAATCCACAAATGTTACTGTACGGCCCAATTCCTCCAAAGTATTTTCAAAAAGCTCATAAGTTCCACCATAGAGGTTATCTGCAGATACAATATTGTCTCCAACCTTAGTCAGGTTAATGATTGCATAAAAAATAGCCGCCATTCCAGAAGCAGTTGCATATGCGGCAGTTCCCCCTTCAATAGCTGCCATTCTTTTTTCAAATGCTTCAGTGGTCGGATTTGTTAGTCTTGTGTAAATGTTTCCTCCTTCCTTAAGTGCAAATCTGTTTGCAGCCTGCTCGGAAGACTCAAATACATAGGATGTAGTCTGATAAATTGGTGTTACTCTTGAACCGGTTTCATCAACTTCCTCCTGGCCCGCATGCACACCAATTGTTGAGATATTTTTTTTGTTTTTAATTTCATACGCCATAATAATCACATAATACTTTGTAAAATTTAATATTTATATTTAAATTCCTAAAGAAAACTACTGATTTTGGATATGAAATCCTATTGTATTTAGATTAAATTACGGTGAAATTCTTAGATGGCAATTGGCAGGAATTGAACCTCTCCGGCTTGTAGAAGCCGGAGATTCTTAGGCCATGCCTATTTTTTCGTCAAAGCATTTCCATTCATAATAATATGTGGATTTTCCTTGAC
>ONJC01000004.1 GCA_900318035.1 uncultured Methanobrevibacter sp.
CCATTAATATTTTGAACCGGTGGGACTACGGGGATAGCCTAGAAAACGCCAAATAAACAAGTGGCACAAAAAAACAAATCTAGGAATCCTCGACTTCTACAAAGTCGAGGTAGTTCAATTTGACAATTATGCTGGTGGAGATATCGAAACAAGGGAATTCACCAAATACATTTCACTTTATTTGGCATTAATTGGCAAAAAGCCATTGCATCCTTTTGGGGACCATCCGTCAAAAGATGATGTGTTTTTGGAAAATGGTGAATATAAGTGCGGAGGCAGGATAGTTTACATTAAGGATGAAAAGTCATTATGCAGATACTGTGTCTGCAAAAATGCCGGTTATTCTTTCGGATTTCACTAAATTCAACATTAACGGTTGGGATTTCAGAAAACCTGTTAATTTCATTTGAGGATATATATCCCTGACTTATTCTTATTCTAATTTTTCAATACCTTGCCGTTAATGTAAATCTTGCTTAATAATCTGGACAAGCGCTTATCTAAAATCAAGTTAAATCAGTCGAAAATTCTTTAAATGTCAATGTTGAAAATATAGTTTAGATGGTTATTATGAATGATGCATTAGGCATGTATGATGATTTTTCAAATGTCGTTTCAAATGAGCAGAGCATATCAACCGAATCTGTTCTGGATATTTTAAAGGAATATTCGGGCAATATTTCAGTATTTGATTTGATGGCTGTAAATGCGGAAATGATAGAGGAAAGCAAGTATGTGCAGGAAAATTATAAGGACAAAAGCCATGCGGTCTATGTCAAATATTTTCTGGGCCGCATTAAGGATGTTCACAGTGACAATAACACTTATGAACATGACATTGACAAGGAAGAGTTCATTGACGCCGTTGCTACTCTAAAATCATATCATATTAACGAATCCGTTACATCCAAAACAAAGTTTCCACTAATCTATGGAATCATTTCGATTTACACCACTTTTATTTTAGAAGAGCCTATACATCCTGTGGGCACTCCGTTTCCTGGATCTTTATATGTTGAAGAAAAGGACGGAAAATTTTACTGTCCGGTTAAAGATGCCAATCTTGAATCTCCAAATGCGGTTTGTAAAATGTGCATTGCCGAGCAGTTGGAATTTTAACATTAACGGTCGTGTTTTGGATTTTGACTATTATATTTACAGCGAGTCATAAACGCATAAATCCTTGGTATAGTCTTACTAAAATGAATATTATGGAAAAGACAATACAAAAAATCCAAAAGGCCAGTGCTATGTATTCATCAATTTTGTCAAATTTAAATCTTTTGCTTTTACCGGAGGAATTTTTACTTCTTTTAGCTATTTCAGCATGGTAGTGTCTATTTTTGTAATAGGGTGTTTTGAAATTATTTCTGCAGGTTTCACATTCCCAATTAGCAAATCCCCAATCAATGGCGATTAGTTTTTCACTGCCGCAATAAGGACAAGCTGGTATTTTATCAGGGTCTTTATTTGTCATTATTGATGTCCTCCATCATATTTTTTTCAACTAAAAATAATTTTGGAGGACTCATAATATGAATCAGTTAAAGAAAAATATTTCCATACAATCAAATAAGTTTGGTTCTGAATGTGGTTTAGATGGTTATTATGGTGATGTATTATGTATGATGGCTTCAAAATGTTGTTTCAAACAATTCATTCTATTGTCAAATTGGGCGTGTTTTTGCTTTGATATGAATACCATGTACTGTTTTCAATTAAAAATTCTTTTGCTAATGTGATTATCAGTTCCTCAGTTTCACCATTTTGAAAAATTTCATTTTCAACTTTTTCATAAAGCATGGTCATTCTTCTGTGGTCTTCGATGATGTTGGATAATGACATTTTTCCGTAGTAACTTCCGGTAAACAATGTTGCAGCAGACATTGTTCCGATTACAATTTTCATGATTGAACGAATCATGTCGGTTGGTGTAAATCCGACCATTATTCCCCAATCCTGCAGACTTTTTAAAAAAGAACTGAGCATGTCTGATGTTATCTCTCCGGAAGGAATTGTAAGAATATAAATCTCAAATATTACTGCAATAATATAGGTTGCAATTGTCACAGTCAGCACAATTTTTGTAATTTTATCATCCCTTTCTTTCCTGTTTGTTGTCCTTACAAGGGCATTTTGATGATATTCTAATTGGTCTCTGACCCAACAGTTAATGATGGAATTCTTTTTGTCAGCTTTTTTGAGCGGAAGTTCCAAAAGAATTTCATTAATCCATGGGAGGCCATTTCTTATAAACCATGGCAAAATGTCTGTAACTTGCTTTTTTACACCTGCTTTGGAAAGAAAATATTGTACTCGAAGCGTTTCGGCAAGTACTCGATATTGTATATATTTTCTATGACAGTCATTCCGTTCAGCTAGTTTATACAATTGATATATTCCAACGATGATAATTATGCATCCAAAAATAAGCAAATGCAGTTCCGCTTCATCATAAAGAAGAAACAGTATAGTAATTATTGTTCCAAAAGCAGATAACAACCAGAGATTCCTTTCATGTTTTTTTGCATTTTCAATGCTTAAAATATCTGCCACACCATATATTTCATCAATTTTTTTCAGTGTGGGGTCAGTGATTTTCTCTTCTATGTGATAAACTGGGATTTTGCAGTTTTCCCAGTCTTTGTAAAAGGTATCTTTCGGATTCATATTTGCTCAGTGTATTTTTTAATTTAAGATGAAGCAATGATTCTAATCCACAATTGAAACGTAATAATATAGTTTCATTCATCCAATAAATCGGCTACTTTATTTGCAATAAACACACAGCAGTCAACGCATGGGGATTTGTCGTCACCGTTTTTACTGATTATGTCGCAGCGAACAGTGCCGTACTCTTCCTTAAATGTGTTGAAGATTTCTTTAGCATTAGCTTTGATTTTGCCAGGATCATCATTAAGCAAACCGTTAGCTATTATTGCACCGGTTACGGCACCGCAGGTTCCTTCATCAAATGTACCTCCGATTCCGCCTGCAAATCCGCATCCCAATTTTACCATTTCAGCCTGAGATATAGGATATTCAGCTGTTTCACAAAGGCCCATTAAAGTGGATTCGGAACAGCTTTTGAAAGTTCTGTAATCTCTGATTTTTTCCTCTAAAATTTGTTTGTCAAGTTTCATAATACAATCTCCCGAATTCGTTTAATTAATTATATAAATTAAGAATTTTATATAATTACTTATTAAAAATTGTGAGTTGATAAAAATTATACATCCGAGACCAAGCCCGATTGCGGCTACTCTTTACACATTAAGGGATATGAACGTTGATGTTATTGTTATGCATGGGCCTACAGGCTGCTGCTTTAGGACAGCCAGACTTCTGGAAGGCGACGGAGTTCGTGTTGTAACTACAGGAATGTCTGAAAATGATTTTATTTTAGGAGCTGGCGAAAAGTTAACTGACACACTAATTGAAGCTTATGATACATTTAAACCGGAACTGATGGGTATTGCCGGCACATGCGCCAGCATGATTATCGGTGAGGATTTAAAGGAGGCAATCGTCAATGCCGATTTGCCATGTACAGTTATTCCTGTCGAATCCCATGGGGGTTCAGGTGAAGGTGACAATACCGTTGGTGCAATCATGGTTTTAGAGGCTGCAGTTGAATGTGGCGTAATACCTCAAAGCGAAGCGGACAGGCAAATTGAAATGCTTGAAAAGGCGACAGAAGTTGAAAAGACCCGTGGAATGGCACAGGGCAAATACATCAAGCCAAACTTCGGAGATTCAAAGGAAAAAGTGGCAAAAATAGTTGTCAATACTCTAAAAGATAATAAGAAAGTTGCTTTTGTATTGAATGTTAAAAAGGAAACATCATATTTGTTTGCAGATATTATAAATTTTGACTACACAAAAATCAATCCGGAAAACAGGCCAATTTTTGTAGCTAATCTGGATGAAAACATTGGTCTTCCAAGAATAAGGCAGCATGCGGTAAACATTAAAAACCAGCTTGATATTGGGCCGGATTTCATTACAGGGGGACTTGATGAATATCCTATAACTGCCAATGCTGCTGCAGATTACTTGAAGGATAAGGACTTGGATTTGATTGTTGTGTTTGGTGTTCCTCATGCATTTCCAATAGAAGACTTTGACGTTGAATCTGTTGCAGTAACTGACGGACCACGTTTGGTTGAACCTTTAAAAGAATTGGGCTATACTCATGTTGTTGCAGAGCTTGATGCGCATTCAAAAACTCTCGGAACAGACGAAATTGTCTTTTCAGACTTTGGGGAAATGATTAGATCAGCTATTGGGTGGTTAGACGAATGATAACAATAATTGATTATAAAAGCGGAAATTTAAAAAGCATATCCAATGGATTTAAAAAGATTGGATGCGAATATCAAATCACAGATGATAAGGAGATTATAGCGAATAGCGATTATCTGGTTCTGCCGGGTGTCGGTGCTTTTGGAAGTGCAATGGAAAATCTAAAACCATTTGAGGATGTTATCAGTGAACATGTCAATGATGATAAGCCCTTTTTGGGGATATGCCTTGGCCAGCAGGTGCTGATGAGCGAAAGCGAGGAGTCTCCTGGAGTTAAAGGACTGGATTTGTTTAAAGGCAATGTGGAAATGCTTCCGGAAGGTGTTAAAATACCTCACATGGGCTGGAATAAGCTGAACGTTTTAAATGACTCTCCAATTTTGGAGGGCATTGACGGAGAATATTTCTATTTTGTCCACTCATATCATGTGGTTCCTGACGATGATGGCATTGTCGCAGGAGTTTGTGAGTATGGCGGGGATGTTGTAGCAAGTTTATCTCAAAATAATTTATTTTCAACACAGTTCCACCCTGAAAAAAGCGGTGTTGCTGGACTTAAGATTTTAAAAAATTTCACTAATTTGGAGATTTAAAAATGGATATTGAAGGTTTTGTAAGGGCTAGAATTGATGATTATGATTATAATGACCTGGCAGAAATTTTAGCTGTAAGAATACGTGAATACAAAAATATCACTGAAGAAAATTCAGTAGAAATGGCAAAAGCAGTAATTGATGAAGTATCAACAACTTTAAAACTAAATGAAAGTGATGATGAATTCTTAAAAGAAATAGCCAGCGTTAACAAAGCTGATGTTCTCATGGGAGAAATGGGTGTCGGTTCACGCGGTGCAGGAGACTTTTTTGTACACAGGAAAATCGCAGAAATCGTATCATCAACCGACACAGCTTCACTGGTAAATCCGTCCGAGCAGGATGACGGGGGAGTGGTAAAGGCTCCGGTTAAAAATGATGAGGTCTACATTACCACAGCCGTTGACGGAATCCACTCACGTCTAAGTGAATATCCATTTTTAGGTGGTTTTCATGTAACTCGTGCTACTTTAAGGGATGTTTGTGTAATGGGAGCTGATCCTGTGGCTATTTTAAGTGATGTTCACCTTGCAGATGACGGTGATGTTGCAAAAATATTTGACTTTACAGCAGGTGTTGCAGCGGTATCCGAGCTTGTGGATGTTCCAATCGTTGCAGGAAGTACCTTGCGTGTCGGAGGGGACATGGTTTTAGGTGACAGATTTGTATCTGCCGTTGGAAGCGTTGGTGTATCAGCATATCCTCCAACTGCAAGAAAAGGAGCTACCGAAGGAGATATAATCTTATTGACTGAAGGCTCAGGCGGAGGAACAATAACAACAACCGCATTATACAACGGTTTCTTTGACGTCGTATGGGATACAATGAACGTTAACTTCGTTCAGGCATCACATGCACTGTTTGAAGCAGACCTCGTAAAGGACATCCATGCAATGACAGATGTAACAAATGGAGGTCTTAGAGGCGACGCTCATGAAATATCCAACACCACCGGTGTGGGATTGGAATTCTATGAAAAGGAAATAAGACAGATGGTCGCTCCAAACGTATTGAACATGCTTGAAACATTGAATATAGATCCTTTGGGAGTATCAACCGATTCGTTAATGTTGATTGCACCTCCTGAAATAGTTGGTGACATCAAAAAGGCAGTTTCCAAATACGATGTTGCAATATCAGAAATAGGTGAAGTCAACAACTCAGGTGAACCGATTTTAATTAAAGAGGATTCAACTGAAGAAAAACTAGTTCCGCTATTTAGGGAAGCGGCATACACAAAAATCAAGAAGTTGGTTGGCGAAACAACTCCTGAAGACTTTGAAGAAATGAAGGAAAAAGTTCAAAAAGCTTCAGATGCAGCTATTGCTAAAAAAGAGAAAGTGATAGAACATATTCGTGGAAATTAAATATAAGAGAAATTATTTTATTTCCATTTATTATTTGCTTGTTAATCCTCCTCTTTTACCTTTTTTATAAGGTCTGAACCTCTCATATGGGGAGGGTTTTATTTCTTCAGGATTTTCACATTCATTTAGAATTTTTTCTATACGTTTTTGTATATCTTTATCCATAATATCGCCTCCAGTGCTATTAAATTCATGTCACCATATATTTTTAAATATATAAATATTTTTTTATTCAAAATTGTAGGATAGGAAGGTTCCATTTTGATTTAAATAGATTTTGCTCGAATTTTCTCTATAAAAGTAACTTATGCAGGCATTATGTATTGATAATATTATATCAGATAGTTCTTCATCTTTTTCAATACATTTAATATTTAAACCTATTTTTTTACATTTTGCAGCGGATAAATTCCTTGAATGATTTTTTGTTGAGTCTCCTGAAATTAATTCAGATATTATTTTGTCAATTTTGTCTTGATTATCTTCTTTAAACATTGAATATTTCAAAGCTTTTTCTAAAATATCTCTCGCCCATTCCATTGTATTTTTACATTCAAATAGAAAATTTATTGGGTATTTTTTAAGCAATATTGTCCAATATGGGGTGCTTTTAGGATTTTCTTCAATTTCTTTTTTTGCCAGTTCAAATTCTTCAATGACGCTTTTTGCTGGAACTCCATAAATTTGTGGATCTACTGGCCCTAAACTTGATTGTTTTCCCATTAATATTTCTTTACATGAACATGCAATCATTGTTCCTGCAGACATTGCCATTTGAGGTATAATTGCTCTAATATCATCACCAAAAACTGCATGTAAATAATCAATAATGGATTCAGTTGCACTTACAGACCCTCCAGGAGTATGCAATATCAAATCTAATCCTTTTGACTCATCTATATTATTTATAAGGTCTATAAATCCGTTTTTATCCATCGATTCTATTGATAGTTCTCCATCATCAACAGTCAACCAACCAGAATAATAAACAATGACATTTCTTCCAGTTTTTTCATGTAATTCTTGTGTATATTTTATAATAGTGGTTTTTGGATTATTCTCTTTCTCAATTTCTGTATATGAAGCCATATTATCACCATTTAATCATGAAATAAAATTTCATCATTTGAGTCATTGATTTTTGCTGATTTTTAGCAAAGAATATTTTGTACTAATTTAAATATAGTTCTTGTCCAACTGCGATTGTGTGTAAAAGCACATGTGCACACTTCCAAATTTTTTATTAAATTTGCAATCCTATTTTCAATCATGTTAGACGAAAAAGGAAATTTATTTATAATTGAGGCAATTTTGGCCATAACAATTCTTTTAATGGCAGTTTTTGTTGTAAACACTGTGATTTCAATACCTTCTCCGGATTATTCTTATGAAACTCATGATTTGAAATCCGCTCAGGACATAATGGAGATTTTATCCGGAAAAATTAACTTCACTGACCAGACATTTCTGGGTGAAATATCAGCGATTTTAAAGGAGAATAAGAATTCAAAAAAATCCATACGTGAAGTTTCAGACATTTGTAAAAATAAGTTTGACAGTTTTAAACTTACAAACTATAAGTTCTGTGAGAATAACAAATTAAAAGGAAAGGTATTGGCTTCCAAGGGAAATTATGACAATGCAGATAAAGTCACTGTTGCAACAAGGACTTATCGGGATTATTCATATACATTGTATGTATGGTAATAATTTAAATACTATTAATGGAATATATTAATATGTTATCTTATTTTGTTGCCCTGGTGGTGTAGTTTGGATAACACATGGGACTGCGGATCCCATTCCCCGGGTTCAAATCCCGGCCAGGGCATGATTATTTTCCGTGATTATTATGTTAAATGCTAATACTTATGTTACATCTCAAAAGGGTATTGGTGGAACAATTAGAAACCAATATGAAGATTTTTACGTTGAAGAAATTCCCGAAATCATTCCTGAAGGTGAGGGACCTAACGTTTATGTGTGGATTGAAAAACTGGGAAGAACCACATTGGATGTTGTTCTTGACATTGCCCGTGATTTGCATGTCTCAAGAAAAAGAATGGGCTTTGCTGGAATGAAGGATAAAAAAGCCATAACTCGCCAATGGATTTGCATAGCCAATATGGACTCAGAAGAGCAGTTAAGGCAAGTTGAGAATTTGGACATTTACAAAACTGATTTTTTAAAGATTGTGCGTGGACGCAAAAAGCTCAGGATGGGTCAGCTTAAAGGAAACAAGTTTAAGATTCTTATTAAAGACCTGGACGATATAGAAGAGAGTGCAGATATTGCAAATGAGGTATTGGCACAATTGGAAACAACAGGTGTTCCAAACTATTTCGGCTGGCAGAGATTTGGAAAACCAAGAACAATAACTCATCTGGTCGGCAAGGCACTGGTTGAAAATGACCTGGAAAAGGCAGTAAACACCTACATTGGAAATCCTCAGGATGATGAAAGTGAAGATAATCAAAAGGCCAGACAGGCATATGATGATGGAAACCTTGAGGAATCCCTTGAGTTGATGGGCAAGGGAATGAGATATGAAAAAATGATGATTAAGGAGCTAATCAGAGATTCCAAAAAGGGTGAGCTTACAGACAAATCATATATGAATGCATTGCATGCCCTTCCAAAGCCTCTTCAGAGAATGTTTGTCCATGCTTATCAGTCTTATCTGTTCAATGAAGCGGTAAGCAACAGGGTAGCAATGGGCATTGATAAATATGTTGAAGGAGACATTGTCATAGATCCTGAAGAAAATATAGTTCGGGATAAAACTCCAGAGGAGTATCAGGAATTGATTGAAAACTTTGAAGCTAATCCGACATGTCCTCTGTTTGGTACCAAAGTTCCGTTTGCAGGCGGTGAAGTTGGCGAGATGGAAAAGAGTATCCTAAAGAAATATGGCATTACAAAAGAAGATTTCGAAGTTCCTAAAATGCCTAGGTTAGGAAGTCACGGGCTCAGGCGTCAGATGAGATTCAAGGTATGGGATTGCAGTGCAACTCCGACAGATGAAGGCGTTTTATGCGAATTTTCAATTGATAAGGGTTCCTATGCAACAGCCGTTTTAAGAGAAGTAATGAAAAAAGATATAATTTAAATGAGTTATATTAAAAAATGGTGTTAATATGGTGATATGTCCTGATTGTGGAAAAGATGTAACAGATGCAAAATTCTGTTCAAACTGTGGTGCAACTTTAAAATCCCATGTTGAAGAAACAGCTGATGCAGTTGAAGATAATGCTCCTGTTGAAGAAGTTATTGATGATAATATTGATGTTGAAGTAAAGCAAGAACCTCAAAGTGATGATGTTGAAGCAAATATAGTTAAAAAATCCAAATTCTGTTCAAACTGCGGAAGGGAAGTAGATGTCGATATTGCATTCTGCCCTCAATGCGGTTACAGATTTGATGAAAATAAAACAGAGCCACAAACTAAGTTTTGCCGTTCTTGTGGTGAAAAAATCAACATTAACGCGGAGATTTGTCCTAATTGTGGTGTTAGGGTGTCTAATGTCAGACCATATGAAGAGAAAAATGTGCTATTGTCTGTAATTTTAAGCTTTTTATTCCCTGGATTGGGTCATATATATCTTGGTTTAACCAAAAAAGGTGTTTCATTTATTATTGCTTACATTGTATCGGCTATACTTATACTTTTATTGGTAGGTATCGTATTAGTTATTGTAATCTGGGTTTGGGCTTTAATTGATTCAATTAAATGCACTGAAGCCATTAACAGAGGGGAATTTGTTGAAGATAAATTATTCTAATTTCATAATTTGAGTGATTGTTATGATTGAATGTAGAAGTATTGCAAAAGGAAAAGGAAAAGGCGAATTGATTGTTTCAGGAGAACCTATCAGCTTTTTGGGAGGAGTCAATCCTGAAAATGGTACAGTAATTGATCCAAATCATGAATTGAAAGGCCAAAGTATCAAAGATAAGGTCCTGTTTATTCCCGGAGGAAAAGGGTCTACAGTAGGGTCTTATGTAATTTTTCAGATGATGAAAAACAACACTGCTCCTAAAGCTATCATCTGTTTAAATGCAGAACCGATTATAGCTACCGGCGCTATAATGTCAGATATTCCAATGGTCGACTCTCCTAGTGAAACCAAAGATTTGACAAACGGAACTATGGTTGAAGTTGACGGGGATAATGGAACAATAGAATTAATCTAGGGATAATATGCAAACTCTAATTGAAAACGTTAATGTAGTCAATCCGTTTGAGGAAATTAAAACCAGTCAAAATGTATTGATTGAAAATAATTTGATAAAAGAGATTTCTTCCTCAATCAACGCTAAGGACAACGTTAATGTTATTGATGGTGAGGATAACTATTTGCTTTCAGGATTTATCGATTGCCATACTCATATTTTTGCAAAGGGTTTTCACAAAGAGGAAAATATGGCAAATCCATTGGGCATTCATTTTTACAATGCCGTTCCTCATTCACTTCAAACAATAAACGCTGGAGTTACATCAATTAGGGATTGCGGATCCGCCGATTTAAGTTTTAAATTGGCTCAGCAAAGAAAACTTTTCACTGCTCCTAAGGTTTATTTATCAATTACTCCATTGGTCATGACAGGAGGGCATTTTGACCTGCTCCTGCCATCCGGTTTTGACATGGAAATAATATATCCCGGTTTTCCAAAGGGAAGATGTGACGGCATTGAGGAAGTTCTCAAAAAGACACGTGAAATTAAAAGGGCAGGCGCTGATTTTATTAAAGTAATGGCAAGCGGAGGAGTTTTGACTACAAACTCTTCACCTGAATTTGCACAGTTCAATAAAAAAGAGCTTAAAACCATTGTAAGGGAAGCAGATGCAAATAATATGAAGGTTTCGGCACATTGCCACAGTTTAAAAGGAATGAACAATTGCATCGATGCAGGATTTTCATCAATTGAACATGGAACATTCATAGATAAGAAAACAGCCTGTAAAATGGCTAAAAAGAATGTTACTCTTGTTCCGACATTGCTTGTTCACCAATTTTTATATAAGGCAGGATTTCCGGCATGGGATAATTATGCTGCTGAAAAAACAGCCAAATTGAAAGAGATAGTTAAAGTCCACAAGGAAAACATATCTGTTGCTTACCAGCAGGGTGTCAATATTTTAATGGGAACCGACAGCGGTGTGATTCCTCATGGACATAACCTGGAAGAACTTGTTCACTTGACAGATATTGGAATGAGTGAAGATGAGGCGATAGCCAGCGGTACAGTTAAGGCAGCTGAATTTTTAGGCCGGGATAATTTGGGTTTGGTTAAGGAAAATTATGTTGCAGATTTGATTTTGGTTAATTCAAATCCTTTGGATGATGTTTCTATTTTAAGCGATAATGACAATATTTTAAATGTAATTCAAGATGGTATTGAAGTTAAAAATTAATGAAAGTAATCTGCTGGCTGTAAACTATATAACAAAATGTGCATTTAAGACAATTGTCTGTGAGATAAACATTTCTATTATCGTGTTTCAAAGAGCAATTTCCATGGTAAAATTGTCATGGATTATTTTTAGTATAACCTAAATTTATATAACATTTAAAAACGATATATTTTTCTATAAGTCTAAAAACGGTTGTGATTTCATGGTAAAGCATAAACATATGGATTTGCCTATTGAGGGAATGCATTGCGCTTCTTGTGTTTTAAGTGTCAATAAAACTTTTGGCAAAGTTGAAGGAGTAGAAGAAGTTGATGCGGACCTTGCAGCAAATAAATTGCATATTACTGTAGATACCAAAAAAATTTCTTATGAAGAAATGGAAAGGCTGGTAAAAAATCTGGGTTTTGAGCTCCACACAGATGAAATGACTCTAAGAATTCAGGGAATGCACTGCGCTTCATGTACAATGAACGTTGAGAATTTTCTAATCAGACTGGATGGAATTTTTGATGTAAAGGCAGACTTAACCTCACAATCAGCAAGAATAAGATATGATTCATCTAAAGTGACATTGGATGAAATAGAAAAGGTAATAGAATCATTAGGCTTTGAGCTTTTAGGTGTTGAAGGACAAACAGAGATCGATGAAGAGGCGATTTATCAACAGGACCTTGCAGAAAAACGTAACAGAATTATTGTAGGCCTAATAGCTTCAGTTATTTTAATGATTTTAATGTTTACGATGTGGGACCCTCTGGCCGGAATTGTAAACAGTTTAAATCAGGCAACAGGTCTTGACGTATCCTCTGTCGGTCTTTTATCATTGATTGTAAGTATCGGTCCGTTTTTATATGTGTCCCTGCCAATTCTAAAAGCTGGATTCAACGGTCTGATGCATAAGAACTTGAATATGGACGTAATGTATTCCATGGGTATTGTGGTTGCATATGTTTCAAGTATCCTCGGAACGTTCCACATTGTTTTGGACCATACATTCATGTTTTATGATTCTGCAGTAATGCTTCCTGCATTCTTAATGATTGGAAGATATCTTGAAGCAAGAGCCAAGAAAAGAACTTCAGACTCTATTCGTGAACTTATTGGCCTTCAGCCAACTGTCGCAACAGCCATAGAGCTTGATGAAAACGGTGAAATCAAATCACAAAAGGAAGTTTCCATTGCCGACATTGAAATTGGCGATTTGCTTTTGGTAAAGCCCGGAGAGAAAATCCCCGTTGATGGTGATGTTGTGGGCGGCGAGTCCTATGTTGATGAATCAATGATTAACGGTGAACCGATTCCTAAAGTTAAAAAAGACGGTGAAGAAGTATTTGCCGGTACAATCAATCAGGATGGTGTTTTACACATCAAAGCTCAAAAGATTGGAAAGGAAACAGTGCTTTCAAACATTATTCGTTTGGTCGAGAAGGCACAATCTTCAAGGCCTCCGGTTCAGAAATTTGCAAATACCATCGTATCATACTTCATTCCGGTTATATTGACAATAGCTATTGCAGTATTCCTGATTTGGTATTTTGTACTGGGAGCTACATTGCTCTTCTCTTTAACATGTCTGATTTCAATTCTGGTGGTCGCATGTCCATGTGCATTGGGATTGGCCACTCCAACTGCAGTTACTGTTGGTGTTGGAAGGGCAGCCGAATTCGGTATCCTGATTAAAAATGGTGATACTCTCGAAAATGCGGGCCAAATTGATGTTGCCGCTTTTGATAAGACAGGAACAATAACAGAAGGAAAACCTGAAGTGGATGACATAATCGCATATGGCATTTCAGATGATGAACTGATTAAGCTTGCGGCCAGTGTGGAGCAGAATTCAAACCATCCGATTGCAAAGGCAATTGTAAATAAAGCCAAAGAGTTGAATTTGGAGTTGGACCAAACCACAGAGTTTGAAAATGTAACCGGTAAAGGTCTAAAAGCCAAATTGGATGGCGATGATGTTTTTGCAGGTAATCTTGCATTGATGAGGGCCAATGAAATTGACGTTTCCAAAGAGTCAGAGGATAAGTATCATGAACTTGAAAGCCAAAGCAAGACAATTATCTTTTTGGCATATGATAAATCTATAATAGGTATTTTAAGCTTATCTGATAAAATCAAAGCCAATTCTAAAAGAACAATTGATGAACTGCATAAAATGGATGTTGAAACCTATATGATTACAGGGGACAACGAATCCACTGCACTCAATGTTGCCCATGAAGTTGGAATTGATAATGTCCGTGCTGGTGTCCTTCCGGAAAATAAGCTTGACATAGTAAAGGAAACTCAGGCAAACCATACCAGAAAAGTACTGTTTGTCGGTGATGGTATCAATGACGCTCCGGCACTGACACAGGCGGATATTGGTGTAGCTATGGGTAATGGAACGGATATTGCTATGGAAAGTGGTGATATTGTTGTTATGGAAGGTGATTTGGAAAATGTAGTTGCAGCAGTGCAGTTTTCAAAAAAGGTAATGAGAAGAATCAAGGAAAACATTTTCTGGGCCTTTGCATATAACTCAATATTGATTCCTGTAGCGGCAGGGGTATTATACCCAGCATTTGGAATAACATTTAAACCTGCATTGGCAGGTCTTGCAATGGCAATGAGTTCTGTGACAGTCATATCCCTATCACTGATGCTTAAGAGATATGTTCCTGAAATAAAAAGAAAAAGTAAAAATTAATTGGTCTATTGATCAATTAATTCTAATTTTAATTTTCCGAGTTTTGGTGCAAGGAAGTTATAGAATATAGCCATAAGTGCACCGTTTACAAATGCGCCAACAAATCCTACGATTACATTTATAACGAGAGTCATTATGTTTCCTCCGCTTACCAATGTAATAAGTGCAAGGATTAAATTTAAAACGCCACCGACAACTGCAAAGACAATAGCTAGTTTTAAAACATCAATTGAATCGATTGCAGTCATGCCGTCTTCGTTGGATAGGTTTACAATAGCTCCTCTTCCGGAACTTGCAAGAATGTTGTAGATGTAACACCCAAGCAATACAAAGACAAATGAAATGATGAATGTACCAAAAATAATCATGGCAATTGTAAAAGGTTGGCTTAAAAGCATCATGAATTGATAAACGCTGTATGCCATTAATTGTTGGCCGGAGTACATTAATGTCTGAATCAATGAATTGAGCAATAACGGGAACAGGAATACTGAAACCAGGTATACTAGGATTACCTGAATTGTAATAATCATTGAAATGACGATTGCAGTTTCAACGGTTGAGACCTTGATAATCTCCTTATCGTCCTTGAAAGCTATCTTTATTGAATTGAGCTTTTGTGTTAAAAGGTTATAGAGATAACCTTGACAAAATGCATTATATATTGTGTACATCAATGCCCCTACAATAATTGTGGGAATTATAAAGATTACGCCACCCATAGCCTGAGGACTTGAAACTCCTATCGCTATAACTATAACTATTGAGAATATTATTGAAAATAATACTGCAATAGCAGTTGAAATTATTGTGTAGGAAGCTAAATCCACTGATTTTAACTCTTTAAGAACACTCATTATTACACCTAGAACCAGTCTTTGGATTTTTCGAGTAATTCATCAATAATTATTGAAATGGAACCGACATAAGTGTGAGGATCCATTATTTTTTCAACATCATCTTCAGTGAGGTATTTTTGAACTTCCTCATCTTCAAGGATTAATTCACCCAATAACAGTTTTTCTTTGTTGGCCTTAATTGCATTTTTCCTTACAATGCCGTATGCAGTCTGTTTTCCCATTCCTGCACGGGTAAGTTCTGCCATTAGTCTTTCAGCCATAATCAAACCGTTGGTTAGGTTTAAGTTTCTTTCGATATTTTCATCGTAGAAAATTAAGTTATTCATTAATTTGATTGTTAGATTGAGGATGTAGTCTGTTAAGATACAGCTTTCCGGAAACATGATTCTTTCACATGAGGAATTGGTCAAATCTCTTTCATGCCAAAGCGGATTGTTGTCTAAAGCAGCATTAACATAGGATTTAATGATTCTGGCAACACCACAAATTCTTTCTGCAGTAATAGGATTCATTTTGTGTGGCATTGTACTGCTTCCAACCTGTTTTTCAGGATCAAAGAATTCTCCAACTTCCATAAGTTCTGTTCTTTGAAGGCTTCTGATTTCCAATCCAATTTTATCCAATGTACTTGCGATATTTGCCAAAACGCTGATGAATTCTACATGATTGTCTCTTTGGACAACTTGATTTGTGATTGTTGCAGCAGGAAGGCCTAAAATTTCTGCAACGGTTTTGTGGATTTCCCACCCTTGTTCGCCTAATGCTGCAGTTGTACCAACAGCTCCGTCCATCATTCCAATACAAACGTTTGATTCCGCATTTTCCAATCTTACGTATTGTCTGTGGAGTTCATCAGCCCAAATACCAAATTTCATGCCGTATGTGGTTGGAAGAGCGTGCTGACCGTGAGTACGTCCGATGCACACTTTCATTTTGTTTTCTTCAGTTAACTTGAGCATTATTTTGGTTAATCTTTCCAATTTCTCTTTTAAAACTTCAATTGAATCTTTTATGAGCAATGAATTTGAACTGTCTACAATATCATTAGATGTAGCTCCAAAGTGCACATATTCTCCAGCACCATTTTCACATACTTCTGTTATTGATTTGGACAGTGCTGCAATATCGTGGTTGGTTTCAGCTTCGATTTCTTTCATTCTTTCTAATTTAACATAATCTGTATTGGCTTTTGCTGCAATTTCATCAGCAACTTCCTGTGGGATGATGCCGAGTTTTCCTTCAGCTTGAGCCAATGCGGATTCCACATCTAACATTTTTTGCAGTTTATTTTCTTCTTCCCAGATTCTTTTCATTTCCGGGGTACCATACCTAAATTCAATCGGATGTATAGCCATTTTTTATCAACTCATTTTAATTCATTAAATTATAATATATATTTAATTTTCTTTTATATTATATTTTGTTTACTTTACAAAACATTTATATATACTTCATTTAAAGAAATTAGTACAACCACTTTAATCTCTTGATTAATTGGTGGGTGAGTATATGGAAACAAAAATTCGGCAATTGCGCCAGGAAAAAGGCATTACTCAACAGGAATTGGCAGAATCTGTTGGAGTAACACGCCAAACAATCAACGCTTTAGAAAATGCTCGTTATAATCCGTCCTTACTGCTAGCTTACAAAATTGCAAAGTTTTTGGGCGAAAATTCCATTGAAGATGTTTTTGTGTTTAATGAAGATGATTGAATGAGATTTTGGGATAGTATTTATTTGAATAGTTTATCATGTTAATATATATGCTATTTAATTTTTGAACTCATTTTAATTTACTGATTTTTGATAATATGTCTTTATTCAATGATAATCTGAAAGAAATTAAAATTTATCACATTGCTATTCTTATAGTTGTTTCATATTTTGTTTTGTATGGTTTGGGCATGGTTACAGATGTAATTAATGTAAAATGGCTGTATGTAGTAATTATGGTTTATTTCATTATCAAATTAAAGGATTATTCTTCAGATTTTAGGGATGATCTTTTCAATGTCTTTTCAAAAATCGAGTTAAAACATGTTCTTGTGATAGTTTTTTCAAATATTTTCTTTTCCTATGGTATGCTGTATCTGGCAAATGAATGTGTTGCTCATTTTCCGGCTTTAAATTTTTTAGTTGGATTTTACGCACCGTCAATGTCATTGATTGGGTCATTGCCGATTTTAGGCGTATTTGTATCTACTGTAATAATCTCTCCAATATCTGAGGAGCTGATATTCAGGGGAGTTTTTTTGAACCGGCTTAAGTTATTCACTCCCACATTATTTGCAGTTTTAATTTCCTCGCTGCTGTTTGCGGCCCTTCACAGTTTTGGAAGTATAATCTCCGCTTTTGTTTTTGCAGTTTGCATGGCTGTATTGTATTTGAAGACAGAAAACATCTGTGTTCCCATACTGGCTCACTTTCTAAACAACCTATTTGCCGAATTAATCAGGATTGCCGATTACAATAACCTATTGTTCACCAATGGCATTGTAATGTCTGTTGTCTCCATATTGGCAATAATTTCAGCAATAATTTTGTTAAAGTCAATTACTAAAGAATTGAATAATCTTAAATAATAAGGGATATAGATATTTTAGCATGGATTTAAGAAAAATCGGAATTCTTCTTATATTTGTAGGAATCTTTGTTACAATAATGTTTATCGGCAATGATAAAATTTTTGTCCCGGCATTGACAGTCACCGTTTTAGGTTTTTTCATCACTGTTGTCGGATTTGTTACAGAAATCAGAAAACAGAAAATTGTCAATGACAAGTTGGATAAGGATATCGGAAGCATTCTTCAGCCTTTGATTACTAAATATTCCAATTTGAATCAACAGTATAAAAGGGATTTTGAAGGCGAAGAATATGTTCAAAAAAGATTGCAGCTAAATAAGGATTTGGAAATGGAGATAGCAGAAAAACTCCCTTATTTGAGTAGTAGGGAAATTAAAAAGATTGTTATTCAATTTTCAAAAGAGCAAGATAAATTATAACTATATTTTTTTCACGTTTTTTTCAATGTACAAATAATGACAACAAGGTTTTAAATAGTACATTGTATAGATTATTATTTGTGATAGAATGTTTTCCCCAAGTTTAGAAGAAGCAAAAAATATTTCAAAAGACAAAAAGTATAAGCGAATACCTGTATCCTTTGAATTGTTTTCGGATATAGCTACTCCAATAGAAGTTTTAAGAGTTTTAAAGGCAATAAGTAATCACTGTTACATGCTTGAAAGTATTGAAGATGCGGAAAAATGGGGAAGATACTCTTTTTTAGGATTTGATCCGCTTTTGGAATTCACATGTCAGGACGGCACTGTCAGAATCAAGGGCAGCGAAAACTTTGATGAGTTCAACGATGATGAAATTGTCATTAAAACAGATAATCCAAGTGAAATAATTAGGGATTTGGTGAATAAGAACAAATCTCCAAAGCTTGATTATTTGCCTCCATTTACCGGAGGATTTGTCGGGTATTTTGCCTATGACTATATAAAGTATGCGGAGCCTTCCCTAAATCTCGATGCTGAAAATCAGGATCAGTTTAAAGACATTGACCTGATGCTGTTTGACAAGGTAATTGCATTCGATAACTTCAAACAGAAAATAATTTTAATTTCCAATATCAAAACAGATGATTTGGAAAACAACTATGAAAAGGCATGTGATGATTTGAAGCAGTTGGCTAGCCTAATCAAAAATGGCAAAAAGGCCAAAATAGAACCTTTGAAATTAAAATCAGATTTCAAACCATGCTTTTCACGTGAAAAATATTGTGACATGGTATTGAAAGCCAAACATTACATTAAGGAAGGCGACATTTTTCAGGTTGTCCTTTCAAATAAGATAGAGGCGGAAATATCCGGAAGTCTATTTGATACTTACAGGGTACTTAGAACAACAAATCCCTCACCGTACATGTTTTATTTCTCAAGCAATGACATAGAGATTGCAGGCGCATCTCCCGAAACTCTTGTAAAATTAACAGACAGGCAGCTGTACACATTCCCATTGGCCGGAACAAGGCCCCGCGGAAAAACTGAAGAAGAGGATTTGGAACTTGAAAGAGAATTGCTGAGTGATGAAAAGGAATTGGCCGAACACAACATGCTCGTTGATTTGGGAAGAAACGACATAGGGAGAATTTCAGAAATCGGCTCCGTACATGTAGACAAATATCTCTCAGTTGAAAGGTTCTCACATGTGATGCATATAGGATCAACTGTAAGTGGAACATTAAGAAGCGACTTGGATTCTCTTATGGCGATAGATTCAATTTTACCTGCAGGAACATTGTCTGGAGCTCCAAAAATAAGGGCCTGTGAAATAATCAATGAATTGGAAGACAATAAAAGAGGCATTTATGGAGGAGCTATCGGGTATGTTGACTTAAGCGGAAATATAGATACATGCATTTCAATCAGAATCGCATTTGCAAGAAACAATAAGGTATTCATACGTTCAGGTGCGGGAATAGTTGCTGACAGCGTGCCTGAAATGGAATTTGAGGAATCATTAAACAAAGCGGCTGCTGTAATAAACGCATTAAAAATTGCAGATGGGGGAATAGAATGATATTATTAATTGACAATTACGATAGTTTTTCATATAATCTATACCAGTTAATCGGAGAGGTCAATCCTGACATTAAGGTTGTAAGAAACGATAAGATAACTGTTGAGGAAATTCAGACCTTAAGTCCGGAGTGCATTATCTTATCTCCGGGACCCGGAAAACCTAAGGATGCAGGTATCTGCATTGATGTTGTAAAAAACTTCCATGATAAAATCCCGATTTTAGGGGTCTGTCTGGGCCATCAGTCAATTTGTGAAGCATTCGGAGGAACGGTTTCCCATGCGAAAAGACTGATGCATGGAAAATCCTCAGAAATATCGCTCGATTATGATTTTATTTTCAAGGAATTGCCTTCCGAAATAACTGTAGGAAGATATCATTCCCTAAGCTTAGTTGCCGATACCCTTCCGGACTCTTTGGAGATAATATCAAAAGCAAAGGATGACGGTGAGATAATGGCTGTCAAACATAAGGATTTCAATGTTTACGGTCTTCAATTTCACCCGGAATCAATATTAACACCTGACGGTTTAACAATTATAAAAAATTTCATAGAAAAAGTTAACAGAGGAATTTTATGATTAAAGAAGCTATTTTAAAAGTATATAAACATGAAGATTTAACTTATGATGAAGCTTACCAAACCATGGATGAAATCATGAGTGGTGAAGCCAGTGAAGTGCAGATGAGCGCATATTTGACTGCAATGTCCATGAAGGGAGAAACCATAGATGAAATCACCGCTTCCGCTGAAGCCATGAGGGCTCATTGTGTAAGATTGCTGAATGACGAGGAAGTACTGGAAATTGTAGGAACTGGAGGAGACGGTTCAAACACATTCAACATATCCACCACTTCTGCAATTGTCATTTCTGCAGCAGGTGTTCCTGTGGCCAAACACGGTAACAGGTCAGCGTCCAGCAAATGTGGTGCGGCAGATGTGTTGGAAGAGCTGGGTGTTAATATTTACATCGAACCCGAAAAAAGTTTAAAATGCCTTAAAGAAATTAATTTATGTTTCCTGTTTGCTCAAAACTACCATTTGGCAATGAAATATGTTGCAGGCGTTAGAAAGGAATTGTCCATAAGAACAATATTTAATATTTTAGGGCCTCTAACCAGTCCTGCAGGTGCTTCAATGGAAGTTTTGGGGGTTTATGAGGAATATCTTGTGGAACCGCTAACACAGGTTTTAAAGAATTTGGGAGTTAAGTCCGCGCTGACAGTTTATGGAATTGACGGAATGGATGAAATATCAGTAAGCGACAAAACATCAGTCTGTGAACTTAAAGACGGCAATATAATGTCTTACGAAATTACTCCGGAATATTTTGGAATGGAAAAGGCTTCCAAAGAAGATTTGGTTGGCGGGGATGCAAAAGAAAATGCTCAAATCACATTGTCAATTTTAAATGGCGAAAAGGGACCTAAAAGAAATGCAGTCTTATTGAATTCTGGAGCAGGACTGTATGTTGCAGGTAAAGTGGATTCCCTTCGTGATGGTGTAAAATTGGCAGAAGAGATTATTGATTCCGGGAAAGCACTAAATCAGCTTGAAAAATTTATCGAATGTACTAATAGATGATTAAAATGTTAGAAGAGATTGTTGAAAAAACCAAAGAAAGATTAATAGAATCAAAGAAAAGCAAATCATTGGACCAGCTTAAAGAGGAAGTTCAAAAATTGGAGATTACTCAGGATTTCCCGTTTAAAAAAGCATTAAGCGAAGATGAAATTTCAATCATTGCTGAAGTTAAAAGGGCATCTCCTTCAAAAGGTTTAATCGCTGAAGATTTTGATTATCTGACTATTGCAAAAGAGTATGAGGAAGCTGGAGCATCTGCCATTTCTGTTTTAACAGAACCTTACTTTTTTAAAGGATCCAATGATTATCTGAAGGAAATTTCACAATGTGTCAGCATACCAACTTTAAGAAAGGATTTTGTCATTGATGAGTATATGATTTGGGAGGCTAAGGCTCTGGGTGCATCAGCGGTGTTATTGATAGTTTCCATTTTATCAATTGTTGAGTTAAAGAAATTTTTGGATTTGGCACATGATTTGGGCCTTTCTGCAATCGTTGAAACTCATGACGGTGATGAAATAAGAACTGCCCTCAATGTTGGTGCTGAAATTATAGGCGTAAACAACAGGGACCTGACAGATTTCACAGTAAACATTGAAAATAGTATCAGCTTACGTAGATGTGTAAGTGGAGATGTAATATTTATTTCTGAAAGTGGCATTAAAACACCTGAAGATGTAAGGAAATTAAAGGAAAATGATGTCGATGCTGTTTTAATTGGTGAAACTTTAATGAAAAGTGATGATAAAAAGTCTATGATTTTGGAGTTGAAAAATGGTTAAAATCAAAATCTGCGGACTCAGGCGTTTGGAGGATATTGAAATTGTAAATAAGTATAAACCTGACTATATAGGTTTTGTGTTTGCTGATTCAAAAAGACAGGTCTCTCATGAGCTTGCATCACAGTTAAAAGCTAATTTAAGTTCCGATATAGTTTCGGTCGGTGTTTTTGTTGATGCGGATTACAGTGAAATCTTAAGTTTATATGATAATGGAGTAATAGAAATTGCTCAGCTTCACGGTTTGGAAAGTGAAGATTATATTAAATATTTAAAAGAAAATACTAATGACGGACTAAAAATCATCAAAGCCATTGAAATGTCTGAAAATGAAGATTTGTCAGAATATGACGATTCTGCTGCGGATTATCTGCTTCTTGATAGTGGAAAAGGCAGTGGAAAGACCTTTGACTGGCATTTAATAAGGTCTGATTTAAAAAAAGAATTTTTCCTGGCGGGGGGAATTAATTCAGACAATGTCATTGAGGCTGTTGAGCAGTTCAATCCCTTTGCCATTGATTTAAGCTCAAGCTTGGAAACTGACGGTTATAAAGATGAAAACAAGATTAAAGAAATTATGGAGGTTATACGTTGAATAACGGAAGATATGGTGAATACGGTGGCCAATACATATCTGAGACATTAATGAATGAATTGCTGTATCTGGAAGAGCAATATCATCATTATATGAATGATCCCGATTTTGTAGAAGAGTTAAACACATTATTGAAGGAATATGCTGGAAGGCCTTCTTTATTGTATTATGCAAAAAGAATGACAGAAGACCTTGGCGGGGCAAAAATCTATTTGAAACGTGAGGATTTGAATCATACTGGAGCCCATAAGATAAACAATGTTTTGGGACAGGTTTTGCTTGCTAAAAAAATGGGAAAGACAAGAGTAATTGCTGAAACCGGCGCAGGCCAACATGGAGTTGCAACCGCTACCGCTGCAGCCCTTTTGGATATGGAATGTGAAGTGTTCATGGGAGAGGTAGACACTAAAAGGCAGGCTCTAAATGTTTATAGGATGGAATTGCTTGGCGCAAAGGTACATTCAGTCAAATCCGGAACAAAAACACTTAAGGATGCTGTAAATGACGCATTCAGAGATTGGATTGCTCGTGTTCATGATACTAACTATGTAATCGGTTCCACTATGGGACCACATCCATTTCCAATGATTGTTCGTGATTTTCAGGCAGTAATAAGTGCTGAAGCTCGCCAACAATTTTTAGAAATTGAAGGAAAACTTCCTACGGCTGTTATTGCTTGTGTTGGTGGAGGAAGTAATGCAATGGGAGCATTTTATAATTTCATTGAAGATGATGAAGTTAAGCTAATAGGCTGCGAAGCTGGGGGAAAAGGTGTTGACACCCCATACAATGCGGCCGCATTGACTAATGGAAAAATAGGGATATTTCATGGAATGAAATCAATTTTCAATCAGGGCGACTACGGTCAGATTGCGCCGGTTTATTCTGTCTCAGCAGGTCTTGACTATCCGGGAGTGGGTCCGGAACATGCATATTTAAGAGACACTGGCAGGGCTGAATATGTTCCAATCAACGATGAGGAAGCAGTAGAAGCTTTTGAATATCTTTCAAGAATGGAAGGTATCATTCCGGCTATTGAAAGTGCTCATGCCGTTGCACATGCTATGAAAATAGCTCCAACAATGGATAAGGATGATATAATTATGATCTGCCTTTCAGGAAGAGGAGATAAGGATGTCAGGTCAATTGCAGAATACAGGGGAGTTGAGTTAAATGAGTAAGATAGCTAATGCATTTAAAAACGGAAAGGCATTCATTCCATTTTTTACTGCAGGAGATCCAAATATTGAAAAAACTGTTGAATATGCACTGGCAATGGAAGAGGCAGGATGTGATTTAATAGAAATAGGCATTCCGTTTTCAGATCCCATGGCTGAAGGTGTTGTAATACAGGACGCTAATGTAAGGGCGCTTAAACAAAACACAACAACTGATGATGTATTTGATGCAATAAAGGCCATTCGTGAAAAATCAGATATCCCAATAGTGTTTTTAACTTATATCAATCCTGTTTTCTTTTACGGTTATGAAAGATTCTTTAAAAAATGCAATGACCTCGGCATTGATGGGATAATATCTCCGGACCTTCCTTATGAGGAAAAGGGAGAAATTGCAGATATTGCCCGCAAATATGATGTGGACATCATTTCTTTGATTGCACCAACATCAAAGGAGAGAATTCAAAAGATTGCAAGTGAAGCAACTGGTTATATTTATGTTGTTTCATCATTGGGAGTCACAGGAATGCGTTCAGAGATTAAAACAGATTTGAATGCCATTATAAAGGACATTCGAGATGTTACTGATTTGCCGCTGGCTGTAGGTTTTGGTATAAACACTCCTAAGCAGGCATCTGAAATTGGCGGGATAGCAGATGGTGTAATTGTTGGCAGTGCAATCGTAAAAATCATTGAAGAACATGGAGAAAATGCTGCAGAACCGTTAAAAGAATATGTTTCCAGTATGAAAAAGGCTTGTAATGAATAATCAATTAAAAAGTAAAACTTATAATATATAAAAAATAAATATAAACATATTACTATTTAGAGGATTATCTATGTTTAAAGCAGAATTAAGTGATTCTAGTATATTAAAAACCAGTTTTGATGCTATTTCATCAATTGTAGATGAAGTACAGATTCAAACTGATAGTGAAGGCATGAGATTAGATGCCTTAGACCGTAGTCACATAACTTTCGTACATTTAGAACTTAAATCTAGTTTATTTGATGAATATATTTGTGATGTTCCTGAAAAAATCAATATTGACACTGATGAATTCATGAGAGTACTTAAACGTGCAAAATCTCAAGACAGAGTTTTAATGTCTGTTGATGAAGGTAATTTCATCATTACTTTTGAAGGGGATGCAACAAGGACTTTCAAAATAAGATTAATCGATATGGAATATGATAACCCTGTTCCTCCTCAAATTGAACACCCAACATCATTTAAGGTTCGTTTCTCTATCTTGAAAGATTGTATCAACGATATTGATATATTTTCAGATAAAATTGCTTTCCAAGTTGATGAAGATTACTTTATTGCATCTGCTGACGGGGAATTCGGTGATGCAAGCATTAAATATCTTCACGGAGAAAACATTAATGAACATGCAAAATCATTATTCTCATTGGATAAGATTAGAGAAATGCTTAAAGCAGATAAATTTTCAGAGGAAGCTGAAATTGGCTTAGGTACTGATATGCCATTGAGTTTAACCCTTAATATGGTTACTGGCGATGGTAAACTAAGCTTTTTACTTGCTCCTAGATTAGAATCAGATGAATAATTTCATTTGATTTAACTTTTTTTTTATTTCTTTAAAAGATTATATTAGAGATGGTATTAAGTGGATAAATTTTATCAAGAATTACGTCAGATTCAAAAAAAAGAACGCAATAACGGTACATTGGCTCGTGTAGAGGAAACTTTTTATACAGATTTGCACGAGTATTTGGATAGCTTAAGAAAACAGGCTATCGAAGACCCATTCTCTAATGTTCACGGCATACTTAAAAATGCTCAGATGATTGCTACAGATATTTGTGAAAGGCGTGAGAAGAAAATCACAGAATCTGCAGTGGTTAACATTCACAGGTCTTACCATCTTTTTACAGGCAAACCTCAATTTGATCTGGTCGATACCACTCCACTGAATCTGACTCCTGAAGAGGAACGGTTTTATTATTCAGTGATTGAGACATTAAAAAACCATAGGGGCAATATTTCATTGGAAAAATTATCTGATGAAGATGAGGAATTAAACCAGGAGGAAACTCAAAATACAACTTTAACACCTCCTAGCAAAAGTCCAGAAAATGATGAGGTTCTCAACAGGCTGGATGAGATTAGCAAAGCCAAACCAATCGTTGAAGAAAAGCCAAAACCAATTGAAAAACAGATTGCAGATTCAAAACAGCCTTCAGTTGCTGATGCAAAACCGGAAGTTCCTGCTCCAAAACCAAGCATTGAAGATAATCCGAATGCATCTGATGAAGTTGAAGAATTTTATGATTTTGAATCCCAGAAATTGGCTAAGGATATGGAATTGGTAACAATGCTTGTTTTTGATGATGTCGATTCTATTGTGGGTGTTGATGAAAAAGTTTATGGTCCGTTCAGACCTCAAGATTTGGTAACTCTGCCAATGATTAATGCAAAAATATTTTTTAAAAATCGAAAGGGTCGTCAAGTTAAAATTTAGCTAGTTTTCCATTAAGTTTATATAACTTGTATGATATAAATAAAGAACATATCTATTTGTGATAATAAAAAATTATATTTTTATAATTTGGATTTTTGCTGTTTGTAGACTTGATGCGTTACACTGCAGTTTTAATCTCTAACGTTTTTTGATAAAACCTCATGTTAGATAAATTTATGAATAGATTTACAATGATTTATTGATTAAACACTTTAAAGTGTATAAGACGGTGAAAAAATGAAAATACCAAAAGAAAAAAGAACATACTGTCCTCACTGTAAAAAACACACTGTACACGAAGTACACACTGCTAAAAGAAGAAAAGCTAGTGAATTAACTTGGGGACAAAGACAATTCAGACGTGTAACTGCTGGTTACAGAGGTTATCCAAGGCCTTTACCTGCTGGAAACAAACCAGTTAAAAAATTAGACTTAAGACTTAAATGTAAAGAATGTGGTAAATCTCACATCAAACAATCTTTCAGAACAGGAAAACCTGAATTTGTAGCTAAATAGGTGATTAACATGGTTAGTAAAGGTAGAGGAAACTTTTTAAAAGTTAAATGTTTAGATTGTGACAATGAACAAGTAATATTCGATCGTGCAGCATCTGATGTAAAATGTATTATTTGTGGTAAAACTCTTGTCAAATCTCGCGGTGCTAAAGCTAAAATCACCGCACACATTGAAAAAGTTTTAAACTAGATATCTAGTTTTTAACTTATTTTTTACTATTTTTTATAATTTTTATATATAATGTTGGTGAGAGTATGGTAAGAAAAAGTCAAGAATGGCCTGATGAAGGAGAACTTATTGTAGGTACTGTTTATAAAGTTCTTAATTATGGGGCTTTTGCTAAATTAGAAGAATATCAGGGCAAAGAAGCTTTTATTCATATTTCTGAAGTATCTTCCGGTTGGGTTAAAAATATCAGAGACCACGTAAGGGAAAACCAAAAAATCGTTTGTCGTGTTCTCAGAGTAAATCCTAAAAAGGGGCATGTTGATGCTTCCTTGAAAAGAATCCGTGAAGACCAAAGAACTAAAAAAATCCAACATTGGAAAATCGAGCAAAAAGCTGAAAAATTCTTAGAACTGGCTGCTAAATCATTAGGTAAAGATTTAAATGCTGCTTACGATGAAGTGGGTTACGAACTCATGGATATCTTTGGTGATGTTTATGGGGCTTTTGAAACCGCTGCTGATGAAGGTGCGGAATCACTCACTGAAGAAGGTATCCCTCAGGACTGGGCTGATGCTATAACAGAAGTAGCCAAAAAGAACATTACTCCTCCTGAAGTTCATATCAGCGGATATGTTGATATTGAAACATTCGTACCAAACGGTGTTGAAATCATTATCGCAGCATTAAAGGCTGCTGAAGATAATGGTGATGAGGAAGAGGAAATTAAAGTCCAGTGTGTTGGTGCACCAAGATACAGAATTACTGTGAAATCTACTGATTATTTATTAGCAGAAAAAGCATTAAAAGCAGCAGCTGATAGATGTATTGCAGTTGTAGAAGAATCTGATGGAAATGGTTCATTTTTAAGAGAATTAGATAATAATTAGATTATTATGAATATGAAAATGAATAAATGTCCTGAATGTGGAATTTATACTTTAAAGGATGCCTGCCCAAAATGCGGCGGCAAACTTAAAGTAATTTATCCTCCAAAATTTTCAGTTGAGGATAAATATGGTAAATATAGACGAATTTTAAAAAAAGAATCAATGAAGGAGCAATAGGGTATGGAAACTACAGAAATAACTGTTTTAGAAGACATCGAATTAAACAATCCTATTTTTATCGAAGCATTACCTGGTCTAGGACATGTAGGTAAATTGGCTGCTGATCATATGATTGATGAGTTGGGAGCTACTAAATTCGCCGAAATTTATTCTCCAACATTTCCTCCTCAAGTAATCGTCAAGGATGAGGGAATAATTGAAAATATGCGTAATGAGTTATATTACTTAAGAGATGTCGGTGAAGATGATTTGGATTTAATTCTATTGGTCGGTAATACTCAAGCTTTATCCCCAGAAGGTCAATATTTAGTTTGTAAAGATATTTTAGAGTTCGTTAAAGGTTACGGCATTGACAGAATCTATACTTTAGGTGGAATGGTTACAGGCCAGCCTACCGAAAGTCCTAGAGTTTTTGGTGCGGCAACTTGCGAAGAAAATATCGAATTATTAAAAGAGGCTGAAATAGAAATCAGAGCTAATGATGGAGGCATCGTTGGTGCATCAGGATTGTTTTTAGGTTTGGCTACCCGTCAGCAAATTCAGGGGTCTTGCCTTATGGGTGAAACTCCAGGTTATTTTATTGATGCCGAAGCGGCTGAAGCAATATTAACTAAATTATCCATTTTACTTAATTTTGAAATTAATGTTGATGAATTGGAAGAAAGAGCTGAAGAAACAAGACAAATGATTGCTAAAGCTCAACAAATGGAACAAGATTTAATTAATAAGGCAAATGCTGGAAATGCCGATGATTTAAGATATATTGGATAATTTCAATATATTTTTTTACTTTTTTTAATATGTATGAATGTTATAGTAGTACCTGACGCTTCAATGATTGTTATTCCATTAATTGAAAAGAATGGACACAATTATTTATCTCCCTCAAATTTCTCAAAATCTGATAACATGGATATTTGTGAGGGGAATTTTAATTTTGACACTTTAATTAATAAATATTGTTCAAGTGAGCTTCCATCAGGGATTAGGGGAAGATTATATCTGTTTTCTCAGGTTGTTGAAAAGGCAGATGCGGCCATTGTTATGGGCAGGCGACCCAAAAATTATGATAGGATGTATAATGCGTTAAATGACCTGATTCTGTTTGGGGGCAATGCCTGCAATAATGCCCATAGCCTTGAAGTTAAAATCATCAAGGATTTAAATATCCCGTTACTGAAACTTGCCTATCCGACAAATCAAAATCAGATAATATCATTAATTGACAAAACCAACTATTTTTTAAGGAATCTGGAAAATTCTCATAAAAACATCAATTCAGATGATTTGACTGTAGATTTAATGCCTAAACAAGATAAATATCCTTATTTTGATATTAAAAAGATTTTGAATAATTTAATATAAATGATTTGACAAACTATTAAACATGTTAGTAAATGCTGATTTTCATGTTCACAGTTGCTTTTCGATGGCATCTTCAAAAGACATGCTAATAAAAAATATGGCTCCAAAATCCAAATTAAAAGGCTTGCAGCTTTTGGGAACCGGTGATGCATTTCATCCGGGATGGTTGGACATTATTGAAGATACTACTGATTATTCCGGTGATGGAATTTATACTTTTGATGACATGGATTTTGTTCTGACAACCGAAGTGGAGGGTAAAAACAAAATTCATCATCTGATTATCATTCCAGATATTGAAATTGCCAGGGAACTGTCACAGAAATTGCCTTCCAAAAATAAAAACAATGACGGCAGGCCTAAAACTCAATTAAATGGTGCAGAGCTTTTAGAGCTAGTTCGAGATTATGATTGTTTGATTGGTCCCGCGCATGCATTCACTCCATGGACAGGAATGTACAAATCCTTTGACAGTATTTATGACTGTTATGAAAAAAAGCCGGATTTTGTAGAACTGGGATTATCAGCAGATACATTCATGGCAGATACTGTCAGGGAACTTAAGGATTTTCCATTTCTGACTAATTCCGATGCACACTCTCCATGGCCACACAGATTGGGTAGGGAATTTAATCAGATTGAACTTGAAGATATTTCGTTCTCTTCAATCAGACGTGCAATAAAAAATAAGGATATTAAAGCAAATTACGGGCTGATTCCAAACTTGGGCAAATACCATATGACTGCATGTACCAAGTGTTTCAAATTGGTCGATCCCATTATTGCAAAGGAGAATAAGATGAAGTGCAGCTGTGGCGGAACAATTAAAAAGGGTGTTGATTTCAGGATATCAGAAATTGCGGACTTTTCAGAGCCTAGACATCCTGATTTCCGGCCGAAATATGTTCATCTGATGCCTCTTGCCGAACTTATATCAACGGTTTATGATAAGGGTGTTACAACCAAAACCGTTCAGGGAAAATGGCAGAAGTTAATTGACAATTTTGCCACAGAAATTGATGTGCTGATTAATGTTCCTATTTCAGATATTGAAAAAACAGATTCGAATATTGCTCCGGCCATTGAAGCCTTTAGAAATAAAACCATTGATGTCATTCCTGGTGGCGGGGGCAAATATGGTGAAATTTCATTTGATAAAGAATTGGAAAAGCTCAAAGAAGAAAAAATCATCACTTTGGATAATTTTTAAAAAAGCGGACTTGGAGGGATTTGAACCCTCGATCTTAAGATTAGGAGTCTTACGCCCTTCCAGACTAGGCTACAAGCCCGTAAATATTAAATTCCGCAAAGTAATCTAATTTTAAAAAAAGCAAGATTGTATTAAGAGCGGACCCGCCGGGATTTGAACCCGGGACCTTCGGATTAGAAGTCCGACGCCCTATCCAGCTAGGCTACGGGCCCTTCATATACAACAATAATAAATATATTTTTTGTATTATATATATTTAACGATTTTTTATAAAAAAATAAAAAAAGATTAAAAATAATCTTTTTATCCTCTTCCGGTTCCGCCGGATGAATCGCTAACAGAAATGGTGTCTACCGCATTTCCATCTTGGTCGTAAATTGTGAAATACCAGTATCCATCAGAATAATATCCTTCTCCAGCATAGTAGCCTGGTTCGGAAACTGCACTGTTTGCTATACTCTGTGCATCTGAATATGATAATGATGTACTACTTGAACTTGATCCAGAATCACTTGAACTGGAATCACTTGATCCAGAATCAGAGTATCCATTATAGTAATCTGAACCACCTGGACCCGGACCTCCGTCTGAAGATCCTCCGGAACCAGAACCTGAACCTGAACTGGAACCTGAACCTGAACTGGAACTAGAACTGCTTCCACCGTTGGTTACTGCGGTGGAACTGCTGTTTTTTATAGTTGTTGTGTTGTTTCCAGGTCCATTGCCGGTGTCTTTAGAAGACATACTTGATAAATCAGAGAATATTGGATTATCACTATTTGTTATTCCATATGCCGCAACGGCTGCTGCAACACATATCACGACAATAATTGAAATTATTATGTTTGCTTTATCCAATTTTTTCCCTCCTTTAAATTATATCTATATAGATAATACTAAAATTTAGTTTTTTATATGTTATATATATTTCGATTAAAATTTTGTGGCATAACTTATTAATAATAATGACCATAAATAGTTAATGTTAGTTTCTAATTGCTAATAATTGAGGTGACATATTTGAAAGATAGAGTAGTTATTAAACCAACCTCTCGTCAGGAAGGCCATGCCGAATTGGTTATGGAAGTTGATGACGAAGGTATAGTTACAAAAGGTATGTATTTTAGTATAACTCCTGTTAGGGGTTTAGAAAAGATGGTTCTTAACAAAGCTCCTGAAACAGCACCTGTTTTATGTCAAAGAATTTGTGGAGTATGTCCAATTCCACACACATTAGCTTCCGCAGAAGCAATGGATATGGCATTAGGAATTGAAATTCCTACCGCAGCAAAATTGTTAAGAAAAGCTACTGCAGCAGCACATGGTATTAACAGTGCAGCAATTCACCAATTCTTAGTTGCACCTGATATTGCTAAAGGCGACGATTTCGTCAAAGCAGTTGACAGTGTAAGTGAAATCAGAAAAACTGTACAATATGTTGTAGATATGTGTGCTGGAGAAGGTATTCACCCTGCTGATATTAGGGTTGGAGGAATGGCAAGAAACATCACTCCATTTACAAAAGAAAGATTAATCGAAAGAATGACCGCACTCAAACCAAAACTTGAGGCTCACGTTGAATTTATCAAAAATCTCGTTCTTGAAGCAGGTTTACCAAAAGACTTAGGTGTAGTTAACCAACCATTAATGGCAATGGATGCTACTTACGGTACCAACGAATTTGACATGGACAAATTCTCAGAAGTTTTACCTGAAGCATGGTATGATGATCCAGAAATTGGAAAAGAAGCATGTTCAGTAATTCCTTTATGGGAAGGTACCAACGTAGAAACCGGTCCTAGAGCAAGAATGGAAAAATTCCAAGGATTCAAAGACAAAGGTGTAGTCGCACAACACGTTGCTCGTGCTGACGAAATGCTCAAAAACTATGATGCATGTTTAGAAGCATTAGATGCAATTGACACATCTGCTCCTGCAAATGTAAGTTACGATAAAAGAGGAACTGGAGAACTTGGATTTGGTGTTATTGAAGGTCCTAGAGGAACTGATGTACACATGGCACAAGTTAAAGATGGAAAAACTCAATTCTACTCTGCAATTGTACCAACTACTTGGAACATTCCAACTATGGGTCCTGCAACTGAAGGATTCCATCATGAGTTAGGTCCACATGTAATCAGAGCATACGACCCATGTTTATCATGTGCTACTCACGTAATGGTAGTTGACGATGAAGACAAATCCATTCTTAAAAATGAAATGGTGAGAATCTAAGCAAATTGGAGGAATTTAATGCCTTATCATTCGGATATAATTGTTATTGGGTGTGGAAATATATTATTTAAAGATGATGGATTCGGTCCAGTTCTTATAAACATATTACAAAAATATTTCAATGACACTAATGACTATTATGACCCAGCTGTTACTTCATATGTGGAAGATGAATTTAATAAAGATATTTTAGAAGAAATTACAGAAAAATTTGAGGATGTAATATTGCCTGAGGGCGTTCAATTCATCGATGGCGGAACTGCTGCTCCAACAAATTTCTTCCCTTTATACACTGAGTATGATTGGAAAAAACTGATTGTGATTGATGTTGTTGAGTTTGATGCAGAGCCTGGAACCGTGGATGTATTTGATCCGAATGTAATGCAAAAAGGAAAATACGATAACCCTCATGGAATGACGGTTGAAAACCCACTTCAAGAAATCTCCCAAAAATGTGAAGTTGTTATTGTTGGATGCAAACCGGCTGAGATTCCAACACCGGATGTAGATATGGGTTTAACAGAACCTGTAGAAAAGGCTGTTCCTAAAGCTATAGATATTATTTTAAAAGAAATCGGGGTAAAATAATGTTTGATAAATTGAAAAAAGCTTTTGGCGGTTCAGAAGAACCAAAAGCACCAAAAGTAGAAGAAAAAGTTGAAGCTGCTCCTGTAGAAACCAAAGCACCTGCAGAAGAACCTAAAGCTGCTTCAGCAAAACCACGTATTGGTTACATACACTTAAGTGGTTGTACTGGTGATGCAATGTCTTTAACCGAAAACTATGACATTTTATCAACTGTTTTAACTGACATGGTTGACATTGTATACGGACAAACTTTAGTTGATTTATGGGAAATGCCAGAAATGGACTTATGTTTAATTGAAGGATCTGTTTGTTTACAAGACGAACACAGTGTTCACGAACTCTTAGAAGCAAGAGAAAAATCTGGATTAATTGCTGCATTTGGTTCCTGTGCTATCACTGGTTGTTTCACCACATTCGCTCGTGGTGGCCAACAAGCACAACCTAAACACGAATCTTTCTTACCAATTAACGCATTAGTTAAAGTAGATTTAGCACTTCCTGGTTGTCCTGTAGCTCCTGAAATGATTGCTAAAGCTGTTGTTGCTTTATGTGAAGGAGATTTAGATTACTTAAAACCAGCAATGGACTGGGCTGCATGTGATAAAGGATGTGGTTGTGACGTATTAACCAACATTATCCGCCAAGGATTATGTACTGGATGTGGAACTTGTGCTCTTGCTTGTCCTACAAGAGCAATGGGCTTTTCTGAAGGTAGACCTAGCTGTGACAGAGATAGATGTATTAAATGTGGTTCTTGCTACATGATGTGTCCAAGATCTTGGTTACCTGAAAGCAGAATTAAAAAGGAAACAGGATTATAGGAGGATTGGATATGCCATTAGGTACTTATAAAGAAGCATTATCTGCAAGATCTACTGAGAAAAAAATCTTAGATGTATCACAAGACGGAGGAATTGTTTCAGCATTACTCTGTTACGCACTCGATGAAGGAATCATTGAAGGTGCAGTTGTAGCTGGAACTCCTGATGACGATTGGAGACCAGTTCCTACTGTTGTAACTTCCGCTGATGAAGTTATTGCAGCTGCAGGAACTAAATACTCAATGTCCCCAACATTATCTGCTTTAAAAGCAGCTACCCGTCAATATGGATTAGAAAAAGTTGGTGTTGTAGCAACTCCATGTCAAACCCAAGGTTTAAGAAAAGCACAAGCTTATCCATTCGCTAGATTTGTCGCTGACAAAATCAAATTAATCATCGGTATCTACTGTATGGAAAACTTCCCTATGGCTTCTCTTGACACCTTTGCTACCGCTAAATTAGGATTTGACAGTTTACAAGATGCTACCAAAATGGACATCGGTAAAGGTAAATTCTGGTTAACTAAAGACGGCGAAGACAGTGGTTTAGCTATTAAAGAAACCCACGGATACGAACAAGCAGGTTGTAACATCTGTCAAGATTACGTATGTGAATGGGCTGACGTATCAACCGGTTCTGTAGGATCTCCTGACGGATGGTCCACTGTTTTAACCAGAACTGACGACGGTGATTCCATATTTAAAGGCGCTGTTGCTGCTGGTTTAATTGAAACCAAACCAATGGATGATGTAAAACCAGGTCTTCCTTTACTTGAAAAATTAGCTAAAGGTAAAAAAGACAAAAACACTGCAGAACGTGAAAGAAGAGCTAAAATGGGAGTTAAAATCCCTGCTATATACTAAATCTTCTTTCTTTTTTCTTTTTTTTCAACGATATTTAACTATTTTTGTGATGATTTTTTAAAAAATAAGCGTGTGGTGTTTTTGAAGAGAATGAATCTCTTCTAGATGGTTGTAACTGTACAGCCTTCCTTTTCAATAATTACGGTATGCTCTTTTTGACTTACAAAGCAGTCATGTTTTTCACGAAGAGGAGCATATGGATATATTGCCATTGCATCTGACAGTTGTTTTAGTGCAATTGCACCTTTTCGCTCTCCAAATTCATCTGTAATCCATCTTCCTGAAAATGGAACATATTTGTGATGATGCTGGATGTATTTCAGAACTCTTTGTGTGCTTTTCATTCTGAATGGTTTGTTTGCCATATATGAAAAGATATACTGGCCAGGAGCATCATTTACGATACCTTCACCGTTGGTTGCAAAAGGTTCGATTGCTATTGCCTGACCTTCTTCTAAAACATACCCGTCATTATTGTCATAGTTTGGAATTGAAATTCCCGCATGCAAATTGTATTGTTCCAGACTGTGGCCGGTTAGATTGAAAATAGGATTAAGTTTATACTCTGATATTGCTTCGTGAACTGCTGCACCTATTTTTGACACTTCAATCCCTGCTCTTGCAGTTGCGATTGCCGCTTCAAGACCTGCTGCTGATGCCTCAATTATTTCTTCATGCAAGTTAATTTCATCTTGTGTATAATTTTCGTCAATGTTTCCGCTTGCAACAACTGTGATTGCTGAATCCGCAATATATCCATCAATCATCGCGCCCAAATCTAATTTTACCATATCTCCGGCTTTAAATCTGGTTTCATCTCCTGCAGGGGAGGTATAATGTGCGGCGATTTCATTAATTGACACATTACAAGGGAATGCAATTTCTGCTCCCGCCTTTATAATTTCACTTTCTACATAATTTACTAAATCAATCACCAATGCTCCATCGGTAATCATTTTTGAAGCTTCACTGCGAATCTCGGAAACTATTTTTCCTGATTTAATATAAGATTCTATCATAAATTTTTACCTTCTTTACTAAATAATTAATTATTTATTTGATAAAGTTTATATAATATTTTATATTTATTGAAATATTGGAGGTTATCAAATGGATGTTCCAACAATACCTGACCAGATGTTTTATCTAATCATTTTGGTTATTGTTGCAATTGTATTGATTATTATTGTTTTCCAATGGAGAAGAGTTGCACAATCTAAAAATTCAATTTTAATGCTTGAAAAGGAAATTGAACTTAAAAAGATGTCAATGGTAGAAAAAGACATCGAATCTAAAAGATTAATGGACAATCCAATTCCATTGCCACAAGAGCAACAAGACAGTCTTTCAGCTATCAGGCAATCTACAACTGAAGTCAGAAGCAACGTGGGATACTTACACTCTGAAATCAATGAAAGATTAGCCAGACTCGAAGCTGAAACTGAACAAAGAAAATTAGAAAAAATGCTTAAAGAAATTGAGGAAAAAGAGAAAAAACTCAAAAAAATGAATAAATAGGTGGTAATATGGATGCTATGGAAGCGGTTGCAGTCATAATTTTGGTTGTTGCAATTGTTGTTTTAGTTTACTATTATTTATTGAATAGTCCGGCTACTGTGAATAAGTTGCGCAGCTATGTGCCAACCAGTGCCGACGCTCACATGAATGAAATTTTAGGTGGCTCTAATCAGAATGTAGAGTATGATCTAGCTAAAGAAGAAGTTGAAGGTGAAAAAGAAGATTCCGGATCAATGAGTAAAAGAATCAAAGTAAAATTAAGTGACATTGACATGTCTTCACTTAATAATGAAGCATTTTCCAACAAAATTGATGCTTTCTTTGATGCAAAAAGCGATCAGCTAATTAAAGATTGGTCTTTAGCTACAACAAATGATTTGGAAGAGCTTGAATCCAAATTTTCAGAAACTACTTCTAATGTGGATGCTCTTGATAAGAGTTTCAAGGAATTTAAGGAATCATCTGAAGAATTCCAAAAAGTCACTGAAGATAGGCTTGATGATTTGGATAAAAGAATTGAATCATTAGAAAATAAATAATTTATTTTCTTTTATTTTTTCTTGATTTATAGAAAGGTTTATATAGTATCTAAACTAATATTAATAATGTACCTTTATACTATTTTTGTTTGTATAGCAGGGTGGGGTAGTCTGGTGATCCCGCGGGGCTCATAACCCCGAGATCCCTAGTTCAAATCTAGGCCCTGCTACTTTTAATTAATATTTTATGGCAAGTTAAAGACAGCTGCTGGTTTATTTATAAACTAAGGAAACTCCGCCCATCGCACAGAACTATGGCGTTGAAAAACGTATACTGAGAGGTATGACTCTGGAGCAGAAACGACACGGCTTTTAATGGTAGACGATGATATTTAATTGAGGACATTAAAAGAAGCGGTGAAACGGCCATTCCGTAGGATGCAAGAGCAAAGTTGCCGATGACAACCTGTATGAGGCAAGGTAGCACGCTAAGATGAATGCTGTTAAACAGAAGGTGGGTTACTCTTAACAGGCCATGAATATTAATTATTTCTTATTTTTTCACAATCTTTTAAAAACTTGTAATTTTTGTGATTTATCGTGGTAACTATTTGGATTTTGTAGGCAATCAGAAGTTCTTGCAGGTTCAAATTGACTGCAACTATCCGTTGGATTAGTGTGTCCATTACCTAAATGACAAATAACGCCATCTGCAGCACCTTTTAATTGTATATTAGCTTGCCAATGCACACAATTAAGACAAACTCTATCTGGGTTCAATTCTGAAATATTAATTCCATCAATTTCATACATTTTAACCACTTTTTCTAATTAATTTTATTTTGCATTAATCCTTTAATATTTTTCTTTTTTAAATTTTAAATGTCAAAAATTGAGGTTGGATTTGCTTATTTTTGATAGGTAACCCACCAGATTTTTGGTGGGTTACTCTTAACAGGCCATGAATATTAATTATTTTTTTATTTTACTATTTTTTAAAACTTTTTTGATGAAAATACTTATCCATTGTTTAATTTAATCATAAAGAATTTAATATGATAAATAACAAATATTTACATAAGTATTGTGATGTGTTAAACATGAATTTTAAGAGAATATTTTTAATTTCATTAATTCTGTGTTTCTTGTCAGTGGCTTGTGTATCTGCAAGTGAAAATCACACATCAATAGAAAGTTCTAATCTTAATGCTGTTGGTGTGGTTGATGAGGATATTAATGAATATGATAATGGGGCGTATGCTGGAAAAAATGGTTCTGATGGGCTGAGTGTTGTCTCTGGGAACTTGCTTTCCAGTAGTAATATTGATGATAAAAATACTACACTTGGTGTGGTTGTTGGAGAAAATGGTTCTGCTGGACGGGGTATTATCTCTGATAACCTGCTTTCTATTAGCAATTCTGAGGATAAGTTGTCTGCTTCAAAGGTTGGGACCCGTGATGAATTGAATAATTTGGTTCTTGCTGCTAAAGAGGGTTCAACAATAACTTTGGATAAGGATTATGATTTTTTAGGGGCTGTAAAACCTATTGAAATAACTAAAAGCATTGTAATTGATGGTAAGGGACATACAATTACTCTTGGGTATAATAATGCTTTTAATTTAAAGTATGTGAGTTCCATTCGAAAAATTGAAATAAAAAATATTAATTTTTTACGTGGAAGCGGAGGGGCCATAATTGCTGATGGGCAGTGTCCTTTTATAATTTCCAATTGTAAATTTATAAACTGCTCTAGAGGAGGTCTTGCAGGCGCAATTTCAGCACAGGCGAAATATAACTCCCAAATTATTGATTGTACTTTTAAGAGATGTTATGCTTTTGGAGAGATGAAAACTGTTAGATGGGAAACCTCAGCCACTATGACATCTACTGCATCCAGTTCTGGCGGTGCAATTTCAATTTCTGATTTGGTCACTGTTAAATCTTGTAGATTTGAAGATTGTTCGGCTGGAGATGGTGGTGCAATAAATGCATATGGTAAATGTCAAATACTTGATTGTGTTTTTGTTAAAAATCATGCAGGAAGAGCCGAATGTATGCAGTCTTATGAGCATGGAGGCGCCATTTATCTTAAGGGCGGATCCGGTGCTTTAGTTAAGGGATGCACATTCAATGAAAATTCTGCTGGACGTTTTGGAGGCGCAATATCAATGTATGCTAATGATGTTAGAATTGAGGACTGTGTTTTTAATTCTAATTATGTGGATGATAGCGTAAAGCAAAAGGGTGGTGCAATATTTATAAATTCAGATTCCAAGATTGGCGACACTGGTATTCAGATAACTCGGTGTACATTCAACAATAATGGATTTAACGGCAATAAACATTACTGTAAATATGGTGGTGCAATATATTTTGATGAGGGAATTATTGTTGGGCATATTTCATATTGTAATTTTACAGGCAATGGTGCTTCAAAGGAGGGTGGTGCAGTGTATGCTTCATCCAATTGCAAATTCCTTAATTTTAAAGGTTGTCTGTTCACCAAAAATCAGGTTAAGAAATATGGTGGAGGAATATATCTTGATTCTAAATCTTCAACCATAGTGGATTGTGCATTTGTCGAACAGCCTAATGCAATATATTGCGACCATAAAGGATGTTCAGTTAAATTTTCTACTTTTTTAAGGAATGACAATTATGATGTCTGGTCTACCAAAGAGATAAATATTGCAAACAATTGGTTTGGAAATACTATGGATAACAGGTATTACGATTTGGCCAAGCTCAAAGGTAAAGCAGTTAACCTTAATAATAGGGAAAATTTGTATCTTGTTGCCGCATCTATGGATAAAAACTATCACAATGGGCAGGAATCCACTGTTGATTTGAACTTCAGATATATGCGTGATTCTCCTACATCTGACAGCAAATTACCTCCATTTAGTAATCCAGCAATTCGTTATGTTGTAAGTGGAGTAAATGCAAGGGTGGTTTCCGATAATCTTTATTTGGCAAACGGAAAATCCTCTTTTAAATTCCTGGCAGATCCTTCTAAAAGCACATCTTCTCTTACTGTTGATTGTTATGGTGCAAAACTAACTTTAAAGCTTAATTTAAATCCAAATTCGTTCGCTGCGCTCCAAGCAGCGATTGACAGTTCCCAAAGTGGAGTTTTAAATTTGACTCATGATTATTCTCGTGACAAATCTATCGATAAGGATATGAGCATAAATATTTTAAAAAATCTGGTAATTAATGGTAATGGACATACTGTTGATTCAAAAAGCCTTGGCAATGTTTTTAAGATAAAAAACAGTAAGGTTAATCTGGAAATAAATAATTTAAATATTGTTAATTGTAATTCAAATTATGGTGCCGCCATTGATGCTTATGCAGATAGAGTTATAATCAATAACTGTAAGTTCATTAATTGTTCAGCGAAATTTGATGGTGGTGCGATTAAAATGGAAGGAAATGGAATTACAATAACCAATTCTACTTTTATTAATAATTTCGCTGATAGGTTTGGGGGTTCTGTATCTATAAACTGCTCTAATAAGGATAATGTGATTAGGGATTGTATTTTCATCAATTCAAATTCTAGACAAGATGGATGTTTTATTTATGTCTGGAGATATACCAACTTAAATCTTGCTAATTCCATATTATTAACAGACTCTCCAACAAGGTATATTGGTAAACCTTCCGATGATCCAAAATTTAATGTAATGTTTATTGAGAATAATTGGTTTGGCGGTACAAATGATGATATTTTAAAAAATTATGATTTGCTCAAAAATATTAATGTTAAAAATTTGCTTTATCTAAATGTTACACCATCTAGTTCTGAAATTCAAATAGGAAACAGTTCAAAAATTACTCTTAGATTTTATTCATATGATTTGAAGACAAAACAAGCAGTTCCTTTGACCAACTTTAGAAATATGAAATTTGGCGTTAAAATGTTGAAAGAAGGAGGTAAACTTAGTTCAGATTCAATTGTTTTAACTAATAATAAGGGGGATGTGGTTTATACTTCAAGTTCTAATGGTATGATGCCTATCGAAATTGACTATAATTTATTCAAACATAGAATTAATCTTGACCAGTTCTATGATGGTTCTTTTACCGCTCTTCAGTATCTGATTAATAATTCAGGCAATGTTATAAATCTTGAAATGGACTACACTTATTCAAGCAGTTCCGATTATAACATAATAGATGGTGTTGTAATTAATAAAAATTTAACCATTAACGGAAATAATCGGGTTATAGATGCTAATGGTACGATTAGGATTTTTAACATAGGCAACTATAATGTTGTTTTGAATAATATTACTTTTGTTAATGGTAATGACGATAACGGTGGTGCAATTCTCACTTCTGCTTTAACTGACATATCCATTAACCATTGCAGATTTGAAAATAATTCCGCAACAAGGGGCGGTGCAATTTATTTAAAATGTTATAAAAATGCATCCATCAGTTCATCTGTCTTTAAAAACAATTCTGCCACTGAATGGGGAGGCGCTATATATTATGATGGATACGATCAAAATAGACCTTCTTGCAGCATATCTGGTACTTTTATAAATAACAAGGCAACTAATGATGGTGGTGCTGTGTATTTGAGTGATGTTGCTAATTATAAACTTTCAGGTAATTTCACAAATAACACTGCAAAAAATGGAGGTGCGGTTTATTCCCATACGACCATTGCAATCAAGTCATTTTCAATAGATGGGATTTTCAATTCAAATAAGGCAGATTATGGTGGTGCAGTTTATGCATACAGTTCATCAGGTAACTTCAAAGGCACTTATCAGAATAACCAAGCTTCAAAAGATGGTGGTGCAATTTATCTGACTGAATCATACATGCTCAATAACATAACTGGAAAATTTTATGATAATGTTGCCAAAGGTTATGGAAGTGCAGTCTGTGCAGAAAAAATTGGCAATTTAGGAATAAATTTATATGAATCAACTTTCATTCGAAACGGAGGTGGAAAAGCCACTGTTTATTCATCAGGTTATCGTTATCTTAATATTCATGATTCCATTTTAATTAATAACACTGATTTGAGAATATTTGATACATCTAAAAAAGAAGCTGTTGACGGCCGTTTAAAATCAGTCAACAATTGGTTTGGCTACACTACTGATAATCTCAATACAAAGCCTAGTGTAGGCGAAAGGGTGGAATTAAATGATTGGCTATTTTTAGATGTCGGCTATGGAAAAACAGATGTTCATCAGCATTCTAAAAATAATATTGACTTTTCATTTAAGTCATATGATGCAAAAAAGGGAACAATTTCAGATTATGCTGGTAATATTAAGATTAACTTAAGCTTAAAATCAAATACGGGCAGATTCAGTAACAACTCCTTTATTTTAGGCAATTCTCCTGTTAAAATTATATATATTCCTGATAGTTTCGATATAAATAAAGTTGTTGTTTTAGCAAATCTCTCAAAATATTCATATAATGTATATGAAATAAAATATAATGTAGTTGAACATCCTAGGGATTCATTCTACACCTTGCAGGATATAATAGATCATATTGTAAGCAATATTATTAATTTGCATCAGAATTTCAGGTTCTATCCTGATTGTGATGACCCTAATGGAATAACAATAAATAGGAACATTACCATTAATGGAAACGGTTATAATGTTGACGGTAACGGCTCTTCACGTATATTTACTATTTTATCAGATAATGTTGTTTTGGAGAATATTTCTCTCATCAACGGTAATGAAATCAACGGCAGCGCAATATATGCTTCAGGTAAAAATATTACAATAAGAAATTCTATTTTATTGAATAATTTTGACACGGTTATCTATGCTACAAATCCATTAAATGCAAGTTATAACTGGTGGGGAAATACAGTGGACACTTTCAATAGAAAAGCCAATGTTAGTGATAATGTTGTTGTGGACAATGCCCTATTTGCGAGTTTCAATGCAAATTCAAATATTATTGGCGCAGGCAACAAAACAACACTTACTTTAAATTTAACTAATCTATATGACTTCAATTCAAAATCAAAATCAACATATGATGGACTTAACCTGTTTGAATTTGGTTTTAATGCTGTTGGCGGAAAGATTAATGTCACTTCAGACAAGATAAAAAAAGGAAAAATCCCTGTTTCATTTGAAGCTATTGGGCCTGTTTATGGTGAAATTTATGCAAAATATGGGAATGTAGAATTAAAACATGAATTTGAAATAATTTATGATGACGATTCATTCACTGCTCTCTATACTTTAATAAATAAAACCGGTGTCGATGGTCTTGTTAATCTGACACACGACTATGTCTTTTATGATTATGATGCTGATTATGTCAACGGCATTCCGATAGATAAGGCAGTGACAATCAATGGAAACGGATTTGCTATTAGCGGAATGAATCAATCCAGCATATTTAATATATCTGCAAACAATGTCTCTTTAAAGAATATTCATTTCTTGGATGCAATAAGTGCCGTTGAATGGTGGGGAAACAATGGATTAATAAGCAATATTTCAGTGAATAATACCTACTCTGCATTAATCTATCGCGGTTCTAACTTGGTTGTAAGGGATTCAAATTTCACTCGTGCCAGATTGTATTCGCTAAATCTGGAGGGTTCAAATCATGTTGTTGATAGTTGTAAATTTGTAGATAATTTTGGACCTTCAATAATTGGATATGACATTCTCGATTTAAATATCACTGATTCAGTATTTAACAATCAAAATAGTCCTGCTTCAAGTATTGTTGATTTATGCTGGTGTGAAGATGTAAATATCAGTGATTGCATATTCAATAATAAAAATAACAGATCCATTAATATTTTACAAGGTTCAACTGTTTATTTGGCTAACAATGATCTTTCTGAATCGGATTATATTTTTAACGACGGAACTATTCTTTCAAAGACTTTTGCTTGTCTTGATGATGTTAATTTAAATCACATGGTTGGTGACGTGATTTTATTAAATGCTACACTATATGATGATAATAACAATATCATTTTAGTTGATGAGTTTAATTTTAAAATTAACGATGAACTTTTTGCAGCTGAGTTTTATATTGATGAATATAAGTATTTATGGACATTAACCAATGGTTCTTGGCTTGTCGTTCCGGATATTAGTGAAAAATCATTTGCAAACTGTACTGTTGATTCACTAATAGTTAACGTGTTAAAATATAATTCATCAGTTATAATTACAAGTATCCGTGATGTTATTTATGGTGAAGATGTAAAAATCGGCTTTGAGTATGAAAACAGTACTGCAGTTCTGGTTACAGTTACTATTAACTCTGAAGTGGTATTCAATGAAACTACAAATGGCAATAATGTTTCTATTCCTGATTTGGGAACAGGATTTTATAATGTAGTAATCACTACTTTAGAAAATGAATTTTATCGCTCAAGCAGTGTTGCTTCAGATTTCAGAGTTAATAGAGCAGGCTCTTCATTAACTCTCGAAGAGATACTCGACACTTATTATGGCAAAGATATAATTATTAATTTCACCGTTGAAAACAGAACCAGTGTCGTTGCTTCAATTTATAATATTGATACCAAGGAGTTTGTTATCAACGACGTCGTTGAAGGTAATTTATTTACCATAAATAATTTGCCTGTAGGTTCATATGCAGTAACATTAACCAATATCATAGACAGAAATTATAATCCTAGTGGAGATTATGCTGCATTCAATGTTTTAAAAGTTAATTCATCCATAATTTTAGATAATAAAGCAGAATATGTTTATGGAAATGTTGTTATCAATTATGATATTGATAATTTAACTAACGTCACTGTAACTGTTGTTGATTTGCAAAGCGGTGAGGTAGATAATTTCACAACTACAAACTCAACCATTAATCTTGATTTGGATGCCGGTTCTTATGAAATCACATTGGTCAATGTGGGAACCGATAATGTTTTCGCCAGTCAGGATTCAAAAACATTCTTTGTCTTACCTGCAAATTCCTCTGTTGAAATAGATGATATTGGCGATGTATATTATGGAGATGACATTGAAATTTCCTTTGATGTAATCAACGCTACAAATGTTACTGTTATCGTAAAGGATGAAAACAATAATGTGATTTATAAGAATAATACTGATGAAAGCTATTTTGATCTTTCAGATTTGGCTGTAGGCAAATACACAGTAGAAGTTTATAATTCAGGTTCCAATAATTTCAACCCTAGCAACGACACTAAAACATTTTACGTATTGAAAGTAGGTTCATTAATAGAATTCGATTATTCAAATGTAACCTATTATGGAATGCCTTTCAGATTGGATTATGATGTGGAAAATGAAACATTATTAAACATCTGCATTTATGATTCCGAAGGATTTGTCATTTTTGATAAAAATTTCAATGAAATTAGTGAACTTCCAGAGGATATGTCTAATTTGACTGAAGAAGCTTATTTGGGTTATTATTTCTTTATTTATAGAAATTTAACAGCTGGAAACTATACTTTTGAGTTTACAAATCTAGGCAATTCCAATATCAGTGGAAGTAAGGTTAATGGCAGTTTTGAAATTATAAAGGCTCCTTCCTATGTTGAAATTCTTGTGGATTCAATTGTATATGGCGATGATTTGGAAGTCTACATTAATGTTGTTAATGCTACAACTGTAAATATTATAATTAAAGATGATGTTGGAGTTATTGTTTATGATGAGAACATAACTAGCTCTCCGGTCATTGTCAGTGATTTGATTCCGGGAAATTATACAGTTATTGTTACTAATTATGATACTGAAAATATAATTGGAAATTCATCATCTGAAGAGTTCTGTGTGTATAAACTCAATTCCACTGTTAAATTGAATAATATATCTGATATTTATTATGAAGATGCAGTTTTAATCGAGTTTGGTGTTGAAAATAAAACTGTTATAAATGTCAGAATCCAAAATCAGGATGGTGAAGTTGTCTATGATAATAATGTAACTTCTGATGCGGTTCTGATTCCTAATTTGAATGTTGGAAATTATACTGTAACCGTTACAAATCTGGAAACATTTAATATTAGTAAAAGCAGTGATTCAAAATCATTTAGAGTTTTAAAAAGAAGCATTAACATTACTGTAGTTGTTGAAGATAATGTGTATGGCGAGTTAAGTGTTATTAATGTAATTTCTGATATTGATGGTGTGTTCCCTGTTAATGTGGGCAATCAGCAATTGCTTGTTGATGTAATGGATGGTTATGGAAATGCCATGATTAATCTTGATGCGGGAAATTACACTGCTAATGTCAATTATACTGATGATAACTATGACATTAACATGACTGGCAGTTCATTTGCCGTATATAAAGCTGATGTTGCTTTAAGCGTTGAGGTTTTAGATAGGGTTTATACTGCTGATGTTGAAGGTAATGTATTTGCCAGTGTTGATGGTGAGTATACTGTTGTTATTGGGGATAATATTGTTCATGTAACTGTTTTAAATGGTATTGCTGCTTTTAATGTAGGTATCTTAAATGTTGGAAAATATACTGCTTCTGTAATCTTTAATGGCAGTGATAATTATAATGCAGGCGTTAATGAAAGCGCTTTTGAGGTTACTCAATCAGGAACCAATTTCAATATTGTTGCTAATGAAAGTGAAATAACTTATGGAAATTCAATAAATATTACTCAAAGTCTTCCTGCTGACGCTACTGGTAACATTACTTATTTCTTTGCTGATGGAAAAGTGACAAAGGTTTTAAATGTTGGCGAATCATTTGTCTTATCTGGTCTGGATGTCGGATCTTATGTGGTTTATGCCAATTATTCCGGTGATTCTAATTATGCTCCTGCAAGGGACAGCTTAACAATTACTGTTAATAAGGCTGTAAATAATATTCTCGTATTTGGTGAGGATGGAGTATACCTTGAAAATTCAACAATTGTTGTTGTTGCTGATGTTGATGGAGTGTATGCCGTTAATGTTTCAGGCAAAAAAGTCCGTATTTATGTTTTAAACGGTATTGGAACAAATACAATCTCTTTGAATGCTGGTAATTACTCTGCTGATGTCGAATATGTCAATCCAAATTATGTGAATAATATCACAATCATTCCGTTTACTGTTGCTAAGGCTGATGTTGCTTTAAGCGTTGAGGTTTTAGATAGGGTTTATACTGCTGATGTTGAGGGTAATGTATTTGCCAGTGTTGATGGTGAGTATAGTGTTGTTATTGGGGATAATAGTGTTCCTGTGACTGTTTTGAATGGTGTTGGTGCTTTTAATGTTGGTGTTTTAGATGCTGGAAACTATACTGTTCGTGTAATATTTGCCGGAAATGATAACTATAATGGAAATGCTAATGAAAGCACTTTTAAGGTTACTCAGTCTGGAACTAATTTCAATATTGTTGCTAATGAAAGTGAATTAACTTATGGGAATTCAATAAATGTCACTCAAAGTCTTCCTGGTGATGCAACAGGTAATATTACATATTCCTTTGCTAATGGTACTGTAATTAAGGTTTTAAATGTTGGCGAATCATTTGTTTTATCTGGTCTGGATGTTGGATCTTATGTGGTTTATGCCAATTATTCCGGTGATTCTAATTATGCTCCTGCAAGGGACAGCTTAACAATTACTGTTTATAAGGCTGTTAATAATATTCTTGTATTCGGTCAGGATGTGAAATATCTTGAGAATTCAACTATTACTGTTGTGGCTGATGTTGATGGTGAATATTATGTGGATGTTGGCGGTAAACTGGTTGTTGTAAATGTTTTAGATGGCAGGGGAGTGAATGTAACCGCTTTGGATGCGGGTAATTACTCTGCTGATGTAAGATATGTTAATGTAAATTATCTGAATAATGTTACATGCATTCCGTTTACTGTTGCTAAGGCTGATGTTGCTTTAAGCGTTGAGGTTTTAGATAGGGTTTATACTGCTGATGTTGATGGTGTTGTATTTGCCAGTGTTGATGGTGAGTATACAGTTGTTATTGGAGATAATAGTGTTCCTGTGACTGTTTTGAATGGTGTTGGTGCATTTGATGTTGGTGTTTTAGATGCTGGAAACTATACTGTTCGTGTAATATTTGCCGGAAATGATAACTATAATGGAAATGCTAATGAAAGCAATTTTGAGGTTGCTAAATCCGGAACCAATTTCAACATTGTTGCTAATGAGAATAATATAACTTATGGAAATTCAATAAATGTCACTCAAAGTCTTCCTGGTGATGCAACAGGTAATATAACATATTTCTTTGCTAATGGTACTGTCATTAAGGTTTTAAATGTTGGAGAATCATTTGTCATGCCTGTTTTGGATGTTGGATCTTATGTGGTTTATGCCAATTATTCCGGTGATTCTAATCATGCTCCTGCAAGAGACAGCTTAACAATCACTGTTAATAAGGCGGTTAATAATGTTCTCGTATTCGGTCAAAATGTGGCATATCCTGAAAATTCAACTATTATTGTTGTGGCTGATGTTGATGGTGAATATTATGTGGATGTTGGCGGTAAACTGGTTGTTGTAAATGTTTTAGGTGGTAATGGAGTAAATACAATAGCTTTGGATGCTGGAACTTACTTCGCTGATGTGGGATACGTCAATGCGAATTATGTGAATAATGTTACAAGTATTCCGTTTAGTGTAGTTAAGGCTGATGTTGCTTTAAGCGTTGAGGTTTTAGATAGGGTTTATACTGCTGATGTTGAGGGTATTGTATTTGCCAGTGTTGATGGTAAGTATAGTGTCGTTATTGGGGATAAAATTATTCCTGTGACTGTTTTGAATGGTGTTGGTGCATTTGATGTCGGTGTTTTAGATGCTGGAAACTATACTGTTCGTGTAATATTTGCCGGAAATGAAAATTATAACGCTAATGTTAATGAGAGCACTTTTGAAGTTACTCGGTCTGGAACCAATTTCAATATTGTTGCTAATGAGAATAATATAACTTATGGAAATTCAATAAATGTCACTCAAAGTCTTCCTGGTGATGCAACAGGCAATATAACATATTTCTTTGCTAATGGAACTGTAATTAAGGTTTTAAATGTTGGTGAATCATTTGTCATGCCTGTTTTGGATGTTGGATCTTATGTGGTTTATGCCAATTATTCCGGTGATTCCAATTATGCTCCTGCAAGGGACAGCTTAACAATTACTGTCAATAATGCAGTTAATAATATTATTGTATTCGGTCAAAATGTGGCATATCCTGAAAATTCAACTATTACTGTTGTGGCTGATGTTGATGGTGAATATTATGTGGATGTTGGCGGTAAACTGGTTGTTATGAACGTTTTAAATGGTATTGGAGTGAATACAATAGCATTGGATGCGGGTAATTACTCTGCCGATGTCAAATATGTCAATCCAAATTATGTGAATAATGTCACAATCATTCCGTTCACTGTTGCTAAGGCAGGCGTTGCCTTAAGTGTTGAGGTTTTGGATGTGGTTTATTCTGCCGATGTTGATGGTAATGTATTTGCTAATCTTGATGGGGAATATAATGTAATCATTGGCGATACTTTAAAAGTTGTGAATGTTAAAAATGGTATCGGTACTTTTAATTTCGGCATTCTTCCTGTTGGAAACTACGATGTTTATGTAATATTCGCCGGAAATAAAAACTATAATGCAAATTCAAACAGTTCAACCTTCAAAGTCACTTCTACCGGCACTAACTTTAATGTTATTGCTAACAGCACTGAAATAACTTATGGGGAATCTATTGATATTACTCAAACTCTTCCGGCCGATGCGACAGGCAATGTAACTTATAGATTTGCAAACGGAACAGTAATCAATGTCGTTGGTGTTAATGAATCATTTGTCTTATCCGGATTGGATGCGGGATCTTATGTGATATATGCTAATTACTCCGGCGATTCCAATTATGCTTCCGCACTTGATAGTGTAACAATAGTTGTTAATAAGGCGATTAATAATGTTGTTGTGAGTGCAAAAAGTGTTATCTACCCTGATAATGTTACAATCAATGTTAAAGCGGACATTGATGGAATTTATATTGTTTCTGTTGGCGGCAATGACTTAGAGGTTAATGTAGTTAATGGTAAGGGAAGTATTATGGTCTCTTTAGGAGTTGGAGATTACAGTACTCTCACTAATATTGATTGTCCTAATTATGAAACTGATGTCATAGAGGCTAAATTTACTGTATTGCCAGTTGAAGATTATGATTTTGATGTTAAAATGATTGATAAGACTGTTATTTTCCATGCTCCGAGTGATGCTACCGGAAACGTAACTCTTGTTGTGGGTAACATAACATATGTTGTCCGTTTGGAAAATGGTACTGCAGAAATTACTGTCAGTGATTTAATTGAAGGATCAAACATTGTTAGAATTGCTTATTCGGGTGACAGTAAATATGCTCCAAGAAGCTATTCAACCGATTTGATTGTCAATACAAAGATTGTTGCTTCTGATATGACTCGCGGATATAACAGCGGTGTTGATTATCAGGTTAAAATCGTTGATAATAATGGAAATCCATTGAAAAATAAGACTGTGACATTTACAGTAAATAATGTAAAATATGTTTCCATCACCAACGCAAAGGGTATTGCTGAGCTCAATGCTAAGCTTCGTGTTGGAACATACAATGTAACAGTCACTTTGGAAGACGGCAAAAATGTTACAAAAAAACTTAAGATTGTTAAAAGAATTGTCGGCAATAAAAATGTTGTGAAATATTACAACAGCAGATTTAAATATAAATTTAAAGTTATTGGCGATAATGGTAAGGCTGTTGGTAAGGGAGTAATTGTCCCCGTTAAGATAGGTAAAAAAACCTACAAGCTTAAAACAAATAAAAAAGGTTACATTACTTTCAGATTAACTAAACGTTTCACTCCTAAAAAATATACTATAAAAGCAGCTTACAAAGGATATAAAATTAAAAACAAGATTAAGGTTAAGCGAGTAATATTCACTAAAAAAACATTCAAGGTCAAGAAATCTTCAGGAAAACTGGTCTTGAAGGCGAAACTTAAACAAGGTAAAAAACTCCTAAAATACAAAAAAGTGACATTTAAGTTTAAAGGTAAAAAATACAAGGTTAAAACCAACAAAAAGGGAATAGCTAAACTAACCATTAAACAAAATGTTATTAAAAAGCTTAAGGTAGGAAAAAAATATGTATTCAGAATAACTTACCTGAAAAGTTCTATAAAAACAACAGTTAAAGTAAAAAGATAGGGGGATGTCGCACCCTATTCTTTTAATTTTTTTTAATAAAGTGCATTATTTTATTTTTCTATTTTTTTAAAATGGATTGTTTTCTAATTCTTGTTATTTAATTTAGTGTAATTTTAAGGATTTGCCACTTTAGAAGAGAACATATTTTTGAATTAAAACAGCTATTTTTTCCTTTTTTTATTTTTGTTATAAATTTCAAAAGATTTAATAGTGACTCCACTATAAAATTACTATATAAATTATTTGTAATTAAAGGAGGTTTGCTCATGAAGGAACTTACATGTGATGACGTTTTGGAATATCAGAATCTTTTAAAAATGGCACCATTATTTATATTGAAAAGGATGGCCAGAAAAAAATCCAATTTGGTAAAAAAGTTTGAACCAAAAGTCAAATCATATGTTGATAATTTGGATAGTAATCATCAAGAAAAGTTAAATATTCTATTAAATAGTAATATTGATGATTTGCAGGCTTTAATGGATGAAGCTTACAAAAAATCAAATAACAAGCAATTTAAGATATTGGCGGATCCGAAAAATAAGGAATTTATCCATATAAATCTTGAAGAATTAAAAAAATTGGTCAACTTTTAATCGTTTTTTCTATGTTCCCTATAAGATGTAAGATACTCATCTAATAGGATGAACAATTCTTCTTTTGTATTTGCTTTAAAAATTCTTGGTTTGATTTCAAAGCTTCCTGGAAGATTTTTCAAATAATAGGCGGCATGACTTCTCATTTCGGGAATTGCCACCTCTTCACCTTTAAGGTCAATCAATAACTCTGCATGTTTTTTCGCCATACTTATTTTTTCTTCGGCGCTCACACTTTCAGGCTCTTTTCCATCATCCAGATATTCGATGCACTGTTTAACAAGCCAAGGGTTTCCCCTGATTGCCCGACCAATCATTATTGCATCGCAGCCGGTTTCATCAAGCATTCTTTTTGCATCGTAACATGTCCAGATATCTCCATTGCCTATAACTGGTATGGAAACTTCTTCTTTTACTTGTTTTATCAGTGACCAATCTGCAGGCGTGTCGTATCGGTCTTCTCGGGTACGTGGATGTACGGTTATTGCTGATGCACCTGCATCTTCAACTATTTTTGCCATTTTAAGTGCATTAATACTATTTTTACTCCATCCACTTCTTATTTTCACAGTAACTGGAATCGGAACGGTATTTACAACGGCTTTAACTATTTCTTCGGCCTTGGTTGGATTTTTTAAAAGGGCACTTCCTGCCTTGCTTTTAACGGCAACTTTTTTTACAGGGCATCCCATGTTAATGTCAATAATGTCTGGCTTCATGTTTTCATGAATGAATTTTGAAGCTATTTTAAAGGATTCCGCTTCTGCTCCGAAAATCTGCTGGGAAATCGGCCTCTCTTCTTCGGTCATGTATAGCATTTCCTTTGTTTTGTAATTGTCATACATTATGGCTTTGTCCGAAACCATTTCTGTTTCAATCAGTCCGCATCCCATGGATTTGACTATTCTTCTGAATGCAGAATCGCAAATTCCTGCCATGGGGGCCAAAACAACTTGGTTATTGATTTTTACATTGCCGATTTTCCATTTCATAAATACACATCATTGGATTAAATTAAAAATAGATAGTTATTTTTTGGATAAAAATAAAAAATGTAGGACTATCAGTTAAATAGTCCATCAAATAATCCTTTCACGGAATTTGTATTAACAGTGGTGTTGTTAAACGCACCGGACACCTCTGAAGTGTAGTTGTTTATGTCTCCTTGCACGTTTTGCATTTGCTGAATACTTGTTGCAAGGTTTTCCACATCACTGTTTGTAATGTTAATATTGTTTACAACTGTGTAATTATTGATTATATTTACAATAGTTTGGTGATCTGTAACATTTTCTTCTTTTACTGTTTCTTTAACGTTATCAACTAAATCTGATAATTTGTCAGCGCTGACATTTGAATTTTCAACAATTTCAGCTTCTGTGTAAATTTCTTTGTTTGCTGCTTCTTTTACAGGTTCAGGAATTTTAACATTTGTAATCTCTTCATAGGAATTCATTATTCCTGCAAGTGCGGATTCCCCGGTTGCAGTTGTTGGGCTTGTCACATAAACGTGGCCTGCAGTGATTCCTGAGGATTTCAATGCTGAAATGTACATGTCTCCAGTTATTGTGGTAATTTTGGATTTGTCCACGCTAACTTCGAGATTGTCATTCTCATTTAAGTCAACGAGTGCTGATGAAAATATCTGATCAGAACCGTAAGTTTTACCGGTTATTGAAGTTGAAATCTTATTTACTTGATCTGCAGTAATTATTTTTGATTTTACGTTGTGCATGTCAACGTGTGCTTGTTGTACAAAAAAGTCATCTACAATATTCTTATAATCTGCATTGTGGTGAGTTGTTTCACCATAAGTTATCACTACCTGGTTATCATTGGCCGAAAAGCCTGCTGGGATAACCATTCCTACTAAGATTATAGATAATATAATTATGCCTATCATACTCTTTTGCATATTATCACCTCAATATAATAGCAAATTTTATTTGTACATTTAAGTATTTAAATGTATATTATTTGAAGTTGTAATTTTTCTTAAATTTACATAAATTCAGCAACTTTTATATGTTTTCAAACTAAATTTAAACTTATAGTAAATAAATTATTACTATTACTTTATAATTAATCAGTTAAAAGGAGGTGAAAATACGGCAAAGCTTAATAATCGAATAATATTTGCATTTATGATTTCTATATTGCTTCTGGTTTCTGTAGGTTGTGTATTTGCAGAAGCCAATGAGACAATATCTGGGGTTGCTAAAAATACTACTGCTGTGACGCATGATACGGTTTTAACGTCAAGTGATGATAATCAGATATTGGCAGCCAACGACAATGTCATTAATATTAATGTAAAGGATTCATACATCAAGAACAGCAGCACTTGGGATGAGGATGGTATTAACCTAGCGGGAGCTACCGTCAAGGTCTTTGATTCCAACAATAAATTGGTTTCAACAAAAATCACTGATTCTAAAGGTAATGCTGTGATTAAAAATCTGGGTTCAAAGGTTTACTCACTTGAAGTTTCCTACTCGACTTATGAACCTATAAAATTGACTGATTTGGACTTCACAAAAAAGAGCGGTACCCTGAATATAAATGATGTTATTTTTGTTCCGGACATATTGCTTTTGGTGGATTACAATTCTCACAACGAGAAGGTCGACATATTGATGAACATGTCAAAAAGGGTAGCTTACATAAGTACTACAGATTTTGACAAGTCCAGGGCATGGTTAGTTGAATATGCCAAGTTCATGCATATTGACATGTTTTCAGAATCCGCATACAGCGTTCTTACAGGACAATACTTAAAAGAGCTTTTGGCAAAATCTCCAGCTAATGCGAATTATAATGTAGCGTATACGTTCAGTGTCTTTTCACAGCAAATATTGAACAACACTGGTTTGCATATAGTGGGCGCTTCTCCAAAGAACAATACCTACGATACAATTGAAAATACCTACATTGGTTCTTATTTCCAGGCTAGGGATATTGAAGAGTCAGATATTCTCCAGAGCAATATGAAAAATTATTTTGATTATGTTCGTTATTTGATTAATCCTTCAAAATATTCTAATCCAACTCTTGATGAGAATAATGCTCCGTTAATGTCTCCTGAATGTGGTTTTTATCATCCTGATTTGGGAATGTATACACTTGTTCCCGAAGGAGTTTTGATTAATTCATGGATTCGTGAAAATCCAGGTTATACTCACAGTTCCGATGGTAGTTTAAACTGGATGACTGAAAATTATGTGGAATGGTTAACTAAGGTCTTGGATCCGACAGCATTGTTTAAAAAGTTTGAAAGTGATTATATAGCTAAATTCCATCCTAAAAAACCTTTTATAGCTATTGCTTCCTATTATGGTGGTGAAGAGGTATCTGATGCATTGATAAGAGGTTATGAAGCAAACGGAAGACCAGCATTTAATGTATTTAAAACTGGTACTCAGCCTCCAATGTCTTCAATTTTAAATAAGATAGCCAATCTTTCAACTGTTGGAATATCTGCCATAAATTCATTATGCAGCTGGTCATTGGATTATGCCAACGGTACTGCAGAACCTGATTTGACAGATATCGATTTGCATGTTTTAAAGGGAATCGTTGAGATTTCTGAATACAGTTACAACAGTGAATTGGGGCCTCAAGTTGAATGGACATACATGGTTACCTATCCGAGTTTTGAAGGTGTATTCGGTCAGGTCGCATTATCCTGGGTTGACAGTCTGGGAAAATCCCACGTTATTCAGGATGGTGTGGATAAGATGGTTCAGTTAAACTGTAAATGGGCCGATTTGCATGATTTGAATAATTCTGATAAAAAGGTAGCCGTAATGCTTTATAATTATCCTCCGGGTAAAGCTGAGATAGGTGCATCTTATTTGGATGTATTTTACAGTGCTTATGAGTTACTTGTTCAGTTATATCTTCAGGGCTATGATATTGGCGGGTCTGTAGAGTATCTGAATTACTATAATAATACTTATGAAATTCTTATCAATTCAACAACAGGTTACAAAATCAATGGAACCGTTGCAAATTTCATTTCATTATATAATCTGACTCAAATCATATTTGACATGAACAACAAGGGTTCATGGGCAAGCGGTCTGCTTGAAAAATATGTAGAGGAAAATTGGGATACATTAATGAAGCATCATCAACTGATATCCCTTGAAGATTTCGAATATCTGACTTCCGACATTAGGGATAAGTTGTACAATGATCTTATGAGTTATTGGGGAGACAATTTAGGTCCGGCAATGGTATATAAGAACAAATACATTGTAATTCCTGGTGTATGGTTCGGTAATGTGTTCATTACTTTCCAACCGAGTAGAGGTTGGGAGGAAGTTCAGGACTATCACAGTCTGGTTATTCCTCCTCACCAGCAATATGTGTCATTTTATAAATGGATGGAAAAGACTGCAAAAATCAATGCAATTGTAAGTATGGGAACTCACGGAACCTTGGAATGGCTACCCGGTATTAATCTTGGTGCATTTCCTGGAGACTGGACTTTTGAATTGTCTTTGATTCCAACAGTATATCCGTACATTGTATCAAACCCTGGTGAAGCTATGGTTGCTAGAGACAGAAGTTCCGCTTTACTGATTACTCACATGACTCCTGCAATGGTGTCATCAGAGTTATATGGTAACTATACTACATTGAAAAACTATATCAATTACTATAAGGAGCAACTGAGCTTAAATGTAACTTCCAATGCAGAATCGTATAAGAACATGATTTTGGAATTGGCTCCTGAATTAGGTTTCAGAAATCTCTCAAGCAATGAAACCTTCCAGGAATGGATTGATGAATTGCACCACTATCTGGATGACATGGAAGATGATTTCAACACATTCGGTCTTCACACTCTTGGTAAGATATTGACAGGTTATGAACTGATTGAAGAAGTTGTTACAATTGTCACTTCCCAAACAAAAATCTATGATCAGTTGATTGAATTCATGTATCCTAAATTGGCGGGATTGAGTTTCTATAAGGACATGCAAAAGGATTTCAGATATGCCAACCATGTTGAAAACATCACTGCTTTCCTGAAAAATTATGTTTCCAAGCTGGTCAACGGCACTTCAGCCGCTGATTTGAATAAGCAGCTGGGCATTAAAAAGGGCACCGCATTATATAATTCCACAACTTACTGTGAGGATATAATTGCCAATATTCAGAAGAATAATGAATGGAATGCTATTTTGCTTTCATTAAGCGGGCAATATGTAAAATCAGGTTTGTTTGCCGACCCTTCCTATGGTGATTCAATACCTACTGGATATGATGGTTATGCATCCGACCCAACAAGAATGCCGTCTCAGGCAGCATATGAGTCTGCAGTCACTATTGTTAACATGCTTTTGACAAGTTACTATGAGCAGCATGGCAAATGGCCGGAATTGACTTCATTGATTCTCTGGGGTACTGAAATATCAAGGACAGAAGGTATCAATGTAGCTGAATTCATGTATCTTTTAGGCTGCAAACCAGTCTGGGCTGACAACGGTAAGGTTCTGGGTGTTGAGCAACTGCCTCTTGAACAGTTGACAGTAACATTTGAAAATGGAACAGTTATGAACAGGCCTAGAATTGATGTATTCGCAAGTATGGTTACAAACAATAAGGATTGGATTACTTGGATGCTGACTTCAGTCAATCTGGCTTTAAACGCTACCGGTGAGGACGCAACCAACAATTATGTTAAAAAACATTATGCAGAAAATCCTACTTTAGATAGATTATTTGGTCTTCCAGGTAATGTATTAGAAGGAACTGGAATGTCAAACCTTATTCCAAACACTGCAGATTGGAGTATTTCATCTGTTAATGAATATGCTATGGATATATATTTAAGCAAAGTATCATATTCATGGACTCTCGATGAAAAAGGCAATATTGTAGTTAACAATCAAAAGGAAAACTATAAATATCTGCTTGAAAATGTTGATGTTATTACACAAAACTTTGACAGTTCATGGAGACTGTTCGATTCAGATGATTACTACGATTGGTTTGGTGGTTTGTATAATGCTGCAAACGTTTTGAAAAACCAGTCCGGCAAAGAAAGACCTGATACATCATTTTTCGATATCAGAAACAAAAACAATTATGTTTCAAGAACCTATGAGGAAGAAATCGAATTTGAAATCAGAAGCATGCTTCTTAATCCACAATATTACAATGCATTGGTCAATACTCCTGGAGGAATGAACTCTTATGCTTCAAGATTCCAGAACTTCTATGCAAGTACTGTAATAGGTGGAAGTGGATTGAATAAGCAGTTAGGTAATCAGTTGGCTGAAACCATAATGAAAATTGATTCCGGAGTAACCAACTCTCAGCTTGCTGCTGGAGCACAGTCTTCCACAGCCTGGATGATTTACATGGCTCAACAGGGCATATGGGACGGAGATGCAAGTACAGTGCAGAAATTGGTCGACACTTACATGCAAAGCGTTATTGATTACGGTGTAGCATGTTGTCACCACACATGTAAAAACCTTGCTTGGAATTCAGAGATTATTCAGTTAAGTTCACTGACTCCTGCTCAAAAGCAAAAATTCGCGGAAATTCTTGCTCAGGCTACTAATACCGACCCATTATATCAGGCTGAAGAAAATTCTGAAGGCAATCAAGGCCAATCCGGAAATAACAATGGTCAATCTGGAAATAACAACGGACAATCTAACAACGGCAATGAAAAGGCAGATATATTGGTTAACAATACATCTCAACAGAAATCTGATGGATCCAACGATGGCGGTCAAACAGCTTATGGTGCTGAACCGTCTGCAACTGGAGAAGCCAAATCTGCTGCAAATTCACAATCTTCACAATCTTCACAGGATTCATCTTCTGGAGAATCCGGCGCTGGCGGTGCTAAATCTTATGAACTTTCTGAAAAATCAGCATCCAAATCAGCTAGTGCAACTGAATCAAGCATGCCTATATTTGTTGTCATTGCAGTAATTATATTGATTGCAATATTCCTGGCAGGATACTGGCGCAGTAATAATGACGAATACGATGATTATTAATTTAATCATCAACTTTTTTTATTTTTTAAATTTAATTTTAATTCATGATTTTCAATTTTTCAGTAATTTTTAAATATTATATCTTTTTATAAATAATGTCATAATAGATAATTTTTAAAGTTTAATTTAATTGGACTTTTTAAATATATTATAATTTAATGTTGATGAGGTATAATAATGATTAAAAAAATTAATATTTTTTTAGTTTTATTGCTGCTTGTCGTTTCTATTGGTGTGGTTAGTGCTACAGATGATGGAAACATGGCAGAATTAAGCAGTAATGGAGCTATTCAGGATACTGTTAGTGTATCCATTGATAAGGATATTAGTTATGGTTCAAATAGTTTGGATGATGCCGTATCTGTAGAGAATGTTTCAGACATTAGTGCATCTTCACATACTATCACAGAAGATAATTACGGTCAATATTTCAGCACAGTTGACGGAAAAGCAATTTCTTCAAAAATAAACTCTGGAGATACAGTTTTACTTGATGGAAGCTTTTCAGGCAAAACCTTTGTTTTTGACAAATCTGTAAATGTTGCCGGAACATCCACCAATTCCATGAAAAATTCAATGATTTCATTATTGAGCGGAGCTTCTGGAAGTTCTATAACTAATTTGAATATTGCAAATACAAAAGGCGAAACATATGGTATATTCTTAAACTCTGCAAGTAACTGTACAATAAGCAATTGTAATATAGACAACACCGGAAAGTCATCCTATTGTATTTGTTTGGCAAATAATGCAAATTACAATAATGTAACCGGAAATAACTTAAAGACTTATGGAATTACATATGGTCACGGAAGCTTTACAAGATCCACCCCGACACTAATTCTCAGCGGTTCCCATTATAATTATGTGGCCAATAACCATGTTGAAGTTGATGATGCAAACGGAATTTATTTATCCAGCTATTCTGGTGGGCCTTTAAAAGGTGGTGACTCAAATTATAATACTATTTTCAATAACACTGTCCATTATAACGTATTGCCAACTTCATGGGCATACGGTATTCAGGCAATGGGTGGAAAAAACGTAATCAAATCCAATACAGTCATTGGAGGTTATAGGGGTGTTTCCACTGCAGGTGTCGGAAATACAATAATTGATAATGTGATTATTAACCTTACAGGAGCCGATTATAATCATCCTGGTGTTGAATCTGGAGGAGAATACGGTATTGTAGCTTCATACAATTCAATAGTTTCAAACAATCGTATCATTGCTGCTAAAGTAATATCCACTGGAGCAGGAATCACAGCCATCGATGATTCTGTTGTCGAAAACAACTGGGTTAATGTAACAGAAAAAGGAAGGGGGATTGTAGCTGGTGGTTCCAATGTTATCATAAGAGATAATGTTGTTTTCACAGAATCCGGATCCGGCGTTTATGAAAAGGATGAAGGTTCAGGATTGCTTGTAGATGGTAACAACATTACTTCAGTTTCAGGAGTAGGTGTTTTGATTGAACAGTTAAGTTCAAAAAGAATGCCTAAAAATGTAACTGTTGTAAACAATATCATCAGTACCAATAATAAATATGCAATAGATGCTGCAGGAGTTCAACAGGACACATCTGAAATCGATGTGGCTTCAAATATAATTATTGGTGGAGGTCTAATCAATTCCCCTGCAGGTGTAATTGATTCATCAAAACCTACATATATCTATAAAGGAACTGTTCACACAATCACTCCTGAAAATATTCGCCAATATATCAATGACAACGGTGGGCTAACCTCTGAAGTTAAAGATGGCGATATTTTAAGCTTTAAAGGAACTTTCTCAAATGAAGTGATATATGTCACAAAAGCAGTTAAAATAACTGGTAAAGATCCAATATTTTACAATTCCACTTTTAAAGTCACTTCAGGCAGTGTATTGATTGAAAATTTAACCATAATAAATAAAAAGGCCGAAAGGGTAAATGCATGGGGTATCTTTGTAAACCAAGCTCCTGGTGTTAGGATTACCAATAACCATATTACTGTCAGTGATCCTAAAGCGGCTTATGCAATTTATGTATTACAATCCAGCGATATAGATGTTATAAATAACGTATTGACATCTGAAGGGGATTATCTGACTTTCACATTGCTTGCATACTCATGTGAAGACTGTAATTTTGCTAACAATATAATTCGCACAACAGGAACCGGCGAATCTTATAAATTCTCCCCTGAAAAATGCATTGACGGCAATGAACTTGTAATCAATGGCAGATCATATTGTTTGGATGGTAATGAGCTTGTTATTGATGGTAAATCTTACTGTTTGGATGGTAATGAGCTTGTTATTGACGGCAGATCATATTGTTTGGATGGTAATGAGCTTGTTATTGATGGTAAATCTTACTGTTTGGATGGTAATGAGTTTGTTATTGACGGCACTAGCTATTGTATCGACGGCAATGAATTCGTCATTGAAGGAACACGCTACTGTTTGGACGGCAATGAATTGACCATTGACGGTAAATCATATTGTTTGGATGGTAATGAAGTTGTTATTGATGGTAAATCTTACTGTTTGGATGGTAATGAAGTTGTTATTGATGGCAAATCATATTGTTTGGATGGTAATGAATTGACCATTGATGGAAATGCCTATTGTTTGGATGGTAATGAGCTTGTTATTGATGGTAAATCTTACTGTTTGGATGGTAATGAGCTTGTTATTGATGGAAATAGGTATTGTGTTGACGGTAATGAATATTGTATGGACGGTGCACACGTAGTTTCAGAAATTTATCAAACATATGGAATCTTGTTATTATACTCATCTAACAATAATGTTTCTGGAAACGATGTAAACGTTACCTCAAAATTAGCCGATCAACAATCCACAACAGGAAATAAATCATCTCAAAATTCACTTGTGGGCATTGACTTATACTTCAACTGCCACAACAACACTATTTCAGACAATAATGTATTTGTAAAATCCAAAGACAACTACATTTATGGAATGGGTGTATTGGGATATTTCACAGGTCACAGCGCTCCTCAAGGTCAGGGAGCAACCAACAATGCATTCATTGGAAATCAGATTACCCTTGATGGAATTTACTGTGTTGAAGGAATTATCATCGGTGATGAGTCAGAAGACACTACAGTCGAAGGCAATGTCATAAACATAGATTCAGATGCGGCAGCATACGGTATTTACTTTGAAATGTCTCAAAAATCAACTGTCAAAAACAACAATCTTACTTTGAACTCCCCGGCCATTTACGGAATTGAAGGATACGGTTCAAATGATAATATCGTATGGAACAACATCGTAAATGCAAATGGTAAAGATGTATACGGAGTTATTTTCTTAAATGGTAACAAAAACAGCATTAAAAACAATAAAATTAATGCTAAAGGTAGTGGGGAAGAAATCACAGTTAAAATTTTGGATTCCATAGGAACAGGCAATGCAGGTATTTATCTGATGTCCAATTCAACCGGAAATTACATTGAAGAAAATGAGGTAACTTCCAATAAAGGCTATGCAGTGCAGCTGGACGATGATGCAATTGAAAATGTCATTACGGACAATTATCTTGATAGTGAAAAGGGCATCGGAAACAAGGCGGTTTACAACTCAGCAAACAATAACGTTTCAGGCAATTACAAATATGTTGCAAATGCAAAAGTTAATGAAATCAATGTTCCTTACAGAGGCACAGCAAATATTGTCATAACTCTTGGCAATGACTTAAATGGTGCAACTGTGGACTTTTACGATGTTGATGGAGTATTCTTTGGCCAATCAACAGTATCTGATGGTGTAGCTGCCATTGAATACAAACTTGATGAGTCTTACGCTCCTGCCCAATATCAGTTTACTGCAAAATTATCCAAGGAGGACTATAAGTCTGAAACAATTAATGTGCCAATAACTGTATCCAAAGGTAAAATTGTGATTGATGTGCCTTATGTTTCCATTCAGCAAGGAGATAGCGGAAATATTGTTGCAACTGTTTTGGATGAACTTGGAAACAGGATAAATGGTGCTGTCGTTCAATTCAACAGACTGAATTCTGCTGGAAGAGCAACACCAATTGGTACAGCAGTTACTGTAAATGGCATGGCAACACTTAATTATGCAGTTCCTGTTACACTGGAAGGTGGAAATCACACCATAAACGCAGTTGTCAGTGGTGTTGAAAATTATAATGATGCTAATGTCTCTTCAATTCTTGAAGTAATCCAAAAACCATTGCTGACTGGAGGTAAAGATTATTCAGTCTACTACGGCAACACTGTTAAATATAAGGTTCGTGCTTTGGATGTTGATGGAAAACCAGTTTCAGGACAATATGTGTCATTTAAGCTTAGTAATGGAAATTCTAAAAAAGTAAAAACCACTACTAATGGATATGCGACCTATTCTATTAAATTAAAAGCAGGTACATATACTGTTCAGGCTACATTCGAGGGTTATACAATATCAAATAAAATTGTATTCAAACCTACATTGACAGCTAAAAACATTTCCAAGAAAAAAGCTAAAACCACTAAATTCACTGTTAAGCTGGTTGATAAAAAAGGTAAAATCTTGAAAAACAAGAAAATTACCTTTAAAATGAAAAACAAAAAGTACACTGCCAAAACCAACAAGAAAGGTATTGCAACTTTGTCTCTTAAGAACTTAAAAGTGGGCAAATACACAATAACTTCAAGTTATGGTGGCTGTACAATAAAAAACATTATTAAAATTAAAAAATAGGGGTTTAACTAACCTTTATTTTACTTTTTTTTCAAGTTTTATTTAATTAAGTTTAAATATATTTAAAATATAATTAATTATCATATAGTCATCTAACTTTACAACTTTTATTCATGACTATTGTTTATTTATCATATATGTTTAATCGAGGTGAAATTATTAAGACAAAAACTTTACTTATTTCATTAATCATGCTTAGTTTAGTAATGTTGTCTGCGGGTGTAGCATTTGCTTCAGACGATATAGCTAATACTGTGGCTGCTGATGAAATAGCTGTTGATGATTCGCTTGCTGTTGAGCAGGATACTCAGGCAGTAAGTGATGATAATTCAGATTCTAAAATTGTTATAACTCCGGAAAATATCGGAAATTATATTGAAGAATCTGGTAAAATTAAAGAAAATGTCACTGCTGATGAATTAGTATTCGACGGTGATTTTAACAGTTTAAATGTAACTGTTGAACGTCCTATGACATTAACTGGGGGAGAAGTTTCCTCTTTCAAAAATCCAAATATTCAAATTTATGCAAGTAATGTTACCTTACAAAAATTTATCATTAATCAAGATAAAGGTGTGAATTCTATCTTTGTCGGACCAATTGATGATAATACCACTACTTCCGATGTATCCATTTCAGATGTGGCTATTACATTTTTCGATGACCAAAACGGTGCTGGTGCAGTTCCTATTGAAGTAGTGAAATCTGACAATTTTGTTTTAAAAGATTCTTATATTGCTTATTCTGGTAAGACTGATGGATATTATATCAACAATGCTATCCGTGTAGTCAATTCAAGAAATGCTGAAATTTATAACAATAAAATATCTGCAGAACTCATTTCTGTCCCTGTGGGCTGGTCTGAAGAGCCTGCTGGAAGTGGAAATTGGGTAAGCAGTCCTATGAGTGAAGCAGTTGTAATTAAAAACTGTGAAAATGCTACTTTTAATAACAATAATGTAACTGTTTTATGTACAAATGCATCAGGTAGTTATGATACTATTTATTCTGTGGATGTTTCAGGATCAGGTGCTATAGTTACTAACAACAATATTACAGCCAACGGTAACACTTACATTTATGGTCTTATCCTGTCTGGTGATGATTTCATAATCAGAGCTAATGATATTAAATCCACTGGTGTATACTATGCTAACGGTATTGACATTGAAGGTCCTGCTACCGGTGTAGTTGGAGACAATAATATTAATGTGGAATCTGAATCTTCCGCTTATGGTATCTATTCTGGTATGAATGGTCAAAACGTTTCCGCAAGTTATTCCGGCAATAATATTTCAGGTACTGCTTACAACGCCTTCGGTATGTCTGTTGGTGATGTTAATGCTAATGTTTCCGACAACTTTATTGATCTTACCGGTAATTACACTACTGGTTTAGCTTACAGAGGTACTGTTCTATTTTTAAACGGCAATAGCATTGTTTTAACTTCTTCTGAAGTAGGTAATGAAACTATTTGGGAAGGATTTGGCGTTGAAGCTGTCGGTGTTAAAGTCATTAAAGGTACTGGTTATTTAACTAACAACACTATTGCTACTCAAGGTAAAGGTATTTCCTTAACCACTAATGAAACTTCTGCTTATTTAGAAGGCAACTTTATAAATGTCGTTGCTAATGATGATAAGGATGCTTATGCTATTTATGCTGTAGATGCTTCTTCTGTAATTGCTGTTAAAAACACTATTGATTATCAGGGTGCAACTAAAGGTGTTGGTAAAAACAAAGCTGTTTATCTAAAAAATTTAACTGGCGCCGTATTAACTGAAAACACTTTTGATTTAGATTTAGTTTCATCTTATGTTCCTTGGGCTGAGGTTCCTGCCGGTTCAGGTAACTGGGTTTCCTCCCCTGTTTCTGAAGGTATTGTTATCGAAGATTCAAATGATGCGATTTTTGGTGAAAATGTTGTCAATGCCACTTTCGGTGATGTTGTAGGTGCATATGATACAATTTATGTTGTTGACATTAAAGGATCAGACAATGCTCATATTATATCTAATGATATAAAAGCTAAAGGTAACTCCTACATCTACGGCATTATTGCGTCAGGTAACAACCTCCATATTACCGATAATACCATATTCTCTGAAGGTGATTATTATGCTAACGGTATTGACATTGAAGGCCCTGCTACTGCTGTAGTTAAAGACAATTTTATTTCTGCAAGTGCTAATTCTTCCGCTTATGCTATCTATTCTGGTATGAATGGTCAAGAAGTTTCCGCTAATTACACAAACAATACCATTATGGGTGACGCTTACAACGTATTTGGTATGTCTATTGGGGATACTGTAGCAAATGTGGCCGGCGGTCGCATGGACCTTATTGGTAATTACACTACTGGTATTGCATATAGAGGTTCCAATCTTACTGTATCAGATGTCGTAATTCTGCTTGTAGCTTCAAACAAAGGTAATGAATCTATTTGGGAAGAATTTGGTGTAGAAACAATCGGTGTTAAAGTTGTTAAAGGAAATGCTCAAATTACTAATAACCACATTGTAGGTACAGGTAATTACACTGTTGATGTAAAAGACACTAAATCATCCGTACATGACAATTACTTGAAAGCTGAAACATTATTCGGTGATGCAAGTGTAAATAACATGTCTGCTGATGCAGAGATTTACAACAACACTCCAATAGCATCCACAGGTATTATCAATATCATTGAAGTGGACGGTAACGGCACCATCATTGCAAGTTTAACAGATACTAAAGGTACTCCTGTTCCTTGGGCATTTGTCAGTTATTCATTCAATGACACTACTGTATTTGCAATAACTGAGGATGACGGTACTTTTAAATTGGAAAACTTATCTAATGGTAAGATTGACATATCATTTGATGGTAATTTCCACCTTGCTCCATATAAAACTTCCATTACTTTAAAAGATGTCGGTCCGGTAGCTCCTGTAAAAGTCACTTCTGCATTCAATATCACTGACCGTGCAATAACCATTAACGGTTATGCTGTTGACGGTCCTGCTGGTGAACAAGGAATCTACTATGCAACCGAGTTGTTGGATGAAAATGGAAACCCTATTCAAAATGTATACATAGAATTTGCTGTAAACAACAAAATCTATAACAGAACAACTTATGAAAACGGTTCATTTGCTCCATACAAACTCAACATGGTAAGAGCTGGAAGATACACAATGGCATTCAACTTTGCTGGTGATGACAACTACACCAATGCATTTGCATGTGTATGTGTTGACTTGGATAAGAAACCAATTAAAATCAAGGCTTCTTCTAAATCATACAAAGCTGCTACCAAAACCAAAAAATACACTGTTACCTTATCCACAATAAAAGGATTAGACGGTAAGATGTATTTAAGTCCTAAAGCTGTATCACTTAAAGTGAATGGTAAAACATATGTTGCTAAAACCAACAGCAAAGGAGTAGCCACCTTTAAAATAACTAATCTTACCAAAAAGGCCAAATACAGTGCTGTGATTAGTTATGACGGTGACAAAACATATGAATCTGCAAGCAAAAAAGTAACTATAACTGTTAAATAGTGGGATTTCAATTCTCACTATCTTTTTTTATTTTTTTACGTATATCTCTTGTTACATGTAGATGTCTTTATTTTTATAACTAATTTTATAGTTCAATACTCATTTTAATAAGAAATAGCTTAATTTATTTTAATAAATTTTAAGTTAACTATAATTTAATTAATCATTAATTGCATTAAATCATGGTTAATTTTCATGGTGATTTTTGGTAAAAATTGAATTTTCAAAAAAAGTGTGATAAATTAGCGTGAAGCTAATTTATTTCATTGCGTCTTTGACTCTGTCAAAGAGTCCTTTTTCAACATGCTTAATTTCGTCCCCACTTACTTCAGCGAATTTATTGAGCAAGTCTTTTTGTTTTGAGTTTAATTTTTTAGGAACTACGACAGTCACTGTAACGTACATGTTTCCTCTGCCGTTATGTCTGACAGAGTTCATACCTTGTCCTCTTAACTTAAATACAGTTCCGCTTTGTGTTCCTGCAGGTACTTTAAACTCAACTTCACTTCCTTCAATAGTAGGAATGCTAATCAAATCACCCAAAGCCGCTTGCGGGAAACTGATTTGCTGTTCCAGATATAGGTGGTCGCCTTCACGTGCGAACTTTTTATGGTTTTTGATATGTACTGTAACAATCAAGTCTCCTTCAAGGCCTGGAGCTTCCCCACAGTTTCCTTCGCCCGAAACTCTCAGGTGGTTTCCTTCATTGACACCTTCCGGAATTTCAATCTTGATTGTTTTGGTTTTTCTTTTGCTTCCTTTTCCATGACAGTCTTCACATGGATCAGTAATGATTTTACCGGTTCCGCCACATTGTCTGCATGGTCTTACATTAACCATTTGACCTAAAATTGTGTTGCTGACCTCTTTAATCTGTCCTGTTCCTCCACATGTTGGACATGTTTTCGGATCGGAACCCGGTTTGGATTTGGAACCGTGGCATGTTGGGCACAATTCACTTCTTGTAATCTTGATTTCTTTGTCACAACCTTCATAAGCCTCTTCTAATGTAATTGGAACTTCTGTATAAATGTCAGAACCTCTTTGGGGTCCTGTTCTTCCACGGTTGCGATTTGCTCCACCAAAACCGAACATGTCGAATATGTTTCCTATGTCGAATCCCTGGAAAATATCTTCAAAGTTTACGTTTTGATAGAAATCTTCTGCAGTAAATCCATCCATTCCTGCATGACCGAATTGGTCATATCTTTGACGTTTTTCATCATCAGACAAGACAGCATAAGCTTCACTTACTTCTTTAAACTTATCTTCAGCATCTGGTTCATCACAAACGTCTGGATGGTATTTTCTGGCTAATTTACGATAAGCTTTTTTGATTGTCTTTTCATCCGCAGTTTTATCTACTCCAAGAACTTCATAATAATCTCGCTTGTCTGCCATTTATTCACCTTAAAAAAATAATTTAAAAAATAGATAGAAAAAATAATAGTTTTATCTATTGTTAGTTTATTTGATTGATTCTGATTTCTGATTTTAATATATGCCTAACAATATAATAAAACTTTATTATTTAATCTAATCGTCTTTTACTTCATAGTCTGCATCAATTGTGTCATCATCGTTGTTGTCTTTAGCACCTGCATTAGGGTCAGCTCCAGCTTGTTGTTGAGCTTGTGCTTCTGCTTGTGCTTGTTGGTAGATTTTAGCACCAATTTCTTGAATTACATTGGATAATTCATCAGACTTTTCTTTAATGGCAGCAATATCATCGCCAGCTATAAGTTCTCTTAATTCAGCTACAAGTCCTTCGACTTTAGATTTTTCATCGTCAGATACTTGATCTTTGAGTTCATCTAAAGTTTTTTCTGAAGTGTAAATTAATGAGTCTGCGTTGTTTCTGATTTCGATTTCTTCTTGTCTTTTAGCATCTGCTTCAGCATTCATTTCTGCTTCTTTGACTTTTTGTTCGATTTCTTCATCAGACAATTTGGTTGAGGAAGTAATGGTAATAGCCTGTTCTTTACCTGTTCCTTTGTCTTTTGCAGTTACATTTATAATACCGTTAGCGTCAATATCGAAG
>ONJC01000029.1 GCA_900318035.1 uncultured Methanobrevibacter sp.
AGCGGTTTTATTTTCAGTCACATTGGAACTTGCCACAACAACATTAGTGAAATTACCTCTCACAGTAGTATTGAAAATGACATTGAAACTAGCACTGGCTCCCTTAGCTAAAATACCATCCAAGACAAATTTGTCTCCGATATGTTTCCAGCTTCCAATGCTATCAACATAACTATCAAATACTAAACCGTCATATGACCTCTCAACAACAGTAACATCACCTAAATCACAATCACCAGTATTACATACAACAATTGTGAATACAGTCTGATTACCAACATAAACAGTCTTATTCAAAGCAATCTTTTCAACTGTCATGTCAGGCTGATAAACTTTAGTCTTGTTTGATGCCACCAGTTCTTCTTTTAATCCAATACTGTATAATGAAATATTGTTTACAAGTGTACCGTTTGTTAATGTTTTAAACCAGATTGTAAATGTCTTGGTTTCACCAACATTGATTGCAGGGAAACGTCCTTGATATTGCCTTTCAATAGATAATCCCGGAATTATTGGGTTCCAGTAATTATCTTCACTGAGTTTATAGTTAACAATAGTTGGAGTCATTTCATCCAAATCAAGGTCTTTTTCCAATATTTTAAAGAAAAGACTGAGAGTTTTGGTTTTTTTAGCTCTTAGCTCATCGATGTATAAGAATGTTTCACCATCCTTAATCAAATCAGCATTTGCGCATTTAACAAACTCCAATTGATTTGGATTATATACATTGCTGAATACTATATTTTCAAGATTGCACTCACCGGTGTTCTCCAAATAAATATCATATACTATGATGTCACCTACATCCGGATCTTGGTAGTAAGTGAAGGTATTGTTATTTTTAATCCATGTTGTATTATCAGAATGACAAATGTATTCCAATTCATCTGAATTATAAATTTCATGTAGTGTGATATTTACAAGAGGTTTGTCACCTGTATTGTTAACTGTAATGTTGAATGCAACTGTATCGTTTACTTTGATGAAATCAGTAGTGTTTAAATAAATTTTGTCTACTTTTGGCACTGGAGTAATAAGGAACAAGAATAAACTTTGTGAAGCAGGAGACATTAAAGTTGAGAAATGATACTTAATGAGTGTACCGTTAACCAATTTTTGATGATCCTGATTTATTCTAACTCCACTGTCATAAAGCTCTAAAATCTTTTTCACTACTGGATGAGCACTTTTTCTGAAATCATGGTCAGAAAATACGTGAACTACCCTGCTGTAATAATCTGTACGTGAGATTGGTACCCAATTTGATAAATCTTCACTTTCAGACATGCCTTCCCATCCTTCAGGATATAATTTGAAATTATCTCCTTCATGAGGGTATACATCCTCCATTGAATTAAATGATATATAAACCATAAGTTTTAAGTATTCTACGATATCTTCACCGGTTAAAACATTGGTTAAACCATATAATGATTCATCATATGCTCCATATTTTGGCATGTAGGAATTTCTTTCGAAACACATTCCAATATAGGAATTGTTCATCAAACGTGTTGAATTACCTATATTGTATCTGATAATTTCCGCAAGACCACTTGAAACATACACAACATTTTCCTGAGGAACAATAATATTGATTAAATCATCTTCACCACTATGGTATATGTCATTTCCATATTTAGCATGGTTACCTGAGAACTGTGAACCATTGATTATTGAATCATATGAATGGACAGCACCACCCATTTTTGCAGAGTTGTTTATGAATGTACAGTTATCCATTCGGGTATTGAGAGTTGCAACAGCACCACCATAATTGACACAAGTGTTGTTTATGAATCTTGTGTTTTTGATATGCTTATTTTCTGCATTGGTATAATAATAGTCACAGGCAATTGCTCCACCAGCATAAACTCCGTGGTTTTTATAGAAATAGGAGTTGTTTACTAAAATGTTTCCAGCACTCATCCAATGAATAGCACCACCTTTGTATGCGAAGTTTTCAATGAATGAGGAATTGTCAACTGTACCGGAGGAATCTAAAGCAAGAGCACCACCTATATAAGCGAGCGCATTATTTTTAGTGAAAGTTGAACGATTGACTACAATATTTCTTGAAGGAGCATAAATCGCACCCCCTTCAACTGATACGTTATTTCCTGTGAATGTGGAATTATAAACTAATCCATTTTCACCAATCCAACGAATAGCACCGCCACTACTGTCTGCAACATTGCTTTCAAAATCACAATTGACAACAACAGCATTTTGACCTTCAAGGTTTAATGCTCCACCATCAGAGGCACCACCATAATTATGTGCTCCATTCCAGGTAAATTCAGAATTATTTATTAATAAGTCATTACCATAAGAAGTGATTGCACCACCGGTTGCAGAACTTTCCAAATATCTGGCATGAACCCAGTTTTTGTAGAATGCTGAATTGTTTACAGTACCTTTTTGGGCATGCCAATAGATAGCTCCACCATTACTGAAAGCCTCATTTTCAACAAAGTTAGAATTGTCTACAACTGCATTGAAAGCCCAGTAATTAACATAAACAGCCCCACCATAATTAGCCTTATTTAAGGTCATATTAGTGTTGTTTATAACTAAATACTCAGTATTTAAGTTAACAGCACCACCTTCATCAGTGGCTTGATTATGTTCAAAGTTGGAGTGGTCAATGTTATTGTGTTTGCCGTTTATACTAACTGCACCACCAATTTGTGCATTATTATAATAAAATTCACTCGCATCAATGGCATTGCCTTCTGAATCAATTCTGACAGCACCACCATAACGGGCAGCTTTATTATCACTGAATTTTGAAGCGCGAATAGTATTATTTAATTGACCGGTAGGATTCAAATAGTAATAACCCATGACAACCGCACCACCATCATTGTAAGCGATATTATATTCAAATATTGAGTTGTCGATAGTGTTGTTACTTCCATAAACGTCAATGGCACCTGCATCATTAGCATGATTGTAGTAAAATTCTGAATTGTTTACCGTTACATTATCTGTTGATATGTATACTGCACCTGCAAGACCATTAGCAGAATTTATAGTAAATTCTGAACCGTTAATGATTAAATTAGGTTTTGCAACATATACTGCTCCACCATTATATCTTGCACGATTCTCATTGAACTTGGAACCTTCAATTGTTCCGTTAACTCCTTCCCAATGAATTGCACCACCAAAACATTTAGCAGTGTTTTTATTGAATTTTGAACCTTCAATTTTTCCGTTAGAACCTAGCCACTTAACTGCACCACCATCATATGCATTATGGTTGTTGAAATCGGAATTTAATATTTCAACATCATTTCCGCAAACGTAAACAGCAGCACCACATCCTTGGTCTTCGTTAAGGGCATTTTCAGCGAATGTGGAGTCGTCAATCACATTATTGTCTCCAATAACATAAACTGCACCACCATAATAGTCTGCAGAATTGTTATTGAATACGGAATCATTGACAAGATTGTGAGCAGATTGTATATATGCCGCACCACCACACAGGGCACCATTATTTTCAAAGGTACAATTATCAATTACATTATCCTTAGCTGAAAAATAAACTGCACCACCATAGCCTGCAGAATTGTTATTGAATACGGAATTATTGACAAGATTGTCATTTTTTTCCAAAGCTATTGCGCCACCGTAATAATCAACATGATTGTTTTTAAAAGTACAATTGTCAACAACATTATCGGTAGAGAAAATATCAACGGCTCCACCATAATATTTGGCATTATTATTTTCAAAAGTACAATTATAAACTGAGTTTCGAGCGTTATCTATAGCAATAGCACCACCATAGTACACTTCACCATTACCCTTGAAAGTTGAATTCTGGATTGAATTGTCACAACCCATAATATAAACAGCACCACCACTATTAGCAGCATTATTATTTTCAAAGGCACAATTATCAATTACATTATCATGACTTGATATATAAACAGCACCAGCACTATTAGTAGCACTATTATTTTCAAAGGTACAATTATAAACTGAGTTTCGAGCGTTATCTATAGTAATAGCCCCACCATAGTACACTTCACCATTACCCTTGAAAGTTGAATTCTGAATTGAATTGTCACAACCCCTAATATAAACAGCACCACCATAACTAGCACTATTATTTTCAAAGACACAATTATCAATTACATTATCATGACCTGATATGTAAACAGCACCACCATAACTAGCACTATTATTTTCAAAGGTACAATTGTCCACTATACAATTATTCCCATTAATCCAAAGCATTGAATTGTATTTACCGTTTACAAAAGTAATATTATTCAATGTAACATGACTAGTGGTATTTGGAATGTAAAAAGACATTGCATAATTTTCACCACTAATTTTGTGACCATTACCGTTGATTGTAATGGAATGGGGAATTTGTATTATGTACTTCTCAGAGCTTAAATAGTTATAATTCCTATCAAGTTCAATTGTTCCATTAGGATTTGAATCTATTAAATTCTGCAATTCAGTATAGTTTCCTACTTCAGCGGACCGCAATTCTTCCTGGGAATTAGCTGCACTTAACTTTATATTACTATCACTATTGGAATCATCCAATAGGACAACTTGGTTTTCATTTTCAAGTAATAATTTTCCTTCATCAGTTCCAACCAAAGAATTTTCTTCAGCAGCAACTGCATTAACAACCATTATAAATACGCAAAGTATTAATATAACAGCTCCTAATTTATTAAATTTCATTAATCTCCCTCGAATTACATCAAACCAAAATAAAAACTACTTATCAAATGGATAATCAAATCAGCATCGATTAATTTAAACTTACTTTTAAATAATATATACAATTCCAAATGTGAAATCTGAACAAAATACAACTACGTCCCTAATCATATTCATTCAAAAGACACCAAATCGCCATATACCATCATTCAACCAAATCATTCGAACACTTGACTTTCATATTATTTGACTTTAATATTTATTTTTAGGTCTGATTTAGCATATCAAATGTAAAATCACCGTTACATCCAACATGCTAATTTTTTCGTTTGAAATTGTCTTTTCACAATTTAAATCTATAAATAGATATGTACATAACATATCACTTTATATTTTTATTCTTTATGATATATATTCATTGCTTAAAATTTACATTTTTTTCAACAAATGGAAAAAAAGTTTATACTAACTAACAATATTTGTCATGGATGATATATGCTTTCGTTATATTAATAACAATAACATATAATGATATGCAAACATGACCAATCACCAATACTGATAACAATTTAGTGGAAAAATAATTAAAATTAATTTCATTACTATGAGCAAATTAATACAAAAAATAGAATTACAAAACCATATTAGAATGGTTCAAATCAAAAATTATGAACCGAAAATGATAAAATAAATAAGAAAATATGAAAAACAATTGTTTTTCAAATATTTCCGCAAACAGCAGAAGACATTAAGCCTTATCTTCCCTTTCCTCTTCAATAGCTTCAGTAACGCTGTTTAATATTTGAAGTGATTTGGAAAATGCAGGCATTCCAGATGTTAACAATACAACCCTTAAAACATCAACAATCTCTTCTTTAGTGATGCCTAATACTTCAATAGCACTTCTCATCTGTTTTTTGGTAGCCCTTGGATCTGCACGGGAAGCAGTAATACCAATAGCAATTAATTTTTGAGTTTTATAATCTAGGGCTTTACCATCCCATACTGTGTCGTTAATGTTAGATACTAATTCAAATAAGTCCTGATGGCTATCTTTTAACTCTCTTATACCTTTACCATAATATACATCGCCTTTCATATACTCTCTCCAAATAATTTTAATTAATTAATGATTTAATTTTTAAGTTATATATAATTAATAGCTATTTTTTCTTTTCAGGAATATTAATTCAAAATATTTGAATAAATGTGTTTTAAGTCAATTCTTAATTAAATACTAATTCCGACAAAATTAGTGAATTTTATATATTTTTTAGAAATAAAAACGAAATCAGCAAGTTATAATAATATTTCAATACCAGATAACTTTTAGAGTAGCTTCATGTTAGCATTTACATAACAATATTAAAATCATAATTATATTAAAAAATAGTTCGATTTAATGTCTTATTGCAGAGAAAACTCCACAATATTCCCACAGACATTAAATCCATTTCATCTCATAGAGGATTACTAAAAGTAACTCTCTTGTGTAATAATTTATGAAATGTTATATATAAACTTAATTATTTTTTAAAATTGACGATTAAATAGTGGGCATCTCAAGGGAAAAAGCCTTCACGAAAATATAACATAATTTTCAAATGACTATCATTGATAATTTTTGATTTATATCTAATCGCCTAAAATAGAGGTGAAACTAAGAGCATTATCTTCAAATATTATTGAAATACCAAATAGCTTTAATTATTGAAATAAGATTAAAACTATAAGTTGCAATTGTGAAGAGAATTAACTCCATGTTCTCACCTCCAGAAGATGAAATGAGGGAACACCATAACAGTTGTAGGAAAAACCATTACAATTAGCAAATAAATACCTGTTAAAAATAATGAAAATCATATCTATTCACCCCCATTTTTATTGAAGGCCTTTTAACTACACATATATTCTTTAATATCCAATTTAAAGTTTGTTGAAGTTACTTTTTAAAATTGTCGTGACAAAAACATCAAATATATAGTTTACAGTGAAAATTAAATCTAAAAATAAAAAATAATTACAGTGACCTAGTTTTCATGTCAATATAACTAGTCCACTAACCTCTTTTACAACATCACACTCTTTAACATCCCAACCAACAATGGCAAATCCGGATTATGCAACTTCTGGTTCTTTTTAACTAGCATCATGTTGAGTTGGCATAACGAACTTTAAATTATCTACTTTTAGTGAAATTTGTTCTATACTATACGAACAAAATGATTAAAAAGTAAATGAATTATCTACTACTTTTTAGCGAGATCTGTTGTAATGTAACTAACAAATATTTGTAATTAAATGCTCTCGCTACAATCCAATATAATGAAAAAAAATATAAAAGTAATAATAATTTTTTGTATTACATTTACAATCAAAAATAGTTTATCTTAAGAGTTATTACCTGAGATTTTTGTTTTGAAGTTTTATTCATCCATTTTGTCAAGTTCTTTTTGTAAGTCATGGATTTGCATTTCTTTGTACAACCTTTCAAACTTTCCTACTTCAATGAGATAAGCTGAAACTTCAAGAGCATCCCTATAGGTATAATTAGACTCTTTAATAATTTGCTTTTTGTCTTCATCCATGTATGATGAAGTATTATTAACATTAGCCATAGCTATTACAACCCATATATAATAATTAATATAATATTTTATTATTTCTTTTATATAAAATATACTTTTTCATCCTCACTGCAACCATCCCATTCCATGTATAATTTATTGTCTTCCCATACAAATCGTACATTATTGACAATAGCTACATCCGGAAGTTCACAATAAGTAACGCCGTCCGCATCTTTAACATAATTGGCCCGAGCCATAATATTTGATTCTGAAGGTATAATCATATTAACGACATGAGTTATTTCATCCTGTTCAAAAGAACAGTCAGCAAGATCAATACAGTTCTGGGATTCAGGATACATTTCAATTTCAGACATCTGTCGATAAACTCTAATATATTCTGTATCCTCATTTTCCGTTAGATTAACGATTGAAAGTAATCTTAAATCATGGCCATGTACAGGATTACATTCACCGTCACTGTCAATGTAAATTCTTGTGTTTGGCAATATATCTGCAGGTGCAGGTCTTTTCAATTTTAATCTGAAAACATCTCCCAATACTGCCACAGTAACTAATGTTAATCCTGAAGTTTTAACCTGTACTTTACCTAATAAATAACCAAAAGCTAATTCGCCTTCTTTTGCTTTTCTAACTATTGTGTGTTCCATTGTTGATGATTCATCCAATGTTACCATTTCACCTACTCTGCATTGATTAGCTGAAATCCAAGCAGTATGTTCTTCATTAACATAGTTTCTTTCGCCTTCATCCAATAGACATGCAATAACGTCCATTTTTTCTTCATGTTCTAATCCTGTCGGATATCCACGGCCATGTCCAATAGTTGAGCCGTCATCATAATCAATTATCATTTTAAAACACCCAATCCCAATTGTGATTAATTATCTTATCTGGAATGTGAAGTCCAGTATCCACCATTGTTTCATCATTAGCATCCCACATTAACATACTGCCTTTGTAGGCTTTAGTATATTCATGTTCACCTTTGTATAATCTAATTCCGTGCTTGGAATCCTTTTCCGTTACTGTTATTGTTGGAATTCCATTAGCTGCAAATAATGGAGATGGAAATATCAATATCCATTTCAGGTCAAAATAATTGAATTCTTCAAAATCAGTTGTTGCATATCCCGTTGGGGATATTTCAATTTCAGCATAATTGTTATCATAGAATTTACTTGGATTGTTTCTGCTGAATCCTTCAAGATAATCTGAAGTAATTGATGTTCCTGTACCTACACGGCCATGAAGATGGTATTGTCTCCAATCTCCCTCATCATCACTTCCTGATGAATATGTATCAAAGGAACTGGCCATAACTAATGTCTTTGCTCCTTCAAACATACAATACTGCTTAACAGTACTGCTCCAATTTAACATGGTTTCTTTAATATCTTCAGAATATAGGAGATTGAAATCTGACTGCATCATGTAACTCCCAATGGTTGACCCAAGAAATGTTCCATTATCATTAACGGCAACATTACCACTTACATGTTTAAATCTCACTGCAATAACACGATTATTAGTTAATGGCTGGCCTGAAGCAAATGTTGTAAATAAACTACTTGGAAGTCCAGTATCAAAGCTTGGAACGAATCTTGCTCTTAGAAATTTTCCGTCATCTGTTGAGTCATTGTTGATACTTAAACCTGAGTAGTTCATGAAATATTGTGAGTATGTATCAGAATTTGCATCAAACATTAACAGATCATTACCTGGAGTTAATAACAATGTTTGGTAAAATGGGCGTAAATCTTTTTATTTTCATTTCGGCTTATTTCATGATTAAATCTAAATTTACACTTGGAAAATTCTTTAAATTAAATATGCCCAATGTATAATCTTTAATAACTTTAATTTAGTTTAATATTCATTAAAATTAAATACAAATAATAATAAATACTTAAAATTACATTTTAGTACATATAAGAAAAACAAAATGAAAATATTAAAATAAGGGATAGTTAAGTAGTCCCGAGCGGAGTCGAACCGCTGTCTTTGGGTCCAGGGCCCAAAAGGATTGCCGCTACCCTACGGGACTATATTAATATTCAAATGTTTGAATTAACATATATAAATAATTATTCAATAAATCCATTTAATGTTAATTCTTAATTTAAATACTAATTACCTAATATTATATTAAATTAGGGAATTTATATATTTTTTGTTGAAACAAAAGCAATATGACCGAGTTAGAATAATATTTCAATATCGAGAATTTTTAGAGTAACATCCTAGGGTTAACATAACCATAAAATTTTTTCCAAATCAACACATACACATACTAAAAGCCCCCATTATCATTTTAGATGGAAAACAATGCCTAATCATGAAAAACAAACATTCAAAACCAAATGAAGAGTTTAAACGGACATATAGATGAGATTTAATTTGGAACCAAAATCGAAAGACCAATTCAGAAAATCAACAAAATTTTGAAAGAATGTGATTTTTTTGAATATTTTTCAAGTAATATCTTTTTTTATTAGATATAAACTAAGAAATTTTAGAATATTAAATGCAAAATTTTAATATTGAATTAAAGATATAAGAATATAATAAACTTATGGGAGGTGAAAAATATGGCAATTCCTAAGGCTCCTGTAAAAAGGATTATTCAAGAAGCTGGTGCTGAAAGAGTAAGTGCTGATGCAGTAGATGCATTAACTGAATACTTAGAAGATTACGCAGAAGATGTCTCTAAAAAAGCAGTTACCTATGCAAAATATGCAAAAAGAAAAACTGTAAAAGAAGAAGATATCGCTTTAGCTATTGACAGTCAAAAAACTGAATCTCCTCACGAGAAACACAATATTTTAGACGTAATAAAAGATGTGTTTGAAGCTGCATCAGAAGGAAAAGGCATTGAAGATATCATTAAATCATTTAAGAAAATGGAAAAATGATAATGAACACGTAATAATATATTAAATTATATTGATTTACTTTAAATCATATAGTTTTTATCATTTGCAAGTTTTTCTTGCAAATTTTTTATTTTTTATTAAAACTTAACTATTTTTTGTTTGCATAATCATCTGAAAATATTCTGTTTTAAAATATAATCCGAATTGAAATAAGCATAACCCTATAGGCATAAAGTTTGTTTTAAAATTATTTAAGCATAATGCCCATACGGAAGAGGTAAAATTGGATATGGAATAATAACCACCTTCCTACCATAAAAACCACCACGCCCCCATGGCCTTTTTAAAGTAGGGTCAACACAAATATGATCAATCATGGCAAAGAAATGTCTATGATGATACATCTTATTTCCAACATGAACAAAATAGAGCTTATGATTTTTTCTAAGGCCAACAGCATCCATCATCTGCAATAACAATTCAACCTTACAGCAACAATTACCAAGTTTACGTTTAAGAGTTTTACTAGGTTTTTGATAAAAACCCGAATTTCTTTCTTTTTTAATATTTTTACGAACCCATAATGTTAATTTTTTAGCAGCATTTAAACCTTCAGATTTACCAATAATTTTAAAAGCTAAATTTTTGATTTTCCTAGATACCTTACAACTATATCCATAACCCCAATCATCACCATAATTGTGAACTTCAACTGTATTTGTATAGTCGGGTTGCAAATGGCAGTCGATTAACGTTAAATTAAAAGATGTAATGTTTGATTCATTATCATAAGTAGCAAAAAAATTATTTTTAAAAGTAAGCGATAAATTATTTTCATTGATTTTAAAAGACGAATTATTATTTAAACTAATAGAATGGTTATTATCATCACTAGTAAGTGATTTGGAAACATTAACTGTATCATTATGCTCTGAATAATCTTTATCAAGAAGTAATGATCCATTAGAATCATTTATTTGATTGGTCAATTCTGTAAAATTGCCTATTTCTGTATTATTATCATTTGCAGATGCAGAACTGATGAAAATAAAAATCAAACATATTAAAATAAAAAATTTTTTTATCATAATTCTTCCATAGTAATATTTATTTGTCATTGTTGATAAATTGAACTCAAAACTTAGATAACTTATATATAACAATGCAAGAATACCTGACTTCTATAAGTTAGAACCATATTGTAAAAAAAATATTACAGCGATAAGTCAAATTCTCTCTGAAAAACTCTAAATAGCAAAAATAACCTTCAATAAATGACAATGAAAAAATTGATAAAAATTCATTCAAGAATAACCCCTTAAAAAAAGTAAAACCTAAATTTTGTAAAACTAAAAAGTTTTATTATTTAAAATTATAAACTAAATATATGAACCCAATACATTTTTTCACATTAGGATATTTACAGGAGTACTTAATTTACGGCATAATATTTGGTGTTATTATTGGAGTTTATGCATATTTCAGAGTCAAATATGCATTAAACAATGTTAAATTATCAAAAAACAAAAAATTAGCAATAACTCTCATTATTCCAATTTTAGCATTTATATGTTGTTTAAATATATGGTCAAATGCCGCCATATTGACGTTATATTTATTTATATCATCTATAATTTCTGACACAATAAGGATAATATGGAAATATCTATTTAAAGGAAAATATGTAAATTTCATCCCAAAGTATCACAAAAACTGTGTCTTAGCTTTAATCATTTTTTCAATTATTATAATTGGCAGTGTTTATGGAATGAATCATATTGAATTAACAGAATATAATTTAACCACTGATAAAATAAATAATGAATCATATTCCATTGTTTGGGTCAGTGATATCCATTATAATACTATTCAAAATCCGCAATTGGTTAAAGAAAGCATTTCGAAAATTAATGACTTGAGACCGGATATTGTTGTTTTGGGCGGAGATATTGTCGATGAAAGAACATCAAAGGAAGACATGAACGAAGTGTTTAAAGAACTCGGGCAGATTAATTCAACATATGGAATATATTATGTCTTTGGAAATCACGATACTCAACCCGCATCAACAGACTATGAAAATGGAAACAGAACTTTTAGTGATGAGGAATTAAATAAGACAATTAAGGATAATGGAATAGAAATTTTGAATGACAAAAAAACAACCATCAATAATGACATTGTTTTACTTGGTAGAAGTGATGGTCAGTGGGATGGAGAAAAGAATAGGATTGAGATAGATAAAATACTTAATGAAAGTGATTTATCCAAATATGTTGTTGTTTTAGATCACCAACCTATTAATTATGAAGAAAATTCACGGCAGGGAGCTGATTTGCAAATTTCAGGCCATTCTCATGGAGGCCAGTTATTCCCATATTCAATTATGGAAAAGTCAATGGGTTATTTAATTTATGGTGAATATCATTTTGGAGATATGGAACAAATCGTATCATCAGGTTTAACCGGTTGGGGATGGCCAATGAGAAACGAGGCTAAATGCGAATACGTTTTAATCAATATTAATTAAAAAAAAGGAGTTTGCAGACATTTAATATACTTGGTATATCAAATAAAGCAAACTCTAAAAATGCAGATGCACTTGGCATCTACCTAATTATAATTTTAGATTTCTTGATGGATTTTTTGTAGTATTTATCACCCTTGAAAGATATTGCTGCTGAAAATTTACCTTTTTTGGTTAACTTAGTGATTTTGAAAGTTGCTTTGCCTTTACTGTTGGTTTTTGCCTTGTAAATTTTGCCTTTAACCTTTAAATAGACCTTAACTTTCTTAATCGCTTTTCCTTTGCTGTTCTTTAAGGCTACTGTATATCTTTTTACTTTTTTCGCTTTTTTGAACTTAATGTTTTTAGCGATGATTTTTGTTTTTTCCTTATTTATTATTATCTTTACAGTTTTTGATACAGCATTATAATTTGAATCGCCAAATTTGATGACAAGTTTTTTCTTGCCTGCTTTTGCGACCTTAAGGACTTTAGCAGTAAGTTTAAGTTTTGCAACACCTTTGGTATTGGTAGCAACTGAGCCCAATTTTTTGCCATTTAATTTGAATGAAACCTTTTTACCTGCAATGACATTGCCATTTGCATCTTTAAGAATTATGCTGTATTTTCCACCATAGTTAATAATATAAGCCTTATTTTTAGCAGTTATTGTTGCATTTTGTTTAAATACAGAGAATGTGACTGATGAAACTGCAACAAGTTCGTTACCAACATATTTCACATCAACAGTATAGTTTCCAACATCCAAATCAGGAATTTCTAAAGTTACAGTTCCATTAGATACATCAGCAGAATATGTTTTGTTGTTGATGACAACAGATACTGTTCCATTATTTAATGGTGCATTATTCACATCAAAAACACTTGAAGAAATCTTTACTATTTCTCCATAAGTAATGTTGGAAACGTTGAGATCTCTTAATTGTGCAGGTTCAACATTAATTAATGTGAGTGTAGCATTATCTTTTAAAGCTACATGATTTGTTCCGCTGGCTGCAACATTATCTTCAAATTTGGAATTAATGATTGTAAGATTACCGTCACTGCAGATTGCTCCACCTTCCACAGCAGTATTGTTTGTGAAATTAGAGTTAATGACGGTTCCATCAGCAGCGAAATAAATTGCTCCACCATATGTAGCGTCATTGTTAGTGAAATTACTGTTAAAGGTTATATTATTTGTAGTTTTCCAGTAGTGCATTCCTCCACCATTTAGGGCAGCAGTATTGTTAATGAATTCACAATCAAATAAACAATTGCTTGACACATCACTGAATGTTATCGCACCACCATTACCATTCCATACATCACCTAATTTTTCTCCTAACGCAGAATTACTTACGAAACTACCTGAGAAGTTATTATTATTAGTAGTATTGTGGAAGACCATTGCACCTCCAGATGAATTAGCCACATTAGAACTGAAATCACTATTGAACCTGTTATTGTTCGCTTTATTGTAGAAAAAGATTCCAGCACCATAAACCGCCCTGTTAGACCTGAAAACACTTTCAAACTGATTGCCTTCAGCAATATTACGGAAGAATATAGCTCCACCACTGGCAGCTCTTGCAGTATTATTATAGAATTCAGCAGAAATTACATTATCACAGGATTTTGCCTGGAAACATAAAGCTCCACCAATCCTCTCAGCACTATTACCTTCAAAATAACCAATAATTACATTATTATCAGTTTCATTGTTAAAGAATATCGCTCCACCCTGATAAGCACTATTACCAACAAATGTGGAATTTATAATACAATCTGAAACCTGACCTTCAATATAAATCGCTCCACCACGTTGAGAAGCAGAGTTATTAATAAATTCAGTGCCCTGAATGGTCATATTACCGTAGGCACATATTGCTCCACCAAATTCTGCATGATTATTTTTAAATGATACATTTTCTATGACACCTTGTTTAAAAGCTACAGCACCACCATATTCGGCAGAATTGCCATCAAATTCACCATTAAAGACTACATTATCAAAACTTTCAAAGAAATTGACTCCACCACCATATTTAGCATTATTATTAATGAAATTACTGTTAAATGTTATATTGTGTGGAGTTTGCCTGTAATTTACTCCCCCACCATATAAAATAGCAGTGTTATTGATAAAATCACATGTGAATATGCTATTGGAGGAAATATCCTTAAATGTAATAGCTCCTCCGTTTCCATTTGCAGCATCAATTTTTCCCAAAGCGGAGTTGTTAATGAAATAACCTGTGAAGTTATTGTTATTTGAAGTATTGTAGAAAAACATTGCTCCACCGCAGGATTCAGCTACATTGTTTCTGAAATCACTGTTGAATCTGTTATTGTTTGCTTTGTTGTAAAAAAAGATTCCAGAACCATAAGCACCGGTATTGTATCTGAAAATGCTTTCAAATTGATTGTTTTCAGCAAGATTATAGAAAAATATTGCTCCACCGCTTGCTGATTTCGCATGATTCTGATAAAATTCAGAAGCAAGTTTATTGTTTGAAGATTTTCCCTTGAAATATACTGCTCCGGCCGCCCTTTCAGCTACATTATTCTCATAATATCCATTTACTGCAATATTTGTGGTTTCGCCATTAAAGTATATTGCACCACCATTTTTTGCACTATTGTTTATGAATGTAGAGTCGATTTTACAATCAGAAACAGAATCTTTAATATAAATCGCACCACCTGAACCGGAAGCGCTATTATTAATAAAAGTACAATTATCAACAGTTCCTAAAGAAGTAAAATAAGCTGCAGGACCGTCAGTTCCCTTTGCGTTTATTATATTGATATTTTTAAGAGTAACATTTGATCCTGTAAAAATAAATATCCTCACTTGACCTGAACCGTCTATGGTGTGGCCTTGCCCATCAACAACATAATTGTCTTTAGAAATACTAAATCCATCAAAATCCTTATCAGTTGATGAATTAAATTTATAATCCTTATTTAGTGTCAATTCTTTTTCAGAGTGAGCAATTAAATCATTTAAATCCGTGAAATTACCCCTATCTGTACTTTCAACCGTTAAAGTTTCTTCTATGACATCATAAACTTGTGCCTCAAAATCTGTTTGATTGTCAGCAACTGCACTTACACATGGCAAACTGATTAAAACAGACAGAATTAATGCAACAAGTATTAACTTTGACCTAATAAAATCCCTCCTTAATATATAGATATTTTTATATTTGTTTAAATATATTATAAAAAAATATTGATTATCACCATAAATAATTTAATGAATATATGAAAATCAAAAAAATTAATCATATAAATTTCTAAAAATATAAAAAAACAAGGAAAAATTAGATTCCCTGTGTGTATCTTTTTTATGTTATCTGTTAATGACTATTTACATCATGCCCCCAGTATCTACAATTAACTCCAACTAATTAAGATTAAATCCATTAGTCCTAATTAGGTGCTGCTGGAACATAACTATATGCAGATTCATTAAGATTCACCGCCATTGGGGAAGTAATTACCTTTTCACCAGTCATCTGATGAGTTTCGGGATTGCGATGGATTTTAAAAGTATTACTGTTTACACTCTGTGTCCAACCAACATCGTTAAGCAATTGTTTTGCATCCTTAAATGCCTGATTCTGCATATCATTACAGTAGGAAGTGATATAATTTGCACGGGTATTATTATCGTTGATTTTTGCAGCTTGTGCCAATACTTTACTCATTCCGGCAAACATATTGCTCTCCGCCTTATACCAGTAATCCTGCACAGGCTTGCCATAAATTTTGTAGTTATTTGGCCCCACACAGCGAGTGTTAAGATCTTTAAAGGTATAATATGGATAAGTATCTGTATCCAACACCCCAGTTTCATTTGCAGGCTGATTAGCACCGTAAGCCTCACTGACATTTACGCAATCATTGGATATCTGTACAAACACCCCATAAACTGCCGAACCGGAACTAACCCAACTGACGCATGACATTTCTGCCGGAAGATTTGGGAACACCTGTATTATATGGGCACTTAGAGCTGTATCGGTTCCAATCACCCTCATATCAATTCTACCTGTTTCATCAGGTGAAAATACGGTTCCATTGTACCTATTACGCATAATTTGACTAACATCCTGTAGTGAAACATTTTTATCCGGAGTGAAACAGAGCGGATACATCTCATCATGATTATAGCCTTTAGTGAAGTTTGAAGGCGCTAAAAGTTTGTGTCCCACCCAGGTTCTTGTATGAGAGTACTCCGAAGTGACCTGTTTTCCTGAATAGGTATTAAACAGGTTAATCTCACCATTTTTACCATGTACGGCAAAACCTTTTTTCTCTGCAAGACTAGTTAAATCTTTAGATGTAATATTATCATCATAGTCTGATAGGTACTCTAAAGTAAACTCATTACCAAACACTGATACTTTGTCGGCCGGCAATTTTACTGCAGCATACTGATGTCCAGTATACATCTCCACATACCATACTTCCTTCTGGTCGGCAATAATTGCAATATTGGACTCGCTACTGCCGTACTTGTCAATCAATCCGCAAAGAACTTCTACACCTTCCCTGGCCGTTTTACTCTGACAAACCACAAGGTCATTAGCAGTGAATTCAGTAAGTCCTTCTTTTATCAACGGATCTGCTTTCAATGCATCTTCGTTTGGAAATGCTGTAACTGACATGGACATGGATACTCCATATTCATTAGTGCATGCAGCAGCATCAAGACCCAATCCACTGTATTCCCTTGAACTGTTCATAAAGGGTGTTGCAGTGTATTGATAAGTGGTTTGGGGAATTTCTGTTTTTACCTTTCCATCCATACTTACGGGCATGAACTGCCGGATTCATTCTCTACCCGGGGAGTCACTGTAATATGATTGCCAAAAACTTCCTGAAAGTCATTTGATCTGGCAAAAATTACCGAACCATCAGAACTAACCTCTGAACCCACATATACCGCAGTGCACTCAGCAGAACTAGCCTGCATACTACATATTAGCAGTAAACAAAAAATCAGAACTACACCTTTTTTAGATAAATATTATTAACTCCAACATTAACGAAACCTCTCTCTTATACAATCAAGAAAAATAAATAATGTTTAACTATATTTTGAATAAACAAAATTTCGTGAAAATTTTTATTTATAAACTAGATTAAAAATTTAATTTTTTTCCATTTATATATTTTAATGTTTTATTACAATGGATTAATAAAAGTTTTGAGAAAAAAGTAATTGAAACTTGCGGTCATCTAAGGCAAGCCACTTTGACTTTGCAGGTTTTGGCGTTGAACCTGAATGTTAGTTAGAATATCTTCTGAATACATATGAAAGAATTGACCCTGCAAAATTCTGCCAAACGGAATAAAGTGCACCAGGAACGGTTGCCTGAGACATGCTTGGGAAATGAGTCTTTGCAAGGCCTGTAGACAATCCTGAATTTTGAAAAGCGAGTTCGATAGCTACGGTAATGATTTGCTTTTTATCCATTCCGACCAGATATCCAACTCCAAATCCAAGAAGCATTGCAATGAAATATTGCAGTATGACAACAACAATTATTACTTCTGAAGATGTGAATATAGCCTGTTTATTAGCTCCAATTACCCCTGCAACGATTAAACAAATAACAATTGAAGATAATGCCGGCAGATAATCCTTTAATTTTGCACAGAAATCAGGGAATTTGTAATTTAATACCAGTCCCACAATAATCGGAATAATCACTATTTCAATGATTGAGACGAACATGTCAACCGGATTGAAATGAATTTGATTACCAATTAGCAATAATGTAATCATAGGAGTTAAAATTGGTGAAATAATAGTGGATACTGCAGTTAAGGAAACGGATAATGCAACATCCCCTCCTGAAAGAAATGTGATAACATCAGAGGCAGTTCCACCCGGCACAGTTCCGACTAAAATAAGTCCAACTGTTAAAGCAGTGTTTAAAGAAAAGACATTTGCAAGAGCCAAAGCTATCAGAGGCATTATAATATACTGTGCTGAAATACCAACACCAATCTCTTTTGGATTTTTAAATACATTGACAAAGTCATCTGCCTTTAAAGTAGTTCCCATTGTAAAAAGAACCATACTTAGCATTAAATTCAATACATTAATGCCATTATAGTTGCTTAAAACCCATTGAAATGACTTTGGATAAATCAAAGAAATACCTACGGCCAGCAAGATTACTATAAAAAAATATTTTTCAATGAATTTAAAAATCTGTTTCATGATTTAAATATTTAATTTTAATGTATTAAAAAAATTTTGCATTAATCTGGAAATAGGTTCATATAATCGTTGGAAGAATTTCAAAAGTGACATGATACACATTAAATGTCATCTATTAACCTGAAATTTTTGACATTATAATAATATTTCCAATCCCCTACATCATGATGTTGGAATTGCCTCAGCAATTTTTTTAATGTCAATGAACAATCCGACATTTCAATAGCAAAAATTATTAACAACCCTCAATATAAATACTATAATATAAATCACTTTAACTTATGGTAAAAAAATGATTTTTGATTATAAAGGGGTTTAGGATAAACTGACTGTTTTAAAAACATTTAATCGAAAATGCATCCGATTATTCTACAAGTTAACATTGGATTGAAAATAAAGAGTAGATTAACAGAGGATAAATCATGTATAGTTTCATCATTTGTATTTTGGTTTTAATAGCATCATACTTCATTTATGGCAAATTTATTGAAAGGATAGCTGGTGTTGATGAAACTCAAGAAACACCGGCATATAGATTGCAGGACGGCGTTGATTACATTCCAATGTCTAGAATCAAGAATTTTTTAATTCATTTTTTAAATATTGCCGGTTTAGGACCTATTTTTGGAGCCATACAAGGTGCATTATTTGGTCCGGCAGCATTTTTATGGATTGTACTTGGTACCATTTTCATTGGTTCAATTCACGATTTCTTCTCAGGATTCATGTCCCTAAAAGAAGACGGTTTAACAATGCCGAATATTGTTTCAAAGTATATGGGAGCCCGATTTGAAAAATACGTTGCATTTCTCGTGATAATCACTGGAATTCTTGTTTCAGCCACTTTTGCAAAAGGATCTGCAGATTTAATCAGCAACCTGACACAAATTCCAGTAATCATTTGTCTGACCGTAATATTCATTTACTTCCTGATTGCAACCGTATTTCCAGTTGATAAAATTATCGGAAAAATATATCCTATTTTTGGAGCATTGCTATTGATTATGGCCGTGATAATGACTGGAGGAGTAATTTTTAATCCTGCATACACAATTCCTGAATTTACAACACAGGGATTGTATTTAACTGAAAAAAGTATTTTCCCATATCTGTTTGTCACCATAGCCTGCGGAGCAATATCAGGATTTCACGCATCACAATCCCCAATAGTTGCAAGATGTATAAAAAATGAAAAAGATGCAAGACCCGTATTTTTTGGAGCAATGGTTATAGAAGGTTTGGTTGCTCTTTGTTGGGCAGCTATTGCAATGGCATTTTTCCACGGTCAGCCTCAGCTTGCAGCAATTTACAGTGCAACACCTTCAGTAGCGGTTAATGAAATGGCAACAGCGTTAGTTGGGCCAATCGGTTTGGTTCTAACCATTATCGGAGTTGTCGTCTGCCCGATTACCTCAGGAGATACTGCGCTTAGAAGTTCAAGGATAACCATAGCTGATTATTTCCATCTTAATCATGAAAAATTAAGTTCAAGGCTTGAAATTGCAGTGCCAATATTTTTAATAGCATTTGGATTGACATTTATTGATTTCAGTTTAATCTGGAGATATTTTGCATGGTCCCAGTTGATAGTAGCTACAATAGTACTATATGCTGCAACGGTCTATCTGATTAAAAAGGAAAAACACTATATTGTTACATTAATACCGTCAGTCATTTGTACTTTAATTGCATTCGGATATATACTGCAAGCCCCTGAAGGTTTGAGACTGCCTTCAATGATAGCCAATGTGATTTCAGTTATTGCAACGGCAATCCTCACTGCAGCATTTATTAAAAAATACAAATAGCAATATTTATTAAGAAATATTGTTATTTAAACTTTATTTTTTAAAAGAAGTTGATGTATATTCCATACTCAAAACTAAACCTGTTTTTAATATGATTGGCGTTAATGTGAAATACATTTAATTAAAATTATAGTTTTCGAGTTTACATTCCATATAATTTGACAACGAATTAATTAGAAACTACAGTAACATTGCCCGCATATGTGCATCCCTGATATTTGCCATTTCCTGCAAATGTAAAGTTACCATAGTAATTATCCTTACCTGCATCAGGCAGATATTGGGCATTTTTAATGGTAAATTCTCCATTTTCATTTGTAACAACATCTACAAGAGTTCCCATATCATGGCCCGGCTTGTGGAATGTTATTGTCTGATTTGCAACCCCGTAGCTATAGGCATCCACCAGCATGCCTGAAAATGAGCCGTTTTCTTGAACTTCAGTTTCATTGATGAGTATGAATGTAGGAACATCATTGTTGAACTGGTAGAGAAATACACCAATGCATATCACCAGGGCAACCAAAATAATTATGAAATAATAACTTTTTCTCTCCATTGCTTCCACCTTTATGATATATATTGGAGAAATTTTAAAATAAAGTTTACCTTTTAGAATCTGGACTGGACCTTTTCACTTTCAAGTTCACGAATTGCACCACGTGCAACCCATTTGCTTGCCTTATTGTCCATTTCCAGAATTTCATAGGCCAAATCAAGTGCTTTTCTGTTATTTTCCCTGCTTGATTTTCCGATTTGCCTTAAAGCCCAGTTTACAGATTTCTTGACAAAATTCCTATCATCACTAGAAGCTTCCCTAATGATTTCAAAATACATGTCGAAATCAGAATCCTTGTTGTGAACCGCAAGTACTGCAATCAAGCTGAATGCAGTTCTTTTAACGAATTCCTCATCGGATTTTGCCCAAATGAAAATACTGTCGACGGCTTCCGGGATGAATCTTAAAAGATTGATGCATGCCTGATCCACCAAATCCCATGAATAGAACGTATTGACCCAATCATTCAGTTGAACTGAATCCACCTTGTCGGGTTCTTCTGTGAGGGTTGCCAAAAGATATGTTTCATGATATCCGTGATTCCAAAGCCTTAAGGCCAGCTCATGGTCTTTGCCACATTCTTTTGCAATTTTTCTAATCTGCGGCAATCTGAGCCCATAGCTTTTAACATAAGAAATTCCAAATTTTTTCATGTTTTCTGCAAAATCAACATCAGCCAACTCTTCAAATTCATGAATGATTTGTTCAAATTCCATTTTAATCATTTAAAATAGCTTCACGAACCTTATCGACTGCAATCTGTTTTTTTGCAGGAAAAGCGGCAATCTTTACCTTGAGATGAATTGAATCTCCGGAATCTTTTATTGTCCAAATTTCATCTAAGGCCTCTTCTTTGTCAAATCTTAAAAACCAGTTACCTTTCTCGTCAATTTTACGCTCTAAATCAGCGTTCAATTTATCCAAATCTGTCCACTCGAGGAGTGTGTTAAAAAAAGTCTTTGTGTATCTCTTTTTGGATACAGTACCTGATAAAATTATTATCTTATCTTCAAGTAATCCTTCAGCCTCTTCCGCTTCTATTTCGGCTTCAGGAAGAATGTTTAAAATAGCTTGAGTTATATCATCAATGCTTTCATCTTCATAAACGAAAGCCCTGAATTTAATGTTATGAATCATTTCCATCAAAAAAGGAATGAAGAAAAATTAGATTTTTCTTCTTCTAGCTTGTTCAGAGCCTTTTCCTTTAGATTTGATTCCACGTCCTTTGTTACCAGCACTGGTTAAGCCTCTGAGAGCTCTGTTAGTGTGTTTTTTGGAGCAAATCCAATTGATTTTTTTATCGTTAATGATAGAAGGACTGTTTGGATCAACTAAAATT
>ONJC01000043.1 GCA_900318035.1 uncultured Methanobrevibacter sp.
CGCTGCTGCATTAGCAGCTGAAGCAAGAGAAATTGAAAAATCCAACGACACTGTATTAAGAACCCCTCACATGAAAGAAGGTAACGTTGGTTGCAAACTTGATTTAATCAGCAAACCAGAATAAGTGCATTGGATTTAAGTAGCTTTCTAGCTACTTATTTTTCTTTTTTCTTTTTTAAAACAAATTCAAATCAAATCAAATAAATCAAATCTCAAATCAAATCCAAAATTTACTTTTTTTCTTTTTATTCATCTCAATTTTAAAGTTTTTTAGCCCTAGATTTCATTCGTATTTAAACCAACTTTTCTTTGAAGTATTTTTATTTGTGGTGAATAGCATTATTTTTTTATTCTCTTATGTGTCCTCGAAATATTTATCTAGGTGTCTTTTTTCGTTAAATTATGATTAAACTGTTATAATATTGATTTCATATTATAAAATTGCTCTCATTTCGTTATAATATTAAGTCTTTTTATAATATTATATTTAATCTGTTAAGTCTTTAAAGAAAATCTAGCTTATTCGATCATTAAAAAATAAATATCAAAAGTCTCAAAGGTTTAATCATGCCATCAATAGATTATTTTGAATGTGAAGACTGTGGTTTCAGATGGAAAGACCAGGGGCCATTGTTGTTCTGCCTAAATGATGAAGGCAATATAGAGGAATATATTCTACTTAGCACAACCATGGATCTGGACTTGAATTCAAGAATATCCGGAGACATTTATGAAACCTACTGCACAGGATGTGACAAGAAGATAAAGATCTATGTCATATCCAATATAAAAGAGCCGTACAATCAGGATAGTGCAATCGAAAAGATAGAAAAATTGGCAAAGGACAAAAGAATAGACAACAAGACTCTAAAGCCCTTTATAAAGGACACAGATTTAAAGGATGATTTTTACATTGTGGGCTTGTATTGGAACTTCTATTCAAACAGGGACTACCATTGTCCAAACTGCAACAGCATTGTTTCAAGGTATATTTTATCAAGGAACAAGTGTCCAAAATGCAATGGCGAGATAAAGGCAGTTGATGGAATCTGTTTAGATAAGTTCTAATTAAATTCATAATAGATTTTTATTTTCAATTTTTAATTTTTAAAAAAACTTTTTTGCATTGCTTTTCATTCACTTGTTTTTTAAATTCAATTATTTTAACTTAAGACATTTTTCAAATATATAGATTTATATAATAATAGTTTTATATACAATATTGAAAAAGACATTTATCATTTTTAATTATTTGATTTTTCATAAATTTCAATAATTCAATATATAAAATTTTTTTCTGTACTTATTTTTTTATGCAGGAACTTTTGAATGAAATATTTTTCTCATCTTTTAACTCAATTGATTGTAAAAGGAGGTGAAAAAACGAAAAGCAAAAGGAAACTGTTACTCGGTATTTTAATTATTTTCAGTATTCTAATCTTTTTATCTAATGTTTCAGCTGAAGATACAGGCAGTTTAGCAATTCAAGATTCTTCCATTGATGCAGATTTAAGCACTCAGGATATATCAATTGATGAAGAACCTATAACTGGCATAGATGATGTTGCAATTGCTAATCAAGATTCAGCTAATGCTTCCCCGGATGATTATTCAGATGAGAATCTGATTAAGAATTCTTCCAGTTTGAAAAGCTCTAAATTGGGCAAGGATATCAGTGTAAGCGGAACTACCTTTAAAGATATTCAAGATGCAATCGACCGTGCAGACTCTGGAGATACTATTTATTTAAATGGAGGTAATGCTAATAATATGTATACTGGATCCGGAACCCATATAACTATTAATAAGCCCATTACAATAATAGGAAACTCCAGTTTTGAAAATAAACATGTATTTTTATATGCACAAGTTCTTTCTCGTATGTTTTATATCACTGCAAATGATGTAACCTTAATCAACATCGAATTTTATAGTGGTGAAGTTGAGGAGAATGAGGATCCACATGGAGGTGCTATTTATTGGCGCGGCAGCAATGGTATTATAAAGAATTGTACTTTTAAATATAATTCTGCCATTTCTACTTATGAACAGGATTTTCGTGGAGGAGCAATTTATTATGAATATGGAGCTAATAATCAACATATTGAAAATTGTGTATTTGCAAACAATTCTGCATATAATGGAGGTGCAATATATTTACAGTCTTCATATTCCACTATTTTAAATTGTACTTTTGATAGCAATTATGGTCGTACTAATGGCCGTTCCAAGGGTTCCAAGGGTAGCTGCATATATTTAATAAGAGGTAATAATAATAATATATTAAATTGCAATTTCTTAAATAATGTGGCAATTACATATGCTGCTGCTATTGATATTGTTACTGCTGATGATCTCTATATTTTCAATTGTTCCTTTAAGAATAATTCTGCCGGTGAAGCGGGTGGCGCTATAAAATGGGAGGATGATGGAAACGGTGTCATTTCAACTTGTTATTTTGAGAATAATAGGGTGATCGGTAGTGATGGTACCATTTCTAGAGGTGGAGCCATTTTTAAACAGCTAAACGGAGGTAGCATTATTAATTCTAAATTTGTAGAAAATAGTGCTGCAACTGGGAGTGCTATATATTCTATCAGCTCTTTCACTATAGATAATTGTACTTTCTTGAGGAATAATGCAGGTAGTGAAGGGGCCATTGCTGCACAATCTAAAAATTTAGTAATAAATAATTCCATATTTGACAATAATTATGCAAAAAATTATGGTGCTGCCATTTATACATGGTCTGATAGTGCCAGTATTGTAGTGGAAAACTCCCGATTTATTAACAATCATGTTGGACAAAGGGGAGGTGCCGTCTTTTTTACAGGTAAGGATTGCCAAATATCCAATTCACTATTTGAGAAAAATAGAGTAGATGATTATTATGCAGGTTATGGTGGTGCTATCGATATTGAAAATACTGGTGATTCCACCAGCATTGTAAACTGTAGCTTTAATGCAAACTATGCTATTTACGGCGGTGCTATATACTGGATGAATGATACTTCAAAAAAGGCTGTAATTGCAAATTCTACCTTTGAGCATAATTCTGCAGTTTATGGTGGTGCAATAGCGATTCTTTATAATCTGAACCTTATTGCAAATTCTACATTCATAAACAATAAGGCAAATACTACAAGTCTTACTGAGACTTCCCAATCAGATGCTAAAATCTATACTTTTACAGGAAATGAAGATTATATGAATGCTATTAAAACTGGTGATTCTGCCAAAGTTAATTTCCAGAATGTAACTTATTGGGATGGTTCACTAGTATCTAGCGACTCTCCTATAAAAAGCAATAAGGAAGCAGGCATAAACATTACTATAGGTCTAACAGCTTCAGGTCAAACGCTAACTTTTACAAAAGCAACCAATATCAATGGCCAAGTTGTCTTTGATGAGTATAAGTCTGCCCCATTTGGAAAGACTACATATACATATGTAGTAATTCATCCAGATGATAGTTATTACACTCAATCAAATTATATATGGCATACCCTTGATTTAAGACAGAGTGATTACAAAAAGAATACTCTTAAGATTGATGTTGCCGATGCGGTTTATGGTGAAGATCTTGTTGTTAATTTAAGCACCAATGTTTCAGGAGATTACACTATTTACATTGCAAATTCAAGCTATGACGTTACATTTACCAATGATGATGTCAGCAAAGGCAATGTATTGGCTTATAAGGTCAGCGTATCTAAAAATGAATTGAATGGTAAAGTCATACAAATTCCTGCTTTGCTTGATGCAAAGGATGGATATGGTGCTTATGTTCAGTTTACCAATGATGCAGATGGTGCGCCTTATATGTATTCACGCAATAGGACTTCATTCAATGTCTATAAGGCGGCTTCCAGTCTTGATGCAAATGGAACAACTATCCTCAATGGCAGTGATGCTGAATTGAACTACACTGCAGTAAATGGTACAGTAACCGTAACTAGCATTAAAAAAGGCAATTCCATATTGGAAAACGGCACTGATTACACCTTTGCTGTAAGTGATGATAAGGTCATAATAAGCGGATTGGATTCAGGCAAGTATTCTGTTAATCTAACCACTGTCGTTGATGCCAATCATAATCTTTCAAGCAAGGAAGTAACTGTAAATGTTCTCATTCCAACCAGCATTGATGCTCCTAAAACAGTAAATTTATTTGCTGATGGTTTAGGTTCTATTGTTGCAACCTTAAATCCGCATGGAGCTGGAAGCTTAACTTTTGAAAGCGGAAATGAAAGCATAGTCACAGTTGATGGCAATGGAAATTTGATTCCTAAAGGCATAGGCAAAGCCAATGTCACTGTCAGATTTGCTGGAGATGAGATCTATGCTCCTTCAAGTGCAACAGTTCTAGTCACAGTTGTTAATTCCAGGGTACAGACATCAATTGAAGTGAATGATACATTTGATTTGCATGTAAATGATCAAGTTAATATGGGCGCTTCTTTAGATCCTTCAAATGCTGGAGAATTGGATTATGCTTCCAGCAATGAAAGCGTTGTTACAGTTGATGAAGATGGAAATATGGTCGCTAAGGGCGTTGGTGAGGCCAATATCACTGTAAGCTTTGCTGGAAACGATGACTATTACTCTAGCAGTACTGAAGTATTGGTCAAGGTTCATCCTCTAGTTGATTTGGCTATTGTCAAGACTGTAAACAATCAGACTCCTTATTATGCAGATACTGTCACTTACACAATTACTGTAACCAATAATGGTCCTAATGCTGCTACTGATGTGGTTGTAACAGATACTGTTCCTAGTGGTATGAATGTAAGTTCAGCAGATGATACTTATGTAGGAAATGGTGTTTGGGAAATAGCGAGCATTGACTCTGGCAGTGAGGTTTCTTTGACCTTGTATGCTACTGTTAATTCCTTGGATTCATTGACCAATGAGGTTAATGTTACTTCCAAAGAGTTTGATAGCAATACAAAGGACAATGCAGCTAAATCTGATTCTGTCAGTGCTGTTCCTGTTGTTGATTTAAGCATTAGCAAAGCGGTTAATTCAACAAGCGCTAAAGTTGGAGATACCATTAAGTACACTATCAGTGTAACCAATAATGGTCCTTGCACTGCAACTGGCATAAATGTAAGTGATGAGCTTTCTAATCTTGTTGAGCTTGTTTCCGCTACAGTTGACGGCAATGGAATTGATTTCAATGGCGTTTGGACAGTTGGAAACTTAGCAAGCAAGGAATCTAAGGAGTTGGTTTTAGTAACCAAGCTTATAGGCAATGGCACTATAGCAAACACTGCATCTGTCAGCGCTAACGAAAAGGACTTAAATGAATCCAATGATAAAGCTAGTTCAGATTCAGTTCTTGTTGAAGCTGTTGTCAATTTGGTTGTGAGCAGTGAAGTAAACAATACAAGTCCTGATTTCGGCGATTCAATCGGATTCGCTACAAGCGTTACTAACAATGGTCCGTCTGATGCAACTAATTTGGTAATCAATGTCACTGTACCGGAAGGCTTGGACGGCATGACCATCACTCCTAGCGTTGGAACATATGACTCTCAAACCAGCCAATGGACTATAGACAGCCTTAACGAAGGAGATACTGCGAAATTGGAGATTGGTGGAACTGTAAATACTCTTGATCCTTTGAGTTCAAGTGCTAAAGTCGATAGCGTGGACGCTTATGTTGAAAGCGTTGACTATAGCAGTGCAAGCTCTCCAGTCGTCAACCCTACACCTGTAGCAGATTTAAGCGTATCCATAAGCCTTTCCAGCAACGAAGTAAATTACGATGACATCGTTGAATTGGTCGTTACCGTTAAGAACAATGGTCCTAACGATGCAAGCGATGTGCTAGTGAAGAATACTCTTCCTGACGGATTGGTTTATGTATCTGACAACATTACAGATTCTGATTATCTCTCTACCAAGAGCAGGTTGATGGCTTCAAGTCAAGGATATCAAGCTTCGTTGGAACCAAGGAAGTTAAATCCACTGTTTCAGCAAATGAGCTTAAGGCAAGCGAGGATTATTCAACTAAACTTACCGTTGATCCTGTTTCTGACTTGGCAATTGACATCTCAGTCGACAAGACAGAAATAAATGTTGGCGATGAAGTGACATACACAATTACCGTTTCCAATAATGGTCCTAACGATTCAAGCGGTGTAAAGGTTACTGACAGTCAATTGGCTGATTTCACATTTGTCTCTGCATCTTCAGATGATTACGATTCATCTAGTGGCGTATGGTCTGTTGGCGAATTGTCCAATGGTTCCAGTGTAAAGTTAACTGTCACTGTCAAGATTGACAATGCAGGAAATTAAGTTGCTGTTACAGAAGCTGAAAACAACAACAGTACTGATGACAACAACAATACAAAACCGGATAATGGAACTGGCAATAACGAAACAGTCCCTGACAATGGCAATGGTGAGGATGTAAATCCTGATGACGTGGTTGTTGCTGAAAATCAAGGCAGTGAGATTGAACCTGCATTAGCTAAGACAGGTAATCCAGTATTGCTTGTTTTATTGGCATTCGCAATGATAATATCTACAAATTTAGGAAGAAGACGTAAATAATACGTCTTCACATTTTTCTTTTTTTAAATTAAATTAATTATTTTTGATAGTTTTAAAACTTTTTTCCATATTTTTAATTTTTCTATCTTTTCAATCGTTTTAAAAATTTATACTTTTTTCCATTCTATAATTTTTTTTTCTTTGATTTTTAAAAAAATTATCATAAATCTAATCAAAAGTGCTCTCATTTTTTTGAGGATTAAAAATATTTAAGAAGTATTGTGATAATATTTTAACAGTTATCGGGATTAAAAATTAATTATTCAACCGATATAAAAGATTAAAATGATTAGATAAGTTTATTTAAATAGTTGAAGTGAAAATTAGGGATATAAAAAATTAAAATGATAAGAAAAGATAATTTAATGTTTTAAAGTAAAATAAATAAAAAAAGAAATAAAGTGTTCAGATTTAAAGAACACCTTTAGTGCTTAGGATTTCATCATGCTCTATTTTACATGCATCATACAATGATTTTGCAAATGCCTTAAAGAGGGCTTCTGCCTTGTGGTGATCATTTGCACCTTCGCAGGTTCCATAGATGTTGATCTTGCCGCTGCTTGCAAATGATTCAAAGAAGTGAACTACAACATCGCTGCTCATGTCTCCAATCTTGTCATTTTTAAAGTCAAGTTTCATGTTGCAGTAGCTGCGGCCGCTGATGTCTATGGCAACGGTTGCAACTGAATCATCCATAGGAACAATGGCATGGCCCATTCTTCTGATTCCTTTCTTATCTCCTATGGCTTCAAGGAAAGCTTCTCCAAGCAAGATTCCAACATCCTCTACAGTATGGTGATCATCTATTTCAATATCACCGATAGCTTTAATGTTCAAGTCAATGAAACTGTGTTTGGAAAATGATTCAAGCATATGATTGAAGAAGTTCACTCCAGTATCAATGTTGTATTTGCTGGTTCCATCGATATTTAATTCTATTTCAATATCTGTTTCAGATGTTTTTCTTGAGACTTTAGATGTTCTAGTCATTGAATCACTCACTGATTTAATTAATAATAGATTATTTTTAATTTTTTAGGCATTGAATTTTGTTTAAAGTAATCTTTACTTTTTTTAGGTGAATTTTTGATTAAAATAAATTTTAATTTTTTAGGTGAATTTTGATAAATAATTCTAGTTTTTTCAAGCCACATATATTATGATTTATGGCAAAATTTTAAACTATAATTTAATTAAAATAACGATTAATAATTCATTCATCTGGCGCATTTCTCATAATTTTAATTGCATCTGGACCGCATTTCATTGCACATAATGTACAAACATGACAATAATCTAAATTTGATACATGTGCAACAGTATCAATAGTCCAAATATATCCTCCTTTAGGACAA
>ONJC01000005.1 GCA_900318035.1 uncultured Methanobrevibacter sp.
TTAACCCATCTTCACATAATAGTACAATTTATGCTCCATTAATATATAAAGATACCCAGAGAGCATTTGAAAAGTAATATCGCCCACAAAAATCAACTAAAAAACGTTTAAAAAACAACAATAAACATTAAATAAACACCCATGAAATACAAATGAAACTATAAATTTTCCATTGTAAAAGTGATACATATCAAAAAAAATACAAAAATCAATGCCCCCCAAAAAAACTGAAAGTACACTGAATTATAAATATCCATAGAAAAAAATATTAAAGTCAATTATCATGGCAAATGAAACCCAATAAATAACAATTCACAAAGGTATAACCCAACTTGCAATTCATCCACGACCTTGAAGAGGTCGTGGTATTCTTGCATCATTTTGATAAAAGTCAATATCGTCCTTGATATTGTTAACAACACCGTCCTTAATGTCATAATCTTCATCAATATCCAGTGAAAATATTTCATCCCACGTATCCGAATTGTATTTAGCCAATTTTTTAACAGTCGCATCCTTATACCTATCATCAGTAACCTTATTTCTGAGATAATCAATAGGATAATCCTTTAAGTTTTCTCTAATTTCTCCCAATAATTCCGTAGCTTTCATAATACCCACAATTAATTATATATCAAAAAACCTATTAAATTTTCTAAATTAATGCATTGACGCCTACAAGGACAACAAGCAAAATAACATTCAAAACAGTAAATATGACAAAATACCTTACCTTGAATTCATCGCATTCACGAACAAGAATTTTAAATGAAATCAGATTGGCCATCGACGCAATGAGAGTACCGAAACCTCCAATGTTAATTCCGACAATAATTGCTTCGTAATTTGTGCTGAAACCGCTGAGAAGAATTGCAGCAGGAACATTTGAAATCACCTGGGATGCTACAATTCCCCATAGAACTTCATTGCCTGTGATAAACTGTCTAAATAAGGAATTGAAAAATGGAATGTTTTCAAGGTTGCCTATTAGAATAAAAAGAGCAATGAAGGTTAAAAGTAAAAAATAATCAACACCTGAAAAGACCCTTTTAAGGAAATTTTCTGTTCTTACAGTGATTTTTGACATCACAGGCAAAGTAATTGCATCTCTCGGAATGAAAAATAACAAAATAACCAAAAATATCATTGAAACAAGAATATATGGCAAAAGTATTAGGAAAAATGATTCAAACGGAATATGAGACACTGTAAACATCACGATATTGTGCGGAGCCCCAATTGGAAGAACCATGCACCCAACATTAGCAGCAATGGTCTGCAGACAAACGGTTAAAATAATTAAATCAGAACGGTTAACTTTTTTTAAAGCTAAAATTGAAAACGGTACGAATATGATTAACGAAACATCATTTGTTATGAATATTGAACTTAAAAAGCAAGTGAACACCAGAACCAGAACTAGCTGACGGGCATTGGAAATCTTGGTTAATAGCTTGCGAACCAACATCTCAAAAACTGATAGGTTCTTTAAAATCTCCACAACAATCATTATCACTAAAAGCAATAAGATCGTATCCCAATTAATATAATTCAAATAATTGATAGTTGGTTGGACAAAAAAACAAGAAATGATTGCCAATATTAATGATATTGAAAATATAATTTCTTTTTTAAAAAAATTAATTATTTTATCCATTAATTGAACCATACTATCTGTTTAAGTAAATTTTTAAAGTTATTCTGCATCTTCTTCCATTGTTTCCAAAAGAAAGCTTACTGGTCTGAAACCATCATTGCAGGATATCATCGCAGATTTTTTATTTTTCATCCACCCTCCATAGAAATCTTCCGCCCCGTTAGCCAATCCCATTACGAAAGCAGATAAACTTTCCCAGGCACTGTCACAGAATCCTTCCGGTTTTTCCCAACCGTTTGCAATGAAGACCTGTCCCTCTTCAACATCACATTCATGTTCCAACGGATTTTCATATTTTTCAATCAAATCATCATGTCTGACTTTTCTCATGACAGTAATTTTAACTTTTTTCACATTAACGCCTCCAAATCGCTTTCTTCATATTTATTATGACCTTTAAGGCTTTTTTTGTATTTCCAACATTTGATTGCATCATCCAATGACTTATCATTATTGTTTTCAAAGAAATCCCTTATGTACTGATTGTATTGAAATTGCTTGTCTATTTTGGTTTTCTCGCCGGAATTTTGAATTTCAAAATATGCATCAATTGCATCACCATATGTTTTATCGGGATTTGCTTTCAGCCACTTTTGAAATTTGACTTTAAATTTAAAGCCTTTACCAATCTTTTCCTCAAAAAATGCTCTTTTATCTTCACTGCATTTGAAGTTTTCGCCTAATTTCGAATTCAAAGTGATTTCGGATACTGAATCTGTCTGAATCCTTTTAACACTGCTTTGATTTAACTCTTCACCTGTAGCAAGATAATGAACAATTCTTTTTTCCAAATCCTCTTTGGAACCTCCGATTCTTAAACCTTCAGCCCTGCAGAAATCCTTCAATTCCTCCTTTAAAAAATAGTATTCCTTAAATTCTTCCGGGCTTAAATCTCTAGTTAACTTAGGCATAAAAATCTAAAAAAATAAAAAAAGTAGAGGAGTTATCCTCTTGTAATGATGCTTATGATGTCACCGTCTTTAAGCTCATAGTCACTGGCTATGCGCATTTTTGATCTTGCATCAACAGCATGCATAAAATTATCTCCAATGTCAGTGTGGACAAGATAAGCTAACTGACGTGGATTTGAACCTCTTTTAAGCAGTATCCCATCGGGAAGAACATTTCCCTTTTGGTCAGTGTATTTGTTCTCATCCTGAACCGGATACACGACAATCTGGTCTAGCAGGTCAAAAACGCCGAAATTCAATACATCCTGAATTCCAGTACTTCCATACCTGTCCAAAATATTGGTTTGAATATATTCCAAACCTTTTTTCTGTGCTTCAGACAGCTCTTCAGGCTTCAATATTTCAAAATGATCATCACCCGGCATATAGCTGATTAAACCGCTTTTGGCAGCATTTACAAGTGCCAACTCAGAGCCTGCAGAAGTTGGAATAACATTCGGATACTTTTCCTTGATTCTTTTAATGTTTTCCTCTGAGGTAGGCAGGTCAGCCTTGTTTGCAATAATCATCATAGGCTTTGCAATATGCAGGATATTACGGGTAAGTTCAATCAGATCTTCCTCTTCCCATTTATTGAAATCCGGTTCGATAGTTCTTTTTGCTTCTATAATATCTTCAATAGCTATTCCGGTACCGGACAATTGGTCAAACAATACTTTTGCAATGTCGAGATGTTCCGCACCTATTTTTCTTACAAGCCTTACCCAATTTTTTGACAATATTCCATACATCCACATTACGATTTCATTTTCAAGAAAATCCAAATCTTCAAGAGGGTCGTGACTGCCGGCATCAACCGGATTTCCTTCAAGGTCAGTTGATCCTGAAGCATCAATAACATTAATGAATACTTTAGCCTGCATTAAATCGTCTAAAAACTTATTACCTAATCCTTTTCCTTCATGTGCTCCAGGAACCAGCCCTGCAACATCTATCAATTCAATTGGAAGCAATCTTTTTCCATCAATACATATTGAATTGTGAGGATTGCATGTAACACCCAATTCCTTACACGGACAATCCTTAATTACATGAGCAACTGCTTTATTCGCATCTATTGTTGTAAATGGATAGTTTGCCATTTCTACGGTAGATGCAGTTGCTGAATTGAAAAAAGATGATTTTCCAACATTCGGTTTTCCACAAACTGCAATTTGAAGCATAATAATCACTTTATCAATAATAACATCATAATGTATGTTTTTAAAATTATAAATAGTTTCAGAAATAATGTATAATTAATGAAGGATGAAAATATTGAACGCCCATCAGCTATGAAAGTTCGCCAAGGAATCCAGGATGCAATGACAAATTCACTTCCTGAAAAGCATTTTAGCGAAAACCATATTGATCTGGTTGAAATAGACATTCCACTCAATGATTTAGGTTGGAATTTTAATAATTACAAAATTTTGAATTTAACTGACATTCATTTGGGCCAGTGGATTAATCCCGAGTATTTGGATGAACTTATAGACTATGTCAATACATTGAATATTGATTTAATCACATTGACAGGAGATTACTTTTCATATAATCTCGAGGACTATGACAAATCCCTGGAAAAATCTCTTAAAAAATTGAAGACAAGAGAAGGAAAATACGGAATTTTAGGAAATCATGACCATTGGATGAGTGCTGATAGGGTTAGAGAAATCTTTAAAAACGCAAATATCGTTGACTTAAGCAATGATGTCGTTACCCTTAAAAAAAATGGGGACTGCATGAACCTTTGCGGCGTTGACAGCTATACCGTCTGTGCCGATAATTTGGATAATGTCATTTCCAAAATGCCTAAAAATATTCCAAGCATTTTACTTGCCCATGAACCAGATTTTGCACAAGAATCCTCACAAACCGGATTATTCGACCTGCAGATTTCAGGCCATTCCCATGGAGGGCAATTTATAATTCCAGGATTTGAAACAACACCATTCAGGGGACCTAACTCAACAAGATATCCTGTCGGACTTTATAAAGTTGGAGATATGCTCCAATACACCAGCAAAGGCCTTGGAACAAATTCGTTTAGGATTAGAATCAATTGTAAACCAGAGATTACAATAATAACCTTGAAAACCAGTAAAAGAAGAAAAATCAAGATAGAATGATAAAAAATAGATTGATTTCATCTTTAAGGACAATAATTACAACATTGCTTTTTGCATTAGCCAACATTATGGCAATATATTTTGTGGACTATATCAGTACCGACTTTACCGTTGGCCCATGGTATAATGCAATCATTATTGTAATAGCCGTTGCAATTGCAAATGCTCTTTTATGGCCGATATTCAGACGTTTTTTAATGAAAATCATCATATTTACGTTTGGAATCGGATCTCTTTTTATAAACTCGATTATCTTTTATATCGCATCATATTTCATTCCAGGAGTCTCAGCAGGAATCTATGGAGTCCTGCAGGTTCCGATTGTAATGGCAATAGCGACAACTCTAATGGCAAACATTACAAACACCAACTACTACGACAATTATATCCAGAGCATCCTAAAGTATGCGCTGGAACAGAAGACTCCCTACAAAAAAATATATTCAGGAGTGATAATGCTTGAAATAGACGGCCTTTCAATAAACATACTCAAAAAGGCTATTGATAAGGGCGTGATGCCGAATCTTAAAAAATGGCTGGATGACGGGACCCATACCCTGAAGGGCTGGGAAACAGACTTATCTTCACAGACAGGTGCAAGCCAAGCAGGGATTCTTCATGGAAACAATCAGGACATTGTTGCATACAGATGGATTGAAAAGGAAAACAACAATCAGCTTGTGGTTTCGGGAAAATTGAGTGATGCCCCACTGGTTGAAAAAAGAATAAGCAACGGAGAAGGATTGCTTGTAAACGGAATAAGCATTGCAAACATGTTCTCAGGAGACAGTGAAATTCCAACATTAACCTCCTCAAAGCTCGGAGGATTATCCAAAATATACAATAAGACCCTGAATGCGGCATTTTTAGATGCCTATAACTTCCAAAGACTGTTTCTACTGTTTTTATGGGACATCATTCTAGAGCTTTACTCTCAGATTACTCATTATTTGAAAAATATACAGCCAAGACTTAGAAGGACAATTGTTTATGCCACCGTTAGAGCAGGAGCTAATGTGGTTTTAAGAGAGGTGACAACTGATGTCCTTACAAGTGAAATACTTGCTGGAAACATCGATACCGCCTATGCGACATACATGGGCTATGATGAAATCGCACATCACTCAGGAGTGGAGGACGATGACGTTTGGGGAGCCTTGAAAAGGATTGACGTGCAATTTGCAAAAATAACCTCTGCGATTGAGATGAGTGACAGAGATTATAAAATAGTGGTCTTATCTGACCATGGACAGTCCAAAGGGGCAACCTTCAAGCAGAGATATGGAATAACATTGGGAAATTATGTTAGAAAATTGCTTCCGGATGATTTGATGGTGTTTAAGACAGAATACAATATCGACCACTTCAGGGATGCGGTAATTCCTGAAAACCTGCAGATCAGACATCTTAAAAACAAGTTTGGAGACATTCATGATGACCTGTTTGAAGATTTAAAATCGCTTCAGGATATAAAAGATCAAGTTGAAAAAAGAAAACCATCATTAATTTTCGAAAATGAGAAATATAAAAATCTGAAAGACAAATATACGAATAGTTTGGATTACATCAAAGGTTATGAAAGCACCCCGCAAAGTACTAAAAAAGCAAAAGACTCCGAACTGATTGTTTTAGGTTCAGGAAACATGGGACTGATATATTTAACCCAATGGAGCGAGAGATTAAACTACGAAGAAATCGTGATGCTATTTCCTGATTTAATCCCAGGCCTTGTAAAACACTCCGGAATCGGTTTCATTTTAGTCAATTCAATAGCCGATGGAGGAATGGTCATCGGCCAGAATGGAATCTACTATTTGGACAGTGATATAATCGTCGGTGAAAATCCGCTTGAGGACTTTGGCGTTAATGCCGCCAGCCACCTGAAAAGGCAAAATTCCTTCAGGAACATGCCGGACATTTTAGTGAACAGCTTTTATGATGCAAAATTCGATGAAGTCTGTGCATTTGAAGAGCTGATTGGATCTCATGGAGGTTTGGGAGGAGACCAGTCAAAACCGTTTATTCTATATCCTTCCGAGTGGAGCGATCCCGGCGATTTGGTTGGTGCAGAATCAATATATTCATTTTTAAAAATGAAAATAGAGAATTTAAACTCTTGAAAGCCAATAGTCAAAAATCTCTGAAATCTCTTCATCAAAACTTATTGTCTTATCCTTATTTTGTGGTATCGGTTGAGGATAATCCCTGTTCAGCCTGATTAATGTAGTGTTGGGATTGTCAAATGTCATCTGCTCGAACGGATATCTGATAATGACCGGAGTGTTGAATCCAACACCCAACTCCAAAAATACAATGTTTTTGGTTTCATCGACATGTTCTAAAAATTCAGAATATCTTCTGTTCATCTGATGCCAATTTTCATCCTCGACAAAGAAATTGTCCTTTCTGACGTTGATTTCCATATTTCCGCCGCACACCGGACAGATTGGAACCAGCTCAGTTGGAATCTTACAGTCTTCAGTCTTTTCAATAGCTTCAAAAACCAATTCCTCATTTGAATACAGCTTGTCATGACATGCCTTTTCACATTGCATAAGACCATAATCGCCCTGAGTTGCAAAAATTTTCTCGTCATCAAATCCGTTTATCCAAAACTGGTGCTCCACATTTGTTGTCAGAACAAAATAATCCTTATCCTTAACCAAATCCAACAATTGCCCATATAATTTTGTTTTTCCAACAGAATATCTGTTTACATAGACATGACGTGCCCAGTGAGCCCATTTTTCCTCCTGGGTTTTGTAAGGATAGAATGTGGCAGAATACATGTCCTGAACCCCATACTTTTCAATGAAATCCTGAAAGTTGTCATCAAAACGCTTGCCGGAATATTCCAAACCTGCTGCGGCCGAAAATCCTGCTCCTGCGCCAATTAAAATATATTCTGCATCTTCAATAGCCCTGTAAGCCTTATCTAATCTTTGTACAAAACGGTCCACATTAACACCCCATTAGAATAATAAATTTTTATATATCATATAATCATCATCAGAAAAAACATCAAAAATCACATTTTTCAATGTTGTTTCATTCAAATCCAAATAATCCTTAACTGTCCTGACTGCAATTTCTGCAGCCATTTTCTGTGGAAAATTAAATACCCCTGTTGATATGCAGCAGAAAGCTAATGACTCCAGTTTATTTGAGGTTGCAATTTCCAGACATGACCTGTAGCAATCGGCCAATGATTCACAATCATTTTTAGAAGGCCTTAACCCTTGAGGGATTGCCGGACCGACAGTGTGTATCACATATTTTGAAGGAAGGTTATACCCGGAGGTTATTTTGGCCTTTCCAACTTCCTCATCCCCGTCCTGCATTTCCATAATCCTGTTGCACTCCTCCCTCAGCTGAAGTCCGGAAGCTGAATGAATAACATTGTCAATGCAGTTGTGAAGGGGAACAAAGCATCCCAGCAATTTTGAATTTGCGGCATTTACAATACCGTCGACCTTTAAGGTTGTAATATCTCCTTGCCAAAGCATTATCTTTCCGTTGACATCCCCAATATCCTCAACTGAAGTCAGATTCTTGTTCAATGTTTCTTGTGTTAAAAAATCATCCTGAACTTTCAAAAATTCATCAGACACCTTAGAAGGCATCCTTACATTCATCAGTGCACGAAACAAATTTCTTTTATCATGATAGCTTTGGGGAATTTCAATAGCTTCATTTCTCTCACCAATCAAATAACCAATTAAAAAATCCAACTGTTCCTGCCTGTCCATTCACTCACCTCCGATTCGTTAATAATAATTGAATTTTAGTATTTAAATGATTTTTGTAACCATTAGGAAACCCAGTAACCAAAAAGTAACTAATATATAATAATTTAATCAAAATATGACTATGGATAGTGAAAAAATAGTCTGTCCGGTCGACAAGACTCTAAATCTGATTAACAAAAAATGGAGCATCCAAATTATAAGGGACATGTTCTTTGGAAAAAAGCATTTCAAAGAATTTAAAGAGGATAAACCAAAATTGTCAAATAAGGTATTATCAAATTGCCTTAAGGAATTGGAAGAAAATGGATTAATTAGAAAGGAAGTTTTGAATACCACTCCAGTTACAACAGAGTATTATCTGACCGAATATGGCAAATCCATGAACAGAATCATCTATGAACTAGCCATGTTTACACTGCAAAACGATGATGAACATTCTTACTCAGATGAGGTAAGAGATGACTTAAAAAATACGTTTAAAGAAAAACTAGAGATAAATGATTAAAATGACCGGTAAAATTTATATTGTTGGAATTGGCCCAGGTGCAAGTGAATATTTAACCAAAAAAGCTATTGATACCGTTAAAGCCAGTGATTATACTGTCGGAAGTACCCGTGCGATTGACCTTTTTGATGATGTGCAGAATACCATCGCATTCAATGTCAAAGAATTATTGGATACGCTGAGGCAGGGGGTTCAACTGGCCTGTGACGGCAATGTCGTTTCAATATTATCCACAGGAGATCCGGGCTTTTCAGGAGTTTTGAATACCGTCTTAAGATTATCAGATGAACTGGACTTTCCAAAAGAGAATATTGAAGTTATTCCCGGCATCAGCTCACTTCAGCTGGCTGCAGCGAAATGCCATATCCAATGGGACAATGCCAATGTAATGACATTTCACGGAAGGGAAAACATAGAAGACATCCTGCCGGTTATCAACAACGGAAAGGTAACAATTGCTCTTCCTTCAAGAAAAGTTAAGGACATGGCACAGTTTTTACTTGACAATGGCGTTGAGGCGGACCGCAGGGTTGTCGTGTGCGAGCGCCTGAGCTATCCGGATGAGAAAATTGTAGAGGCAACACTGAATGATATTGCCCAAAGTGAATTTACATATATGTGCATTATTGTCATATATTAGGAATATTTACCCTTAAAATTCATTTTAAAAGTCATTTACCATTTAATTTTAAAATTAAAGTTCATATATCTCATAATACATACTTTAAGTGTTAATTTAAAGAGAAAAATTAACATTTAAGGTAGATATTATGAATAAAAAAATAAACGCCATATGTTTTATTTTCATATTGCTCTTTTTAATTTCAGCCGTTAGTGCATCAAACAGTGAAAATGAAACATTACAGCAAATTCAACCAGATTATCAAAAAGATTTAAGTACCGTTAATGTTGAAAATAGCGGAACGGAAAATATAGAAAAATTAGGGGAAACGCAGGAAATCGAAAAGAAAAAGGTCACATTGACAGCGCCTGACGTCAAAATGCATTATAATGACGGAAGCAAATTTACTGCAATGCTGAAGTACAAAAAGAAAGTGATTGGCAATGCAAAAATACAAATTCAAATTAATGGCCAAACATTCACAAAAACAACGGACAGCAAGGGAAAGGCATCAATAAATCTCAATTATAAAAGCGGAACATACCATGTTTTAAGCATTTGCAAGGGAAACGATGAATTTGAAGGCGCAACAACCAAAAGCACAGTGACGATTAAAAGCACAATAAAATGCAGTGACTTTTCAAAATACTATAAAAACAATGCAAAATACTCATCCACATTTTATGACAAAAAAGGAAAGCCTCTAAAAAATACTGCAGTCAAATTCAAACTGGATAAGAAAATATACACTGTTAAAACCAATTCAAAAGGTATTGGAAAGTTGACCATAGACTTGAAACCCGGAAAATACAGCATTTTGATTACAAATCCAAAAACATCGGAATCAATAACAAAAACCGTTACAGTAAAATCATTGATTGAAACTAAAGATCTGACGTTGACTGAAAACAAAAAGGCAAAATTCAACATAAAAATTCTAAACAGCAACGGAAAGGCTTCACCCAACAAAAAAGTTACAATAAAACTGAACGGCAAAACCTACACCAAAACAACAGACAAAAACGGAATTGCGAGACTGAACGTTAATTTGGAATCTGGAAAATACACAGTGACAACACAATATGGAGGACTGAGCTCAAAAAACAAAATAACTGTAACTAAAGTAATCAAAGCTACTAAATTTACGCACACCACATTAATTCCAGACTACGTTAATGTTACCTGGACTCATGTAGCTGAAAATTCTGCCTACTCGCTTAAAACAGGATTAAACGGAATTATAAAAATGCCTAAAAATGAGATTTTTTCCGTAAATATTGGTGATAAAAGCTATTTGTTTTCAAATACGAAAATAAGTGGAATAAATTCAACAGTGATAGGCTATAAGAGTCATTTGATACCTTTTGATGGAAGCGAAGTGAAAAACGATAAAAATAGAAGCAATCTGAAAGACAATGGAATAGTCATTTCAAGATTAAAGGGTTTTACTCAAATCGATTACCAGTCAAACACCAATGACAATATAGAGCTTTTTGGATTTTATGCAGATAAAGGCCCAGAACATAGCGAAAGATTAAAATATATGCAAAATGACAAAATTACTGCAACAGTGACATTTTACACCCACAGTTATGATGAACTGGGTTTGAAATACAGTTTGGGAAAATTTTATCAAAAAACAATATATGATTTTGACTACAAAAGCTATGACGAAATAACAAAACACAATACCGGCTCAATACGGTTTACAAATACAAACACGTCAGTGACATTCAGCTACTTTGGAAATAGCATTGTAGGATATCAATCAAAAGAGAATATAATTACCAAATTTAAGATTAACGGACAGGAAGACCTTGTAAAACCAGAAACCATCAGTTACGGTCTTGGTGAAAAATACAGGAAAACTTTGGGTTTTGAAGTGCTGCAGGCATATTCCATCATTAATGAAAAAGTTACCCGAGACATTTTAAAAACATGGGTTGGGAAAAATAAGCTTTATTTAGACAGGTTTGGCGTGATGAATGTTTACGGAATGCATCTTGCCAACCTTGAAACTGCCTGGCTTGCCGATAAGGTGGCTGATGAATACACATCCCAATTTGATGTCAGCTGGAAAAGAGACCATACCGTGACAATATTAGGCGGAATAAATCTTGAAGACACATATTTGAATGTTTTGAATGCAGATATGGGAATGGAAGTTGAAGGAAGTGCAGACAATGTTGTCTCATTCAGATTTATGAATTCCCTGCAGTTGCCTAATCTGGAGGAATACAGTCTGGAGGAAGTTGCAACACGATTTTGGAATTTTACAACAAATTCACAGGACAACATGTACAATGCCATACACAACAACAAAACCAGCATTGCAATATTGGGAGATATGATGTACATACTTGCAGAGGACGGAAGCTCTTCAGCAATCATCGTCAATACCACAAATGGAGTCGCAAGTGTCATTCATTCACACAACCATGCAACATACAAGGGCGCATCGATAGCTACCACCAGCGATTGCTGCAGTGTTGGAACAATACCGAAGGACATCATTTCAGGAATCAATAATGCTTTAAACATGTTTTCACCAGTAGAATCCAAATTAACTGAATTGTTAAATGAAATTCATCCTATGAGCAAAATGGCTTATAAAACCTTGTCGTTTCTTGGCGGGAAAGTCCTGAAAGGCATTACAAAAGCCGGATTGAGCATTTTAGGAACTATGGTTTTCATACAGCAAACAGGTGTAGACATCAGGACCGAATATTTTGATGATAAGGACTGGCATAGATTAATGGACACAGTTACATTTACACGGCCGGGATACAACCAAAACAAAAAAATATACAATATCCCAAACAATAAGGGTGGATACGATTACATTGAAGTTGAAATCAATAAAGACCTCAGTTTAAATAGAAATAACGCAATATATATTAGTGACGGACAAACAAAGAAACTGACAAAAGCTGAAACCTACAAATATTTCAGTGATGAAACATGGACCCCGTTTAATGTACCTACAAAATATTGGGATGAAAGCTGGAGGGGGAAATAAATGAAAATTATTGATTCTTTTAAAAAGCAACCAAGAACAATACAGATATTGGACATCGTATTCGTCATATGTCTCATATATGAATTTGTCCTGATAATGTTCGACAAGCAGCTCAATGCATCAATGTCACTGCTGATGCTGTTTATAATCTTTGCAGTTACCATTCACGGATTAGGCAGGGGATTTGATGAACCGGACTGAAACCATATTTTTTATAGCTGCAACAATATTGCTTTTGATATGCGTATCCACAATGCTTGAGTATTCATTCATATTCATTTTCATGTTAGCTCTGGCCGCAATAGTCATAATAATGTCACTTTTTTCAAAATATAGTGCAAAACATGAAAATGAAAAACTATCAAGGATATTCTGCATCCTGGGAGTAATTGTTTTTGCAGCATATCTTATAAATTCTGTTTATGCTGACTTTACAGGCAATGAACCTGCAATTGATGGTTTGCTGCTTGTAACGCTATTTATCATTGCAATGGGCTTAGGATGGTTTTTTGAAGAAAAAAAGATTGAGTTAAAATAATTAATTTATTTTAACTTATTTTATTTTTTTAAAGCTGAATAGCTTCCTGAACAACATCATCGTTGTCTTCATCATCATAGAGGATGTGAGCCAATTTTAATAATTTTTCCTGACCTTTAACTTCATCCTTGAATAAAGGAACTTCGGCAATATGCTGGTTCGGGAATTTTTGGTCTATTAAAGCCAGACGTTTTTGCTGTAATTTGTGTCTTGAATGGCAGAACTCACAGTCACAGATATCAGGCATTACCTGATTAACAATAACGCTGTCAACAGTAATGTCATGTTTGCCCAATGCTTCCAAAGCCCTTTCTGATTCATAAATTGACATTTCTTCAGGAATTACAACCATTTTAAATGTTGTTCTGTCAGAATCTGACAATACTTCTTTAGCCTTGTCGATTTGCTCTTTTGTCCTTTTCAAATCTTCAGAAGTTTGAGGGTCATCAACCGCATCCATGAACGGCATGATTTTTTTAAGTGCATTGGTGGCGCCACCCAATTTAGCCTTAAGCATCATCATTTTACCTACCCATGAATCCATTACTTCAGGGAAAGATAATAATCTCAATGTGTGTCCTGTCGGAGCGGTATCGAATACTACAACGTCAAATTCATCAGAGTTCATCACTCCCATAAACATTTCAAATGCCGCTGCCTCATCGGCTCCCGGTGAAGATGATGCCATATCCAATTGATCAGACAAAAAGTCCATGCCCAACAGTCCGCCATCTGACTCAGGATTAGCAGCCTTTTCAGCTTCCAGTTGTGCTTGCTTTTGAGCCATTGCCACTTCAGGATCGATTTCAACAGCAAACAGATTTGTTTTGATTTCCCGAGGATAGTTTCCAATAGGAACTTCAAGTGAATCGGAAAGAGAATGTGCAGGGTCAGTTGAAACAATTAAAGTTTTTTTGCCCTGTTCTGCCAACCATAATGCAGTTGCAGAGGATATGGAAGTTTTTCCAACTCCCCCTTTTCCACCGATGAAAATGAATGTGGTTTTATCTTTGTTAAATTTAAAATAATCTTTAAATGCCAAATAATTTACCTCCTTAATAAAGTTACTTTTAGTTACTAAATGTAATTTTAATTCCTTATAGTATATAAAGTTAGCCATCATTGCAAGATTCTCACAATTAAAGAATTATTATTTAAAAATTGTTTTAACATGGAAAATGTATGAAAAGACAACAACCACAAAATAACATACCAAGTATTCTATAACTACAAGATTCAGAAAATAGGTAAAACTATTTAGAATTAGCAGATATGCCTCAAAATTATTAGAAGGTAAAAAACCAAGATTGATTGATGAATATCAAGTAGCACCAGTCCCATGGGACACCATAAGAACAAAAATAGACAATGCTTTTCGTCACACATGTATTAATGAAGCTGCATTTTATCAGATGAAATTGTCATTTCTAGAAGACCTAGGAGAATCAAGAAAATTTTTGGAATTAAACTAGAACATTCAAGAAATAGAGAAAATCAAGAATTTAAATATTTAGTATCTGAAATTACACAAGCAATTGATGAATTAAAGACGAGTGATTTTATATTATGAGTCAGTCCATTGAACAACTACCAGAAATTAATGTGCTACTACATCATATCAATCCAACCGAAAAGAGAGTCTTCTATAAAGTATTTCCTTTATGCGACTTTTATATTGCTTTGTTCATATATTATAATAAATTTATATAGGGGTAAAATTATGGACTTAGCAAGAACATTGGGTCATACTATTGGTGCGATTTTTTGGATTGTAATAATAGCGCTTATTCTTGCTGCAATTGTACACTTTATTTTAACAGACAACATCACAGCAGTATTAATATTTTATATCATAATCGCACTGTTTCCACGCATTTTAACACAAATTGCTGATACAAAGTCATCAGCAATTGTTGGATCAATTTTAGCCATAACGGTTGTGTATTTAATAATCACTTTCATTTTCCCAATAATCTTTGGTCAAAATATTGGTTTTCCATATTCAATGTTAGGCCTGGGGCCTTTTGTCACCGGTTTAATTGTTTCAATATTGGTAGATTTAATTTCAGTTTCGACATTATAAGCAATATTTTGCATACAAGATATTTAATAGAATAATTGGCATAATTGTGAGGTAAAGTATGGTTAGATTATCAAAATGTGTTTATTTAGCATGGGAATTAGGTTCTGCCGAAGCAGCCCACCTTAAACAGGAATTTTTCACTGAAGATGAGCTGTTAATTGGCATTTGTAGTTTGGAAAAGATGGTATTTTTAATCAAAGAGAATAAAATTAATTTCGATGAGGAATATGCAGAGAACATTAACATTGAAAATGAAGAAATACAGGAGTTTTTCAATAAATTTAATATGAATACCTCTTCCATTAGAAGAGGAATACGCAAACTAAAAGGTAAAGGGAATAATAACTCTGAAGGACAGATGTCCAGATCAGATTCATGCAAAGCAATTTTTAATGATGCCGAAAGCATTGCAGAAAGTATAAACAGCGATGAAGTTCGTTGCATTCATTTTTTAAAAGCAATATTTAACAAGCCTTCTGACATTATTAAAACTTTTTTTGAAGAGAATGACGTTGAATTTGAGGAATTAAAAACTAATTTGGATATAAAACAGGAATCAAAAAAATTAAAATTATCATCCAATAGCATATTAGTCAAATATGGGACAAATTTAACCGAACTGGCGAAAGAAGGTAAATTAACCCCAGTTATCGGCAGAGATGATGAATTATTACAGGTTGTTAGAACTTTAAATAAGCGTAAAAAGAATAATCCATTAATTATAGGCGAACCAGGGGTTGGTAAAACCGCACTAGTTAACGGTTTAGCCATAAAAATCATTGATGGGAGCATGAAGGATTTTTTAAAGGATAAGCAAATAATTGAAATTAATATGGCTTCCTTAGTTTCAGGAACCAAATATCGTGGTGATTTTGAAGAGAAAATAACAAAACTTGTTAAAGAATCAAAGGACAATCCGGAAGTAATCCTATTTGTAGATGAAATTCATACGATGTTGGGTGCAGGTTCCAGCAGCGGAAGTTTGGATGCATCAAATATTATCAAGCCCGCATTAGCAAATGGAGATTTGGTAATGATAGGTGCAACTACATTGCAGGAATATAGGAAATACTTTGAAACAGACCCTGCATTTGAAAGGAGATTCCAGCCAGTGATATTGGATGAGCCTACACCTGAAGATACCATATCCATTCTCAAAGGTTTAAAGGAAAACTATGAAGAATATCATAAGGTTAAAATTTCTGATGAAGCCATTGAAGCGGCAGTCAATTTATCTGTAAGATATATTCCGGACAGAAACCTTCCGGATAAGGCACTGGATGTAATTGATGAGGCATGTTCTCGTAAACTCATTCCTAAATTGGATATAACAAATTCTTTGAATATAGAATCGGTTGTTAGTGAAGAAGATGTTAGAACAGTCGTGTCCGAATGGACGGGAATTCCAATTTCCGACGAATCTTCCCAGTTAGAAAAAGCGCAGAAAATTGAAAGCTTCTTAAAATCCAAGATAATTGGTCAAGATCAGGCTATTGAGAAGGTTTCAAGAAGAATTAAAAACTCATATGCAGGCATTAATAATCCTGAAAAGCCTATTGCAGTATTTTTATTTTTAGGTCCGACCGGTGTTGGAAAAACATTTTTCTCAAAAACCTTAGCCAAATTCCTGTTTGGAAGCGAAAAGTCATTGATTAGGGTTGACATGTCAGAATATAAAGAAGAACATTCAATTTCCAAATTAATAGGTGCTCCTCCAGGCTATAAAGGCAATGATGAAGGCGGATTTTTAACAAATGCAATTAAAAACAATCCTTATTCAATTGTTTTATTAGATGAAATTGAAAAAGCACATCCAAAAATATTTGACGTGTTTTTACAGGCATTTGATGAGGGAAGGCTGACTGACGGTAAAGGAAACACCGTTAATGCAAAAAATTGTATTTTTATCATGACTTCAAACATCCAACTTGAAACAAACCAGGATTACAATGTTGCATTTGGAGGAACACAAGAGGATATGAACACATTAAATGTTTTGGACAATTTAGCTCAAGTAATGAGGCCTGAGCTTGTAAACAGAATAGATGACGTGATAATTTTCAACTCTCTGACAAAGTCAGACCATGAGTCTTTAGTAAAATTATATGTGGATGATTTATCCCAGCGCATTTTAGATGAAAAGAATATTGTAATTAGCGTTAAAAAATCAGTTTACAAATTTTTGGCAAGTAAAGGATACAATGCCAATTTCGGAGCAAGATATCTTAAAAGAACTGTTGAAAAACTTGTCGAATACCCGATTTCAGATATGATCGTCAACCGTGAGGTAAATAGTGGAGATACAATTGTCATTTCAGCAGGACGAAGCGATTTAAAATTTAAGGTTATGTAAGGTGTTACAATGAATCATGATGAAGTAAAACGCATGGTCGATGAGTTTTTCAGAGGCCAGTATGAAATAGAGAAATTTTTAGGTGCAGGCGGTTTTGCAGATGTTTTTCTTGTTAAGCACATTTATTTAAACGACCGCCGTGCAATGAAAATTAATAAGCAGCCTTTACCTTCAAAAGATATTGACAATATTTTTAAAGAGGCGAGAATTGCTACTTTAATTAGACATAAAAATGTTATAAGCATGCATGATGCAGGAATCATATCCGTTTCGGGAAAAGACAAAAATGGACTTTTTAATTTTGGTTTAAAAAACAGGCGTGATAAAAATTATGCATATTTTGTTATGGAATATGTTGTAGGTGGAGATTTATGGGAATATTGGAAATCCTTTGAAAGTCAGGATAAAGTAATGCCGATAATTGAAGTTTTAGACATTATGAAACAGATTGCAATGGGTTTGGATGTTTTACATAATAATAAACCTAAAATCCTTCACAGAGACATTAAACCTCAAAATCTTTTAATGAAAATAGAGGATGGTAAACCACTTATAAAAATCACAGATTTCGGTTTGGCAAGTGCAAAAGATAGTGACAAGTCATTTGATAATTTATCAGTTGCAGGAACACCCCTTTATATGGCTCCTGAATGTTTCAAAAAGAATTTTTCACCAATGAGTGATATTTATGCTGTCGGAGTCATATTTTATCAGTTGCTGACAAATCAGTTCCCTTATGACATCATGCGTTTTGATATGGGAGACATGTTTTATGGAAAACCGTGGGAAAATAAATTAAAACCCCCAAGCAACTATAATTCAGAAATTCCTCAAAAATTAGATGAAATTGTCATGAAATGTTTGGACGTCAATCCCAGAAAAAGGTATACTAGTTCAGGCCAACTTTTAAGAGTCATCACCGATTACATGGAAGATGAAATGGGCATAGATGAAACAACCATGATTTATACTTCTGAAATTTCCTCTTCCGGTTCTATTGATGATGTTGATGAGGGAGAAATTGTCGAACCTGATTTCAGTGAAAGTATGGAAGATTTATTAGCTGAAGCGTTCAGACTGGCAAAACAGGAAAATAAACTGGAAGAGGCTATTGAAATTCTTGAAAAAGCCATCATTAACAACATTGACGTGCGTGAAAAATACACATATCGTCTCAGATTATGGAAGGATGAAATGCCTGACGAATCATTGATAAAAGAGGCATTTAATGTATACAGTCAAGTTAATCCAAACTATATCCTTGCATGCGATCTTTTAGAAGAAGCTATTGCATATAATCCAAAAATTGCCAGCAAATATGAAGGTTACACAACATTATGGCCGATATTATCAGAATTATCTGAAAATAAAAATATTGACGAGGCAGTTAGTCTTTTAAATGATTTGATGGAAGAATATTCATATATCAATGAAATGTATGAACCATTCATGGATATTTTAAATAGACATGATGTCGATGAAATTGTTAATGAATCATTGAAATTAATTAAAAAATACAAATGGGATGATTCCAAAAAAATTGAAGTTGCCAGATTGATGGAATTTGCTGTTCTAACAGATGATGATGTTAAAGATAAATATTCCGTCAAATTGTCTTTATGGAAACGTGGTTTATCAATGTGAGGTGTAATTAATGGATATTGATGAAAATATTTATAAAACTAATGGTTTTAGAATACTGGGTTTGGACATAACAAGTAAAAACAGAAAAATTGACAACAGAATTTCTAAAATCGACAGATATAGGGAGAGAAAAAATTTTAAGGACACTGAACCTTTAAAAGGGGTTTTTAAAAATTCAAACATGGATTTTTTATTGCCCGTTTCGCCCGAACCATCATATAATGAATATCAACAAGCAAAAAATAGATTATCTAATGTAGAATCTCGATTAATTGATGAAATATTTTGGTTTTGGCCCAAATCTTTTGAAGATAATTTAGATGAAGAAATTGTAGGTTATTTAAAAGAATCTAAATATAATAAAGCAATTTCATATTGGAATGATACATCTTCAACAAATACTATGAATATGACTTCAATTCACAATTTGGCCATATTATACCATGTTAGAGCAATGGATGGATTTATTGAAGGCAAAGGAAATAAAAATTTATTCGAAGATTTAGAATTAGCTTTAAATTACTGGTCCCAGATAATCGATTCAAATAAATTTAAGGATTTTGTTAAGCAAAGGGTTGCTTCTTTAAAAGATCCTAGATTGACTGAAGAGTTTGTTGATGAAACATTTGAGGAATTGCCATATAATTTATTGAATATTAATTATTTATTTATTAAAAAACATCTGGATTCACCAACTGTTGGTAAAAGGAAGTTGGATTACATATCCAAATTCATAAATAGTATTCAAAATTCACCATTTGACAAATCAGTCACTACCAAAGTTTCTTCTAAAATAATCCATATTCTTGAAAATTTAATTAATGAAGACAGAGACTCATTTGCAAGATCATTTGAAACAGCAGAGGATAATGAGAAATATGATTTATTATTCGCATATAGTGATGAAATAATGCCATACTTGTCAGTATTGTATGATTTGAAAAATGACACATTTGCTAATAACTTATTAAATAATACCTGCCGATTCATTTATAATAAAATTCCAACTAAAGAAGCATTACTTTTTTTCAAATTACTAAATGAATCTCAATTCAATGATTTTATTGATCTTCTTAAATCATTAGAAGAAAAAACAACTGATTCAGGATTAAAAAGTCAAATAAATGAAGATATTTCTCTTTTAACCCATATTAATGATGAAACTCCTGTTGAAACTGAAACAGAGACAAATGATGAAATTGAAAGCGTAAAAACCGAAGATATTGAAAATGTGGAAAATGAAGTATCTCAAACCACTGCAAATGTTGAAATATCCGTTAAAGATGGAAACAGCAATAACTTAATTAGTAATGTAACGTTTACCAATTCTGAAACTGGTGAAAAATATGAATATAATACAAGTCTTTCAGGTTCTAATACTTTAAATAGTATTCCGATAGGCAGATACAGATATAAAGTAGAAAAACCAGGCTATGAAAACTATGAAAGCACAATAACCTTTGATGAAGGTCAGAATAGATTAGATATAAAACTTAATGAAATAAAAACTCAAACATCTGAATCCTCATATAATAAAAAATTCGTTATTTTCGTAGCAGCCATAATTTTTGCATCATTAGCCTATTACGCCGCAACTAATTTATTATAATTTACAGGAGTGTTAATTATGAGTGAAAATCCTCTTAATTCTGTTAAAGGAATATTTAATAGAAATCCAAAGCAAAACAATAAAAAAAACAATAAGGTTTTACATGCTGAAAAACACAGACCTAATTTAAAAAATCAAAATGTAAATCTGAAAAATAAAAATGTAAAATTAAATCCTAAACAGATAAAAAAAGTAAAACAGATGCAAGCTAATCCAAATACTGGTGAATTATCCGAAATGGATGCAGTGCTGATGAAACGTATGCGAGAAATTGAAAATGTTGTCGGCAAACTTGTTGCAGACATTCAATACCTGGATTCAAAAAATCCTGCCGTTTCATCAAAAATGACAGGAATGTTAATTGAAATGATAACTAATCTTTGGGTAATAGGAAACATAGCAATTAATTATCAGGAAAACAATCAACTGACCATTTTAGATAATTATTTATCAAATCAAGAGCAAAAATTATTAAAATTTATGGAAAATCCGAAGGCAGATGCTTTAAAAATTAAAAATGATTTGAATGAAATAAAAATGTGTAAAAAGATTGTTAATGATTCATTGCGCCCAATAAACTCTACAGTTGAATATTATAATATTTTAATGTCCAAATTGTCAAATTGGGGATTTGAAATTAAAAATCCGATAGGTCAAAAGTATGATGCACATATGGACATTGATGTTTTAGCTTTTGAAGATGCAAATCCCAATTATAAAGAACCTACTATTACAGAAACTAAAAAACCTGAAATTTATTTCAATAATAAAAAAATTTTAAAAGCACAAGTTGTTGTAACAAGAGCTGGTGCAATAAATAAAGATTAAAATGGTGAAACAACATGTCAAACAACTCCGAAGAATTTAGAACAAAAACTGTAGATTTTGGAATTGATTTAGGAACAACAACTTCTATTATTGCTCACTGTGAAGGAAATGATACTCCAATTATTCCTAATTTAATCAGTAATAGAAACTTTACTCCATCCGCAGTTGCTATTGATGAAGATGGCAATGCCCTTGTTGGTGAAGCAGGTAAAAGACAAACCTTATTTGATCCGGATAATGCAGCCGCCGAATTTAAACTTAATATGGGTATGAATAAAAAATATTTCTTCAAAGATTCAGGAAAGGAAATGTTACCTGAAGAATTATCTGCTGAAGTCTTAAAAGACTTGAAGAATTCTGTTTATAAACAATTAGACATGAAAGTTAACTCCGCTGTAATTACTGTCCCGGCTGATTTTGGACCTATTCAAAATAAAGCAACAAAAAAAGCTGCTGAACTTGCAGGATTTAAATTTACTCCGATTATAATGGAACCTGTTGCAGCAGCTTATGCATATTCTAATGCATCCAATGAAAATGGTACCTGGCTAATTTATGATTTGGGTGGAGGTACTTTTGATGTGTCTATTGTTAAATTAGAAGATGAAGAATTTGAAAATTTAGCCCATTCCGGTGATGAACATCTAGGTGGAAATTTAATTGATTGGGACATAGTTTATAAGATTTTTGCAAAAAAAGTTTCTGATGATTTAGGTCTTGATGATTTCAATAAAAAGAATGTAGACAAATATAGAAAAGCATTTGCTAAACTTAAAGGTGCTGCTGAAGAGGCTAAAAAAGATTTATCCGGAACTGATAAGGCAAAAATTTTTGTTGATAGTTTATTAGTCCATGATAATGAACTTTATGATTTCAAGTATACTTTAACAAAAGAAGAACTTGAAGAAATTATGCAATCCTACATTAAAAGAACAATCAATCATTGTAACGATGCAATGAAAAAAGCTAAATTGACAACAAATGACATTGATTATATTATTCTTGTTGGAGGCTCAACTCTCAGTCCGGTAATACGTGAAAGTCTTGAAAAAACATTCAATATTCCTTTAAAATATGATATCGACCCAACTACAGTTGTTGCAAGAGGAGCAGCACTATTTGCAGGAACTATCCCTGACCCACATATTGAAATTCCATCAGGCAAGTTTGGATTGAAATTAGATTATGTTGCTACAGGACCACTTGATGAAGAATTTTTTGTTTCAGGTGAAGTTTTATCTGATAAAGTCGATGATTTTTCAGGTTTTGCTATTGAAGCAATAAATATCAAAACTAAAAGGAGCACCGGAAAAATTTCAGTTGAAGATGATGGCTTTTTTGAATTTGAGTTAATGCCTGAAGATGAAACAAACAGGTATTCAATTAGTTTATATGATTCTAGTGGAAGTTTGGTTGAGCTGGATGAAAATTCCGCTAATGCCATTGAATACACTGTAGGATTTGAACAACAAATTATTTTACCACACACATTAGGCCTGGGATTATATGATGATACATTATTTATTTTAGCTAAAGAAGGGTCACGTTTACCTTATCATAATATGTCACCGTTTAAAACAACTGCAGAGGTTACAAAAGATGATGAAAATAGTTTTATATCAATGCCATTGTATAATGGTACTGCAAAAGTGGCATCCAACAATGAAAAAGTTGGAGAATTGTTGATATCCGGTGCAGATGTTCGAAAAACTATTTTGAAAGGCAGTGAAATCACTATTACAGTAGACATTGACAAGTCAAGAGTCATGACGTTTGATGTTAATGTTTTAGATATTGGTCAGACATTTGATTTTGAAATTGATCCAAGTATTCAAAAATTCACTTTTGATGAGGTAAATAACAAATTTATCAAGGCCAAAAGTGATTATGAAAGTATTAAATTAAAATGCAGTACTGAAAACATTAATGAAGAAATTGAATCATATTTAGCACAAATTGAAGAAGAAAATATCATAGAAAATATTAATGGATTCTTAGAAAGTGCAGAAAATGATGAAGGTGCCCTTAATCAAGCAAATAAACTTATTAACAAATTAAATGAAATTTTAAATAACATAACTAAGTATTTTGATAATAAAAGTGAAATTGAAGAAGTTTTAAATCTTCGGGAAGAAGTTAGGGATTTGGTTAATGCTAATGGAACTAAAGAAGAAGAAGATGAATTTGAAAACCTTTCAAGACAATTAGATGAAGCTATAGAAAATGAAGATTCCTTTAAAATAGATCAAATTAAAAATTCTTTATTAGGACTTAAAGCCAGTTGTATTGATGATCCTGTTGAGGAACTTAAAAAAGCATTGTTGTATTTGATGATGTTTGCCGAATATCGAGATGAAGATGCATCATTAGTCAGTGATTTAAAACAGCAAGCAAGTGATGCTTTAAATAATGATGATGTTCCTCAAATGGCAAATGTTGCGCAAAAACTAATGAATCTTGCAATAATAGATAATGGAGGTGAACCTCCTTTCGGAGGCAGAGGAGGAGTAGATGAATTATAAAATAAACACTTTATTTTAATTCCGAGGATTTGTATGATTGAAGATAAATTTATTCAATTACCTGCAAAAGGCCGCTTATTAATCGTGACTGATTTGCATGGAGATTTGCAAGATTATGAAAAATATATTGATTTATGGGACTGTGATAATCCAGAAAATCATTTAGTTTTCGTAGGAGACTTTATTCATTCCACTGATGAGAATGATGGTTCTATAGAAATAATAGATGATGTAATTGATAAATTTAATAAATATCCTAATTTCCATCCACTTTTAGGCAATCATGAATGGAGCCATATTGCTGGAAGTCCTGTTTTTAAGGGATTTAACAATCAGACACAGGATTTTGAAGATTTGATAATACAAAAAAAAGGTTCTCTTGAACCATATTTGTCAGATTATATTGAATTTTTCAAATCCATGCCTTTTTTTGTTCAGACAGAAAACGGACTGTTTATATCCCATACAGGACCTTCAAGATTTATCTATGGCATGAATTCATTTTATAGTATTTTCAATAATGATTTCAATAATGCCATTTTGCATGACTTTTTATGGAATCGTTATGGTAATGATTATTTAATGGAAGATGTTGATAATTTTTTAAGCATTATCAAATCTAAATGTATGGTTGTCGGCCATACCGTTGTTGATGGATATTTTGAGTATGGTAATCAATTAATTTTATCATCTAGCTTTGGTTCGTATAATAAAGCTTATCTGGATATTGATTTATCAGTACCTATAAACAATATGGAAAATTTAATAGACAATATAAAATTTATTCAAGGCGAATGAGGTGTAAAATATGAATTTAACTGATTTTAATAAGACTATGGGAATGCAATCCCTGTTCGGTGCAATTGTTATGTTTATTATAGCTATATTCTTAAGATGCTATAGTGTAGCATATTTTGGAATTGGCTCTGATATCAGTTCGCTAATCTGCTGCGTACTGGGTGGAGTGACATTAATCATCGCTTTTGATTATTATAACAACGGAGCGGTAGAAAGACCATTTGGACTTATCCCATTATATCTGACAGGGATTATACTGGGAGCAATTATCTACTATTTGGTAATTGCAAATATTCCGCTGGATTTCCTGACACAGGTTCAAAGTTTTTTAAGAATTGAAGCGGTGAGATAAATTTAATTTTATCTTTTTTTGGTGAGAATATGGACAATGAATCATTATTTAAACGAGCTATCCGGCATATGGACTCTAAAAATTATGCAAGGGCTATTGATTATTTTAAGGTTATTCTTTCAGAAGATAAAAATAATGATGATGTTTGGGTATTATTAGGGTTATGTCAAACTAAAGCAGATGAATTTGACAAGGCATATATGTCATTTAACAATGCTTTGAAAATAAACAGCAAAAATTCATTTGCCTGGAGCGGGAAGGCATATTTGCTATTTTTAGCAGGCAAATATGAAAAAGCTTTACTTTATTGTGATTTTGCCTTAAATTTTTGCCGTGAAAATGAAATGGCATTGATGATTAAGAAAAATATAGGAGATGTTGAAAACAGTGCCTATAAAAAAGATTTCCCACATGAGAAATTTGACATTGACAACATTTTAAACTCATTTAAAAGTCATAAACATGGCTCCGGTGATTTTGATTTCGTTGATTTAAATAAAAATGAAGGTCCCACAACAGTTTCAGATTTAAATGAATTTGAAAATATATTCACTAAAAAAAGAATTAAATTATTAAAAGACAATCCTTTAACTGTTGATGAGTACAATAACATATTAAACAGAATTAAACAGGCAGGATTAACCAATTTTAATGAGATGATTGAGGAGCACAATATAGATCTCTCAGAAATTAGTATTTTTAAAAAAATCAGCCTAATGGCTTTATCTTATACAGATATTGAGTATAAAACCAAAGGAGCCGAACATGGCAGCTTTGCATTTAATGTCATTCGGGTTGACGATAGGTTGGATGAATCAAATCAGATTTCAACTCTCATTCACGAATTGGCACACTATATCTTTAATGAAATATTTACACAATCGTTGATGTATATCTGGAACAGTGATAAAACAGATGCTATCGAAGCCATTTCCATCTATTCAATTTCCAGAAGCAAATCGTATAAATTAATGAACGAATATTGTGCCCATACAGTTCAGGGAAGGTTTTTGCCATTCGGATATCAAAACTATGGATCATTTAATATGTTACTTAAGGGATTTGACCCTAAAAAGGATAAAAAGAGAGTCAAAACTTATTTAAAATTGGGAAATAGTTTTGCTGAAGACATAATTTTAATTTTAGAGAAATTTATTTCTAAAAATTGGAGAAGTGAAATTAAGGAACAATTTAAAAAAGATTTCACAAATCCTCCTAATTATGATGGCATTTTATTAGAAACAAAGAAGACCGTTCCAGCAGAAGATATTGTGAAAACCATTAATAAAATTTTGACAAAAGGACTCATCAATATAATTGAAAATGATGATGTTGAAATCATCCAGAAGTATAAAAAAGAATATGAAAAACTATCTCATTAACTTATTGAAAGGTTTGACAATAGTGATTTTGATTAAAAATATGAACATTTAACTTAATTTTTATATAACCTAAATATTATGCTTTATATCACTTTTATACTAGTAATAACATAATCATAATAAAAAAGGGGGCAAAATATGTCAAATGCATCAAGTGCAGTAGTTAGAATTGTCATAACACAAATAATAGCAATAATCGGTGGATTAATCTTAGGTGCAATAGCTCATTTCCTATTTGGAGATTGGGGGTTAGCAATATTTGTTGTATATATCCTATTGGGTTTTGCTTCTGGAGGACCAACAATTACAGATATCAGTTCCGCTTCTGTTTTAATCATTAGTTCAATCATTAGTTCAATTCTTGTTTTCCTGATAATGAGTAAGTTATTAGTGATTGCTTTCGGTCCCGCATTTACCTATTCAACATCTGTTGCAGGTTTAAGTCCGACCATTACAGGCATATTAATTACAATAGTATTAGGATTAATTTCAACACACATGGTTAAATTTTTAAATAATGTTTAATATTCCTAATATTTTTTTATTTTCTTACACCATCATTTCAACATCTGTTGTCTTTTAAGTTCTACCCCTACCGACATATTATTACACCGATATCATGATTAAGTTCAACATTCATAGTTAAATTATTAAATAATGTTTAAATATTCCTTATATTTTTTATTATCATACATTAACGGCATTTTTGTAAAATAAAGATTACATATTATTTTTTTCAAAAAATCGTTAATTCAAATCAATTATTTTATATAGTACATTTTAGAAAATAAATTTAGGTAAAATCGTTATGTACTATAATATTTTTTTAGGGCAACTTTTTTCCTATAGTTAGTTGGGATTCTCATGAGCTTAAAAGACACAATTGCATTGATAAGCAGTACATTTAACGATATGCATTTTGAAAGCAATCATATTATTAAAGAAGCATTTCTAAAATTAACCGAATACAAAATATTACAATTTTTTATTGATTTGAAGTTTACCTCAACTGAAAAAGAAATCCCCCAAAATAAAATAATTAAGACATGCCTTAATACAAACCACAAATTCATTTCATTTTTAGAACAACATTATGGTTTGATTTCTGATTGTAACAGAAACATTAACTGTCATGCTAAAAAAAGATATAATCCAATTGACGCTGAAGAAATGCCAGTTACCGAAATCAAAATTGAAAATAATCTTTTAAACCACATCTGCATGCAACTAAAAGAAGATTTTGTCAGCCCGCCTAATGGACACTCACTGTTTTTCTCTAGAAATCCATCATATATCGATGAACTTTTATCATCACAATTAATTTACACTAACAATTCTGAAATAGAAAATGACCAAATCAAATTATCGGATGCTGAAGTTGATAAAAACAAACCAAAATGTAAGGATAACACTCAAATTAAAGGTATGAAAATTGAATCTCATGAACCAAAAATTAACAGATTCCCCACTGCATCTTCACAGAATTGGAACACAAAAATATTGATTCCCCAACATCACCCCTGCAAAACCGATGGGGAAAATCTTAAATTAACAAACTTTAAATTGATGACCGGCAGATTTCTTAAAGATGTTTTAATTGACCAATTTAAAGAGGAAATTGCTCCCAAATTTCTGGAAAACATGACCTTTAATGCGAAAAGACATTTAAAAAAAATTTTAAATCGAAAAGGAATTTCATACCTCATCAATAGAGAAATATTGATTCCAAGAGTAAAATATGCCCAAATAATAACATCAAACATTGAACATAGTGAAATATGTTTGGCGAGTGCCGGGCCATGTTATGAAAAAACATTGGTTCTTTCAAGATCATGTACGGATTCCTATGATGCATATCCCAATGAAAAATCTTGTAAACAATTTTTCCTGACTTCAGATTTAATGAATGAAATTTCATCCATATGGAAATCAATAGACGAATTTAATCCAAAAAACGTTACTGAGTTAAAATTGAATAAACCGCAAATTTTGCAGGCCAGTGAAAATCAATCTATTTTCAGTATTTTTGATGCGGCCAATAAGATACTTGATGGAGTTAAAGGGTTTGATGAAATTCAGGGCAATTTAAAACTCATAATGACTCTTAAGGAAGATAAAAACAATGAACTTTTCAACCCCAATCTTCAAAATATCATAGCTGAATTTAAAATTCAGAACCGCAATGATGATAGTAAAAAAGAATTAATGAAAAAATATTTTAAAGATTACTTAAAATCAATGAATGAAAATCAAATCGAGAAAAATTGTAGTTTTGAATATTTTAAAAATCCTCTGTTTTTAAAAATATTGCTTAGGACGCTAAGAGCATACAATTCATCAGCAATTAATTAAAAAATTAGAAATTCTTCCAATATAGGAAAAGATTTATAAACAATATTGATTAAAAAAAACATATAGAGGCGATATAATGGTTTTAGATGAACAAAAAGAAAAACTTTCCGTTAAACTTGATGAAAAAAAAGTAAAACATGAAGAAAAAAAAGCACAAGCTAAAATTAATCATGAAGAAAGAAAAATAGCATTGAAAGCAAAATATACTGACAAAAAAATATCTGCCCATGTGGAAAAAGCTATTAAAATAGTTTATAAGGCTAATGATGATGCGGAAAAAGACATTATCAAATTATTGGATGCTGTTGATTCAGAAATTGAAGCTGATGAAAAACCTATTGAATTCATTTTATTCAAAGCAGAAAACAAATTTGCAGAAATTCTTTTAACCGCTCAAGTAAAAATGCAAAAAGCTAAAAACGGATTAATAAACAATCTTGAAAAAGATATGAAAAAAGTATCCGAATTAGTTACACTTGAAGATGACCTTTCAACCTTTAAAGATGAAATGGATGAAGTATCCGCCCTTTTAGATGAAAGAGTCGAGATTGAAAAAGAAACATTAAACCTAAAAGCTTAAAAAATTTTAAAGGAAACAATATTGAAATTTCATTTCAATTATTTTTCCTTACTCATTTTGAAAAAAATGCCATTAACTACCAAACTCTAATCCAAACTGTCGAACCACTTCCCACTAGTTTTCACCATTAATTTTCCATAAATATGCAAACAATATAAATAATAGTTAGCTTATTTTCTTTGATTAAATGGACTCTCATTTACATTAACGGAGACCTTATTGAATATCTGATATTATCCTAAACTGAGATATATATGAAAAGCATTTGAAAAGTATGTTTTGAATGGGTGATGGCAGGCGTTAATGTTAAGGCAGAACAATATTTTGCAAAAAATCTTTGTCTGATTGAAGAAAAGAAAGTTATAGACCATTAAACCCATAACTTACATCTTCAAAACCGTTCGTCTAAATCATAGAATAAACTGCAATTATACTTGGAATAGCAATTATGATTGTATTTCGAACCATCCTGAAACGATGCCTTTTCCATTCTTTTTCTGTCAATTCCCTGGTTTTAGGTATTTTCAAAATAGCCAGAATCATACTTGCAGCCAGGAAAATAAAGTACGCATTGAGGATAAACAGATATCCTGCTCCAAGTAGCATATCCAATCTGCCGTTTGCAATTGAATAACCGCATGTACATAATGGAGGCATCAAAGCGGTTGCAATTGCAACACCCGGAATGACTGTGTTTGTCTTGTCCAATCTGGTTTGTCCTATGATTCCTGCAATCCCTCCAAAAAATGCGATGAGCACATCAAAAAATGATGGAGATGTCCTTGCAAGCAGTTCCACTGTTGGCTCCTTAACCGGTGAGAGGAAAAAATAAATTGAAGCTGCAATGACACTGATTGCAATCTGCATTCCAAAGCCAATCATATGGTTGGTAAAGAGAGGATAATCTGCAGATACATTTCCATATGCGGAAGCCAGAATACTTCCCATTATAGGCGAAATCAGCATTGCACCGATAATAACAGCAGTTGAACTCATATTAAGACCTACAGAAGCAATTACCATTGCACATACAAGCACACACATGTTGGTTCCAGTTATTTTTCCACCATCCAAAAGACGTGTACGGATTTCTTCATGTGATGCGGAATCCTCTGACAATGAAAAGGCTTTCCTGATTTTTTCCTTTATTGTTTCATTTTGATCATTATTAACACTCATATTTTCAATTCCTTATCTCACTTGAACTGCCCCAACTTTTCACAATTCAAAGATTCATCCACAGCCCATAGACTCCAATAAGTGAGAATCACCATGGATTTCTTCATTTTGAGGCATGATAATTTTCCTTTTTAAAAAATTTATTGACGAAAAAAGTAAAATTAATTTACATTATCAAGTATTATTTTATATATCAACCAATTTAAACCTAATCAAAAAAGCTTGATAAGTAAGTATTATGTGCAATTTACCATAGCTTAAAGATTTAAGGCCATATAAGTTAAAAAAAATAAGCTTTTTGATAAGATAATTGTCCATCAACACATATCTTTTGTTGAACTGTTCTATTATAAAGAAGAGCTATGATTTCTATTTTTTCTTGAAAATTTCTCATTTTTAAGCGAGTTCACATTAAATATTTATTAGTTGAAACAACAAAATTATAAATATATTTAATCAATGAATAAATTTTAAAAACAAGGTGTAATTATGGATTTTAGGAAAGTATTAGGAATTTTATTTATAATATTGGGTTTGATTTTTGCAATCTATCCAGTGTATAGTGCGGGAGCAGTTTCATTAATTGCAGGAATATCTTTGATTGTATTTGGATTTGCTTCCATTGTTGACGGATTCACCCTATGGAGCAGGATAACCCATGCTTCAGCAATTAATATATTGATTGGAATTTGTGCAATACTATTAGGAATATTATTTATTTATAGAATAGACGCATTATCTTTCGTCATTGCATTCAATTTCTATTTAATTGCATTTATATTGATAATTTCAGGCATTACCGGAATAATATTCGGACCGGACGCATTATCAAAACTCGCATCAGTATTAATCTTAATCTTAGGTTTTGTAGTGGTGTACCTTGCCGCATTTGCAATTGCAAATCCACTATATTCTGCAATCATAGTTGGAATATGTCTAATCTTAGAGGGAATAACATTTTTTGCATCCGGCTTTATTGAAAATTAAAATTATAACGTGATAGAATGGATAAAGAAACTAAAGAGCGTTTGAAGGAAATTAGAGCAGTCATGAAAAAATATGGCTTCGATAAAATTTTAGGTCAAACCGCTAAAAGCAAAATAATAAAAAAAGACGATGATGACCAGAACCTCATACTGGATGATGAAATTCCATTAAAGCTAAGATTGATGCTTCAGGAACTGGGAACTACATTCATCAAGTTAGGGCAGCTGTTAAGTACAAGGCCGGATGTTGTCGGTGAAAAAATAGCTGATGAATTGGCTAACCTGCAGGATGACAATCCGGCAATAACCTATGACGAAGTCAAGGCAATTGTTGAAAGAGAGCTCAACGGAAAGATTGAAGACCTATTTGAAGACTTCAAACACGAAGAGTTAGCAACTGCATCCATCGGTCAGGTTCACGAAGCTAAATTAATTACCGGTGAAAGAGTTGCAGTTAAAATCCAAAAGGAAGGCATTACTGATAAAATTGACCTTGATATAAGGATAATGAAATATGTGGCCAACCGTGCGGACAAATTGAATTCAGACCTTAGAAAAATAAACTTGCCAGGAATTATGGAAGAGTTTGACCGCTCCATCCACAAGGAAATCGATTACAATAACGAATTCATGAACATGCAACGTATTGAAATGAATTTCATAGACAATCCCGATGTTCATATCCCTGCTACATACGGCAAGTACTGTACTTCAAAAGTCCTGACAATGGAATTTATTGACGGTACAAAACTAAATGACGTCTATGCAAGTACAGGTGATGAATTCGATAAAAAACTATTAGCAAAAACTGTTCTTGATTCATATCTCCAGCAACTCTTCATTGACGGATTCTTCCATGGAGATCCACACCCAGGAAACCTGATGATTTTAGAGGATAATGTAGTGTGTTATCTTGATTTAGGTATGATGGGATTCTTTGATGAAAAATTCAAACGTGACCTTTCAGAAGTAATGCTGTTATTCGTGGACCAGGACGTTGACGGATTGATAAACCAATTGATGTACATGGACATATTGGATTATGACATTGACACCTCATCTTTAAGAAGAGACCTGAATGATTTGTTCGGAAGGTACTTCGGCGTACAGCTCAATCGTTTTGATGGAGTTTTAGAAGCATTGCTCAATCTTATGCAAGAATATGGAGTTATCCTCCCAAATGAAGTCGTTACCATGGCAAGAGGATTGTCAATGGTTGAAGCAATTGCACACAATCTAGATCCGGAAATAGATGTTTTCGCATCAGTCAAACCTGTTGCTTCACAAATAGCCAAACAAAGGATCAATCCTAAACAGTTTTTCAAAGGCAAAAAAAGCAACCTCATTCTGTATGAACACATGCTTCAGGCCCTGCCGAAACTTCTCACAAGGACCATACACAAAATTGATAATGAAGAGCTGCAATTCAAATTTGAAGTTGACATTACCGATAAGGTTTCAATAATCGCACTGATATCCGCCCTTATTATCGGTTCTTCTGTTGTTTCATTCGGACCAAGGGTATTCGACATGCCTTTAATTTCTTTAATCGGTTATTTAATAGCTATAGTATTAAGCATTATTGGCCTTAAGAAATTTGTTTTAAAATAAATCAAAAATCAGAGGGGAATTGATTTTCCCCAAATTACTTATTTTTTATTAATTTTCCCACTTGCTGATACACCATTTCTCAGAGGATTTTTCGAAACTGACAACGGAATTTGAAATGACCCTGAGCTCCTTGGCGTTGATTTTGATAAAAAGTCTGACATTGGCTATAAGAGAGGCAGCATTGTCATCATCAAACAATATTGTGGGATTGAGTATATCAAAATTTAAATAGTTTAAAGTACCGTCACCTATTTGAGACAAAAACTCATCTTTAGACTGATATTTGCCTGTAACATTGATAAAATCAGGGACATCCAGAATCATTTCATTTAACTTATCCAAGTCCTTATCTATCAATGCCTGTTGAAACTCCATAAACACATCAACAATTTCCTGGTCGGCCTGAGAAAATGACTTCTCACACATAAGATTAACGTTTGACATAATATAATTTATTAATCAATAGTAACATATTAATGTATGTATAAATGATAAAGCTGGTGGAAATTTGAATGAAATTCCAAAAATAGATTTAGAAAAAACAAGGTCCAACATTGTTGAATTCATAAAATCCAAAGTAAATGAAGCCAATTGTAATGGAATTGTCATTGGACTCAGCGGAGGAATCGATTCAACACTTGTCGCCTATCTGGCATGCGAAGCCTTAGGCAAAGACAACGTTTTTGGGATTGTCATGCCATCCACTACAACACCTTCAGAAGATACTGTTCATGGAATTGAAATAGCGCAAAATTTAGGAATTGACTATAAAGAAATAGCTATTGAAAGCATTTTAAATGAATATCTATCCATAACTGAACTGGACAATGACAATCTGGCCATTGGAAATTTAAAAGCCAGAATCAGAATGTCCCTACTTTATTATTATGCGAATTATAAGAATTGCCTGGTCATCGGAACCGGCAACAAAAGTGAAATCCTGATTGGTTACTTTACAAAGCATGGTGATGGCGCATGCGATATGGAACCGATAGGGGACCTATACAAAAGTGAAGTTTTCAAATTAAGCGAATACCTGAACGTTTCCGAAGAGATTCTTAATAAACCGCCTCGTGCAGGCCTATGGGAAGGTCAGAGTGATGAGGATGAAATCGGAATGAGCTACGATTTGCTTGATAAAATACTTTATTTTTACACTGAAAAAGATATGAAAAACACTGAAATAGCTGAAAAATTAGATATTTCAGTTGATGACGTTAATATGATTATTACAAAGATAAAAAGGAGCGAACATAAAAGTAAAGTTCCTGAAAGTCCTCAAAAAACAATCTTATAGTGGTGATTTAGTGAGCGAAAATATTGAAAAAAAATGGCAGAAAAAATGGGCTGATGCAAAACTGTTTGAATCAAACCCTGATGAAAGAGAAAAACTATTCATTACAGTAGCTTTTCCATATCCTAGTGGAGCAATGCATATAGGTCACGGACGTACTTACACCGTACCGGATGTTTATGCAAGATTTAAAAGAATGGAAGGCTACAACGTATTATTCCCAATGGCATGGCACGTAACCGGTGCACCGGTTATCGGTATTGCCGACAGGATTAAAAGAAAAGATCCATGGACTCTAGATTTATATGAAAGAGTTCACGGCGTTCCAAAGGAAACCTTGCCAAAATTAGAAGACCCTGAATTTATCGTAAAATACTTCTCAACCGAATATCATGAAGTGATGGAAGAAATGGGTTATTCAATTGACTGGAGAAGAGAATTCAGAACAATCGATCCAACCTATAAAAAATTCATCGAATGGCAAATTACCACACTCCACGATAAGGGATTAGTTGCAAAAGGAGAGCACCCTGTTAAATACTGTCCGAACTGTGACAACCCTGTAGGAGACCACGATTTACTTGAAGGTGAAGGAGTAGGCGTCAATGAACTGACCCTTTTAAAATTCCCAATTGAAGATAAAATCCTTGTAACTGCAACATTAAGACCTGAAACAATCGTGGGAGCAACCAACATCTGGTTGAATCCTGATGTGGAATACGTGCTCGTTAATGCTGAAGGTGAAAACTGGATTATAACAAAAGAAGCTCACTACAATTTACAGCACCAAATTAAAAATTTAGAAATCATTTCAGAAATTGATCCAAACGATTTTATTGGAAAAATGGCTAAAAATCCATTTACTGGTGCAGAATTACCAATTTTCCCAGCCAGTTTTGTTAGCGCATCATATGGAAGTGGTGTTGTATTTTCAGAACCTGCTGATGCACCTGCAGACTACATTGCACTTCAAGATTTAAAAAATAATGAAGAATTAATATCCAAATACAATCTGGAAGGCATTATTGAAAATGTGGTTCCGATTCCTGTATGTACACTTAAAGGCTACGGAGAAATCCCTGCTGCAGACATCATTGAAAGATTAGGAATTACTGACCAGAACGATGAAAAATTACATGAAGCTACAAACGAACTGTACAAACAGCAACACAGTAAAGGTACAATCATAGAATCAATACCTGACTTTGGCGGAATGAAAGTTCGCTTTGCCCGTGAAGAGTTAAAGGAAAAACTAATCGCAGAAAATATGGCTACAATCATGTATGACTTTGCCGAAAGGCCTGTTGTGTGCAGATGCGGAAACAACTGTGTCGTTAAAATAATGGACAATCAATGGTTCATGAAATACGGTAACGAAGAGTGGACCGAAAAAACCTTAAAAGTTCTTGAAGGCGAAACCATTATTCCAAAGGAACTCAAAAGCAACTTTGAATATTACATCAACTGGTTGGATGACTGGGCATGCTCCAGAAAGGTTGGTCTTGGAACAAGACTTCCATGGGACAACCAATGGTTAATCGAACCGTTGACAGACTCCACAATCTACATGTCCTACTATGCAATCGCAAAATACCTAAAAGACATGGACCCTGATGACCTTACACCTGCATTCTTTGATAAGGTTCTTCTTAACAAGGACTCCGGAGACATTACCGTTCCGGCAGATAAGGTGGCTGAAATCCAAAATGAATTCAACTACTGGTATCCTCTTGACTGGAGACTGTCAGCAAAGGATTTGGTCGGTAACCACTTAAGCTTTTTAATGTTTGCCCACAGTGCAATTTATCCTGAAGATAAATGGCCTAAAGGAACTGTAGTATTTGGAATGGGTCTTTTGGAAGGAAACAAGATGTCCTCATCTAAAGGAAATGTTATCCTTTTAAAAGATGCGATAAGAGATTACACCGCTGATGTTGTAAGGCTTTTCCTGATGGCATCTGCTGAACCATGGCAAGACTTCGACTGGAGAGAAAAAGAAGTTTTAGGAACTAAAAGAAGACTTGAATGGTTTAGAGAATTTGCTGCCAAGATTGAAGAAATGAAAGGCTCAGCATTGGATTTAAGCAATATTGAAAAAGTTGAACTGACCCGTACCATAGACTTATGGATGATCAGCCAGCTCAACCAGCATATCAAGAAATCAACAGAAGCACTGGAAGTCTTCCAAACAAGACAGGCACTTCAGGAATCATTATTCCTGCTTAAAAAAGATGTGGATCACTACCTCTACAGGGTAAAACATTTGATGGACTCACAGGACCCTGCAATAATCTATGTTTTATCAACTGTTCTTGAAGCATGGATCAGGCTTTTAGCACCATTCACTCCACATACTTCAGAAGAGTTATGGACCACATATGGAGGAGAAGGATTCGTAAGCGAAGCCAGCTGGCCAGAATATGACGAATCATCAGTCAGCGTTGAAATTGAAAAATCAGAAGAGTTTGTGCAAAACGTCATCAAGGACATTACACAAATCAAAAAGATGGTAAAAGAAGACATTTCCAAAGTTCACATTTACCTTGCTCCTGACTGGAAATGGGAACTTTACAAAATAGCTGATGAAGTCGGAAAACCAGATATCGGCCAGATTATGGGAAGGGCTATCGGAGCAAACATCTATGATAATAAAAAGGAAATAGCGATGGTAGCTAAAAAAATCGGTAAAGAAATGACAAAAACAAGATACATCGGAAAAATCAATGAAGAGGAAATCCTAAACGATGCACTTGACTACATTACCGAAGAGGCAGGAGAAGAAGTCATTATCCACACCGACGATTCCTACGACCCACAAAATAAGGCTAGAAATGCAATGCCTTACAAACCTGCAATATTTATGGAATAGACTTTTCTATTCCAAAACTTATTTTTTAACAAACCACCTAAATTATTAAAATCTCATTTTCATTACCATACAATCCATTATCCAAAAAATACTGGTAATCGTGACACTTTAATATCTGCAAGCTCCAGAAGTTTGAAACATCTTTCAATGTAATTTCAATTATAGCTATGCAATTTCATTTAACAAAACAAACAGCATTGATAATAAACAACCATAAATAAAATATATTAAAGAATATAAAAAATTAATAAGGGCGGTTAATGAATGAATAAAAAAATAATATTAGTTTCAATATTGACATTGACAATATTTCTAATGATAGGAGCCGTGAGTGCCACAAGTATGTTCGATTTTTTTAAAAATAATCCCACTGATTTAACAAATACTGATGAAAAATTCATAATTGGATTCAATGATGAATTTCCACCATTCGGATATAACGATGGCGGAAATTACACCGGTTTTGATATTGAACTTGCAAAAGAGGCAAGTAAAAGGAATAACTGGACATTCATACCTCTGCCAATTATAGACTGGAATACAAAAGAACTGGAATTAAACTGTGATGAAATTGACTGCATATGGAGTGAATTTACCATTAATGGAAGGGAAAATGATTTTACCTGGTCAAAACCTTACTTTAACAATACTCCCGTTGTCATTGTAAAATCAAATTCCAGCATAAACAGTTTCAATGATTTAAAAGACAAATCAGTAGAAATCGAACTTGGAACCTCAGTTTTGAAAAAAATTAAAGAGAATGAAAGTATAAATGACAACTTCAATAAAATAACCGAAGTGGCCAGTTATAATGAGGCTCTAGTTGACTTGAATTCCGGACTTTGTGATGCAGTTATTGTAGATTATGGAATTGCAAACTATATTGTGGTTGAAAAACAACCAAACTATAAAATACTTAATGAAACACTTCCAAATGAACAATACGGTGTCGGATTTAAAAAAGGAAATACTGAGTTAAGAGACCAAGTTCAAAAAACTCTAGATGAAATGTTTAAAGATGGAACTGTCGATAAAATAGCTCAAAATTACAGCAAATACAAACTACCGGAAAGAGTAATTCATCCTTGATAAATATGAAAGCTTTAACATTCAATGAAACAAGGGATTTTCCATATTACAAAAATAACCCCCGAATTCCAAAGATAGGATGGGCAATTCTGCTTTTAGCTGTCCCCATCTCATTCCTATTATATATGATTATAGGATTATCTTCTGAATTTCTTGGAAGTGTCGCATTTTGTTTTACAATGTTAATTCCTTTACTTTATTTTTCAAACTGGGATTACAAGCTAATTTTTCAAAAACCGAACAGAAATGAAATCATACTGGCAATATTGATGTTTGCCAGTTATATGATTTACGCAACTGTTATGGGATATGTTTTGGACATGTTCCACCTGGCGGGCACAGATATTGCCAGTTCAAGGGCTGTCAATCTGGAAATGACTGTCTCATTAATATTTTCAATGATGGGTGAAGAACTGCTTAAATTCATTCCTCTGATGTTTTTCATGAGATTAATTTATAAATTTACAGGCAACCGAAAATTATCCCTAATTATTTCAATAATACTTGTCTTAACCTGCTTTGGATTGATTCACTATGACCCCGCAACATCAACAATCATTTCTGTTTTGCTCATACAAGGACTTGGATCAATATTTGAAGTTTACGGATACATTAAAACCAAAAATCTATTCGTTCCATATATTTCCCATCTGTTAACTGACGCAATCATATTCATAATAATTCTTCTGGGAATAACTTAAATTTGAAATTTAAAAAAAGTAATGAATATAGCTAAAATTAAAATAGCTATAATTTTCTTGCGAATAACATGTATCCGCTATGGCCAACCATACGTGTTTTTGGCCTGACGCCATTTTGGCGCACTTCCAAACCCCTTTCCAGAAGTTCAGTTATTTCAATGTCAAAAAAGCCCAACTTTTTAGCAACCCTGTATGAAAGTTTGGCCTGATCGATGTATGGTGCATAGACCGCCAGCCATCCTCCAACATTCAAACTGTCTAAAACCTCTTCAAATATATCAAATGGTTTTGGAAGGTCCAGAAAGACCAGATCAATATTATCCTCATCGATTCCTTCCTTGATGTTCTGGTTTTTGACAGTGATGTTTTCAATTCCAAAGTTGTCAATGTTTTTCTTTGCGACTTCGGCAAAATCTTCACGTATTTCATAGGTATAGACATGGCCTTCAGAACCCACAACATTTCCGAAGTTCAGCGCAATGGCTCCTGCGCCTGTTCCTGCATCGACCACTCTTGAACCTGCACCCAGACCAGTGTGAGCCAAAACATAACCTATGTCCTTTTTAAGAAGTATTGAACATCTCCTATCCATCACATCTATAAAATCGTTGATGTTAGGCTTTATGATTTTAAATGAGTGGCCATTGTGGCTTTTGATTTCATCACCAACTTCAGCATTGTCCAGGACATCCGCTTTTATAATTCCCAAGTCGCTTTGAAATTCTTCTCCCTGCTTTAAAACATGTTTTTTACCACGTTCATCTAAAATCATCTTCATAAAATACACCTAATTTTCTAATTCTGCCAATCTTTTTACTCTTTTTAAGGAATCCGGGTGAGTGGAGAACAATTCCATAGCACCGCTTTTCTTTGAAATTTTAACATCTGAGTTTGCAAGTCTTCTTAACTCTTCATCAGTGATTTTTCCGTCACCGTCAAAGTCTATTTGCCTGAAATCTGTAACGTCATTTTTTGCATTGTTAATGTCATTGACGAAAAATGCACGGTTTGTATTCAAATCATGGATAGTTTCGTCATTGCATCTTGCAGCACCATATGACAGTTTATAAAGTGCAGACACCAAAGCTGCCGGACGGTTGCCATATTCAACACTGGCTTCATCGGCATAATACTCTCTGGTTCTTGAGATAAACAATACCAGTAACTGTCCGACTAAGTAAAATACATATCCTAAAATTCCAATTATGATTCCTGCACCGTTATCATTGTCACCTGAAAACATGAATGACAATGCAAGGTAATAGCAAATCATCGGAACCACACTGACGGCCGCAGTTACAGCCATGTCATTATGTTTGATATGGCCCATTTCATGACCTAATACCGCCCTTAACTCATCATAGTCCAAAAGACCTAAAATTGGACGAGTAATTGCAATATGGCCACTTCTGCTTGTTCTTCCATATGCAAATGCATTTGGAATATTGACTTCTGACAGGCCGACTTCAGGTTTTGGAACTCCAGCTTCCTGTGCAAGCTCCTCAACCATCTTGTGAATATGGGGCGCTTCCGCTTCTGACAGTGGCCTTACGTTCATGGACCGTTTTACTAAAGATGGACCAAACCAATACTGTAAAAATACAATTCCCAAACTCAACCACATATAAAAAGACCAGCTGCTTATTCCCAAATATCTCGCTACAAGAGAAACCAAAATGTATACGGTTGTAAACAGCAGTACAGATGTCAGTACCATTCTTAATCTAAGTCTCCATGTGCCTCTCATTTTTAACACCTTGAATTTATGTAAACATTACTCATCAAATGCTCTCTTTAATTATATATCTATTGGATTTCATATATTAAAAAAGTTAATCCAAAAAATAATTTAACTACATGATACATAAATGTTACTATAAAAAAATGGTGATTAAATGAGCGGACCATGGGTAGAAAAATATAGACCACAGAAATTAGAAGACATTGTAGGACAAAAACAAATCATTACCAGACTTGAAAAGTATATAGGCGAAGGAAGCATGCCTAACTTAATGTTTACAGGTCCTGCTGGTGTTGGTAAGACAACCACAGCCTTAGCACTGGCGAAATCCATTCTTGGAGAATATTGGAGAAATAACTTTTTAGAGCTGAATGCATCCGATGCAAGAGGAATTGATACCGTAAGAAATGACATCAAAAGTTTCTGCAGATTAAAACCGGTTGGCGCTCCATTCAGAATAATCTTTCTTGATGAAGTGGACAACATGACCAAAGATGCACAGCATGCACTCAGACGTGAAATGGAAATGTATACAAAAACCGCTTCATTTATACTGTCCTGTAATTATTCATCAAAAATAATCGACCCAATCCAATCAAGATGTGCAATATTCAGATTCGCTCCAATAAAAGGTGAAGAAATTAAGGAACGTTTACAATTCATTTGCGAATCCGAAGGTTTTGAAGCTGACGATAAAGGCCTGGAAACCATAGTCTACTTTGCTGAAGGAGATATGAGAAAAGCCCTTAATGTCCTTCAGGCAGCCGCTTCAGAAGGAGAAGCGATAACTGAAGAATCAGTTTATGAAGTAGTTTCCAAAGCAAAACCTCAGGATATTGCAAACATGATAAATAAAGCACTTATGGGAGACTTTTTAGGTGCGAGAACACTTCTCAGAGAAACAATGGTTTTACAGGGAACCAGCGGAGAGGATATGGTTACACAAATTTATCAGGAAGTTTCAAAAAGAGTTGTTGAAGGTAAAATGGAACCTGACTTTTATATTGATCTGATTAACTCAATAGCGGATTGCGATTTTAGAATAAGAGAAGGAGCAAACCCAAGAATCCAACTTGAAGCGCTTCTAACCAAATTCATTTAAGGTATAGAAATGTTATGGACTGACAAATACCGACCGCAAACTCTCGATGAGGTGGTCGGCAACAACAAAGAGAAAAAAATAATCCTGGATTGGGTTGACAATTGGAAAAAAGGAAATCCGCAGCAGCCCCTGCTATTGGTCGGACCTCCCGGAATTGGAAAAACAACACTTGCACTGGTAATAGCTAAAGAGTTTTCTGAATACATTGAGCTTAACGCAAGTGATAAACGTTCCCAGGACGTCATTAAAAATACAATTGGAGAATCATCATCAACAAGGTCCCTTTTTGGTGATGAATACAAACTGATTATAATGGACGAAGTGGATGGAATTCATGGAACCAACGACCGTGGAGGAGTAAGAGCCATTGGAGAGATAATTAAAAACTCCAAACATCCAATGATTTTAATTGCTAATGACTTTTATTCAAAACGCCTGCAGTCAATAAAGCCAAAGTGTACTGTAATCAAGATGGCTAAAGTCAGAAGCCCAAGTATCAGAAAGGCATTGAAGGAAATTGCTGCAAAAGAAGAAATCAAAGCCAATCCTAAAGCTCTTGATTTAATCTCCAAAAAATCAAATGGAGATATGAGATCTGCAATAAATACCCTACAGGCCTTGGCAGATAAAGATGAAGTGCTGGAGCCAAGAGATGTTGAAAATTTAAGAACAAAAGATGACCGTTCTGATATTTTCAATGCAATAACCGGTGTTTTGAAAAGCAAAAATCCTCAGCATGTAAGGGATGCATTAAGAGTCGATGAGGACCCGACTTTAGTAATGGAATACATCGCAGAAAACATTCCAAGGGAATACACCAATAAAGATGAAATCAAAAAGGCTTATGAAAACATAGCCAAAGCTGATTTGTACTTCGGAAGAGCTCAAAGCAGCAGAAATTACGGTTACTGGAGATATGCAAGCGATTTTATGGGAATCGGTGTAAGTTCATCCAAAAAGGAAACATACAAGAAATTCACAAAAATACAAACTCCAACAATATTTACATTGATGGGTCGAAATAGAGGAAAAAGAAATCTGAGAGATGGAATAGCTGAAAAAATGTCCAAAAAAATGCACATTTCACATTCCATTGCCATTTCAATGTTTCCATATCTGGAGATAATGTTTAAAAATGATGAACTTGCCTGGGAAATATCTGACTTTTTAGAATTGGAAGATAATGAAATCAAAAGATTCAGATCTAAAAAGATTCCAAAAAAGGTCATAAACAAAATGGAAAAACAAAAGGCTCAAATGAGAGTTGAAGAGAGGGACAGAAGATTTGAAGAACTTCAAAATCAGATGATGGCTGAGGCTCAAGAAGTCGTTGAAGAAGAAGTTAAAGAAGAAGAACTTCCTTTTGAAATTCCCGGAATTGAAGATGAACTTCCTGAAGAAGAAACAGTTGAAGAAGAAGTCGTAGACGAGGAAGTTAAAGAAGAAGAAAAAGAAGAAAAACCTAAAAAGAAAACTGACAAGCAGGTATCTCTTTTCAGTTTTTAATTTTTATTTTTTTCATTGATGAATTCTGATGCGCTAATAACATTTTCCCTAAACTGTGGAGCAACATCCTCTAAAAATTCAGAAAAGGAATTGGCCAAATCATCCTTATTTTCACCCTCAATCAGATTCTGACCGTCCATCTTTAAAAATGAGTTAATCCAGTCAAGCGAAACATTGGCCAACGGATATATCTCATTTTCACTGTCGATTAAATTTAAACCTTCACCTGCGAAAATGCCTTCAAATATGGTATTCACCTTATCATCCAATATTAAAGGGTTGACTTTTAAATCATAATCACCATCATAAACCAGTTTAACACCATATTTACGGGTATAAGGCTCCATCAATAATTCACAGATGAAATTGTCCTCAGGCATCAATACTGTTGAGTTAGGTTTGATTTCCAATGTCAAATTCCTGGCTGATTTTGAGCAAATCTTTTGAAACAATGTATTTCTTACAACTTCTATTTCAGGATATTGCTTATTGAATGTTTTTTGGCGGGTCCTTGAAAACTTTGAAAATCTCAGGGAGTTAATGTAGATTTTTTGGGGAGTATATGAAATGAAACGGGTATCCACCCCAATTATCTTTAGGAATTTCAGTACATCCTTTTTTGAATTTGAAAATTCATCCTCATCAGATGCCAAACCTGATATGTCAAACATTAAATCCATATTATCTTCCCAAATATTCATTAAGCGCTTTTTCCATCACATCAATCGGCGCATCACGGCCAGTCCATATTTTAAAGCTTTCAGCACCCTGATAAAGCAGCATCTTAATACCATAAACGGGCTTTGCTTTTGCCTTGATGGCTTCTTTTAAAAGTACTGTTTCGTTTGGATTATAAACAGCATCAAAGACAACCAAATCCTCATGCATATTGTCTGCTGTTGCAACAGGCTCATCGTCAATGTGAGGATCCATTCCTAAAGGAGTGGTATCCACCAAAATATCCGCATCGCCCAGCAGATTGTCAATTTCTGAAATTGAATCTGCATTAACGTCACTTATCAAATCGGATGCCAAAACATCACCGGCAAGGCTTTGGGCTCTTTCGACATTTCTGTTAAGTATTGTTATTGAACTGGCGCCGAATCTGGCAAGGTAAAATGATATTGCTCTTGAAGCTCCTCCCGCTCCTGCAACAATAACATCCCTATCCTTGATTTTTGTTACCTCTTCAATAGCCTTAATTGCACCGATTCCATCGGTATTGTATCCCTTCAGGTTTTTAAAGTCTATTGTGTTTACGGCGCCTATCAGCTCTGCAACCTCATCAAGCTCATTTAAATACTGCATCACTTCAATTTTATGAGGAATGGTGACATTGAAACCTTTTATGTTTAATGACCTTGCCCCTTCGATTGCAGAGGATAAATCATTAGGATTTACATCAAATGCGACATATGCATAATCCATTCCCAGACTTTGAAATGCGGCATTGTGCATCGGCGGCGAAAAACTGTGTTCAACCGGATGGCCTATCAGACCCACGATATTTGTACTACCTTTAATATTCATATAATAATAGTTGACTGCCATTATACTAAAAACTTTTTAGTCTCCTCATCAAATTTATTATAATCTGATTTGAATAATTTGTCCTGAACAGGTCTGAACTTTTCATCTTATTATGGCAAGGATACCCCGACCTCTTTAGGTCGGGGAGGAATTGCCAACCTCCAATCTATTAACCAACCTTTAATAGGTTCTAATAATTTCAACCGCTTACTACTTACTCCTTGGCTAATTACAGTTCCATCAAATGTTTTTAACTGAAAATAACCGCTGCTACGCTTACTTGTTATAAAACATCCCTTACCGTTGTACATTACTTTATCATATCTTCTAAAACCATTTACAATATATGGTGACTGATTGCGTTGACGTTTTCCACCTTTACTAGGTTTGAATTTATGTATTTGGCGATTATGTCGTCTAACTTTCTTATATGAATATTCAACATTCGATTGTTCGGCATCCAAATTGTGACTAATTACAAAAGCATCATTGCAATGAGACTTAACAAGGCCCAATTTTTCACGAGTATACTTGGTTAAATAACCGAAAGTCTCAAAAACATTTCTGAATTCTTTTTTTAAAGATTGTATTAATTTTTTTCTCATGATGTTCATATGACTGGAATGTTTGAATGATTTGACTTTTTTTGTATATTTCAATTCGCCTGTATGTACTTTATCATGGCATTCTTTGCATAATGTTACTAGATTGTCCATGCGATTGGAACCGCCATCACTTCTGAATCTGATATGATGAACTTGCAGTTTGGTATTTTTTGCTCCGCATATTTGGCAGGTGTAATTGTCACGGCTTAAAACAGCTGATTTAACATTATAAAAACCTTCTGCATCGCCATGCTGATAATCCGCACCAGATACACTTGGGTTCTTTAGTTTATGCATGTCAAATTCAGCAGTTTCAACAATGATGTTTTCTATGGGAATTATATTGCAAATACGTTTAATTATTGTTAAATGGCTGTCAATTTTATGCTGAATACTGGGTGCCAGTTTTCCTTTTTTACCACGATTATTAAACCGTGCCGGACGATAACGTAATTTGCTCCTGCGATTCTTGCGCTGAGTTTTTCTACTTTCTAACAATTTAGGTATGTCTTGTCTTAATTCAACTGTTGCTTTAAATAATTCTTTTTTATTGGTGGTTGCTGATAATCCAATGTATTTGCTTCCGGCATCAACACCCAGATTAACCGTTTGTTTATAACCAGAAGATCCATACAACAATTGTATGGTAAATGGTGTCCTGTTCACCACTTTTGCTTTCTTTTCTTTCAGTAATTTTCTTGCTTTTCTTGGTTTACATGGCATTAACGGTTCACCATGCATGTTTAGTACATAAACGAACATTAAACGTTTACCTCCTATTCCTGAGTTATTTTATCCCTCGACAATGTTATCCCAAGGTTTAAAATTGTAAGCAACACTGTTCCTACCATCTCAGAACCTGTTTAATCACTTACCGTAGAGCGTGGAACTGGGATTAAACATTCCACGGTACCTAATATTCTTGAGTAACGTAGACCAATTAATGGTCTGAGTCTATTAAACTAGTGGATTCCTAGAAAAGACTCTAGAAATCCACGGCTTCTACAAGCCGTGGTAGTTTAATCAACAACCCCTTCCTCACTTTGATACAATAGCGTATCCACTAACTTATATTTAACCAATATTAATCCTCCTTTGAGTTGATTAATTAGATAATGTACTTACAGACAGTTAAAACCTTCTTAACTGTGAGAATGTGCAAAAACACAAAAGCACACTTCATAAACTTATATAAAAATAATACTTCCATGGTAAAAATAAACTGTCCGAGAGCATTTGATGAGTAATATTCAACAAAAGACTATATAACATCTAAAAAACATAGTTATATTATAATAAATTTATTGATAGGAGAGCAAAAATGGAATTTACAAGACCAAGAGGTACAAGAGATTTCTTATTTGATGAAATGAGACAAAGAAAAAAAGCAGAGCGTACCTTAAGAAACATATTCGAAAATTACGGTTATCAAGAAATTAAAACACCTTTATTTGAGGAATTAAAGTTATTTACAACAAAATCCGGAGAAGAAATTGTAAACCAGTTATATAACTTTAAAGACAAGTCAGACAGGGAATTGACCTTAAGACCTGAAATTACTGCCCCAGTTGCAAGATTATACCTTAATGAACTTGAAAAGACTTCCGCAAAACCTATAAAACTTTATTACTATGGAAGCTGTTTCAGATATGAAAGACCTCAAAAAGGAAGGTTCAGACAATTCTGGCAATTCGGTTGCGAACTGATTGGAGCCAAATCCCCTCAGGGAGAAGCTGAAGTCATTGCCCTTTGTACCGATGCAATCAACGGACTTGGAATTACAACCGCAGACGTCAATCTCAACCACCTTGGAATCATAAGGGGACTGTTCAAACACTTTGAAATCACCCAGGAAACCCAAAGGGAAATCATGGTCGTTATCGATAAGGGAGATAAGGACCTGTTAATCGAATCCCTGAGTGGGGACGAACCGGTAATTGACAATGACGAGTTAAATCAAATACTGTTAAAATTAATCGACATGGTTGGAGACAAATCCATTTTAAGTGAAGTTGAAGATTTGCTTGAACCTTATGATGAGCCAAAAGAAGCTTTAAATGAATTTAAACAATTAATTGAACTATTGGAAGCCTTTGACGTTACCAACTACACCTTAAATTTAGGCGTTGCAAGAGGACTTGACTACTACACAGGAATCGTGTTTGAAATTTATGTTCCGGAGCTTGGCGCCCAAAAACAGATTTGTGGCGGAGGGTCATACAACCTCGTCAAACTCTTTGGAGGCCAGGAAGTTGAATCAACCGGTTTTGCACTTGGTTTTGACAGACTGATGAATGCAATTGAAGAGTTGACCGACTCAGAAGAGCTGCCTTCACACCTTGATGTTTATGTCGCTCCAATTTCAGATAGCGTAAGGACCAAAGCCTATGAAATAACACAGAAATTAAGAAAAAACGACATTAAAGCAGATGTTGACCTTAACGGCAAAAAATTCAAAAAGCTGATGAACCATGCAGATAAGATTAAAGTTCCGAAAATGATTATTATCGGCGAAAAGGATTTGGATGAAGGCAAAGTTACAATAAAGGACATGGTCAGCGGCGAACAGGAACTTGTTGACATTGATGATATTATAAACTACTTGAAAGAGGAATGAAAATGGAAATTAACTTCAGACATGAAATAAATGGCGTTAAAGTAATCACAGCAGTTGCACAGGATGCAGATACAAACCAAATACTGATGCTTGCAAACATGAACAAGGAAGCATTGATTAAAACAATACAGACCGGCAAAGCACATTACTGGAGTACTTCAAGAAACCAGCTATGGCTTAAGGGAGAATCATCAGGACATTTCCAGGAAGTTAAAGAGATTCTTGTTGACTGTGACATGGATGCAGTCGTGTTGAAAATCAAACAGACAGGTGCAGCATGCCATGAAGGCTACTTATCATGCTTTTTTAGAAAGATCAACACTGACAACGCAATAGATATTGAAGACTTGAAAGATGACGACTTAGAAATAATCTTGGAAAGATTAGTAAATCCAGATGACGTGTATAAAAAATGAAATGCATAATACCAGATACAAGCGCAGTGATAATAGGCGCTGTAAGCGAATTAATAGAAAACGGAGATTTTGACTATCCCGAAGTTGTTGTTCCCGAAGCAGTGGTTTGTGAACTTGAACATCAGGCAAATGCCAAAAGGTCTGAAGGGACAAAAGGGCTAGCAGAACTTCAAAAACTACAGCAAATGCAGGACGATGGCGAACTGGCCATTACATTCAAAGGCAAACGTCCTACCAATTATGATATCAAATATGCCAAAAGCGGAGAAATCGACAGCATCATACGTGACCTGGCAAGATCTGAGTTTGGAACCCTTTTAACAAACGATAAGGTTCAAGCGGAAGTGGCAAAGGCTCAAGGAATTCCTGTTTATTATTTTGAACAAAAATACGTCCATAAAGCTCTCTCAATAGAAAAATTCTTTGATGACACCACAATGTCTGTGCATTTAAAAGAAAATGTAGTGCCTATGGCTAAAAAGGGAACACCCGGCCATATTGATTTTGTTCAGCTTTCAGATAAACCTTATTCATACTCCGAACTTAAAGAGATTGTAGACGAGATACTTGACAAAGCAAAGTCCGATTCAAAAACATATTTGGAATCAGACCTGGAAGGTTCATTTGTAGTCCAGTCAAGGGAATACAGAATATCCATAGCATACCCTCCATTTGCGGAAGGATTGGAAATTACTGCAGTAAAGCCTGTTGCCAAAATCAGCTTAAAGGAATACAATCTGACAGATAAGCTGCTTGACAGAATCAGAACAAGCGCTGAAGGAATATTGATTTCAGGTTCACCGGGAGCAGGTAAATCCACCTTTGTACAGGCCATTGCAAACTATTACTCATCAAAATTGAATAAGGTTGTAAAGACAATGGAATCACCAAGAGACCTGCAGCTTCCAGACGAAATCACACAATATGCCCCTCTGGAAGGAAGCATGGAAAATACAGCTGACGTATTGCTCCTGGTAAGGCCGGACTACACAATCTATGATGAGCTCAGGAAAAATACTGACTTCAACATTTTTGCTGACATGAGACTTGCGGGAGTAGGAATGATCGGGGTTGTTCATGCAACACGCCCAATTGATGCAATACAGAGAATAGCTTCAAGAGTGGAATTGGGAGTCATTCCTTCAATTGTTGATACAAGCATCTACATTGAAAACGGTAAAGTCACAAGTGTATATGAAACAAAAATGACCGTTAAAGTTCCTACAGGAATGAAAGAAGCCGATCTTGCAAGACCTGTCATTGAAGTCAGGGATTTTGAAACAGGAGAGCTTAAAAACGAAATATACACCTACGGTGAGCAGACAATCGTTATGGACATGGATTTGGTAAACGGAGGAGGAAGTTCCGAAACCCAAAAATCCTCTGTCGACGTCATTGCCGAAAATGAAATCCTAAGAAAAATAAAAAAGATACTTCCTAAAAAGGCAAAAGTCGATGTCGAAGTCATATCTCCGGACAGGGCCAACATTTACATTCCCGACGAGTACGTTCCAAAAATCATCGGCAAGAACGGGAAAAGAATTGCTGAAATCGAACGTGACATTGGAATCAGCTTAGGCGTGGAAGTTATTGACGAAAAACCTGTGAACAAAACCCCAATTGAGGTCGACATTACACACACTCGAAAACAAATGATTTTAGAGCTTGGAAAAGAAAATGGAAGGCAGAACTTTGACATTCTCATTGAAGGAGAATACCTGCTTACCGCAACAACCTCCAAAAAGGGAGAAATAAAAATCAAAAATGGAATTGAACTGTCCGATTTCATCCTGGAAGCGATTGAGATGGGATTGACAATTACAGCAGTTAGAAAATAGTGATATCATGAAAATCGGTGCATCAACACTAGCAGGAATAGAATATCCATTGGAAAAGACATTGGAATTCATTGAAGAATTGGGACTTGAATATGCAGAACTGGTCCATCAGTTCCCATCAGAAAACATTGACGTCAATGTATTGGAAAGCTATGATTTGAAATACTCAATTCATGCTCCATTTATGGATATAAACATTGCTGCATTGCAGGACAAAAGCAGATTAAACTCAATAAAGCAAATCAAGGACTCAATAGATTTGGCTGGAAAAATCAATGCAGAAGCAGTTGTCGTGCATCCGGGACTTGCCCCGTTTTTGGCCAACAAATATTTCCTCGACAAGGTTTACCAATATTCAAACGAATCCATTAAGGAACTTGGTGAATACAGTGATGAAATGGGTGTTCTGACCACAATTGAAAACATGCCAACCTTTGACGGAATGCTTTATCAGAATCTGGCGGATTTAAATGACCTTCTGGTTTCACTTGACATGTCAATGACACTGGACATCGGCCATGCAAACCATGCAAGCTATCCTCCTGAGGCAATGTATTTTGATTCGATTAAACACATACATGCCCACGATAATTTTGGTGATGATGATGCTCACCTTGCATTAGGTGAAGGCTCTATTGAATTAAACACTATCATCAATAATTTTGAGAAAAATAAATTTGATGGCATCTATATCATTGAGGTGAATGATTACGATTCCATTAAAAAAAGTTTCGAATACATGAAAGAAAACTTCAAAATCTAATTAAAGAAGTTTCTTTTCTTTTATTTCATTTTCAAAGTATAAATATTTGGATTCAACTACTTTTCTTATATTTTTAGCTGTTTTTTTACCGATACCCTCAACTTCCTGAAGTTCACTTTCAGAAGCTTTGATTACATTTTCCACAGTACCGAAGTGCTTAAGCAAGTTTTTGGCATTGACGGGACCTATATTGGGCAATGACTCAATAATGAATAGCTGCTGTTCCCACATACTTGTAGGTTTTTTATCTGTTCTGATTTGTATATTGACCTTATCACCGCTTTGCTCACGAACAGCTATTCTTTTAATCATAGCGGCAGTATCCTCAGAGTTTCTTGTTGGAATGATGCTGATGCCGAAATCGATTGCAATAGCTGCAATGGTTCCCCTTACTGCATTCGGATGCAACATGCCGTTGTAGATGTCATCACCTTCCAAAATAAGAAGCGGACGTTTGAACTCTTCGGACAATTCACGTGCCTGTTTGAACAGCCTCTTATCAATTATTGAATCGACAAAATCCTTTGCGGTTTTCCTTTCGATAACCACTTCATCGCTCACCTGATAATCTCCGACCGCCATTGACCTGATTTGAACGTCAATTTCCATTTCGGACAGATGCCTGATGACCTTGGAGTTGCCTTCCCTTGAATCGGCGAAAACAACAGGGTTGGATTTTTCAACCTTTGGCCTGTCGATGACTTTAATTCTCTTCTGATTCTCCATTCTCTCAACAGCAGAGGCATTCAACTCTTCCAAAACTTTAGGGTCAATAAGCTGGTATTTCATGTGCTCCTCTTTTCTAACGCTTGCCCAGTAATAAGCCTCATCCCTTGTTCCGTTTGTAATCAATACCTTTACACGGCCTGTTCTTTTACGGCCTGTTCTGCCTCTCCTTTGAATCATACGAACTTCTGATGGGACTGGCTCATATAAAATAACCAAATCTACAGCAGGAATATCAATGCCCTCTTCAGCAACGCTTGTTGATAACAGAACATCATACTCTCCCATTCTAAATGATTTGATAATGGCTTTCTGTTCCTTCTGAGTAAGACCCTTTTCACCATCCTTTGCAGCCTGACCGAAGAACTTGGCTGATTTGATGCCTTCCTTCTCAAGCTTCTGGTGAATCATCTCCAAAGTATCCCTGTATTGTGTAAATACAATGACTTTTGAAGACTTTTCATCTTTTTCTTTAAACCTTGTGGATTGGAGTTTTGTCTGGCCGTCATCAGCACCCAGTTCCTTTTTTAAGATATTGGTTACTTCACGAAGTTTAGGATGTTCCCAACCGTGTTTTTCAGCCTCACGGGCCATTTTAACTGCTCTTCCAAAATTGTCATCCCACATTAAGGATTTGGCCGCTTTAGTCCTTTTCTTTCGCAAACGGGCAATATACTTATTGAAAGTCTGGATTCCCTGAGTTTCTATCAGCTCCTGGGAATGTTGAATATTGATTACCGCACTTAAAATTGAAATGGCCTGGAAAAGATCCTTGTCCGGATTGACGGACCTTGCAATTTCACCCTGAATCCTTCCTCTTGCCTTTAGAATATCCACCTTACCGACGGAAACCGTTCTGATTACTCCCATGTTCTTTAATGCTTTAAGTCTTACTTTCAGGGCCTTGTCAATGTATTTTTTTATTTTTTCAAGCTCACTGCTCATTTTAACTCTGACCCAGTCAATTTCAACCGGATTGAAGTATGGCCTTACATCAGAATCCTGTTCTGTTTTAACTACGATATTCTGAATGTATAGATTTTCACACACTTCCTTGATTTTTGACTTGTCAGAGCCGGGAGATGCGGTAAGGCCCAAAATTAGATTATAATTTGATTCCTGAACATAACGGGAAGCAAGATAAACATAGGAGTATGCCCCAACGCCATGGTGGCATTCGTCAAAAACAATAAGTGAAACGTTGCTTAAATCATAACGTCCGTTCAACAAATCTGATTCAACTGTCTGTGGAGTTGCACAGATTACTCTGGATTCCTCCCATCTTTTAACCCTCTCATCTGTCTTGATTGCTCCTGTTATTGATGAGCAGGGCAGGGTTAAAAATTCCTTAAAGCTGTCTTCATGCTGAATAGCTAGCGGTTTTGACGGTGCCAATATAAGCACTTTTGAATTTTTCACCTTCTGCAGTCTGTCTGCAGCCACCAGGATTGCAACAATTGTTTTACCCAGTGCAGTAGGTGCGACAACCATCGTATTTCCCTTTTTTAAAACATCCCCCGCTAAAACCTGCTGATATAATCTGGATTCTATGGAATCTTTTTTAATTAAAGGATGTGAAATATAACTAGCCATAAGAAAACCTTCTGATTTAAAAAATGAGTTTATACCAATAACCCTTATTATGATATTATTTTTCAATGCTTATAAAGGATTAGTGAGAGCATTTGATGAGTAATATTGCCACTGAAAGATTAAATTATCTGGCGAATTTAGAAAAAGTGAAGAATAATATTATTTTTAGAGAAAAACAACATTATAAGTCAAAAATAATGGATTTGTACTTGGTAGCGGCTTCACCAATAGCTATAACCATTTCACAATCCAAGTTTATAGCTTTTCTTAAACCGTCACGCACTTCTTCTTCAGATGCACCCAATGTCCCCTTTTTTTCAAAGTCATCGACATGGTTTAAAAATATTCTGTCATTCAGTTTAGGGTTGGCCCTCAACTTTTCCAGAGCTACCTTTTGAGATGCGACTGAAGCAGGAACAATGAATTTGGAGAACTTTAACACACTGTTGAATATGTCAAGATCACCAACATGACCGGATTCTGATGAGACTGTTATGACTGTTGTAAAATCGCCGAATAACTTTTTAAACTCTTTAAGTACAGTCTCCACACCCGCAGGATTGTGGGCATAATCAACGAAAATGTCTTTTCCTTTAACCTCACCAACTTCCTCCATTCTTCCGCTGACACCAGTGAAGCTGGCGATGGAAGGCAATATCTTATCATACGGCAGGTCAAGGAATTCGTGAGCTGCAATAATAACTCCAGTTAGGTTGTAGACGTTATGAAGTCCATCAACACCCATTTTTACTGTCAGTTTTTCTGTTGGAGTGTGTAAATCGAAAGTTCTGTTTGGAAGATCCACATTTGTAGCTATGTAGTCAACCTGAGGAGTGGTTATGCCGCATTTGCAGAAGTAATAGCCGCAACCTGAAATTATTTCCTTAACTGCTATTTCATTACCGCAAACACATTCCTTCATACCGATGGACTCAGGAAGTTCATCCACACCGAATGTGATGACCTCGCCTTTAAAGTCAAGTTCGCGTAAAAGTCCCATGATTGTCGGATCATGACCGTTGACAATCAGCTGGCCCAAACCGAGCTCAGAAATGAATTCACCTTTGACATTAGCATAATCCATAAAGCTTCCAAGGTCATTCAAGTGATCAGGAGTGATGTTTGTAATCAAACCGGATGCCATGTCAGTATTTTTGACAATCCTTCCGACAGTTCCCGGAACGCCGAAGGTTCCGACTTCAAGAATGCCAACATCCCCATCCAGCCTTGACTGCAGTATAGGAATGAATTCAGCATTGCCCTGCATGCCTTCAAGATCATGTTCACAGGGCTTGATTCCATTATCATAAGCAATTCTTTTAAGAAGTGTTGTTGTGGTTGTTTTACCGTTGGTGCCTGTAATTCCAAATACTGGCTTTTCGGGCTTGATCATGTCAATAATGTCGTATATTTCCAAAATTGGCTTTTCGCAATTCTTTAATATTTCAGCATCTTTTGACATGCTTGCAGGAGGAATTATATAATCCGCCTTCTTGAAAAATGATTCTGGAGTCTGTCCATAATAAACGTCAATATCATAACCTTCTAAAGCCTTTGCGAATCTGCAATCCTTTTTAAATGTTACATCTGTTCCTATAACATTATAACCTCTTTGCTTAAGAATTCTGGCAATTAAATTACCATTGGCACCGCAAACACCAATGACTCCGAAGGTCTTATTTTTATTCATATTTTTTGCTCCCCTCTTCTAATCCTTTCATGATTTTATCCACTGTAGTAAGCCTGTCGTAAGCTATGAGAGGACCCATATGTAAAATGATATCACCAGGTCTTGAATATTTGAATGTTTCACAGGCAGCTACCTTTATATTTTCAACGGCTATCTTTTCAATGTCAGGATTGGAAATTGCATCGAGAATCTCCTGAGCCGCTTCCATTTCAACCTCTTGAGTTACTTCATTAAATCCGCTTGCTATTACTGCCTTGATATCATAGTTGCTTACTAATTCGCCAACTTCAGCCTTATCCCTTACAGATAATGTATCAAAATGATCGAGGAATAACACTACACTTTCATCCTTAAAATAGTCCAATGTAATTTTCATTCCGTCATATAAAAATGCGGAATCCAGAATTACCTTTCTTCCGTTGTAATCTCCAACATCCTCCATGTGTGCAGGCAATCCTTTAAATACTGTCAGCGCATCAGTAATGTCTTTTTCACTGACGCCGTATGTCAATGCCGCTGCAGATGCCGCAACTGAGTTTTCAAAGAAATAGCTCATCATGTAAAATGGGGTTGTAAATTCCACATCCTTTGATTTTATTGTCAATGATTTTTCCCCAACAGTTCCCTTGAAGTCCACATCCTCATCCAATGCATAATAGATTGCATCATCTCGAACGCCTTCGATAATGTCACGGCAGGAATTGTTTGCAATGAATGTTTCGCTCATTGCCTGCAGGATTAGTTTGCGCTGCTGATATTTTTCAAGGGAGCCTCCGAATTCAGACAGGTGATCCTCTGCAATATTTGTCAAAAGACCTATTTTGACATTCAATCTATTTAGAAGACCGATTGTGCCATGAGGAAGTTCAAAAATAGCTATATCACAATCATCAGCTTTTCCTTTTACAATACCGTCGATGATAGCTTCTGAAACCAGGTTGTTTACAAGTGATGAACAGGACCATACTTTAAATCCTGCCTGTTTGAAAAGGCTTGTAGTTATGAAGGTTGTTGTTGTTTTGCCCATAGTTCCTGTGATGCCTATTATATCGACAGGAATCAGATCATTGACTATTTTGGAAAATTCTTCATTGGTTAAGACTTTTAGATTTGAATTTTTAACTTTTTGAGCTATCAGGGCGGAATCCGGTAATGTCGGCGGCATATACACCGCATCAAATCCTTCTGTTGATGGGTCTTTATTAGGCAGGTCTAGAATAACACCTTCCTTTTCCATTTCTATTAAACTTCTTTGAAATTCAATTTTAAATTCTGAAATATCTTTTAAATCAGTTATTACAACTTTATGACCCAAATAATTTAGCAATCTTGCAACAGGCCTACTAGCATTTCCGGCACCAACAACTAAGTAATTCATAAAAAGTCTTCCTCATAATTTCTATTGGTATAATTTATAGATGTCATGTAATTTAAAGTTTATAAGTTTTAAAAAAAAGAGTTTGAGAAAACTTATTCAAACTGAATAAGGTTTTCTACATCATTATAAACAACATCAAGTCCACACATTGATGGAACATAGTTTGCTGCCTTTGCTGAATTTACACCAATCACTTCAAAGCCCATATCTTCAATAGGAGCTACAACCATACAGGTGTCACATACAACATTTCCACCCGCATTTTCAATAATTTCTGTGTAGCCCATCCTGTCGGCTGTTGCCTTTACGCTGACTGATGTGCAAATCCATAATTTATTTTTAATAGTTTTTCCCTGTACGATACCTGCTACCTGCTTAATTTCTTCAAGTGATGCATGAGGACATCCTAAACAGATTAAATCAGGGTCTTTATCAGTAGTTGATAATTTCTGACGGGTTTCATTGATTTCTTTATCAGATATGAACATTATATCCTCAACTTCAGCCTCATCGGCCTTGTCAAATTCAGGAGTAACATCATCAATGTGATAAAGTGCAACAGAACCTGATGACGCCAGAGCTGCACCAAGAGTTTTCAAATCGTTATTGTTAGGAGTGTTTTGAAGCTTGAAGTAAGGAACACCTCCGCCAACAACTTTACCTATGATGTAACCCAATGCACCGAAATCAGCACCTTTCAACTCGCAGTTAACATTAACAACAAGATTGGCTTTTCTGTTTTGCTCCAAATGAAAACCATACAATGGAGTTTTTCCAACAATTGCTGCTGCAAGTGCTGCAGGACCGCCTTCACGATTAGTTCTGGCACCGATTACAGAGTTAACGTAAGCGACAGCAGATGATTCGGACCATGAAACGTGGTCTCTGAACCTTGGAACATTACCTACAAGGTACGGAGTGCAGGTACATGTTTTGGAAATTCCCAGATTGGCATATGCATCTACAATCTGATTTTGCTTTATTGCAAAGTCCTTTGGAAAACCCAATGCTTCCCAGTTATCCAAATCGGTTCCAGGAGGATTCAGTGATGCATTTACACTAGCTTTTCCGGAACCGTCCAAAGCCAAATCCTCAAGATATTCCAAACCGGCATCTCCGATTGTTTTGTAAGAAACACCGGATACCTGTGCAGAGGTAATGTCAACCAATTTGGAAGCGCCATAGATATCACCTAAAGCTACGAGGATATCCATACTTTTTCTGATGGTTTCACCAAATTCCCCATCGCACATTTGTTGTTCTTCTTTTGTTAAAAACATATTAATCACTGTTTAATTGATATTCTACCATTTCATCAACTAAGTGCAAGAAATTATCTTTACTGTCATAAGGTATCATTGCACCGGCAGCTATGTCGTGGCCACCTCCGGTTCCACCGAAATTGTTGGATGAATCCTGAAGGGCCTTGCCTAAATTAACGCCTTTTGCAACCATGTCCCTGGTTGTTCTGCCGGAAATCTTAATATCCTTGTGAAGTCTTGAAAGTCCAAGTACAGGTTTGGAATCATCCAATAGCTCAACGGACAAACCAATGCTTGCAATGGTTCCCATTATGGATTTCAACAGTTTATCTTCACTGTAAAGGTATTGGATTGAATTCAATTGTTGAGCCCCTTCCTTTTTAACCCATTCAAGACCCTTGACAATCTGGTCACGGTACTGACGCTGCAATCTTAAAGCGGCATCGAGAGCCTGATCCTTTTCGCCTAAAGCAATGCTTAAACCCAAACCCTGCTTTTTGTTTTTGCCGCATGCATCAAGAATATATGAATACTCCTCCAAATCACGCAACATCGGAGATTCCTTTACAACAGTATAACAATTTCCGAAAATATCAGGATTGATGTTGATTAAAGCATCCTTCAACAAGTCCTTTTCTTCATCTTCAAGGTCTGTGAATTTGATTCCATAAGAAAGATTCATGCGCTCAAGAAACTCGCGGGCCCCCTCCAAATCTCCACTGATTCCCGGAAGAGGTGGTGAAAATGTGTAGGCCAGAGATTTGAAAATCGGTTCGGTTGATTTTGAAACAATCTTTAAACCTTCATGAATCTCCAGATTTCCACTTTCAAGCGCATCGTCAAGAATCAGTTTGTTTACACCGGTAAAACCTTCCTGACCTTGCATATCACCAAATGCACCAACCAAAGCATAATAAGCAAGATGCTTTTTATCCAAATCCCTGACAGTCAAATAAGCAGAACCTGCACCGCATAAGTCCTTACTTCCGTCAACACCGAAAAGGTGAGGATTTACATGGACAACATTGCTTTCGGCTTCGGTATCATTAACCTGATGGTGGTCAGCGACAATAACATCATGCTTGTAGGTGTTGAATTCCTTAATGAACGGACTGCCCATGTCTGAAAATATGAATAAATCATGCTTTTCACTTCTAAGCTGATTAACCATCTCTTCCTTAAGACGTGGGACGAGAGTTGCATGGAATTGAACATTCTCTTCGGCCAAAGCATTCGCTATGACTGCCGCTGCTGAGATTCCATCAGCGTCGTTATGAGAAATTAATCTGATAACAGTATCATCTTCCATATGCTCTTTGAGCATATTACAAGCTTCACTAGCTCTATTTAACAAGGAGTGCTGCTTCTCTTGGATTATATCTCCATCCTTCTGGTAATTTACCTTCATTTACATAGTAAGAAGCTAATCTTCTGATTCTGGATTCGATGATAGTTAAACCTCTTCTGGAGTGTAAATCTTTAGGGTTTTCTTCTAAGTGATCTCTGATATTAACAGCCCTTTTAATTAAGTTCATTAAGTCTTCCGGATATTCTCCAGCTTGACCGTTTCTTCTTAAGATTTCGGTGATTCTTTCGCCGGTTACATCTTTAACTGATGGAATTCCGTATTGGTCTCTTAATACAATACCGATTTCGGAAGTACTTTTACCTTCTCTGTTAAATTTTAAAATCATCTCTTCAATTTCTTCATCACTATAAGTTACCCATTCTGGTCTTGCCATAATATAAACCTCTTTAAATTTTTTAAATCTTAAATAAGCCCAATTAAGTATTTATTAGAAAAACAATGTTAATCTTGACTAGAATACCATTTGATAAATTTTTCTAAAGAATTTTTTCTATGTGAAAATTGGTTTTTTTCATCAGTTGTAAGTTCTCCGAAAGTCTTACCTAAACTAGGTACATAAAACAACGGGTCAAAAGCGAAACCTAAATTTCCCCTTTCTTCAACTGCGATTTCTCCTGACACTTTGCCTAAAAAGATCTTGGGCTCAGAATTGGGGGCACAGTACCCAATAACTGACCTGAATTCGGCATAACGGTCATCAGAATCTGCTAATAACTTTAAAATTCCCTGATTTCCAATAGTATCTTGAACATAATGTGAATATGTTCCTGGAAATCCATTCAAAGCTTTAATGAATAAACCAGCATCTTCCACAATCACAGGACAGTCAAGTTCATGACAAGCATATTTTGCGCCTGATATGGCCACTTCCTCAAGAGTTCCCTGAGGCTCTTCGTAACCTAAATCAATATGCTTCAAGTTAATGTCATAATCCTTGAAAATATTCTCTGCTTCTTTTACTTTATGTTCGTTACCAGTTATAAATGTTATCATATTTTTAAATATGAAAGTGGTTTTTATTATATATGTTGGTTTTCCAAAACATGAAACAGTGCATATTCAACCAGATACATCACATGCATGAAACTTATAAATAATTATTAAAACACACTTAAATTATGAAACTATTTGAAGAAGGATTTATTGAACGTAACAAAAAAGTCATAATAACTGCAATTCTGATAATGTTTATTTCAGCCATTATCGGCGCAGGTATGGGATACATATACAATGGAGATAAATTAAATTTCATATCAAATGCAATATCTTCAAACCCGGTCAATAATAATGTAAGCACCGCTTCAAGCTCAATCAGCTTATTCATTCACAATTTCATCGTTGATTTTTTAACAATTATTGGAGGATTGGTTTTTTCCATTTTTTCTGTTGCAGTAACAGTTTTCAATGGAATTTCAATCGGATATGTTTTCGGTTTTGATTTGAAATTCGCATGCTCAACAATCCTGCCGCATGCCATAATAGAATACACCGCCGGAGCATTATCTCTGGCGATTGCCTTTAAGCTGACAAAAATCGAAATCGATATAATCAAAAAAAGGAATTTTAAAAACACAATCAAAGAGCATAATATTGATTTTAAAGATATTCTGTCAATATTTGTAGTTATGGTAATTCTATTGGCTGTTGCGGCTGTTATTGAAGGCCACATTACACATTTGATTGCCGTGTGGGCTTACGGACTCTAGTGTTTGAAGTTAAAAATTGAAAAATAAGGTTGCCCCATTGGAAGTGGAATCAGTGAGTGTATCTTCCTCGAGATTCAATATCTGAAATATGTTCGGCAACTTTTTCATTATCATAGCCTTTTAAAACCAAATCAAAGTATTTTACGGCTAAATTATAGTCAATGCTTTGTAAGGATTTTTTCAAAACAAGCAAATCAACAGCCTTATCCTCATCAAGCCCTGAATGTCTTCCAAGACCGAAATCAATGAAAACCAGTTGACCGTCTCTAAGCATTATATTTGATGTGGTAATGTCACCATGTATTATATCGGCTGAGTGAAGCTTGGAGATTTCACGGCCAATTTCAAATGCCAAATCCTCATCAATAATGTCCTTGACAATAACACCGTCGATTTCTTCCATCAATATTGATTTGTTTTCTAAATCAACATCATATAAAACAGGCGTTACAACGCCAGCACCTTTTGCATCTGACAACAATCTGGCTTCAAGCTTGCATCTTGCCTTTCTGATTTTATTGTCGATTTCAGGAATTCTGTAATTTTTTACAATCCTGTCCTTCAAGACTGCAGGCTCTCCCAGGTAATTTGCCCTGACAATGTTTGATTCTGCACCTTTTGCAATCAAATCATCAGCTAATGTCAGATAGGTTTTGGTATTGTCAATCCATGGAATGTCTACTTCATCAGTTCTAAATCTTTGAATGATTCCTGTATCGGCCAAATCCATTGGACCGAACTCGTTGCACATCAACAGTCCCAGCCAAGCAATCATTACACCATTGTCACCGCAGAGCTTCATCTCCGGCATATAAAATTTGGCGCCGTGCTCTTCTGACATTGTCTTAAGCATTTCCCTCAATCTTGAATTTGCTGAAACACCACCGCAAAGCATCACCTCATCCTTTTGCGTGTGGGACAGTGCCCTTTCGGTCACTTCCACAAGCATTGAAAAGGCGGTTTCCTGAAGTGAAAAGCATATGTCCTCCATTTTGGTGCCCCTTTCAGCTTCCCTCAATGCTGCTGACAGCAATCCTGAAAATGAGAAGTCCATACCCTTTACGCTGTAAGGCAAATCTATATATGAACCTTCCTTAGCAAGTTTTTCAATGACTGGACCTCCGGGATGTCCAAGACCTGTTTCACGGCCAAAGTGATCAAGGCAGTTTCCGATAGCTATATCCAAGGTTTCGCCAAAAATTCTGTATCTTCCGCTTTCATATGCTATAACCTGACTGTTTCCGCCACTTACGTAAAGAGAAACAGGATTGACCGCACCTGTATCAAGTTTTCCAACTTCAACGTGACCTATACAGTGATTTACACCTATAATTGGCTTTTTAAGTGATAAAGCTAAAGTTCTTGCAGAAGTTGCAACTATCCTTAAGGCCGGACCAAGGCCGGGGCCCTGTGAAAATGAAATCAGGTCAATGTCATGATATGAAAGGCCTGACTCTTCAATAGCTTGAGGAATCAGCTTAGGAATCCACTCTGCATGATGTTCTGCGGCAATTCTTGGATGAATTCCGCCCTCTTCCGGAAACAGCTGTTTTCCAGCCATAGCCAATATATTTCCGTCACTATCCACAATGCCTACACCGGTTTTTTCTGCAGTTCCTTCAATTCCTAAACTTATCAAAATAATCAACTAAAAAAATTTATATTAATATTATTTAATAACTAAGTATAAAAATATTTTTTAAATTTAAAAAACAAATGTGAAAACATGGGATTTTATAGTGCAAATACTCCGGAACAGAAAAGAGTTAAAAAATTGACAGGAGACATTAACATCAGTGAAATGTTTAAAAACGAATGTGAAATTCGTGGAATTCCAATTTATAATGCTTACAATATTCAAAAAAGATTGCTGCATGAGGTGGAACAGGAACAGCTTCACGGTGTTAAAGAAGTGGACGACAGAATGATGGAACTGCTTGACGAAAGGTCAAAAAATAAGGTAACACACAGATATGTTGACTTCGTTTCAAACGAGGACAGCGCTTCAAGAGGAGTCATACCTCCAAGGTCAGACGAACAGCCAGCACCTCAAGAGCAAATGGAAGTTCCTCCAATGGAAGAAAAAACATCATTGCCCCCAAAAGACCAGATTAGAATTCCGCCAAGGGCAAGGGACGGCAAGCAATTCTACAGGGACGATGAACTTCCGGAAATCGAAATGCTTAAGAAAATCATGCTTCAAAACAAGAAAATTATTAATCAGAACAAAATCATTATTGATTTGTTGAAAAAGCAAGGTGAAAACAATGATTGATGGAATTACAACCTACGGATCTGATGAATTAACCAAAATGCTTCAGGAATGTGATGATCCGGTGTTTTTGCTTACAATCGGGACTACTGAAACCTCATTGATTGAAGGAATTTCAGGAGCAGGCCCATCAGCGGATCTGACAGAATACACCCCTGCTTCAGATGCCGAGTTTATGATTTTAGGTGAAGTAAGATGCTGTGAAGCACCGGCTGAAACCGTAGTGGGTGATGAAGCGGCACCAACACCTGCAAGACTTACCAAAGCTGCACTGCAACTTGCAAATATCCCATTCGTTATTGTTGATGCAGGTTCCAAAATAAAGCCTGACGTTGAATATGTCCATCTCGGAAAGGACTATGGAAGGGACATCAGAACAGGCAAAGGAGTTTTAAATCCGTTGGAAATATTTGAAAACGCAAAAGATTTGGGTGCTGAGTTGTCAAGAAGACATGAAATGCTCATTATCGGTGAAAGCATTGCTGCAGGAACTACCACTGCGTTAGGAGTCTTAAGAGCTTTGGGCTATGATGCAAATGAAAAAGTCAGCGGCAGCATGCCTCACAATCCTCATGACATGAAAACAAAAGTCGTTGATGAAGGATTGGAAAATGCAGGACTAGACCCTGAAAAAGATGACATTGACGGAATGCAGGCCATAGGAGCAGTTGGAGATCCTACATTAGCTGCAATGGCAGGAATCGTATTGGGTTCTGGGATTCCAATTATTTTGGCAGGAGGAACACAGATGGCTGCAGTCTGTGCCATTGTAAAATCAGTCCAGCCTAACTTTGACTTTTCAAGAATCAACCTGGCCACTACAGTATTTGTAGCAGGCGATGAAACCGCAGATCTTTTCGGAATATTAAAACAGATTGACGACAACATTACCGTTAATGTAGTGGATCCTAGATTTGAAGAATCAGAGCATGGCGGTTTGAAAAATTACCTGAAAGGATTTGTTAAAGAAGGTGCAGGAGCCGGAGGAGCCATGTACACTGCACTCGTTTTAGGAAATTCCGTTGAAAAACTTAGAAAAAGAATAGAAAAGGTATGCAATTAGGGATCTTTCTCTAAACCTTTTTTAATTTATATCATCACCAAAAATTTTTCACCAATCAACCATTTTACTTCACCATTAGATATCTTTATTAATTCTATTCTACAAAACTACTATCGATAAGAACATTCTTATACAAGGAGGGTAAAATGAATAGACGATATAAACAAATATTACTTATTTTAGTAATTTTATCAATAATTACATCAATAAACTGTGTTAGTGCAACAGACCATATTAATACTAATATTACAAGTTCAGATACATCTGAAGCATATATTTCACCTGACGGCAATGACGATTTAGGTGATGGGAGTCAGAAAAATCCTTACAGTAGCTTAAGACATGCTATAGATTACACTTCGAATGATTCTACAATATACCTAAATGAGGGCCATTATGTGGGTGAAGACAACAGAAATATTTCTTTAGACAAATCAGTCACTCTTATCGGAAAATCAAAAGAGAATACCATAATTGACTGTGAATTATCTGGAAGATTATTTGCAATGAATTCAAACAGCAGATTAACTTTAATTAATCTTACATTAACAAACGGTAATTTAACTGACAATGGAGGACTGATTTATAATGAAGGCGGACAAATTATAATTAAAAATTGTATTTTAAGAAATTCTCAAGGATATCTCAATGGGGGAGCCATATACAATAATTTCGGAACATTGACTATTGAAGATACCTGTTTTATAAACAATACTGCAGTTCAATATGGAGGAGTTATTTATACGATTGGACAAACCAGCATTAGAAATTCCAATTTTACTCAAAACGTTATGACTTCACAGGAAAGTGTAGGATGTTGCATTGCATCTAACGGAAAGTTAAACCTGGACGGATGCATATTTTCAAGGAATTTTGTGGTTTACTCAGCAGCAGCCCTGTTAAACCTTGGAAATGCGACAATCAACAACTGCAGATTCGAATATCTGACTACAAACTATACTGCCGGAGCCATAAGCAACCATAACTATGCAGTCATAAACAACAGTTATTTTGGATATAATGACGTCAAATATTATGCTGCTGCACTTTTGGCACCGCCAAGCGGCCAGCACGTTATAACAAAAGTTTATAATTCCATTTTTGAAAAAAATCATGCAGGATACCTCGGAGCGGTAACCAATAACTTTAAAGACACCGAACTCATCATGGAAAAATGTGCAATTGTTGGAAACTACATCCAAAAAGACAAATTTTATGGAGATATCGCATTGGATGACAATGCAACTGCACTATACTGCTGGTGGGGGCAAAACAACGTAAGCACCTATTATTACTCTCCACACAGCAGTGATCATAGACCTGAAAAAATCAACGCCTCAAGATGGTTGGTCATGACATTTTCATCAGATAACGGCATTGTCTATAAAAATAAAAAGAATATTCTAACTGTAGATTTGAATTATTACTTTGACAATGAAACAAAAGAAATCCGCAAAATAAATGAAGGCATTAATCTTCCTTTAGAAGTTACAGTTTACACACCTTCAAAAACCATTACAAAAAAATTGGTGAATGGTGTTGCAACATTTAATATTAAGCCTGAAGAGAATGACGATGAGGTTTATGCAAAAATCGACAACCAGATATTGAAATTGGATGTGAATTCAAGATATTCGACACTGATTGTAAAGGATTTTGTAAAATATTATAAAAACAGCAAAAAATTATCTGTAAAACTATTGGACTGCTATAATGAGGGCATTTCCGGTGAAAAGGTATCCATAAAAATGGCCGGTAAAACCTATACTGCTCGTACTAACGATGATGGAATAGCCAGTTTCAAAATTAAAGACAACCCTAAAACCTTCAATGTAAAAGTTACCTACAAAGGAAATAAATACTATGCCGGGAACAGCAAAACCATAAAAGTTAAAGTAGTCAAACCAATCATTAAAGCTTCAAAAACTACAATACGCAAAAAAGGAAAATTTGTTGTCACCTTTAAAAATGCTAATAAAAAACCGATAAAACATGTTAAAGTTAAATTTAAACTCAACGGTAAAACATTAATCAAAACAACAAATGCCAAAGGACAGGCAAAAATTACCATCAACTTAAAAGCAAATAAAAAATATACCGTTAAAGCAGGTTTCAAGTCAACTAAAACTTACGGAACCACTACTTTAACCAAAAAAATTAAAGTAATTGCATAATCAATTATCATATGATAATTGATTTATTTTTTTTTGAATTACAATTACATCTAAAATACATGAGCTATTGAGCCCATAAATACAACTATACCTACTATCCAGCAGTAGTAAGCGAAAATATCCAGACTTCTTTTTTGAATTAATTCAAGCATCCATTTAATAGCTGCATATCCTGCAACAAATGCTGCAATGAAACCTAAAATTACAGGCAGGAAGTTCGCATCCATTGCTCCGCCGATGTCTTTAAGCTGCAATACAAAAGCACCTAAAATGGCAGGAATTGATAAAATAAAACTGAATTTAGCTGCAAATTCCTTGTCAAGTCCCATTACAAGACCCGCTGCGATTGTTGTACCTGAACGTGAAAGACCCGGTAAGACTGCACATGCCTGACCCAATCCCATGAATAATGATTCCTTAGGTCCAATATTTTTTAAATTAATTTGACCGCTTGTCATTCTTTGAGACAGGTAAAGGATTGTACCGGTTACGAACAGGAAAAATGCAGGAACGTATAATGCGCCGGCAAAAAGTGACTCTACAGCATCATCAAACAATACTCCCACAATAGCGACAGGGATGGTTGCTAAAATAACATACCATGCAAGTCTTTTATAAGGATCATCGATTAAACCTTGTCTGAATCTTCCCTGTAAAATGTCCCGAATACTGCCTATCCAGGATAAAATCATTTTAATGATATCTCCTCTAAAGAACCATAAGACTGCAAGTAGAGATCCTAAATGAAGAAAAGTATCGAAAGCAAGAGAGCTTTCAACACCCAGCAGGTTTTGGATGAACACCAAATGAGCTGAACTACTAACCGGCAAAAATTCAGTCAGACCCTGAACAATACCGATTATAATTCCCTGAATTATATCCATAATTTACACCGCTTAAATATAACTTAACCAGCCGTATTTATCTTCAACTTTAGCTTCGACAAGATCAAAGAATGAAGTTTGTAATTTTTCGGAGATAGGACCTCTTCTTCCAATGCCTATTTGTCTGTGGTCAATTGAACGGATTGGAGTTACTTCAGCTGCGGTTCCGGTGAAAAATACTTCATCTGCAGAGTATAATCTTTCTCTTGAAATGACTTCCTCAACTACTTCATATCCTAAGTCACGTGCAATGGTCATTACGGAATCTCTGGTAATTCCCTTGAGGTTGGATGAGGACATTGACGGAGTGAATAACTTTCCATTTTCAACAAGGAAAATGTTTTCCCCACTACCTTCTGAAACATGTCCTTCATAATCAAGCATGATTGCTTCATCGAATCCATTGTCGATGGCTTCGAGTTTGGCTAACTGGGAGTTCATGTAGTTTGCACCACATTTTGCAAGTGCAGGGAAAGTATCCGGTGCCGGTTTTCTCCATGATGAAACACCAATGTCTACACCATTTGCCATTCCTTCTTCTCCAAGGTATGATCCCCATTCCCAGGCGGCGATTACTACATTAACAGGACATCCTAATGGGTTTACTCCTAATTCTCCATATCCTCTAAATACGATTGGACGTATGTAACATGCACCTAAATCATTGACACGAAGAGTTTCTAAAATAGCTTCTTCAACCTCTTCCTGTGTAAACGGAATATCAATCTTATAAATTTTTGCAGAATCAAATAAACGTTGTACATGTTCTTTTAGGCGAAATACTGCTACACCATTTTCGTTTTCATATGCTCGAATGCCTTCAAAAACACTAGTACCATAATGAACAACGTGAGAAAGTACTGAAATGTTCGCATCTTTCCATTCAACAAATTCTCCGTCCATCCAAACTTTAGTTTCTTTATCGTCCCATGCCATTATATCACTTCAAATTTTTTTATAAGTATAGATATAATATTTTATATTAATATAATTTTCTTAACAAAAATTGCCAAAATAGAAAGGTATATATAATAGAAAATTCATAATAATATTTGTTGGTTCCGTGGTCTAGTGGTATGATACCTCCCTTACAAGGAGGGGATCACGAGTTCGAGTCTCGTCGGAACCACTTATTTCTAATTTTTAAAAATTTTTCAGATTAGTTACCACTCTCCATATTTTCGGCACAAATTTTCTTTAAAATTTTGGCTTTTCTAACTTATTTTTACTCAATAAATTTTCAAAAATATATTGAAATGTATATTTTTTTATCAAATAAATTAAAATATTGAACAATATTCATTAAAATAATTTATACAATGCTTAAAAATCGTAAATAATAAAATTTAAATAGTTTCTGAATTAAAATTATTAATATCGAAAAAGGAGACTTAATTATGGTAGTTAAAATTGCTATTATTAAAAGTGGTAATATTGGTACTTCACCAGTAATTGACCTATTGTTAGACGAAAGAGCAGACAGACCAAAT
>ONJC01000013.1 GCA_900318035.1 uncultured Methanobrevibacter sp.
AATGATCAATACTTGCCTTCTAATGGTACTGGTGTTGTTGAGGTTTTACCTTTAATTCCAACCAATACTACTGTTGGTAATGTGACTGGTTATCCTGGTAAGGAAGTAACCATTCCTGTTAATGTTACTGCAGATGACGGCATTCCATTCAATGGTAATGTTACAATAACCTTGCCTGATGGAACTGAGAAAACTGTAGAAATAATTAACGGAACCGGAACTACTACTTGGACTATTCCTGATGATTATGTTCCTGGTGACTATCCGGACAATGCTACATTTGACGGCAGACATCCATACCTGCCTTCCAACGGCACTGGAATCGTTACCGTATTGCCGATTCCTACTGAAGTAACAATAGGTAATGTTACAGCATATCCTGGTGAAAATGTTACTATTCCAATAAATGTAACAACCCTGGACGGTGTACCATTCAACGGTGATGTAGCTGTTGTAATGCCTGATAATTCCACTCAGATAGTATCTATCGTAAACGGAACTGGTATAATAACCTGGCATGTTCCTGAGGATTACACTCCGGACAAATATCCTGATACAATCAGATTCCCAGGAACAGAGAAATATGCTCCATCCAATGGTACAGGTATTATTGAAGTTGTAAAAATCCCAACTCACATAACTGTGGGCAACGTTACAACTTTCGCAGGCCGTGAAGTTACCATTCCAATAAATGTTACTGCAGACGACGGCAAACCGTTTAATGGAAATGTTACAATAACATTGCCAGACGGAACTACCAAAACTGTAGAAATCATTAACGGACAAGGTAGCACTACATGGTTTGTACCTTATGACTACACTCCTGACAAATACCCTGATACAGTCAAATTTGCAGGAGACAACAAGTACTTACCTTCCGAAGGAAAAGGAACAATAACAGTCATTAAAATACCTGTAGACATCATTGTCGGCAACGTAACTGTTCACCCTGGTGAAAAAGTAGTAATTCCTATTAAGGTCATTCCACGTGACGGATCCGTATTCAACGGAAAAATCACAGTAGAATTACCTGACGGAACTCTGCAAACAATTGAAATCATCAACGGCAAAGGTAATGTGCACTGGACTGTTCCAGAAGACTACGTACCTGGAGACTATCTTGTAAAAGCACATTCAGATGAAACAAACATCTATTACCCTGCTAACGGAACTGGAATAATCACAGTTATTGTAGAACCTCCTGTTCCGGATGATGGAAATAAAACACACAAGGACATTCCGGCTAAAAAAGACTTACCGAAAGACAGTTTAGCTAAATACGAAACTGGTAATCCGATAATGGCTTTACTTGCTGTTTTAGCACTCTTAGGTGTAGGCATCAAAAGAAGGAAATAAAATTTAAACACGTTTAAGGAGTTTTACTCAAAACTCCTCTTTTTTTATATTTTTTAAAAGACTATTTTTTCAACCCATTACAATGTGCTTTATTCTTATTTCCACTTTTTTTGACTGATTTTTGCTATTTTTTACAAAAAAACACCTATTTTAAGTAAAGTATTATATAGGGATAATTTACAAATATAGTGTCATATAATAATTGAGAAAATTTATTTCAAAAATTGTGGTGTTTTTATAATGAAATATAAGAAAATGATGTTGCTTGTTTGCATAATTACGTGCATGTTATTTACATTTTCATGTGTTTTTGCAAATGATGCAATGAATGAAACAATTAGTCAAAATGATTTGGAGGCACAGGAGCTTCCAGCAATTAGCAGTGATGTAAATGATACAAATTTTATGGTTGGCGATTCATCATCTGCTTCTAATGTTTATTTTGATGCATCAGCCGCTAGTGACGGTGATGGTTCAAAATCAAATCCCTATAAGTATTATAAATCAGATAGAGTAAATTTCGGGGATACTGCTTATTTTGCAGATGGGGTTTATGATATAACAGATTCAAATTCCATTCAGTCTTCTTCAACATATAAAACAACTTTTATTGGTCAAAGTGTCGAGAAAACTATTTTGAGGTCTAAACTAACTAATAAGTTTGATTTTACAGTAACAGATAATTCTTATCTTGTTTTGAATAAATTAACAATGATTGGTGTTCACATAAACAACCAGGCTAATCTGATAGCTAACAATGTAATGTTTAAAGATAGTGAAGGTTTCAATCAATACTCCAATCCAAGTTTATCTTATTCATATATTTCAAAGATATATGATTCAACAGACGGTGGAGTAATTATTTGTGACACTCCTCTAAATAAGGTAACCACTCTGAATTTAACAGGCTGTTCTTTTAACGGCAATTCCGCTTCATCAGGTGGAGTTATAGCAGCATGTAATTCAATAGTCAATATTCAAAGCTGTGTCTTTTACAACTCCTCAGCAAAACGTTTTGGAGGGGCAATTTACAGTATAGGATCCAAACTCAACATATATGATTCTTCATTTGACATTAACAATGCTAAATATGGTGGTGCAATATATGCAAATGACACTTCTGTGAATATAAAAAATTCCCAATTCACCAAATCACAGGCTTCCAGTTTTGGTGGGGTAATAGCTTCATTTTCAAGCAAATTGGATTTCAATCATGTCATATTCGATGATTATGCTTCTTTAAATGATGCTGGAGGAGCAATTTATACCATTGGAGGAACATTAAAAGCTGTTTATTCCACATTTAAGAATGGTTATTCCGATTTTGGTGGAGCTATCTGTAATTTGAAGACTGTTTCCACCATTTCAGATTCTGAATTTACTAACAACCATGCAACCCATTACGGTGGTTCAATCTACAATATGTATGGAAGCATGGCCCTAACAGGAAATGTCTTCACCAACACTCATGCAGACAGCGGTGGAAGCATATTCAACAGGCTTACAGACTCATTCACTCTATCCAATAACCGTTTCACAGATTCCACAGCAAATGAAGGAAAAATTGTCTATGTCGATGGTAAAAAGGTTAAGGTAGTACAAAGCGGCAATGTATATGACAGTTCATATGCTCTTTTAGAAAATGGAAATCTATATGATATTGACTATTACAAGTCAGTACCTTTAATTAACTATGTTTCAGAATCAGTTGAAAGTATACCTTCTTCATATGATGGAAGAAAGTATGGATATGTCACTCCTGCCAAAGATCAGATTCAGGGAGGTAACTGTTGGGCATTTTCAGGTATTGCAACATTGGAATCCTGCCTTAAAAAAGCAACAGGAATGGATTATGATTTCTCGGAAGAAAATGTCAAAAACCTGATGTATGAATTTTCATTGTTTGATTCCGATACCGGAGTGAGTTCAGGTGGAAACCTCTACATGTTCATTGCTTATCTTGCAGGCTGGTTTGGTCCAACATCTGATGGAAATGATGTTTATGATGACCATTCAGCATTATCCGTAATATATGATTCATTGGTCCACGTTCAAAATGTTTATGTCTTGCCTGAAAGGCAAACATTCTACGACAACGATAATATTAAATTGGCTGTACTGCAGCACGGTGCCGTTTCTATAGGTATTGACCTGCCTGAAGGTATGGGGCATGCTGTTACCATTGTCGGTTGGGATGACGAATTTACCGCCAATGACTTTTTAGGAAATAAGGCAGTCGGAGCATGGATAATTAAAAACAGTTGGGGTCCAAGTTGGGGTTATGACGGTTTCGGATACCTTTCTTATCAACAGCCTATCAGTTTCGGATATACATTCATATTCAACGATGATAAGCCATACACTGACATTTACCAGTATGATTATGCAGGAAAAAGTGGTTTCCACACTATTAAAAGTGAAGAAGTATATATTAAAAACAAATTCACAGCAAGAAATAATGAAATACTTTCAGCATTTTCAACATATTTTGATGAGCCAACAAATTTCACAGCTTACGTTTATTTAAATGGAAATCTCATGACTACCCAAAGCGGATACTCTCAAATGGGATATTATACAATACCACTTACAAATGATGTTTCCCTTAAAAAAGGAGATTCCTTTGAAATTGTTGTCAAAATTTTCAATGGTTCCCCTATCTATATTCCGATTTGTGACGCTTCTGAAGAAATAACCAAAATGAACTTTGACAAGGGCATTTCATTCTACAGCACAGACGGAGTACACTGGACTGATTTATATGAATCAAGTACACCAAGTGTAGCCTGTATAAAAGCATTCACCCGGTTAAAAGAGTTAACCCAAGTGTCAATTGATTTGGACCAGCCAGGCAGCGGCGATTCCAATCCGTTCAGCAACATTAATGTGGATGATTTGGTCAACATTAACTTAAATCTTCCAGAATATTTTGTTGAAGGAGGTGTTCAATATCCTCTTGACGGTCTTTTAACATTTAAAATCAATGATAAGGAGTATTTTGCATTTGTTAAAAATGGAAAAGCATGTCTGAACATTACTTTTGAAAACGACGGAACATATGATATAAATGTACAGTTCAAATCCAGCAGAATTGTGTCTAATGTTGTCAGCTTCAAGGCAAATGTTGTTAAAACAGCCCAATCCAATCTTGTTATTGAGGCAAATGATGTATCCAAATTCTATGGAGGTCCTGAAAAATATGTTGCCACATTAACTGATGGAAAAAATGCCTTAAAAGGAGTTAATGTTAAAATTTCATTGAATGGAAAAGAGTACAATACAATTAAAACTGATAATAACGGGCAGATTGTTATTGATTTTAACTTGCCTATTGGATCTTATGATGTATCCGCACAATATGGGGGAAAAATCGTTTCAACAAAGTTCAATATTTTGTCAACCATCAGTGTAAATAATATTACTCAGGACTTCATGAATTCTAAGGTTTCAGCTTCATTTATAAACACTGACGGTAATATCCTTATAAATAAGAAAGTTTCATTCAACGTTGGACTTTATGGAGTAAAATCCGTGCCTATTCAGTTCAATGCAACTACAGATAAGGTCGGTTCAGCCACTGCTAATGTTAATTTATATACTGGAAAATATTTGGTAACAGTTGTCAACCCGGTTAATAATGAGAAAAAGGAATTCACATTGGACATATCAAAAATAGATTCTGAATGTTCACTTTCAGTCTATCAGGTAGGCTCTACTGTAATTATTAATGCAACTGTCGGTCCTTCACTACCGTCAGGTTATGTTGATTTCCTTGTTTCAGGCAAGGTCTATAAAGTTAAAGTCAGTCCTGCTTATATAGATAATAATAGGGTTTCTGTTGCCAGCTTAAAGCTTCAAAATTTAGCTGTCGGTAAGTATGAGGTATCTGCTGTTTTCTCAGGTGATGACAATCTTAGAGTATCCTCAGATAAAAGAGCATTTTCAGTTACTAAAAATCCATACAGAATGAATTCAAATAACTACTGGAGTTATTACGGCGGTGCAGGAACCATGGCAAAAATTACCGATGCAAATGGCAAACCTGTCAAAGGCCAGGTAGTATCTGCGACAATTTTAAATAAAACCTATAAAAGCACAACAGATGAAGACGGTAACGCAATATTCAGTTTGGATTTGGAAGTCGGAAACTATTCTGTATTGTTTGAATATAACGGCCAGTCACTTTTAAAATATGTTTTCGTTTACTCAACAATTGACGTGGTCACTACCAGTGCGGAATATCTCAATTCAAATATAGGAGCATATGTCATGTCACCTACTGACGATAATCCTGCCAATTTGAATGTTAAATTCATAATCAATGGAACTGAATATACTGCAATCACAGACAGCAAAGGATATGCAAGCGTAAAAGCCGATTTGCCGGTGGGAACTCATACAATAACAATTGTCAATTTATGCAACGGAGAGAAAAAGCAATCCAAAATATCAATCTATAAAACCACTCCTGAGGTAATACTCAAGAAGACAAAACGTGGTGACGGCATTCTTATATCAGCAAGTCTAACACATCCTTCTGCTGTTGGTAATGTCGTATTTACCATGGGATCTAAAAAATATACTACAGCAATTATACGCGGAGAGGCAATACTTGCACTGAATGTTCTTGAAGAAGGTTCCTATGAGGTATATGCAAATTATATCGGTGATTATAACTTCAACAACATTCTCTCATCCACTCTTAAATTCGATTATGAGCGTACCAATTATACAATAACTGCTCCAAAAGTTTCAAAATATTATGGTGGTGCTGAAAAATTCACAGTTTCTGTTAAAAACTTCAATAAACCGGTCATAAATGCTATAGTAAATCTCACTATTGGTGATAAGGTATATAAAGTCAAAACCGATGCCAATGGTGTGGCTACATTCAGCGAAAATTTGAATCCGGATATTTATAGCGTACTCTGCAGTTATGATGATAAGATAGCATTATCTGAAATCACAGTTAAATCTACAATAAACCTTGAAGGTGCTGCAGATGGTACATATTCAAAAATAAGTGCGGAATTCACTGATGCAAAAGGCAGTTTGCTCAAAAACAGTCCTGTTAAATTTAAGGTTGGTTCCAAAGAATATTCACAGACAACAAATGGTTTAGGTATTGCAACATTCGATGCCAATTTGGATTTGGGAACATACTCAGTAGCTATTGTCAATCCGACAACCGGTGAAACCAAATACGCTGATTTGGAAGTTACAAGTACAACTCCAACACTTACATTATCTGCTGTTAAGGAAAATGGTTTTGATGTTTTAAAGGCAAGTTTACCGAAAGCCACAACAGGTGATGTCGAGTTCGTATTGGATAATGGTGAGGCATACCTGGTTGAAGTACATGACGGTGTTTCCAGACTGGAAGGTCTTGACCCTGGTGAATATATAGTCACTGCGACATATGATGGAGATGAACATTACAAACCTGTTACAAAATCAATTAAATTCAAGGTTTCTGAAGCCTCTTCCATGGTATGTGATTTGACTGCTTCAAAAGTAACCACCACTTACGGCACCAGTAAAAACATTGTGGTAACTTTGAAGGATTCCAAAGGCAATCCTCTGGTTGGAAGAAAAGTAACCGTTACTTTAAACAATGTTGCATATACTGCTGTAATACCAAGTGACGGTGTAGGTGAAATAACCATTCCATCCAATCTGGCCGTGAAAACCTATGATGTAACAGTATCATTTGCCGGTGAAACAGGCATTTCACCAAAAACCATAAATACACAAGTTGTGGTTAAAAAGGCAACTCCAAAAATAACAGCTTCTAAAAAGACCTTTAAAGTGAAAGACAAATACAAAAAATATCAGGTAACCTTAAAAACAAATAAAAATAAGGTTTACAAAAAACAAAAAATCACTATAAAAGTTAACGGTAAGACCTACTCTGCCAAAACAAGCAGCAAAGGAATAGCTACATTCAAGCTTACCAAATTAACTAAGAAAGGAACTTTTAAAGCTACTGTTAAATATTCCGGAAACTCCAAATTTAAAGCAGTATCCAAAACTGTAAAAATAACTGTTAAATAAGTGATTTTTTTCACTTATTTTTTCTTTCTTTTTTTTTGATGTTTCGCAATTAATAGATGGAAAAATTCAATATTTGTGGAAGCTTATCTACATTATTCAATAGACTTACTTGATAATTATCTTCAAGTTTGATAAAATAAAAAATCCGTTAAAGATAATTTATTTAAATTTTGATAATGTCATTATATGAGTATGTCTCTTCAATATTTTTGAAGTCATATCAGGTTCTATGATTAGATGGTTTTAGATATAAAAATTAGTTCATCCCCAGGTTTTAATTGGGGATTTTAAAAAGTTTTAAATTTAATTATTTCTATTTTTCCAAAACTGCAATATAGTCCATTCTTTTTCTTAACAATGGAAGCCATGTGACTAGTCTATAATGGGGTTTGAAAACATTTACTCCATCAAAAAGGTTCACGTCTTTTATCCATTTAAAGTTGCGATTGAATTCTGTTAGTTCATGACCTTTTTCAACGCCCCATATGAATTTGGAGTTGGTGTCTTCTATTGATTCCTCTTTTGTGTTTTTAACAGAAACGGGCGGCATTATTTCCATGAAAATTGTGCATTCGTCAAAGTTAGCATCTATTATGTTTATGATGTCCGCCACATCTTTCTGATTCAGATACATTGTCAGCCCTTCTACAATGAACAGAACATCATTTCTTATTAGAATTTCATCAGCCCAGCTAGGATCCATTGCAGAGTATGCAAGTGTTGTTACTCTGTCGGTATCTTCAATATATTTAAGCCTGTAATTGGCTGAATTTTTTAAATCAACATTATACCAGTTAATTTGCCCATTGTCAAGCCTGTTGAATCGTGTATCCATTCCTGATGCTATATTGACAATGGTACATTCTGGGTGGGAATTGATATAGTCTCCAACCATTTCATCCAATACGATTGTTCTTGCAATTGTACCGAGTTGCATGAATTTGTCCTTTTCAGCTATGCTGAAATCATAATCGATTTTAGAGATTACTTCAATGGCTTTTGAATCATAGAATTTATGATTTTTCTCTTGTGAATGTTTTGCTTTTGCAAACAATGTTAAAAGCATTGTTTTTTCTACGCCTTCTAAATTCATAAGTTTTCCTCATATCTGAATTATTTTTAATTAATGTTATGTTGATAAACTATATAAATTTTTAGGCATGCCTAAATTTTTTAGAATATAAAAAAAATTTTCATTAATTCATCTGAAAAAATAGAAATCGTCATCACAGAGATGTCTGTAGGTGCAGTGTCTGCACAGATATTGCCTTCTGGCCGGAAATTCCCCATTATTTATTTTAGCTCTTACTTCACGCAATGTTTCAACGGCTTCCTGAATTTCACTGTCATTTAGGTATTTGCGTTTGTTGTCTTCATTCGAAACTTCCAATAATTTTAAACGGCCGTTTTTTGTAAAGAATATGCCGACATGACTTACAGGCTTTTCATATACATGTTCGACAAGTAATTTGTAATAGCACAATTCACGGCGATATTTATGAAACGAACTGGAATTGCTTGTTTTATAGTCGATTACAACAAGCTCCCCATTTTCATCCTCCAGAATAATATCACAAATCCCTGAAAAACGATTTTCCTCATCTATAATGTATTCTTCCTGACAAAAAAGCTTGTAGTTGTTTTCAACAAAGGCTTTTTTGAAAAATAATCCAAGATTGTCAACGTGATCATAAATATGGCCAAAATTAAGTTCATAGGCAATTTTTATAAGTTCATTGTCAATGTCAATTTCACTCAGGTCATCTCCGAATTTCTCGGAAAACTTTTCGGCAATAAGATGAACATCGCTTCCCAAAATCATGTACTTATTGGGCTCGGTTTCAATTTCATCTATGTATTGGAATTTAAATTCCAGGGGACACTTGAGATATGTGTTGACTTTTGACTTTGATAATCTCATAAGTTAATATTTATATAATCTTTTTAAAATATATTATTATAACAATTAATAGGAGAGTTTTAAAAATGAAAATTGTAGCACTTCAAGCAAGCCCCCGTAAAGGCGGAAACTGTGACGTATTGATGGATGAAATGATAAAAGGAATAGAAGAAAACGGCGGAGAAGTTGAAAAATTCTATCTGGAAAAATGTGAAATAGCCCCTTGTAAAGCATGCATGCACTGCGCTGAAAATCCTGAATGTATAAGGGCAGACGACGGTAACAAGATTATTGATGAGCTTGTAGCAGCTGATGGAGTAATCTTTGCAACACCTATCTACTATGGTCAAATGTCAGCACAAGGAAAACTGATTATCGACAGATTCTATGCTATCGGACAAAACCCTGATAAAAGCCTATCAGGTAAAGCCGCACTGATTTTCACTGAAAATCAACCGGAAGGAACCTATGCAGATTACATTGAACTTACAAAATTCTCACCATTCACATTCATGGGATATGAAGTAATTGGTCATGTTGATGCGGGCAGTGCAGGCCCTGCTGGAATTGTAGCTGAAGAACAAGAAGATAAATTAAAAGAAGCTTATGAATTAGGTTTAAAATTTTAGATTAGAATTAAAATTCTAATCTATACTCATTATTTTTTCAATTTCGCTCACGTTTTTGTTGATTAGTTTGGAAGTTTCTTCCATGGTGTAATTCTTTAATAATTCCTGAATAATATTTTTTTCACCGATAATAATTCCTTCTTTTTTCCCTTCTTTTATTCCTTCTTTCAGTGCTTCGTTTCCTTGTTCCTCTTTCCATTGTGCGAAAACGCCTTTGGTTCTACCTTCCATGTTAATCCTCTTTTATGTACTTAATGATGATTAAATTGGAAAACAGTTTGGTATTAATGTTAATTAAATTCCAATTATTTTCTGAATTTCTGTTACATCTTTGTGTATCATTGTTCCTACTTCTTCCATGGTATTGTTTTTTAATAACTCAAGAATTATGTTTTTTTCACCTTGTGTGATTCCTTCTATTTTTCCTTCTATTTTCCCTTCTTTTATTCCTTCTTTTTTTCCTTCTTTTATTCCTTCTTTCAGTGCTTCGTTTCTTTGTTCTTCTTTCCATTGTGCGAAAACGCCTTTGGTTCTACCTTCCATATTAATCATCTCCTTTAATTCATCCTGTTTGTCGGAGTCAATATATTCAACGATGTTTAGATACATTCCAATTAGGACTCCATCTAATTCGTGTTTAGGAATGCAGTGTTTTTTGTCGTTAATGTGGTGACACATTTCGTATACAATTTCTTCTTCTCTTTCTTCCAACTCAAAAAGTGGCAATGCAATCAATAGTGAACATTCCTCTGATGTTAATATTTTGTTGTTTTCAAATTTGTCTCTAATTTCTTTTAAATCTTTTTGTTTATTTATTGTCTTAGTTTTGATGATTTTGGGGTGGAATGTAATGTCTAACTTATTATATTCTTTAATTTTTCCTTCTTTTGAAATAACAATAAGTATTGCAATTACATCGGTTTTTTCCTTGCATGATGTGTTCCAAAGATAGTTGTATACCTGTTCTAAATCATCCTTTCGAAGCATATTTTTTTTAAACTCGAATATTATGATTTTTCCAGATTTTGTAATCGCTCTGAAATCATGCAAATCATCAAATATCTTAATTTTGTCCTTTCGTTTCAATGTTATTAATTCTGTTGGCAGAATATCCTCTATTTCTTCATCAATTCCTAGCACGTTTAAAATATGCATTAGGAAATACATGAAACACATTTTTAAAAACAAATCACGATTTTTTTTCTCTTCAATACTCATATTATCACAATTTTTCATGCAATTTTTTTTGAAAATATTAAATGAATTAAATTTTTTAAAAATTAATTTAACTCTCTTGATTTGCTTATTATTCTATTTATCATCTTATATAAATTGCATAGTTTGATTTAACCTCAATTTAATGCTTTAAAATCAATTTTGCTTTGAAATTATAATTTAACATGGAATATGGTGAATTGTTTTTTAACAAAAAAATTCAAAGTTCAGATACTTTTAATTACTATTTTAAATAAACTACAATTATGGGTTTAGGTTCATTATTCAAAAGAGGAAAAAAGGATAAAAAGGAAGAGGTAGTTGAGGACTCACACATTGACATTAACATAGAAGAATGTGACGGATGTGAGAAATGCTCAATAGCTTGTCCGAATAATGTTTTGATAATTGTTGATAATAAATCAGCCGTTCGTGACGCCCAGGTTTGCAAAAGCTGCAAGGTATGTATGGCAATTTGTCCTAATGACTGCATTACCGTTAACTGATATTTTCACGAATGGTGTCGATAAAGCTGGTATTTTCTATTTTAATTATTTCTGTAATTTTGTCTGATTTTTCTGATTCTTACAGTGTCTCCGCTGAATACTTCTAATGGATGACCGTCATATAATACGTAAGATGTTGTATTTTCCCTCAGTTCTGTGATTTTAATCTCGACTGTTGAATCGTCGGCAAGCACAATGCTTCTGTTTATTACGGTATGTGGAGCTATCGGCGTTAGTGTGAGGATGTGTGCAGTCGGATCCACGATGGGGCCTCCGCAGGAGAGGTTGTATGCTGTTGAGCCTGTCGGTGTGCAAACGAGTATTCCGTCTGCGGTATACGAATTAATCAGTTTTTCATTGACAAGCACATCGAACCTGAGGACTCCAAATGCATTTTTTGATATTCCTATTTCATTCAGTGCGGGAGGTATTTCAATGACGTCACCTGAAGGTTTGACTATTTCTCCTTCAACCATCATTCTTCTTTCGAGGTAATATTTTCCGTCCTGAATACTTTCAAGGGCATTTTCAATATCTTCTGGATTGATTTCAGTCAGATATCCCAAAGTTCCAGTGTTGATTCCTATAATCGGCTTTTCGTGTGATTTGTGTGATGATTTGAGAAATGTGCCGTCTCCTCCTATTGAAATAATCATGTCGCAGTCGGCGATTTCATCAGTGATTTCGAAATCTAATTTTTTTGAAATGGAGATTAGTTTGTTTTTGGTTTTGGTGGTTATTTCTTTTTCAAAGTTAGTATGGATGAATATTTTCATGTTACCGTAAAAAATAAAAAGATTATAGGTTTAATTCATCGGCACCTATAACTTGAATTGTCATATCCTTAACAAATTCTCCACTTTCTTCTGAAAAGTTTAAAAAGTGAGGAGAACCCATATGTTTTTTTAAAGCTTCTAAAGATTCCCATTTTTCGACAAATGTTAATGTGTCTTTATCAACAGGTTTTAGTAATTGATAATCAATATTACCTTCTTCAAGTAAAGATTCTTCAATCAACTCTTTTGAAACTTCGATTATACTATCCTGACAACCTTCTTTAGGTTCAATATTTGCTAAAACGAGTATGAAATCCATAACTTTCACCTAAAAATCTTTATACATTTCATTATACTTAATTATATCCATAAAATGTAAAAAATATATTTCATGAGTATTTCCAAAAATACATTAATTAAAAAACAGATATATAAAAGTAGCAAAAACTTTTGGAGAAAGATGATGATATATTCAACAGAAATTGAAAATATGTGTCTTGTTCGCAAGGGTGCAAATCATGACCCTGCTCCTATTCCTGAAGAGGGCAAGTGGGTAAAAGCAAAGCAGATCGGAGATATTTCCGGTTTTACCCATGGTATAGGTTGGTGTGCACCGCAACAAGGATGCTGCAAACTGACATTAAATGTTAAAGAAGGTATTATTGAAGAGGCACTGGTTGAAACATTGGGTTGTTCAGGCATGACTCATTCAGCTGCCATGGCAGGCGAGATACTTGTCGGAAAAACCATACTTGAGGCATTGAACACTGATTTGGTGTGTGATGCAATCAACACTGCAATGCGCGAATTATTCTTACAGATTGTTTATGGAAGAACCCAATCCGCATTTTCAGAAGGAGGCCTTCAAATAGGTGCAGGACTTGAGGATTTGGGAAAAGGGCACAGAAGCCAAGTGGGAACAATCTACTCAACCAAAGAAAAAGGTCCGAGATATCTGGAACTCACCGAAGGATACATTACAGAAATCGGACTTGACGAAGATGATGAAATCATTGGATACAAATACATTAACTTAGGCGTAATGTTGGATCAGATAAAGGATGGCGTTGACCCTATGGAAGCTATTGACAGTGCAACAGGCCAATACGGAAGATTCGACGATGCGGCTAAAAAAATAGACCCTAGGAGTGAATGATTATGGCATTATTTGAAAGTTATGAAAGAAGGATTGCACAAATCATTCCGGTTTTGGAAAAATACGGCATCAAAGACCTTGAAGAAGCCAAACAGATTTGTCTTGACAAGGGTTTCGACCCATATGATATTGTAAAAGGGGTTCAGCCAATCTGTTTTGAAAACGCTTGCTGGGCATACACACTTGGAGCCGCAATTGCAGTAAAGCAGGGATGCACAAAAGCATCAGATGCTGCAAAGGCAATCGGTGAAGGTCTGCAGGCATTCTGCATTCCTGGAAGTGTAGCTGATGACAGGCAAGTAGGATTGGGACATGGAAACCTTGCATCAATGCTTTTAAGTGATGAAAGTGAATGTTTTGCATTTCTTGCAGGTCATGAAAGTTTTGCAGCTGCAGAAGGAGCAATAGGTATTGCAAACTCAGCAAATGAAGTCAGAGAAAAACCTTTGAGGGTAATTTTAAACGGTCTTGGAAAGGATGCTGCATTAATCATTTCAAGAATCAACGGATTCACTCATGTTGAAACAGAATTCGACTACTTTACCGGAGAAGTGAAAGTAGTTAAAGAAAAAGCATACTCTGACGGTGAAAGAGCTAAGGTAAGATGCTATGGTGCTGATGATGTACGTGAAGGTGTTGCCATTATGCATTTGGAAGGCGTTGATGTATCAATCACAGGTAACTCAACCAATCCAACACGTTTCCAACATCCTGTAGCAGGAACATACAAGAAGGAATGCATGCTTCAGGGCAAAAAGTACTTCTCAGTGGCATCCGGTGGAGGAACCGGAAGAACCCTGCACCCGGACAACATGGCTGCAGGACCTGCTTCCTACGGTATGACAGATACTTTAGGAAGAATGCACTCCGATGCCCAGTTTGCAGGTTCATCTTCTGTACCTGCCCATGTGGAAATGATGGGACTGATCGGTATGGGAAACAACCCTATGGTTGGAGCTTCAGTAGCAGTGGCTGTTGCTGTTGAAAAGGCAATGAAAAAATAAGGGATTTCACTCCCTTTTACACTCTTTTTTTTAGGAAGTTATATTATGGCTACAATGTGGGGAATGGCCGTTCGAGGAATATGTGAATATGACGGCAAGGTTTTGCTTTTAAAAATCAGATCAAAATCCGCTCATGATGCCGGAAGATGGGAAATTCCCGGCGGAAAAGTTAAGAAATGCGAATATTTCGACAATGCACTTAAAAGGGAATACCTTGAGGAAACAGGTATTGAAGTGGATGTGGATGAGCTTTTGAATGTTGTCAGAAGAGATTATACGGCATGCAAAACCAATGAGGAAGTAAAATCAATTCAATTGATTATGAAAGTAACCTGCCAAAGCGATGAGGTTACAATCAGCGAAGAGCACGACGATTATGGATGGTTCAGCTATGATGAAGTCGATGATATGATTTCAAAAGGTTTGCTGACGCCGCCTGCCGTTGAAGCTTTTGGAAAAAATGATAATTAGAAAAGCAACATGTGATGATTTGGAGGATATAGCCAATCTTGAACTTGAATGTTTTCCTGTAAATGAAGCCGCAACGGTTCATGATTTTAAGGAAAGGTTAAGGGTTTATCCGAATCATTTTTTGCTTCTGTTTTTAGACGATAAGCTGGTTGCATTTGTTGACGGATTCTGCACCTGTGATGCTGATTTGACGGATGATATGTATGAAAACTCCTGCCTTCATGATGAGGATGGAGACTGGCAGATGATTTTTGGCCTCAATACACATCCAGATTATAGGGGGCAAGGATATGCGTCCAAATTGATGAACTGTTTTATCGGCCAGGCCAGACGGGAAAAACGCTTGGGTGTTGTTTTAACCTGTAAAAAACAGATGGCGGAGTTCTATTCAAAATTCGGATTTGTCGATGAGGGAATCAGTGAATCAGCTCATGGTGGTGCGGTTTGGAAACAGATGAGATTAACGTTTGATGGGGTGGAGGGATGCAAAAAATATTAGCATCCCCTTTCTACTTATTCAACCAATTTTTGGTTGGAATACGTTTTGGAGTTTTTTTTTGATAGTATGAGAGGTTTTAATTTAGCTTTTCAAATCTGATGCATTGAATTGACATCCACAAAACGGTTAGGTTTAAGAAGGATTTCAATTATATCACTTTTGCATGTCATATTGTCAATGAATGTTTTCAAGGCTTGTCATACTATCAAATTAAACATTGGTCTGTCTCATATAAAAATGGTTTTAAATCATGAATAGTCAATATTGAACTAAACAGTTAAGGCTGAAGCTCGTAAACGCATTTGTCATCTCCCATGGAATAGCACATTATTTCCTCAATATCGAGGTCGAATTTAAAGTAGTGATTAAATAATGTTTCAAACATTCCCTTTTCAATATTGCAAATGGGCATTCCTGATTTTGGAACTTTAAGAGATTCAAAGCAGTCAAGGCATGTTATTCTAATTTTGTTGTCAAGTTCAAAGTATATTTTGCCTAGATTGTTCTTTTGCCAGTAGGATGAAATGTTGTCCATGAAAATATCCAGATCTTCGTCATATATTTGGCTGAACAGGTATTCTCCAATGTAGTTTCCCATTTTCTGAAGAACAGGTGAAATGTCCATCCCAAATTCCATAAGCAGTGATTTGAATGTATGAGTAAGAAGAACCACATATTCTATATCTCCGTTATCAATGAATTCATCAATCAGGTGTTTGGTTTGGTTTTCATGAGTTTTTTTAATATTATTTGAATCGATTGAGCCCAAATAATCTGCATTTAAATAAAAAATCTTTTTTCTATTGTCGCTCGGATCTGCCTTGTAGTTTACAATCCCCTCTTTTCTCAAATCCCTCAGGTGCATTGATACGCTTGCCTTGGATTTTGATGTATTTTCAACAATTTCTTCGAAGTTCATTTCATCATCCTTCAGCAAATCTAGAATCTCATACTTCATTGGGCTTTTAATGATGTCAATGCCGACCATTCGACGGTCTTTTTTACTTTCATTTAATATAATCTGAATCGGGTTTGAGGTGGTCATAGTGTGCCTCCTAAAAACTAAATTTTAATTAATATAAGTGCTTATTTAATATATAAATGTTTGTATAATGCTTTAAAATTAGTTTAGATTAATCTTAACAGTTAAATTAAATAAATACTAAATTTTAGTAAGTTAAATAAAAATGAGAAAAATTAAAAGAAGTTTAATAAGTTTAGTCAAGATTCAAAATCTTGGCCGCATTGTCATAAAGTATTTGGGACCTTTCTTCATCAGTCAAATCAATTTTATTGAAATATGCCATTTCACTGTCAGATTCCCACATGGGATAGTCTGTTCCCCATAAGACTCTGTCTGAACCATATGCATGAATCAGTTCCAATGCAGTTTCAGGGCTTAAATCATATAGGCTGGAGCTTAAGTCAACATATAGATTTGGTGTTCCTGCCAATTGGCGGGTTGCCTCTTCCCATACGCTCCATCCTGCAAAGTGAGCTCCTATGAATGTAATGTCCGGAAACCTTTCCAAAAATGGTTTGATCTGTTCGGGATTTGAATAGTTGTATCTGAAATCACCGCAGTGCACCAACATAGGAACCTTGCCTTTGCTTACAACTTCGCCAATTTTAAAAGCACGTTCCTCGTTCATTGCAAACTGCTGGAAATCAGGATGAACCTTCACTCCCTTAAGTCCAAGCTCTATGAGATAGTCGAAATCTCCCTGAATATCCTCGCTGTCCGGATGAAGTGTGCCGAATCCGGTGAAAATATCTGGGTGAGTATTCACGGCCTCAGAGATAAATTCATTTATTGACTTTACCTGTTTGGGTGTTGTTGCAACGGAATGGACCAGATAGTGTGTCACTCCTACTTTATTACCGTCCCTTATCAAATCATCCAACTTACCGTTCAGGGACATATCTAAATCATAGAAATCTCTAATTCCGAGTACAGCTTTTTCTGCTATTTTATCCGGATAAATGTGACAGTGTGCATTTACGATTTTTTGCATATAATTAAACTCCTTTTAATAGTACAATAACATATTATATTTTCATTCATAAAAAGTTAAGTGTCATTAAAGCTTTTTGTTTAACTGTTTTAAATACTCTGAAATTCAACTTTTAATTATAACCACTTTTATTTGGAGGTGAAAAAATGAGATTAGGTGAACTGAGAAGTCGTACAAAGGATTTGGATAACAAATTATTCGTGTACCTAAGCAATTATGACGCTACAGGCGAGCATGTGCAGGTCCTGGAAATTGATATCGCAACAGACAATGCATTATTCTTAAGAGTTGTGGATGAAGACTAGAATAACTGTTTTCCACTATACTCATTTTCTTCTGTATAGATTCTAATCAATCTATCAATCAAATCATCATACATCAGCCTATGGCCGACAGCACCTCCATAGGGTGTTTTAACATTGTTCAGGCTCAAGTCGGAAAATTCTCCACAGTTGTTGATGATATACCACATTCCATGGGGAGTGTAGATGAACAATTCTCCTTCTCCATTTTCATATCCGTTTTTGAAGCTGTCTTCGGGGTCGTACATTTTTGTTGAATGGACGGCCAGTCTTGAGAGGTCCTGTTCGGGTCTTGTTCCTGTTTTTTCAAAAAGCATTTTCAGCCATTCATATGATTTGTCCTTGAGATTGGCCTTTTTAATAGGGTCTGCAAATGCTTCTTTTACCTTGTTTTGTCTTTTTTCAAGAGTATTTGTGATTCCTAATATTTCCTCAACCTTTGCAACATCCTTTTCAAGGCATCTCCATCCTTCAGGCCTTCCGGTAACCTGGACATTTCCTTCCACAAAATCCATTCTCTTGAATTTTCTGAAATATGGCTTTACTTTTTCAAACTCCTCATCGGGTATCATTTTGTTTAATCCATACAGGTATCCATATTCATTAGCGTCATAGCATTTTGTTTCTAGTTTAAGTTCCTTATCTTCCATAATCTCACCAATTATATTTAATTTATTATTTTTTTATATAAAAATTAGTAAGTTTTTTTTATTTAAAAACACAATATAACAACTATGGTAAAAGTAAGTATTATGGGGTCAACTGGAGTGATAGGTAAAAACGTTGCATTTACCTTGGCAAGAGCAGATACAGTTGATGAGATTGTGTTGTTTGCAAGACCCGAAAGTGTCGAAAAGGCAAGGGGCGAATCATTCGATATGTATGATGCGCTGGCTGCTGAAGACATTGACTGCAGATTAACACCTTCTTCTGATTTTCAGGATCTGAAAAATTCTGCTATTGTACTTATTACTGCAGGGATTCCTCGTGAGGAAGGGATGAACCGGCGTGATCTGGCATTGCCTAACGCCAAAATAGTTGACAAGTATGCAAAGGAAATTTCAAAACATGCTCCTGATGCAATAATTTTAGTGGCTACAAATCCTGTTGATGTTATGACAACAGTAGCTTTTAAGGCTTCAGGCTTTGACAAAAAGAGAGTTATCGGTATCGGTAATCACTTGGATTCCTTGAGGCTAAAGGCATATTTCTCAAGGCAGATTAACATTAACAGTTCAGAGGTGCATACACGTGTAATTGGAGAACATGGTGATCATATGGTGCCTCTTTTAAGTTCAACAACTATTGGGGGTATCCCTTTAAAATATTTCGTAAAATCTGTTGATATGGAAGTTCCGAGACTGGTTAATAGACTTAAAAAAGCGGGAAATACAATAATCTCTAAAAAAGGAGCCACAGAATATGGTCCTTCTTTCGCTATTTCTAATTTAATTTCAACAATAATCACTGATTCACATAAAGTGCTAACTGTTTCCAACTATCTTGAAGGTGAAGTCGGAGATGTTTGGAATGTATCATTGGGCGTACCTGCCGTTTTATCAAAAAAAGGCATAGCAATGATTGTTCCGATTCATATGAATGACCTTGAACTTCATGAATTCAAAGAAGCTGCAAAAGTTGTAAAGCAAACCACTGATGAAGTTTTACAGTCCCTTTATAAGTAGTGATTATGTTGTGTTAATATGGATAAATTTCTTAAAAAATGGACTGAGTCAAGTCTTATATTAAAAATTCTCATTGGTTTAATCATCGGTGCAGTTTTAGGTGTTGCAGTTCCTCAATGGAAATTTATTGGTTTTTTTGGGGAATTATTTGTCAGCGCTCTTAAAGCTATTGCTCCGATTTTAGTATTTGTATTAGTGATTTCTGCTATTTCAAAAGCAAAAAGTGGTATTGGGGATAGATTTAAAACGGTTATTGTTCTTTATTTGTTCAGTACCTTTTTATCTGCGATGGTTGCAATTTTATTCTCCACAATATTCCCTGTGTCTATTCACCTTTCAGGGGTAGCTAATGCCACTGCAGCACCAACTGGAATTGCTGAAGTAATGTCTGATATGATTAAGACAATATTCACCAATCCGATTGTTTTGCTCTCCCAAGGTCAATATCTCGGAATACTGTTCTGGTCAATCGTATTTGGTATTGCCCTAAAGGTTGTTGCAAGTGATACGACAAAGGACGTGATAACCGACATTGCTAATGCAGTTACCAAAGTTGTAGGCGGAATAATTCAATGTGCTCCAATTGGTATAATGGGATTGGTGTTCAAATCAGTCAGCGAAAGCGGACTTGCAATATTTACTCAGTACGGTCAGTTGATTTTACTGTTGGTTGGATGTATTGCTTTTGTTGCTTTCGTAACAGACCCGCTGATTTCAGCAGTTGCAATCAGGCGTAATCCTTATCCATTGGTATTAACATGCTTGAGGGAAAGTGGTCTGACCGCATTTTTCTCAAGAAGTTCGGCGGCAAATATTCCGGTCAACATGCATCTGTGTGAACGTTTAGGCCTTGACAGGGATTTCTTCTCAATCAGTATTCCTTTAGGTGCAACTATTAACATGGAAGGGGCTGCCATAACCATTACTGTCATGACTCTTGCAGTCTGTCACACTATGGGAATTTCAGTCCCATTGCCTGTTACAGTTATTCTGTGTATTATTTCAACAGCAGGGGCATGTGGTGCTTCCGGAATTGCAGGAGGATCACTGCTGCTTATACCGATGGCATGTTCTCTATTTGGAATTGCTCAGGACATTTCCATGCAGGCCGTTGCAGTGGGTTTCATCATTGGTGTGATTCAGGATTCATGTGAAACAGCACTCAACTCAGCAGGGGATGCCCTGTTTTCAGCCACAGCGGAATATCATGACAGGATGAAAAAAGGACAACCAATGAAATTTATGGGAGAGTTTTCAAAATGAAATTAGTAGTTCAAAGGGTTGTGCATGCAAGCGTTGAAGTGGACGGTGAAATCACAGGCAAAATAGATGAAGGTCTGATGGCTTTGGTGGGCTTCGGTGAAAATGATACTGAAAAAGAGGCTGATTATTTGGCCCGAAAACTGGCGAAACTGAGAGTATTTCCAGATGATGATGGAAAGATGAACAGATCCGTACTTGACATTGGCGGAAAGTTGCTTTTGGTTCCTCAGTTCACATTATATGGCAAGGTTAAAAAATACAGGCCTTCATTTCACAGGGCCCTGGCTCCGGATAAGGCAACTGAACTGTTTGATTACTTCACTGATAAATGCAGAGAATATGTTGAAGTCGAAACAGGAGTATTTGGAGCGTTCATGAAGGTTGATTTGTTGAATAACGGTCCTGTAACAATACTGCTTGAAAAGGAATATGATGATTAATAACATGTTATATACATAACTTTAAAAGCAAGTATGATATAATATTTAATGAGGAAAAGCTAATGTCAAATGGAATCACCAAAGCACAGGAAATTAAACGGCTGACTAAGCCACTTATCATAGAAAATTCCAAAGCCTATGACTGTGAGGGAAATTTAATCAGATGTGTTGAAACACTATCCGATGTAAGATACATTATAGAGCCACGTGAAGGCATTTTGACTGAAGATGAAATAATGCAGTATGCTCCCGAATCAAAAGCGGCATCTAAAATCAAGCTAAAAAGAGGATATGGCACTATTTCAGATGTACTTCTAGTTTACGAATCCCTGCCATGGTTTTTAGGATTGTATTATACGGTTCTTCTAAGCATATCTGTAGTATTATTCCATAATAGGAGCCTTATCCCAATGGTGATTCTTTTAGTTTTATTTATTCTTCCGCTGATTGCATCATATTGGATATTCAACCTGAAAAATTATGAAAAAAGCGTTGAAAAAATATCCAAAAAACCTAAAGCGGAAAAAAATACCACAAAGACAGTTGAAACAACTATAGACAAGACATCACATGTTTCATTGAAGGAATATGACCATAAGGTCAATGATTTGGAAATAATATTTGAGGTTAAGGAAAAGGTTGTAAAGCAGTTAATAGAAAAGAAGTTTGAACCTCCGCAAATTACATATGATAAATTCATGGCAATGATTGACAGCTGCCATAAACTGTTTTATCGCGAGGCAGATTCAGCGCGAAACATTGTAAGCCTTGCGGCTGAAGATACTCCAAGAATCAGGGGCGAGCTTGACAACAAAATCAGAAATATGAAAAAAATCATAAACCAGATTGAGGATTTAACAAATGAACTGGTTGTAAACATCAATTCGGATTCCAAAGATGAAGTAAAGGTTTTACTGGATGATATGGAAGATTTGATTGGTTCTGTAAAGGATTATAAAGGTGATTCAAATGAGTAAAAAATGTCCTGAATGTGGCGATGAGGTTCCGATTCAAGCCCATTTCTGCCCGAACTGCGGATATGATTTCTTTGAAGATGAAAAGGCAAGCCGATCACCCTCAAGTGATGGAATGTTTTCAAATGGAAAAATATTTCCGGTGTTGATAGCTATTGTAATAATTGTCGGTGCAGGGGTGCTGATTACCATGGGGATTGGAGGAAACAGCAGCAATGATTCTTCCACCGTTGAGGATATAGAAATGACAATTACTGAAGTCAGCGGATATTCGTTTGACTATGACAATAAGACAAGTTATTCATTATCCACTCAGGCATTATTCACAAAAGTTCCCTCAAATTTGGAAGGTTATATAGTTAAAACAACATATTATGATAATAATGGAACAAGGATGGGTCAGGAGATAGATAGTCTTTCAAACATATATTCCAAGGAAAATTCAGACTATCCTTCAACCTTTGCATTTTTCGATACATATAAAAAACCCAATCCTGACCATATAACAGTTGAAGTGGAAAAAAGCGGAAATAAAGTTAAGAATTATACTTATGAAATTGACAGAAGTGATATTGAATTTTTAGATTGATGGTGATAGAATGGCAGAATTCTCATTAGACATAGATGAAATCAAAAATGACGTTGAAAATACAATAAAAGAGGAAGAAGTAAAATTGGAAAACTCCAATTTGAAAAATCAGGCCCAAGACAATGCAACTGCAATATTTGATGCTGATTTTAATAATCCTCAAGAGCGTGAAGGCATCATGAAACCGCTGGACAACTTCGGTATGGATGACATGTCCAAATCCGCTGCCAGAAATGAAATGCTGGCCACCAGATTTGTGGATTTATCCAAAGGCAGCAGCGATGCAGAAAACATAGGTGAAAAATTGGCAGAGCTGGACAGGCAAATGAAGGATTTGGATCCAAGCAAAGTTGACTTTGCCAAAAAAGGAATGCTGGGAAATCTGCTCAATCCTGTCAGAAAATACTTTGAAAAATATGAAAAGGCGGAAGTCGCCATTTCAAACATTATCAAATCATTGGATAACAGTGCCAAAGTTCTTCAAAATGACAACACCACACTTTTAAACGAGGAAAACTATCTAAGGCAAGTCACAAACAAACTGCTTGCAGACATTGAACTTGGTAAGAAGATGGACGAATCCATTGAAGCCCAAATCCAGGAGGCTGAACTGAATAACGTTTCTCCGGATAAGATAGCATATGTACGTGAAGAAATTCTGTTCCCTCTCAGGCAAAGAATCATGGACATGCAGCAGATGATTGTTGTAAACCAACAGGGAATTGTATCACTTAACGTAATCAGAAGAAACAACAAGGAACTTATACGAGGTGTTAACAGAGCTAAAAACGTAACTGTTTCAGCTCTAAGAACTGCAGTTATGGTCGCAAGCGCATTATATGACCAAAAGCTAGTTATGGATAAGATTAACATTTTGAATTCAACCACAGAGAACATCATCGAGACAACTTCACACATGCTCAAGGAACAGGGAAGTGAAATTCAAAAACACAGCGCTGAGACTATGATATCACCTGAAGTCTTAAAAGCATCATTTGCAGAAGCTATTCAGGCTATTGAAGATGTAAGCACATATAAAGAACAGGCTCTTCCTAAAATGAAAGAAACCATTGAATTATTCAGCGGCATGGCTGATGAAGGTCAAAAAGTTGTTGATAAAATAGAAACAGGAAATAATGATTTACTTGAATAAATATGAACGCTTTTGAAAAAATTAAACGGTCATGGTGGGTACTCCTCTCATTCATACCGTTTTTGAATGGATTAGGATTTCTTTATATTGCAATAACTCACAGCAACAGGAATTGGTTTGTGGAGTTTGCAACATATGAACTGCCATGGGTTTTATATTTCATATACTATGCCCGATTCGGCAATCCAAATTTGGATTTTTACAGTCCAAGCAGTTTAATTCTGCTTATAGCATTATTGCTGTATTTCATAGGCATAATAAGATCTTTTTGGGTTGCGGTTAAACTGGCTGATGTATATGATAACGAAGAAAAATATGTCATTCAGACAACAGATTTGTCAAAAGCAAATGCCGGCAAAGAAAAGGACAACCATAAAACCAATCTGGGATGCTGTTTGTGCATAATTGTATTATTCATAATGTTTGTTATTGCTGTGTTGTGATATCATGAACAAAAAGATCAAGATAGCTATAGTAATTGTTTTCGTATTGGTATTGGGATATGCGGCATTCTATTTGACAGATTATTATCATGCCGAAAAAACAGCAACAGATTTGGTGAATGGAAGTTCCAATGTCAGTGTGGTTAAAACATCAAACGGACTGTTTTTAAATGGAAGCGGAAATGATTCGGCGGTAATTTTCTATCCTGGCGGAAAAGTGGAGTATACTTCATATCTTCCGATGTTAATGAATCTGGCCGAAAGGGGAATTGACTGCTATCTGGTGGAAATGCCGTTCAATATAGCATTTTTCTCTCAAAACAGTGCCGACAGCATAATGAATGATTCCTCCTATAACCATTATTTCATTGCAGGCCATTCCTTAGGTGGCGTAGTGGCTTCGGCCTATGTCAATGCAACAAACAATACTGATGGACTGATTCTTTTAGCGGCTTATCCTACTGAAAAAATCTCCAAACCTGTTTTGTCAATTTACGGATCCAATGATAATGTGTTGGATAAGGAAAAGTACAATGAAGCAAAGTCCCTGATAACGGGCAATTTCATTGAAGTCATCATAAAAGGAGCCAATCATGCTCACTTTGGATATTACGGAAATCAGTCTGGTGATGGAAATGCTAATATTACTGCCGAAAACCAACAGAATCAGACTGTTGATGCAATAATCAAGTTCATTAGTAATAACAGCTAATTCATCAGGTTATTTATTAAGATACGTAATCCTATTATAGACGGTAATATAAAAAATTTTAATTAATTTAAAGAATATAGATAGGTTCATGGACGGAAATTATTCGGATAAGCCATTTGGAAAAAATCTTAAAAAAGGGTTTTTGACACTTGCACTTTTTTTAATTTTATTTTCGACAATAGCTGTTGTAAGTGCAGATGATTCATATTCAATCAGCCATGCAGACATTGATTTGGATGTTTTAACTAATGGTCTTCTTCATGTAAGGGAAGCCTATGACTATAATTTTGATGGAACATTCAATGGAGTCTACAGGGACATTCCTCTAAAGGAAGGGGAAAGCATAAGTAATGTTAAGGTTTCAGCTGATGGAGCTTATCCTGTCCTCCAGCAGACAACCGAAAACGGAAAACAGCATTTAAAAATATATTTATACGCCGATAAGGCCCACACCAAAAAAATCAGCGACTGCAGCGTCACAGTTTATATAGAGTATCAGATGAAAAATGTTGTAACTGTTTTTAATGACGTAGGTGCCTTGCAATATAAATTGTGGGGTGAAGAATGGGACGTCGGTGTGGATGAAGTTTCAGTGCACGTTTCACTGGCGAACAATACAGGAAATGAATATTATCTAAATCCTGAAGACCTGACATATTCAAGTTCATTGAACGGCAGCGAGATTAATGCCCGGTCCAATTATATTTCCAATGGTAAATTTTGGGAACTGCTTGTTTTGATGCCTGCCGGTGATTTCACATCATCTCCATATGCAAAGCATGTAAACGAGGATGGCCGTGAAATGATTTTAAAAAATCTGAAGGATAGCATAAACTCCAATAATTTCTGGAATTCAGTCACATCCATTCTTGAAGCATTGGCACTTGTCTTTGTTCCCTTTTCATTAATAGGCATATACCTTAAATATGGAAGGGAACCTAAGGTAGACTACGATGGAATTTATGAAAGGGAACCTCCGACTAATGATTCTCCTGCTGTTGTAAATGCAATGATTGATAACAGTACCTTCGGAGAGCCAAACATAAGGGGATTTGAAGCAACAATAATGGATTTGATTGACCGAGGAGCATTTTCCATTAAAAAAGAAAATGAGGATTTGCTGCTGACAATTGAGGACACTTCCATAAATTTGGACATGGGAGAAAAAATTGTCGTCAACATTCTGTCACATTTTGCAAATAATGGTGTCTTAAACTTAAGCGGACTTAAACAACGAATGAAGAGTAAAGACAATGCCGAATGGTTTATAAATAATTTCAATGACTGGAAAAAAGCTGTTGAGAACGAATATTTCAAAGATGAAGTTAAAAACAGGTATTTTAATGATACAGGTACCACTTTAGCCAACCTGATAGGATTGTTGGGCATTGGTTTGGGTGTTGTATTCGTTTTAATATTCATGTTCACTGATTTTTCAAGAAGCTTTGAGCTTTTCATCATAGGTATCATTGTAGCTGCAGTTTCATATTTCATGTTAAGCAGGCGCGATGATATCTTTGGAAAATGGACTGAAGAAGGTCGACTCATCTATCTTAAATGGACAAACTTCAAGAAATTTTTAAAGGACAACAGTTTAATTAACGAACACCCTCCGGAATCAATAGTTATTTGGAAAAAGTATCTGATATATGGAACCTCTCTTGGAGTAGCTAAAAGTGTTGAAAAAGCAATGAACCTTCAGGTACCTGACGTCAGCATGAATGATGGTGTGTTACTCTATCACTATTACGGATACAACTGCTTCTACCATAGCTATTACCGTGCATACAGCACAAACTCCTCCTCCGGTTCAGGCGGCTTCGGAAGCTTTGGTGGAGGATCCGGCGGAGGCGGCGGAGGAGCATTTTAACTTCTCCAAATTCCAAATTTATTTATGATTTGTGGTGATATTATGATTGGAAATGAATGGGATACAGTTCTTGAAGAAGAATTTCAAAAGCAATATTTTTTAAAGATAATGGAGTTCATTGATTCAGAATATGGGACAAAAACAATATACCCTCCCTACGGTGAAATATTCAATGCGTTCAGGATGACAAGTCTTGAAAATGTTAAAGTGGTTATTTTAGGCCAGGACCCTTATCATGAAGAGGGACAGGCACACGGCCTTGCATTCTCAACGCCTGACGGAAGACCAATCCCAAGGTCTTTAAAAAACATATTTAAGGAAATAAATGCAGAATATGGCTATGCAATTCCAGAATCAGGATGCCTTGAGGATTGGGCAAAACAGGGCGTATTCCTTCTCAATACCTTTTTGACAGTTGAGGAGGGTAATGCAAACTCTCACAGCAAATGCGGATGGCAGACTTTCACTGATAATGTGATAAAGATTTTAAACAGGCAGCCACAGCCAATGGTGTTCATGTTATGGGGAAAACAGGCTGAAAAGAAAAAGGAACTTTTGACAAATCCGAATCATCTTGTTTTAATAACTTCACATCCGTCCCCATTTTCGGCAAGGCATGGATTTTTGGGATCCAACCATTTCAAATTGGCAAACGAATTTTTAAAGAAAAATGACATTAAAGAAATAGACTGGAGTTTAGAAAAATAATTCTAATTGATGACTCCAACGCTGAATCCGTTTGTACCGATAGAATAGAATGAATGGTGCCTATTATCAGTCGGATAGTCATATCTTTGTGATTCAACCGAATTTACAATCTTATAATTGTTAAATTCTTCAGATAGAATGTCATAAAACTCATCATGTGAATACTTAGAATCAGAGCAGCTTTTGACTACCTCCTTAATCTCGGGAGTTATCTTTTCGCCATTCCATGTGATGTAGTAGAACTCCTCTCCTGATGAAAACCATAATTTTGAATTGTTTTTACTTGAATACCGGTCATAGCCCATGAAATGAACTGCATCATGACCTGAAACTTTGACCTTTTGGATGTGGGAATTATGCTCTATGAAATAACCGTACAGGCTCATTATGTTTGGATTGACGAATCGGATGGTAAATACGTCAATGTCCTCATCAAATTCATACATGTTGAAGTCGCTTTTGTATGGATTTTCATACTGAGGTGGTATTTTAAAGGTTTCATAGCCCACAGTTGCATTTGTCCAATTTGATGAATCGACAGCATTCACAGCATTCATTAAAATCAGAACTGCAAGCAGAATAATGAAAAGTTTTTTTTATCATGGTAATAGTATGTGTTAAAGACAGTTATATAACTATCTCATAGTCAACTTTTCTGTTGTCCCTCATTCTGGAGTCCATGTCAACCAGATCATAAACCAGAGGGTTTGCAATAAGCATCATCCATATTTCATAGGTGGTATTGACAAAATCATCGTTCAGCTTGATGTGATCATGGACAATCGGGCATTTGTAGGGAAATTCAGACTCGTCAAAAATAAGGTGGAACTCTCCCTTTTTGTCCAGGTGAGGTATCAGTGGAAATGTTCTGCATTGAATAGGTCTTATAGATCTGTCGCATTTTGGAGGATTAGTGCATTTTACAAGATAAATCTGACCCTTCCATGAGTGCGGATACTTGATTTCGGATGAATCGATATAGTACAGTTCAAAGTCTTCAGAGTCTTCATACATAAGCTCTTCGCCGGGAAGCAAATACAGAGCCAATTCTTCATTCCTGTAATCCTCAGCATCATAAACGCAACATACTTCTCCGCAGAGTTTTCCACAGTCAAAGTCAACTGGGCTTACGCTGTCAAGCCTTTCATATATCTTTTCAATAGACCTTTTCATTTCACTTGCTGTAATTTCCATAAGTTTACTATTTATTTTAAAAAATATAAATGTTATAATTAATGAATCTGCCAATCAATATCATCATAGGAAATGCAATATCTTTTGTTGCGGGAATTTTCCTGATTTTAAGCATGGTGGTCAATGACGAAAAGAAAGCATATAAGCACCAGTTCCTGAACGCATTCATCCTGATGATATCGTCATTCTTCTTTTATTCCTGGACAGGTGTAACTACATTGGCAATAGCATCTGCAAGAAACATGATGGTTTACAGGGATAAGCTGACCTTGAAATGGACGGTATTCTTCATAGTATTGTCTGTGGTTTTGGGGCTGATGGTGAATACCATGGGTTTCATAGGGCTTCTGCCGATTATTGCCATCGTCCAGATTACAATCTGCAACTATGCACTCAAGCAGATAAAATGGATTAAACTCAGCTTCATTGTAAATGAGTTCTTCTACGTTGTTTATTTCATAGCTATCCTTGATTTTTCATCTTCAATCATCGAAACAATAACTGCAGTCATCGGGCTTGTGTCATTTTTCAAACTGATTTGGGATGAAAATCATACTAACGCTCGTTAGTTTTATATGTTCTGAAATCCAAAATGTTAATGTAAACTAACAGGTGTTCGTTAAATGACTAAGGACAGGATTCTGAAAGTATCAATAGATTTGTTCTCACAGTTCGGATACAATGGCGTTTCAATAAGACAAATTGCCAGAGAAGTTGGAATCAGGGAAAGCTCAATATACAACCATTATCAAAATAAGCAGGCCATTTTAAAAGCTATATTGGATTATTATGTTGAAGAGATGGTCAGCGATGAAATACCAATTGAGCAGGCGAGCCTTAATCTGGACGAGGGTTTTGACTATTTCTATAATGCAGGATGTGAAGCGTTTCTCACAAAGCTCAATGAAGAAAAGATGATGAAGATAACGAGGCTGATGCTGATAGAGTCATATCACAATGATGATGTGAGAAACTTCCTTAAAAGTGCAATCATTGAAGCTCCAGTAAACGGCTGGATGGAATTGTTTGATTTGATGAAGGAGAAAAACATGATTGAAAGTGACAGTGATGTAAGACAGCTGTCAGAGTCATTTTTCTATTATGGAATGTTTCTTTTATATGAGCACTTTATCATCAATTACCCGGAAGATGACGGGAAATTCTACAACGAATTTATGGAAAAGACAAAAAAGCATGCAAGAATAATATTTGATTCAGTAAAAAAGGATGGGGCATGATGCAGATAAGACCTGAAAGAGAAGATGATTATCTGGAAGTTGAAAAGATGGTTAGGGATTCATTCTGGAATGTATATCGTCCGGGCGCTTTTGAACACTTCATCGTGCATCAGTTAAGGGATGATGAAAGTTTTATCGAAAATCTGGCATATGTAATTGAAAAGGACTCTAAAATCGTAGCACACATCAATTATTCTAAAGGATGTCTTCAGTTTGAAAACCGGACTAAGGATGCAGTTGTACTGGGTCCTGTAGCCGTTGCAAAGGATTGCCAAAATCAGGGGCTGGGAGCAGAACTGATTAGATACACTCTGGATTTGGTAAAGGATTATCCATATGTATTTGTAATAGGTGATGAAAACTATTATGAAAGATTCGGATTTGTATCAGCGTCACGATATAACATTTACCTTGACGGAACGGATACGGAAGAGGAAAATCCGTTTTTCATGATAAAAGTGTTTGATGAAGATGAGCTGTCATGTGAGTTTGCGGTTTTCCATAATCCAGATGTCTTTGATGTTGATGTGGCTGAAGTTGATGAGTTTGACAGGCAATTTGAATATAGGGAAAAACTATTATTGGAAGGTCAGTTAGGTGTTTAAATGAAATATGTAATAATAAACGGTTCTCCAAGAAAGAAAAATACATGGGCAGTTGTAAAACAGGTCAAAAAAAGCTTGAATGGCGAATTTGAAGAGATTCATTTGATGAAGGAAAAAATTCCCCTATGCAACGGATGCTTTAAATGCATAGTGGAAGGGGAGGAAAAATGCCCTCACTATGATATTGTCGGTCCGATTGTGGAGAAGATGCAGAATGCTGATGCAATCATAATGGCATCTCCCGTATATGCAATGAATGTAACCGGACTTTTAAAGAATTTATTTGACCATACTGCCTATTTTTATCACAGACCTGCATTTTTCACAAAAAAGGCACTTGTGGTTGTAACAACTGCCGGAGCAGGACATAAGGACACAGCCAAATATATGGATGAAACATTGAGGCACTGGGGAGTAAATAAGGTATATAAACTTGCTTTTAGATGTGGTGGAAAAGATTCACTGGACAAAAAAGCTATTGACAAGGTTGCCCTCAAATTCAGTAATGATGTTGAATCAGAAAAATTGCATTCCCCCAAATTCATGGACATTATATTTTATGATGTTTGGAAAAGGATGGCGCTTGTAGATAATCCTATCGAAGCGGATAAAAAATACTGGCTGGAAACAGGTTTGGTAAACCATGATTTTGCACCTGAAGTAAAATTGGGAATAATAAAAAAGACATTTTCAAAAATAATGTTTGCAATACTCAAAAAAGTAATGTAAAATCACTTTTTTGTTTCTGGAGATATATCTATTTTAGTAACTTCGGTTAGATATAATATCATGTTTAGAAATATGAGAAGAAAAGGCCAGCAGCTTACCCAAGAGGAATGTGAAGAGATATTGACCAGTCAGCCAAGAGGGGTTCTGGCACTTCTGGGCGATTATGACTATCCTTATGCCCTTCCGATGAGTCATGTTTACATTAACGGCAAGATATATTTCCATGGAGCTCAAAAGGGACACAAAAAAGATGCAGTTCAAAATCATTCCAAATGCTCCTATTGTGTTATGGATGATGGCGTTAAAGCTGCAGACAGCTGGTGGTATACTTTTAAAAGTGTCATAGTCTTTGGAAAAATCAAAACATTAACAGATAAAGATGAAAAGATAGAGGCACTTACTTATTTGGGAGATAAGTTCTTTCCAACTCATGAAGAAACAGTGGACGAGATCAATCGTCTTTTAGACAGAACTGAAGTTTTTGAGATTAGCGTTGACCACATGAGCGGGAAGATTGTCCAGGAAAAATAGCTATTTTTTTGATTAAAGCAAAACCTTTCATTGATTTAAATAAAACCTGAAATAGATTATAATTTAGATTTCAGTTAAATAATTGGAAATCTAATGTAAAGTAAATCATTTAATTGATTTATATATAATCTGGAATAGATTATTATTTAGATTTCACTCAGATGATTTGAAATCTTTTGCAAAGTAAATCCTTTATGTGATTTATATATAAACTAAAATGAATATTAGATTAGATGATTATTATGAATATTAGATGCCCAAGTTGTACAGAGTCTATTAGATATAGGCAGGATATTTCTGTGTGGGAATGCAGTAGGTATTGGTTTAAGTCCAGCTTTGGGCTTAACGATTAATATTAATCTCAACCAATTGCGACTCATCACCACATTGATCAAGCCAAAGTTATGATTTAAACATCATTACAGATTATAGACTTTTTACGATTTTTAAAAGAGCATCCTTGCGAGTTTAGCTCAGTGAAAGAGCAATGGTAAAAAACCATGGTCATTGGTTCAAATCCGATATCTCGCAGTGTAGTGTCATATCTCTGCATAGTATAACGGTAGTACGCGGGGCTGTAGACCTTGAGGTGGGAGTTCGATTCTCTCTGCGGAGACTTTGAGAATATCAAATATTCTCTTAATTAAGTTTAATTCACTCCATAATTACACCTATATTGAAGGATGAAACATCTTGTTTCATTCTTATTTGTGTAATGTTGATGAAAAAACTTTAAATTTGCTCTTGTGGTATAATGGAAGAATATTGGCCTTCTAAGCCGAAGATTGGGGTTCGAATCCCTGCTAGAGCGTTTCATAAGGATTTCAATTTGGAAATCTAAATCATCCATAAAGCTGACACTTTATGTGATTTATATATAATCGGGAATAGATTATTATTTAGATTTCCTTTAGGATAACGGGAAGTCCTGTGTAAAGTAATTCCTTTATGGAATTTATATATAATCTGGAATAGATTATTATTTAGATGTCTTTTGAGGAGATCAAAAGTATCTGTAAAGTAAATCCTTTATGTGATTTATATATAAACTAAAATAAAAATTAAATTGATGATTATTATGAATATTAAATGCCCAAGTTGTACTCAGTCTATTAGTAATAGACCGGATATTTCTGTGTGGGAATGCAGTAGGTATTGGTTTAAGTCCAGCTTTGGGCTTAATGATTAAATATTAATCACAACCAAGCTCTTTTTCACACCAAATATTTTGATCTATATTTTCATTGGATAACTTTAGACTTTAAATAGCTAAAACCAATGAAATATTTGTTAATTTGACTTTTTACAGCTGTTTTATAAATTATCAGCGTTAATGTTTATAACTTGATAATAATTTATGCTCTCTTAGCTTAAATGGTAAAGTCCGGGGCTGAAGACCTCGTTTTATCGGTTCGAATCCGGTAGGGGGCACTTAAAATATCTCTGTGTCTGTATAATTGAAATACGGCGGACGGTATATCCTGAAATGAGTGTTCAATTCATTCACAGAGACTTGAAATCATTTTGATTTCATCATGAGAATGTGGTGTTAATGGTAAACATCTGTGCTTTGGGAGCATGGGATTCAGGTTCGAATCCTGGCATTCTCATTTGTATAGGATTATGGTGTAATGCGGCAAACATATCTGGCTTTGGACCTGATGCTCACAGTTCGAACCTGTGTAATCCTACTCTGGAGAGTAATTGCTCCAAATGATATATAAAAAGTGATAAATGTTGATAAGTATTGAGGCAGTATTTATCTGCCTCTATTAACGGGGTGGTGTAGTCTGGAAAACACGTAAGGCCCATAACCTTATGATCATCGGTTCAAATCCGGTCCTCGTTACTTTGGGTGCGTAGTATAGTTGGTTAGTACATCGGACTTTTAATCCGATAATCGTGGGTTCAAATCCCACCGTTCCCTTTTGGGTTTGTAGTGTTAATAGGTAACATACCAGACTGTTAATCTGGTGTTAGTGGGTTCGAATCCCCTCAAATCCGCTTAAGATTTTATATCTTAAAAAATGCTTTCATAATATATTCTCCGAAATTGAGGGGGTTTGTTTCAAACTCCTTCAAAAATATTATAAGTTTCACATGCCACTATGAGGTAGGCGGCAATCCTTCCGGACTTTCGATCCGGATACCTGGGTTCGAATCCCGGTAGTGGCATTTATAGGCCTGTGACTCAGTCAGGTAGAGTGCTGCCCTTACAAGGCGGAAGCCGAGGGTTCAAATCCCTCCGGGCCTACTTAAATAGACACAACTTTGTTGTGGGGGAGTGGTGTTAACGGCTAACATGCTGGGTTGTCTACCCGGTGATTCGGGTTCAAATCCCGGCTTTCCCGTTTAAAATTAAAGTAAGTTGGAGATGTGAGTGATAGGAATGCATTTGATTATAGCAAGGGCACTCCTTTTAAAATCCAAACGTCTCCTTAGTAGTATAGGCCTGTAGCTCAGGGGTTAGAGTGCCCGGCTGATAACCGGGTGATCGTGGGTTCAAATCCCACCAGGCCTACTTAAATAGGCACAATTTTGTTGTGGGGGAGTGGTGTTAACGGCTAACATGCTGGGTTGTCTACCCGGTGATTCGGGTTCAAATCCCGGCTTTCCCGTAAAATATTATAAATAAAGTCGGTGGCATGGCCGAAAGGTTAGGCGCTTGCCTGCAGAGCAAGTTTATTCCGGTTCAAATCCGGATGCCACCTCTTGATATGTGTGTCAGTTGATTAGTGGATTCAGGTCTCAATTCGTCAAATTAATTGTCGAATGGCTTCATTGGTGTTTAATGATAGCATGCAAGTCTGTGGCGCTTGTGGAAAGGGTTCGAATCCCTTATGTAGCCCTTAAGATTTATTCAAAAAACGTATTGACAGATAGGACCGTAGCTCAGTTGGTAGAGTGCATGGCTCATAACCATGTCGGCGAGGGTTCGAATCCCTCCGGTCCTACTTTAATCTTTAACAGCGTGGTTGTGGCCTAATTGGTTTGTGGTATTTGCCAATTAGGCCAGGTTAGATTGTATATGCTTTAGTGGTGTAATGGTAGCATACGACCCTTCCAAGGTCGAGATTTGGGTTCGAATCCCAGCTTTAGCACTAGTATCGGAATTGAATGGAAAATATCCTAACTTCAAATCAATTCCGGTACCTTTTGAGGACGTGGTGTAATGGTAGCATAGTTGTCTCCAGAACAATTGATGGGGGTTCGATTCCTTCCGTTCTCATTTAAAACAGGTGTGGTCTAATTGGTTTGTATCTGCCAATTAGGCCAGTTTAGATGCATATCTGCAGTTGTGTAATGACAACTGCATGGATGATCTCATATTGGTGAAGGTTCGATTCCTTCCTGCGTCTCTAAGCCGTAATCAGTTATGGCTTTCATTCATGAGAAATTCATGAAAAACAAACAATATCTATGATAGACTTAATGTGTGTCTTATGGTATGTGAATAGGTTTAAACTTATGATTTATGGTTTAATCCATTTCATACCTTTTAAATAGAATATGTTGATGTGATGAATCAGTTTAATATGGTATTGGGAGTTTTGGTGAAGTGCACCGAATGGTAAGGGGCTAGACTGCTAATCTAGTATGGTAAAACATGTGGGGGTTCGAATCCCTCCTTCACCGCTTGAAATATATGTGCATGTAGTTCAATAGGTAGAACTGGCTGTGATACGGCCGAATGTATGTTCGAATCATACTCTGTGCATTTTGAGATTTCAATAATCTCATATGTTTAACCTCAATTCCTTTAATTTGCCAGTTAATTAATTTTAGCTGGCTATTGCTTTAGTGGTGTAATGGTAGCATACGACCTTGCCAAGGTTGAGATTTGGGTTCGACTCCCAGCTTTAGCACTTTGGGCCATTAGTTCAGTTGGTAGAATACCTCGCTTGCGACGTGGAGGCCTAGGGTTCGATCCCTAATGCTCCATTTGAATTAGCTTTAATGGTGTAATGGAAACACGCAACCCTGCGGAGGTTGTAATCTGGGTTCAAGTCCCAGTTAGAGCTTTCAGTATTGAAGTGTCATATAGATTTATCAATTCATAATCATTCACTCCTTAACACTTCAATACTTATTGTAGCATTAAATGCTACAAGTCTGCCATAATTAATTTCCAAAATAAATAGAGTCAATATATCTTGGTGCCGTTAATCGGTGCCTTAAAGGTATATTTAATATAGGGAGGGGCTCATATTGGATGAGAAATTACTTAACTGTGGTTTGGGGTTCGAATCCTCACCCTCCGCTTTTCCTTATTTTTTTTCTTTTTAATTTTATCATTGGATAATATTTTGAACATACTCTAGTGCTCTTCGAATATTTTTTAATGTTTTTTTTCATAGAGGTATTGAATTTTGTTGAAATCGAAAAATAAGCAATATGATTATTTAAATAGTACTTTAACATAAAAAATAAGAAAAATTGATAGTAAAGATACTATCAATTAGGTCTATCAGTATTGAACTTGTCGCTTGATTTAATTCCAACAAGTGAGGCGAATACTGAAAGAATGCATGCTATTGTACATATCAGACAGATTATTTGTGATGCCTGTACAATCATGCCTGCATATTGTGGAGCCAGTTCCAGGCTGCCCATCACCCAGGCGAAGACAAGTGTTAGAAGTCCTAAGCTCATGGTCTGGCCTATTGTCCTCATTGTAGCCTGTGAAGCTGATGCGGTTGGAGCATCTTTCGGAGGAACTGAACTCATAATCGCATTCATGTTCGGACTTGAGAACAGTCCCATTCCAATACCCTGAAGAATCATTGCCAATACAACAACATAAATCGGTGTGTCGCCGGTCAGGAATGTTAGAATTGCCAGTGCAACTGCAGCAATTCCGATACCAATGGCTGCAAGCTTTTGCGGATGTATTCTGTCTGAAAGTTTACCTGCATTAGGTGCCATTATTGCCATGATAATCGGTGTGATGATAAGTATCATTCCGGACATCTGAGCATTCCATCCTCTTACATACTGGAAATGATAGTTCAGGATTGTTGTAACTACCATTATTGCAAGGTAACTGCATAATGCTGCTATATTGGATGATGTAAACTTCTTGTTTTTAAACAGATTCATGTTGAATACAGGTGATGTCTGTCTTAATTCATACCATCCGAATATTATGAGTAAAATTACACCCACAACGGTCAGTATTTTCCCGTTTGTTGTAATCAGTGTTGTAAATCCGTAGATGAATGCCAGAATGCCTATTGCATATAGTACAGATCCTACCTTATCGATTTTATCTTTTTCATAGGTTTTCCACTCTTGAGGTATTTTCAAAATCATTAAGATGATACACAATACCAAAAATGGGATTACGAAGTAAAACATTGCTCTCCATCCGAGATTATGTACCAGAAATCCGCAGATTACAGGTGAAAGTGATGTTGCAAGATATACTCCGGTCACTGTAAATCCAAGTGCCTTTCCTCTGTTTTGAGGTTTGACTGCCTGAACTACCATTGCCATTGCAGACACGTTCAGGAATGCAACTCCTGTGCCCTGTATTACTCTAAATACTAAAAATGATTCTGTTGAAAATGCAAGGCATGCACCGATTGATCCCAATAGGAATACAATAATCCCCGCCAGAAGTGTTTTTTTAACTCCGAATTTGCCGGAAATTTGTCCTGCGGGAACTGTAAATACAGCCACCACCAGGAAAAATATTGTCGGAACCCAGTTTTGAATAACGTTATTCATTGCAAAGTCCTGTGCAATAGCTGGAACGCCGATAATTATACCATTTGATAAAAACACCGCAAAAAATGATGTTATAAATGATACGAATACTACATATGTTTCGAATTCTATTTTCATTGTTATCCCTCTTTAAACTTTATTATCTATATTGAAAGCATCTTTAGAGCGAACACCCACTAAAGAAGCGAAAATTGCTATTATGCATAAAATTGTACAAATCAAACAGATCAGTTGTGAACATTGAACTATCAGATTAGCATATTGTGAAGACAGAATCAAATCACCCATTATCCATGCAAAAACAAGTGTCAAAAGACCCATGCTGATGGTTTGCCCCATTGTTCTCATGGCAGATTGTGCTGCAGATGCGTTTGGGGTTTCATTAGGAGGGACAGAACTCATGATTGCATTAGTATTAGGTGTTGTAAACAGTCCCATTCCAATACCCTGTAGAATCATAGCTATGACTATAAGGTATAATGGAGTGTTTGCATCTAGAAATATCAATATTGTCAATGTTATTGTTGCAATTCCCATTCCGATTGCTGCCAGTTTTTGCGGATGAATCCTATCGGACAGCTTGCCGGCATTTGGGGCTATTATTGCCATTATTATTGGTGTGATGATTAGTATCATTCCGGACATCTGAGCGTTCCAGCCCCTAACGTACTGGAAGTGATAGTTTAGGATGGTTGTAATTGAAGCTATCGCAAGGTAGCTGCAAAAGGCCGCAACGTTGGATGATGTGAACTTCATGTTTTTAAACAGGTTCATATTAAATGCAGGACTATCGACTTTAAGCTCGTAATATCCAAAAACAATTAACAGAACAGTTCCGACAATAATGGATATTGCCCCAAATTCATTCATCAGATTGGTAAATCCGTAAATGAATAATGTAATGCCTATTCCATATATTACATAACCTAAAGAATCTATCTTGCTGTCCTCATAGGTTTTCCATTCCTGTGGTATTTTAAATATCATAAGCACGATGCAGAGCATAAGGAAAGGTATTACAAAGTAAAACATTGTCCTCCAGCCGAAGTTGTGCACCAGAAATCCGCATAATACCGGTGACAGTGATCCTGCCAGATAAACTCCAGTCACAGTAAATCCCAAAGCTTTTCCTCTGTTTTGAGGTTTGACTGCCTGAACCACCATTGCCATTGCAGAAACATTTGAAAATGCTATTCCGATGCCCTGAAATACTCTAAATATTAAAAATGATTCAGTTGAAAAGGACAGGCAGGCGCCGATTGATGCAAGAAGATATATTGAAACTCCGGCAATCAGTGATTTTTTAACTCCATATTTTCCTGAAATCTGACCTGCAGGGAGTGTGAATATTGCTATGACAAGTGCATTCAGGGTAATAATCCAGTTTTGAAAGATATTGTTCATTCCAAATTCAGCTGCGATGGCGGGAACTCCTAAAACTATGCCTGCTGAGAGAAACACTGCAAAAAAGGAGGTTATGAATGCTACAAATATTACGTATGTTTCGAATTCAATTTTCATTGTTTTACCTCTTATAAGTCTTCTGTCAGTTTCATTCCGTTGATTGCTATTTCCTTTATTCTTTTTTTGAGTTCGTAATCTTCGTCAGTAATGCCGACTTCCTTCTCCCAATCCTTTGATATTTTTCTGATTTTAGGAACTAGTTCATCAGCTTTGGAAGTGGTATTCAGCATGTATTTTCTCCGGTTTTCCGGGTTCACTTCCCTTTTTATGTATCCGTCATCTTCCAGTTTTTTAAGTGATTTTGCAACTGTTGCCTTGCTCTGGCCGAACATGTTGACCAAATCGTCCTGGGAGATGCCTGGATTGTCAAAGATTGCCATTATGTATCTCATCTCATGGCCAAGATTCATGTCTTTGATGTGTGAATTCAAATATTTCATCTGATTTTTTGAGATATTGTGAATCCAGGCAACAAAGGGGGAGTTGTCCCATATTCCCTGAAAATTGTCTTCACTATTCATGATTAAAAATAAGTTTTAAAGAATATATAAATGTTTCTTTTGAAACAGTTAAAAAGTAAACAATAAAAAAATTTCAAAAAAAATATAAGATTTAGAACAGTTATTCTAAATCTTTTTTCCATCCTCTTTCCATCTCTTCTGCATCATCCTCCTCATAAGCACATCTAAATGCGCTTGCTCCATCAAATAATGCGCCAAGACCGGCTGAAGTTTTTCTGAATTTGGCAGCACGTGTTCTTGGAATGCCCATTGTTGCTGCTTCAGCATATGAGTCGATATCTGCACCGATAAACAGGAATTCCCAGTTATGGTCTTCAATAAGTTTTTTAATGTCTCTTCTTGAAAATTCCTTGGATGAGTTTTCAAGGCCGTCTGTGGTAATTACAAACATTACCTTGTTTGAAACTTCCTTGTCAATTGAAAGAATTGTCCTTCCGACTGCATCCAAAAGTGCAGTGCAACCGCTTGCGAAGTATTCGCTGTCAGTTAATAATTCCACTTCATCTATTGGTTTTCTGGTGTATAAAATATGGTATTCGTCATCGAAAAGCACTAAAGTTACGCAGGTTTTCTTTCCTCTTTCTTTTTCTTTCTTGATGAATGAATTGAATCCTCCAATTGTATCATCAACAACATCAAACATGGATCCGCTTTTGTCAAGAACAAAAACCAAATCCATTTCAACTTCATTTTTTTCATTTAAGCTATCGAATGATTTCACTGTTTTAACATTTTTCAAATCACTAATGTGTCCCATATTTTTACCTCCATTTATTATTAAGAAGAGATGTGGGAAATTCTCTTCAAACGATAGTTTATTTCGCGTTACTTATAAATCACATAAATCATTTACTTTAAGGTTGTCGGGAAAACAATTTAAAGTACGGGATATATATAGTATATCAATAAAATAAGTGGGGAATTGACATGATTAAAATGGAAATCGAATTAACTGATGAACAATTTGAAAAGGTAAAGCATTTAGAATCACAAAATGTTAGTGTGGGTGAAGCCATTGACATTCTTTTTGAAGCTAAAGAAAAAACTTTTTCTGAATTGGAAGCTATCGATAAAGAAATAAATATGATTGGTAAAGTTAAGGATTCAACTTTGGATATCGATTCAAAAGCAGAAAACCTGGAGGAAAATTATGGGGATGCAGAAAAGACATTTGATCAGGAAGTTCTGGAATACAAACCACGCCTAAGTTGGGCTAAAGATGTCTTCAAATTCTAATTTCTCTCTTTCTTTTTTTAAAGAATTTCACTCATTTGCAAATATTGCTCTGATTTTGTAAAATTGTAGGGATTTAAAACTGCCTATTTTAAATATTAGTATCTCCTAATGGTTAATTTGAAGAAATAATCGGTTGGGAGTTATCATGTTGGATTTTGAAAAAATAGCCGAACTTTCATTCATCACACTTGAGCTTGGTGAAATGGTAAGGCTTGATAATGGTATGGTAATAACAAAGGAAAACGTCTGCGATTTCATCAACGGCGTATTTGACACTTAATTTAATTTTTTGTGTAAAGTGTTTGCTTTAATTAATTTATATGTATGGTATAATAATATATTTTAATAGGAGGTGAAAAGTAAATGCACTTTGATGACTTTGACAAGGAAATGAGAGTTTTTGAAGAATCCCTTGATCAGTATGTTCCTCAAGATCAATATATTGCAGTGCGTCTTGACGGACGTTCATTTACAAGATTAACCAAAAGGGTATGCAAATTCAAAGCTCCATTTGACGAAAAATTCAGGGATTTGATGACAGATACCGTGAAATCCCTTATGGAATCAGGATTTAAGATTGTATATGGATATACAGAGAGTGATGAGATTTCCCTTCTGTTCCATCCAAGCGACAACACATTCTCAAGAAAGACCAGAAAAATCAACACAACTCTTGCAGGAGAAGCCAGTGCAACATTTTCACTTAAAATTGGTCAAATTGCAACATTTGACAGCCGTGTAGTACCTCTTCCCAACAAGAAAAGAGTTGGAGATTATTTCAGATGGAGACAGGAAGATTCCTACAGAAACGCTCTTAACGGATACTGTTACTGGACTTTAAGGGATGAAGGAAAAACCGCTTCCCAGGCTTCAAGAATCCTCAACGGTAAAGGTCCTAAATTCAAAAAAGAATTATTGGACGAAAGGGGAATTGACTTTGACAGCGTTCCTGCATGGCAGAGATATGGATGCGGAATCTTCTTTAAGGAAATTGAAAGAGAAGGATTCAACCCTATTAAAAACGAAAAGGTAATCGCAAAACGAAGAGAGCTATTTGTTGATTATGAGATTCCATACGGCGTTGAATACAAGGATTATGTATTAAAATTTTTAGATGATGGTTAAATAAAAATCTTCATCAATTCTTTTTTTCTTGCATTAAATTGAAAAAGCCAATGAGCATTTTTACATTTAAATGAAAATTATATTAAATAATTAGACCTAACATTAATATGATGAATACTTTGTTTTAAAAATTAAATTGAATTTGGATTAATCTACATGTTGGATATAAATAAAGCCAAAGAATTCAAATGTAATGTGGAAAATGTCAGGAATGTGCTTGTACTTTCAGTTGTGAACAATGGTGCAAAAAGTTTGCTTGAAAGATTGGCCTTTGAAGAGGGATATTCGATTGAAGATGACATTATGTACGACCCCAACAAGAACATGAGCCTAACAAAACCCGGTGAGATCAATACATTTTCCACCATATATGAACATGATAACGAGTACTTGCTTAATTTCACTAATTTTCCGCAATACCAGATAAAGGATCATGAATACATGTTGAATTCTGCAGATACCTGTTTGATAGTAATCAGTTCAACTGAATTAAATGTCATTGAAAAATACACTAAGCTGATACAGTCAGTAATCAGAAACAAAATCAAACCTATCATTTTAATTAATAAGTTGGATTTGTGGATACGACTATTTGAAGATGATATTGAGCAGTTGTTATACAGGGTTGCATATATCATGACCAATGTAAATCAGATAATTGAAAAACAAAGAGGCAATGATGACTGGAATATAGAAGTAGAGAAAGACAATGTTGTTTTTGGCTCAGCAACTCATGGATGGGGTTTCAACAGGCAAGTGTTTGAAAAAACAGGATTTGAATTTAAAGAGATTCATGAAACTGTGAAAAATAATATTTACAATAATCTTCATGAAAAAATACCGATCAGTGAAGCAATATTTGAAAGTATAATTGCAAATTCACCATTAACGTCCGAATCTCTTAGATATAGGCTTCCGTTAATATGTAAAAATGAAATTGACATTGATATGACTCGGTCAATGATTGGCGCCGATTCTGATGGTCCATTGATTGTTATGTTTTTTGGTGAGAGGTATTCTGAAATATTTCCCAAAGAAATCTATTGTAGAATTTTCTGTGGCTCACTTAAGAAGGATGATGAAATTCATCTTATGGACTCTAAAGAAAAAATCAAAGTCATACAGACTTTCATATATCACGGACCCCATAATTTGGCCTGCAGTGAAATTTCTGCCGGTAAAATGGGTTGCATAATGGCAGATAAAGATATTGTCTTTGGAGAAATATATGTCCGTTAATGATTAATTTTTCTGAAAACACCAATGGTTGTAGAAAGATTTTCAAAAAACTTAATAGATTTCATGCATAGATATATTTTTGGTGAGTACATGTCTTTTAGTTTAGAAAGCATTGGAATGGAACATGGAGCCAGGTATGAAGCTATCTTCACCACAATGAACCGTGCAGGTGAGGTAAATGCAGCTCCAATGGGTATAAAATGCATAAATGATTATGACATTGCCGCACGAATTTTTGAAGGAAGCAAAACCCTTGAAAACATCAGGCAAACAAAAATGTTTGTTGTAAACATCACTGACAATCCCCAAATATATGCCGATGCATTGTACGGGAATATGGATAACCTTGATTTTGTAATGGATGATGACATTACATTTCTAAAGAATGCTGATGCATACTTCATTTGTCTTGTAAAGTCAATTGAGGATGTTGAGGCTGAAAGGGATCATGTCAATGACGGGGCGAAAAGCTATATTATATTGGCTGAAAACATCAAAATTACAATAAACAAAAAGGGTGCACGAGCCCTTAACAGAGGATTATGCTCATTTTTGGAGTCCTTGATTGACTACAACCGTTTGGATGTTGTTGATGATGCCAAAAGGGATGAATACAAAAATCGCTTTTTGGAAAATGAAAGAGTAATCCAAAGGGTTGCTGAAAAGGACGTCAAGGAATCCATGGCTATTCTAAGGCAAAAAATGACTGAAAAAGGATTGGATATATAGGTGATATCATGAGTGATAAGGAAAAAGTAATTGAAGCATTTAAAAATTCAGAAGAACCTTTAAACGCCAAAAAAGTCAGTGAACTATCTGGTGTTGAGAAAAAGGAAGTGGACAAAATCATGAAGGAATTGAAAAAGGATGAAACAATAGTTTCTCCAAAAAGATGTTATTGGACTCTTGCAGACAAATAATATCTTTATTTTCTTATTTTTTTTACCCATTTCGATTTTATTATTTTTTTTCAATTTACACCTCTAAACATTTTTATTCATCATAATATTGTTTTATACTTGTTAATTAATAAATAAAAATCAATATTGTTTTTTTATTTGAGAATAACTTATATACTGTCTATTTTAAAGATATAACTAAATTATTTTAAGAATTTTTTAAAATCAATAAAATAGAGGTGTTATTATATGTCAAATTTTGATTTTTTAAAAGGTTTCAATAATGAGTTATATGAGATAGGTGTGAAACTTGAAGAGGACGTCATTAATTCTCCAAGGGCAGTAACGGCAGATGCAACACTATTTTTGGAGACATTGGTAAAGGACATTTACAGACTGTCCAAAAAGAAACTTGAGAAAAATCTCATTTCATTTTATAAAAAGATTGATAATCTATATCGTTTGGGCGTGATATCATACATATTTAAAAGCAAACTTCAGGATGCATACAATTTAAGAAATAAAATCCATAAAAACTATCAGAACATAAGTGAAGAACAGATTCTTGCCTTTGATATTCATCAGAGATTATATTACATAGCTAAAAAATATTTTAGGGATTACTGCGAAAGTCAAAAGCATTTCAGCATTCCTGATTACAAAAAACCAGAACATAAACATGTCCACTTCGACAACTGCATAATATGCGGAAGTGAAAACAAAAACCAATTATCCAACATGTGTGGGAGATGCAACAGAAAAATAGAAAATATGAATGTTCTTTTGGGCATTAAAAACTCATTTAATGACTCAAATTTCAACAAGGAGGATTTGATAAACTATGGAATCAGTGAAAGTGAAACGATTTCCCTTTTGATTGACCTTGCAAAGGACAATGTCATTTACAAAAAGGGGCAATTTTACTCAATTAATGAAGATCAGTTCAATAGGAGATTGCAGGAAATTGAAGAGTATATCGAAATAGGACTTCTTCTGACTAAATTCTACACTGATGAAATGTCTGCTAAGGAAATACAGGCAACACTGCAGTACTGGAAAGGAGGCATAAACCAGAAGCCGTATGTTGAATTCTACAGGCTCGTCAATCTCAAGCTGGAAAAAGGCTTTGAGCAGAATCTCTGCAAATTGGAAGACATTAAAAAAAGCATGAAGGAATCATCAATGGATAGCCTGTCAGTAAAGGACTGGTTCAACCGAAAAAAGAATGATTTCATTAGAGGAGACTTAAATGAAGCTTTCATACTGTTCAATGAACTTCTAATCAAGAAATATTTTGCCCTAAAGAGAAAAAACATCGATGAAACCAAAATCAAATACCAGCTTCAAATCTCCGATGAACTCTATAATTTCTGGCAAAATGAGTTTGTTGGCGATGAATTTATAAAAAGGACAACTGAAATCAAAAAGGAGCTGATTTTAAGCGAGGTGAAAAAGAACAAGTCCCTTAAGGAAACTCTGGCATATGTGGGTATTTCCCAAAAGGAATTTGAAAGGATTTATCTTTTATCCAAAAATGATGATGATGAATTTTTTAGGATGTTTAATAAGGAATACACCAGAAAAAGACAAAAGACTTTCCTCAGACACCTTGAACATAACGGTCTGAATAAGGCTATCAGAATCAGTAAAATTACCAGACCGGAATTTGATAAATGGTATTTTTCGGGACAGTGTGAGCTTTCCGACTTTTACATAGCCACGACAGAACTGCTGATGGAAAAGTATCTCTCCTACAGGCGAAAGGGATACAACAAGAAGGAAATAATAAATCATATGGATTTGCCGAAAGGCATTGTTCAGCAATGGCTTGACAACCATGATTTGGATATATGCCTGAAGTTTAGGCGGGAGAATGAAAGAATAACATCAAATCTGGTTAAAAGGGGAAAAATAATCAATGCATTAAAAGAGGATAAAAGCAAAACACAAGCCATATGTTCGGCAGGTCTGACTCCCAGAGAGTTTACAGAAATTTACACTACAAGCAAACGTGAAAAAAGCAATTTTCATAAAAGGTTCGATGAGGAATACCTGGCCAACAGAAAAAGGCTGTTTCCAAAGCTTCTCAAAGACAATGATTTTTACAATGCCCTGCATAAATGTGAAATCACTCAAATCCAGTTCAACCGATGCTACTTCAAAGACCAGGACATGTTCATAGCAACAGGAATGGCATCTGAGTTTTATATTGACACTACAAAGTTTCTCATGGACAAGTATCTCAAGGCAAGAGCAGAAGGTAAAAACAAGCCGGATTCTGCAAGAGCCGTAGGTCTTTCAAATGCCATTGTTGACAAGTGGATCAGGCATGTGGAATATGATTTGTTTCTGTCTTTTAAAAAGAAAAATGACGCATTGGAAAAGGATTTGATTATTAATGGATTTAAGGATTTGAAATCCAAGGAGGAGATATCGGAAATTCATGACATTTCACTTAGGACAATCAATGAGTTTATAAAACTTGCAAGAAGGGGATTTGAAGAGTATATGGATGTTTTGGAAGTATATGAAAACATGCTAATTCCTCACCAGATTGACATATTCATAAAAAGCATTGTAAACAAGCCGCTGAATAAGGCATTGAAGGACTCTAAAATCACTCTTGATGAGATTGAGTATTATTATGAGTTGGGCAAATTGGAAAATGGTAATTTCAGGAAATTCTATACCGACTATCTTGATTTGAAAATCAGATTGTACGCTGATACGATACTGGCAAACAAATCATCAAAGATTGCTTATAAAAATTCCAATCTGACACAGGATGAATTTAGAGAAAATAAAGATTCAATTGATGATTTGATTTTGACAGGCAGGTTCAGCATCATTGAAGACGAGCTGGAAAAACATAATACCAGCGGTTCCAAACTCTCAAAACTTGTGGGAATAAGTTTGGATGAGCTGTATGACTGGTACTTCAGAGGAAAGGACGGTGAGGAAAAGTTTGAGGAATTTTCACTGATGTTTGAACTGGGAGTGATTTTGCCAAGAGTTCTTGCGGTCAATCATGCAAAGGGTCTTGGCGTTCCTAAAAACAAGCTGCATAAAAAACTGAAAAAGGACATCGGTGTGGATGAATATAAAATCTGGCAGAAAACAGGCATCATTGACAAAAGGAATTTGAATTTCACAGTCGATGCCCGCAATATTGATGAAAAAAGAATTGCAAACATTGTCAAGAATTCAGATATTTTCAGATTATGCGATAAGCAGGAGGAACCTGAATTCTTTGAATTCATCAAAAATGCAATAATTGCAAATTCAAATTCCAAAAAGTTTTCCGGATATCTGTCCAGAAACAATGTAGTTACTGTAGAAAAACATGAAATAACAGGAAAATAGCAATCTTTCATTGTATAAACAAAAGGATTTAGCCAACTTATATTAGATAGTTTATATAATTAAAAATTAGGAAACGCATATGGAGGTTATTTTCATGAAGCTTAAGGATGTATCTGAAAAATATTTCAATGGTAAGGTTTCCCAAAGGAATCTCTCCAGGTTCACCCAGACAACTCCGGAAGGTAATGTTATTGAAGGTTATTTCAGCAAAGAACCGAACAAGTATTTGGGTAGTTTCATTATTACTCGTGTAAATGATGAACCGACAAATCAGTTTATCCAATCAATGCCTAAAATTCATTTCTACAATAACGAAGAAGATATATGCAGCAGTGTAATTAGTCGATGTTATGAAAAATTAGATGGTGCATGCCTTATAGTATATCCTCTAAAGGACAAAAACGGAAATATCATTGAAATTATTCCAAAGACAAGAAACAGAGTAGTTGCAGATAAGGAATTCATAGATCTCTTCAATAAGACAGACCAAAATCCGATTAATCAATACTATGCAAAAAATGATGGAATGCTTCTTTTTGAGTTATATGGAACCTTAAACCCTCATCTGATTCAATATGATGAATACATTGATGTAAGACTGATTGCAGTTTATGAAGGTTCCAAATTCGTGCCGGTAAATCCGATTTTTAAAAAGCCCGATTTGGTCTTCACACTTGAATATGATGGAAACTGGATAATTGCAGTCACAAGCAAAAAATTCAAAAGCTATTTTGACAGTGATAAATACACTTATTCAACACTTAGGGATGCAATCAACGGAATGTATCTGCTGCTGATTGATTTAAATGACAGACATGAAACAAAAACAGGCAGAAAAGCAATTGAGGGCGTAGTTATAAATACATTAAACACCGAGGGCCATCCCAAATGGATTAAGGTCAAACCAAACATAGGAAATAAGGACTATGTAATCATGGAAGATACAATCAGGAAGGAAGTCCTTAAATACTTCGATGATTACGGATCTGAAGTTCTCTCCATTTACAACAGGGATGAAGGCCATCATACAGAATATATCTATAGAATGCTTGAAGAGGAATTCTCAAGAGATGTGATTGAGGAATACGACTCAAAGATTGAAGATATTTTCATTGAAACATGGAATAAAAAGGTTAGAAAAAACATTAAAACAATATGTGACGATATGATTGACGAATATGCAGACCGTGGAATAGACTTCTGCATGGAAATGTTTGTGAAAGAATATCCTATGAAGAAAGGCCAATACGATGAATTCCGTGATCTTTTGGAAAAACAGATGTTGAAGTACGGATTTGATGTATGATTCCTAAAATACAGCCTCCATCACTTTTTTCTTTTTTTAAATTTTCACATATCCATTATTATTTTATATTTTGAAAACTAATTATATACTAATAGAGGTTAAAACATGGATTATGATGTTATTTATATTGGAAGTGGAAATGCCGCCTGGCAAGGCGGACGATTTTTAAGAAAAGCAGGCCTTAAAGTACTTATTATTGAGGAAAGCCTATACGGGGGAGCATGTGCAAACAGAGGATGCAATTCCAAAGCGCTTCTGGATGCCCCATATGAAATCAAGGCATTGGCAGATAATTTTGATGGTGTCGGTAAATCAGGCGACTTTGATGTCAACTGGTCTGATTTGATGAAATACAAAAGAAAAAGAATAGCCGGAATGTCAATATTTCTGGACGGCAAATTCGATGAATATGACCTTGATGTGGCACATGGAAAGGGCATTATCGTTGATGAGCACACAGTCCAGGTGGCAGACAGGAAGTTCACCACAGATAAGATCGTAATATGCACAGGTCTCAAGCCGGTCATCCCTGACATCAACGGAAAGGAATATCTCCATGACAGCACAGACTTTTTGGACATAGAAGAGCTTCCAAAACATGCAGTCATTATCGGAGCGGGATTTGTAGGAATGGAATTCGCATCAATACTTGCAGAAGCAGGCCACGAAGCAGATGTCATTATCCGTGGGAATATGGCCTTGAAATACTTCCACCAACCATATGTACAGAATGTCATTGAAATTCTAAAGAAAAAAGGAATACGTTTCCATTTTAACCGAACAGTAAAAGAAGTCATAAGCAACATAGAAATCAACAATCCTGAAGAGAGGGTTTCAAATGTCGCATCAGCCCAAAATTCAGATGAATTCTTAAGAGACCCCGAAGCAAAAATTGACAACAGGGCATATGAAAACGGATTTACAGTCAACCTTGATGATGGTCAAAGCATAACAGGTGATTATGTAATAGCTGCAATGGGAAGAACAGCCAATGTGGAGGACATAGGCCTTGAAAATGTCGGTCTGACATACACCAGCAAAGGAATCAAGGTCAACGGACACCTGCAAACCGAAGTGCCTAACATATATGCTTCAGGTGATGTGGCAGATACAGGCATTGCAAAGCTTGTAACCGTAGCAATACACCACTCAAAATATCTTGCAAAAGAGCTTCTGGGCGAAGCGGATGAGATAACATATCCTGTTGTTCCTGCAGTTGCATATACCATTCCAAGAATAGCAACAGTGGGAGTGCCTGCATATATTGGTGATGAAAGCGATGAATATGATGTTCACACCATAAGATACGGTCAGGCATATTCACTTGAGCTTAAAAACGACAGGACAGCTGAGGCAAAAGTTATTGTGGATAAGGATTTGCAGATTGTAGGTGCTGAAATATATGCTGCAGATGCCGAAAACGTTGCAAACATGTTTGCATTCATCATCAACAAGAAAATAACCCTTGAAGAATTGGATGAAATGATATATGCATTCCCGTCAAGCAGCTCAGTCTGTCTGTACAAATTGCACAATATCCATTATAAATTCTAATCAAAAATCTTAAACATTGCCCACAATGGCATATTAAAATTGAAGAGTTGTTGATTAGAAAAACTTTATATATGAAAATGTCAAATATTACATGTAACATTGATTGTTAAATTGAAATATTTTCACTATATTTCATTTAATTCATGTTTATACATTTTTCAGAGGTGAAAAGATGAATTTTAACAAAAAATTAATTGCATTGTTAGCAATATTCTGTGTTGTTCTTTCAGCAGGTATCGTTTGCGCTGAAGAAAGTCAAGACGCTGGCGTTGGAGATGTAGGTCAACAAACCACTGTAAACGGCGATACTGGTGCAGACACTACAGGTAATGGTGCGGAAACTACCGGCACTACAGATGCTCCAGTTCAGGATGCAACTTCAAATGAAACTGCAACCGCTGCAAATGTCACTTCAAATGCAACTGTCAATAATGCCAATACTACTGGAAATGCAACTACTGGAAATGCAACAAATAACGCTACTGGAAATGTAACTAATTCAACTTCACTTCCAAAAGCGATTCAAAATTTCGTAACCGGTAACCCAATTTTAATTTTAGCATTTGTAATTATAGTAGGTGCTGGTGCATATTTCTATAAAAGAAATTAGGCTTTGATATTTAGCCTAACTTTTTTATTTTTTTATCTTTTTTTTAAATAATTTCTCAAAATATATATCCTATTAAATTCAATAGTTCAAACAATGATTAAACGAGACTATCTGATAATTCTGATTCTGCTGATTGTTATTCTTGCATGCTGCATTGCCATTTTCAATGCAACTTCAATCAAAGGCAATAACTCTGAAGGCATCTCCTATGAGGTGTTGGCCAATGATACAGTTAATGATAAGGGCAGCGTCAGCGTGATTAGAAATATCGGAAATCCTGATTCCCATAAAATAGCTTATGTGGTAGGCGTTCATCCTCTTGAAAACGAAACCCACAAAACACTTCTCAAGTTACTTCCTCCATTAACGGATCTCAACCACTGCTATGACATATACATCATTAATGTAACAGAGGATGTAGGCTATTATGGAGACGGTTTATCAGACAACAGTCCTGGAAGGCAAAACGGACAGAACCTGGCATTGAAATATGTATATCCTGAAATTGCTGACGGAGACTATGAACTGGCAGTTGACGTTCATTCAAATGTCGGTGCATATCCATATAAGACATTCGTCTTCAGCCCTGTTAATAAATCAGCAGGAAGCAAGTATGCAAGAGATATAGCCGGTGAATGCGAAAACATTTCATATTATGTGCCGGATTCCACAACAAGCGGGCCTTACCTGACAATACCATTGAATAAAAACGGCGTGCCTGCATTCTACTTTGAAGAATACAGCTTCGCATCTCAAAGCGAAAAGGACATGCACATGATGGAACTGATAAATGCAGTGGACAACTTGGACTTTTAAGGAGTGATATTATCAAATCGTATTATGAATGCGGACCGTGCATCTTAAGGCAGGTCGGGGAAGTCATTGATTTGTCGACAAACGACGAGAATTTAAAATTTGAACTGATGCAAAACTGCATGATTCACATGGCTGAAAACTTCTCTAAAAACTCACAGCCGAACAAGATTGCAACTGAGGTCAACCAGTACATCAAACAAAAAACGCAATGCCCTGACGCATATTCAAAACAGAAAGAAATGAGCAATGAAATTGCATTGTCCCTAATTGATAATGTGCAGGAGATCTTAAATACTGACAATAGTCTGGAAACATATGTTAAAGTTGCAATTGTCGGCAATATCCTTGATTTTGGACCGTATAGTATCAATACAGATTTCAAAACTCTGATAAAAGATAGCTTGAATAGGGAATTGAGCATCAATGACACTGGCGAGTTTGAAAGGGCGTTGAATTTTCATAGTGATGTCCTGTATCTGGCAGACAATTCCGGTGAAATAGTATTCGACAGGGTGCTGATTGAAAAAATGATTGACTATGACGTTAATGTCACTGTGGCAGTTAAAAGCTCTCCAATCGTTAATGATGCATGCACAAAGGAAGCTGTTGAGGCAGGATTGGATGAATTTGGTGAAATCATCACTGTTGGAAGTGATTCGGGCGGAATTGTTGAGGAAATGTTTTCCGATGATTTTAGAAAAATATTTGATAAAAGCGATTTTATAGTATCAAAAGGGATGGCAAATTATGAGGGGCTGACAGAAATGGATTTAGGCAGAAAGGATGTCTTTGCGCTTCTCTGCAGCAAATGCAATCCAATCTCCAGAAACCTGTCAGTTGATAAAAATTCGTTTGTTTTAAAAAAAATATGATTGTGGATTGGGATGTTTAAATAACTTCAAAACCAAGGAGATTTACCTTGTTTGAAATCAGTTTAGGGTCATCATCTATCTCTTCGGACAATTTTGTTGTAATATATTTTTTGTTGTCATCTGCAAAAACAGTAGCTAGGGTCAAATCGTCATTGTCCATTAAAACACCAGCAAGGAAGTTTGCTCCACTGGAAATGCCTATTCCCAAACCGAATTCCTTAGCTATTCTTTTTGACATGTTTATTGCATCACAGTCATGAATCAGAACAATGTCATCTATCAGATCCTGATCAACGATTCCCGGAATAAAGTCATCTCCTATTCCTTCAATCATATGGCTTCCCTCTTCCATGCCCATTTTAAGAATTGATAATGTTGACGGTTCAAGTGCAAATATTTTGGAATCAGGATTGTTGTCCTTTAATCTTTTTCCGATTCCCATCAATGTTCCTCCTGTACCGATTCCGGATACGAAGGCATTGACATCAGGAACTGCATCTATGATTTCCTGGCCTGTTGTTTTATACTGCGCTTCCACATTTAATGGATTGTCAAATTGGAGTGGTCTGAATGCATTGGTTTTGAGTGCAAATTCTTCTGCAAGTTTTAAAGCGCCTTTGAATCCTCCTTCTTCTTTGGATACGAGATGAACATGTGCTCCGTACATCTGAAGGATTTTTCTTCTCTCAAGGGATACCCAGTCGGGCATGAATATATGGACCTCATGGCCTAAAAGAGCTCCAAAAGCGCTGAAGGCAATGCCTGTGTTTCCGCTTGTAACTTCTACAATGGACTGACCTTCAGCCAAATTGCCGTTTTCCTTTTCTTTTAGGAGAATATATAGGGCTATTCTATCTTTAATACTTCCTGAATAATTGTAATATTCAAGTTTGGTATATATGCTGCCTTGTTTTCCTTCATACTCATAATCGATTTTAATCATTGGGGTGTTTCCAACTAAATTTTCTACATTCATAACATTCAATCCAAAAAATCTAACATTGTTATTTATGTTCATCTTTAATAAAATATTTTTTTGTATTCAAAGGATTACAAATAGAAATTTTAACTAAATTCAGTTCATTGTTTGGACCATTGGTAGGCTATTCTGGGCGAACCGTCTCTGACATATACTGTTCCGCATTTTTCAAAGCCGTTCTTTTCAATCTGCCTTTGCATTACAGTATTGCTTTTGTGGGTATCTATCCTGATGTTGTCTGAAATGCTTTTGCAATATGTTATGGCGCATTTGAATATTCCGTGAAGCTTCCCGTCACTTGCAATTCTATGCACGGTAACATATGGACATTCGTTAATCCATGCACCATCTTCTATGTATTGGTAGGTTGGTTCATCACCGCTGAACAGTGCAAAAACACCATGGGGTTTATCATCTTCACATATTACATGACAAACTTCATTTTCAATATCCTCTATGATTAATTCTTTTGATGGATACGAACGGCCCCACTGATTGGGATTTCCGGACTGTATCATGAAATCCTGAGCCATTGAGTATATCTTCATGATGTCATCCAAATCTTTTGGCTTTGCTTTTCTAACATGCATTATTTAGTCTCCAGATATATTTACAGTTATATTTTTTTTAGCTATATTATTAAATATTTGCTATAACAGAAATATCCCTGTTTAGATGGTTTAATATACAAAGTCAGACTTGTTTAATGTGGCAATGGTGAAAAAATGGAGAATAAACAGTTTGAATTGATTGAAGAGCCGGAATTGTTTAAATGCAAGAAATCCTCAGGGTGAACTGGGTGATGAAATGATTGAATTGTGGATTGAATATATATTATGGCGATGAATTGGATGAATATCTGCGCCAAGCAGTTTTTAGTGAAGTTTTGTGCATCTTAAAAGAGTGTCCTGACAGTGTTGCCGGAGAGATTATCACTTGGCTGTGTGTTATGGCTCAAAAATAGAAATTTTTCATATTAATTCTCATTAAGGTTATATGCATCATATGCTGAAAAAATTCTTAATATAATTCCGACTACGGTTTGTAGATATGGTATTTGTGTAAACAGGAGTGCAAACCATATGACGATAAATCCTATTAAAAATTTCAAACCTCTTCCAAAGTCTCCTTTAATCATTTGTCCAAGACCGGGTACAATAAAAGAACATACTGCTTTAATTAAATTATCTGAATCCATATTAGGTCTCCTTTAAGATTACTTATATGTATTATATTTTTGTTTAGATTACTATTTATTATGTCCTTGTTGTCAATTTTTCTAATTGAAAAACAAATTATTTCTAATCTCTCTGAAATAGTCATGTTTATATATCATGAATGAAATAGTATACCTAACGAACGGTAGGTTGGATTATGAGTACTAAAGAAAAAATTTTTGATGTATCACTGGATTTGTTTTCAAGGAAAGGATATGATTCAGTTTCACTAAGAGAAATAGCAGAAGAGGTTGGCATTAAAAAAAGTTCAATATATAGTCATTATCCTTCAAAAGAAGCAATACTGATGGATATATTTGAGTATTTCCAAGACCTTTTCGAATATGATGAATTATTGAATAGTAAAGATCTGCTTTTGGAATCAGACAATGAAATATTGCTTGAAAATCCGGAGATGTTCTATCACATGGGTTCTGAAGCCATAAAGGGAATGTTTTCAGAAGAGAGAAACCTGAAAATCTGGAAACTGATATTTATTCAAATGCATTATAACGAATACATTAGGATGTTTTTCCAAAATGAAATACTTGTTAAACCATTGCTTTTCTGGAATAGGTTTTTTACTATTTTAAAGGAAAATGGAATAATACGTCCTGAGTGCAATCCAAAACTGCTGGCCAAGGAATATTACAGCTTTCCGATATACCTGCTTTTGGAAATGTGTGCAAAATATGACGATATTCCAAAAAGTTGCCTGGACAATTTCTTTTATGAAGCCGAAGAGCATGCAAAATTTCTGCTCGATTGCGTAAAGGTGAAATAGATGTATGACACATTCAACATTCAGGAATATCTGGCAGAAGGTGTTGAACTGATAGTAAAGGATGCATTGAAAGCCACATTTAAAAATCCAAAAGAAAGTTTATTTCTGCTTAAATTCTCGAAAAATGCAAAAAAAGCCACAGAAATCCGGAAAAGGTATGAAAAAGACGGTCAGAACATCCCCGCATTTTTAATAGCAAGCATTACAAGCAGCTGTAATCTGCATTGCACAGGCTGTTATTCACGAGCAAATAATTCCTGCAGTGATGAAATTCCATCAAATCAGCTTTCGGCAGATGATTGGGGAAATATTTTCACACAGGCAAGGGAGATGGGAATAAGTTTCATTGTTCTTGCCGGCGGAGAGCCAATGATTAGAGATGACGTCATAGTCAAAGCAAGCAAATTCAGCGAAATATTATTCCCCATATTTACAAACGGAACCATGCTGAATGATGATTATATGAATTTATTCGACAAAAACCGAAATCTTGTGCCGATATTTTCCATTGAAGGGGATGAGGAGATTACAGATTCAAGACGGGGAAAGGGTGTTTACAGACAGTTAGTAAACTCAATGGAGATAATGAAGAAAAAGAATATTATCTTTGGAGCTTCACTAACTTTCACAAAAGGAAACATTTTATCACTGGTTTCAAATGAATTCATAGACAAACTGCGTGATTTCGGCTGTAAGGTGGTGTTTTTCATTGAATATGTTCCTCTCAACAAACAAGCTGCTGCCATGGCGCCAAGCGACAGAGAAAGGGACATGTTATTCAGCAAAATCGATAGTCTGCGCAGAGAATATGATGACATGCTGTTCATGTCATTTCCTGGTGATGAAAAGACCTCCGGAGGATGTCTGGCAGCGGGAAGGGGATTTTTCCATATCAACTCACATGGCGGTGCCGAACCGTGCCCGGCTTCACCTTTCTCTGATGTCAATGTAAAGGACACATCACTTCTTGAAGCGTTGGATTCAAACCTCTTTAAATCACTGAGGGATGAAGGAATCCTGATGGATGACCATGAAGGCGGATGCGTTTTGTTTGAACATGAGGATGATGTGAAGAGAATACTCAACAGGGTGAAATAATGGACAGTAAACTGTTTCCATATAAATTGAATCCAAAATATTATGGTGATGTTAAGGATTTTGGAGATGAATATTTGGAGTTCTGCAAAAAATTCAATTTTAAAAGTGAAGAGGAATCTCTTGAAGCATTATGTATTGGTGTTTATTGGTATCTCTATGGTTCTACAGCTTTGGATTTAAATAGCAATATTCATCAGGCTTTAGCAAATCTTGCAGAATATAGAAGAACATTTCCGGAGGATAAACATTTCATTGATGAATTGAGAGGAAAGCTTTTAACAAAATTCCTGTTCAAACCATATATGAAAAACAATGAAGAGTTAACTGAAGAAAACCTAAATCTGCTAATCAATTTCCTCGAAGCCACAGGTGATTATATGGATCAGATTCCTCATTTCAGAAATTTCACCCATGAATTGGATGACTGTATAGAATTGACAAAATGGTTTTGTGAAAATAGCGGCAGATATCTTGGAGAATATACATCGAATATAGAAAAATATCTTGAAAATAATCACGCCAGTCATCTGATGGAGGAGGATGTGATTTTCTATCATGGTCATGAACTTGAATATCATCTAAACATGCTGGGAGCCGAGATTATGAACAGGATATTCAGGGAGGATTTTGAATCTAAACCAAGAAAGGCAATAATACTGCCAGGTTGCATGAATGCAAACAGCAAAAAATGCCGGGCAAATGAAGATGCTTTGGGTGATGTATGCACTTTCTGCAATCCTGGATGCAATGTTTTTAAAATCACTAAAGCTTTTCCTAATCATGAGGTATACATTGTATCTCATGAATCAACAGCATTTAGAGGTGCTCGAAAAGAGGACATTGATGAGTTAGGCATCATAGGAATTACATGTGTTTTGAATTTAATTTCAGGAGGCTGGAAATCAAGCAATCTTTCAATACCTCCCCAATGTGTGCTGCTGAATAATGTTGCATGCAAAAAGCATTGGCTGGAAGAAGACATCTATGGCGAAATAGATTGCAGTGAGTTGAAATTAAAGGTTTGAAATTCAAAGCCTTAAAAAGGCATATTTTGGAGAAAAATGTAACATATTTAATAATAATGTACATTTTTGTTCTACAAAGTTTTATATAATACATTTAATAGACTATTAGTGTGGTTCTTTATCTGATAAAATAAATAAGTTTAGGTAGAAAAAAATGAACAATGCAACAAAAATATTAACAATTCAGGATATATCATGCTTCGGACAGTGCTCTATTACAGTTGCACTGCCTGTGGTTTCAGCATTTGGAATAGAAACTGCAATTCTTCCTTCAGCAGTTCTGTCAACACATACTTCCGGTTTCACTGATTTTACTGTTAGGGACTTAACAGAAGACCTTCCTGAAATCAGAAAACATTGGGAAAAAGAGGAAATATATTTTGATGCAATATATACTGGATTTATAGCATCAATAGAGCAATTGGACTACATCAAAGAAATCATCGATTCCAGACTGAAACCTAATGGACTTGTATTCGTTGACCCTGCAATGGCAGACCATGGTGAATTCTACAACGGGTTCGACCAGGAATTTGCTGACAAGATGGGTGAACTCTGTAAATTAGGCGATTATATTCTTCCAAATACCACTGAAGCATGTTTCATATTGCATAAACCTTGGAAAGAGGAATTCACAAGAGAAGAAATGTTGGAAATGGCAAACGACCTTCAGGAATTTACAAAAAGACATGTGATATTGAAAGGTGACACACACAATGAAAACGAGTTGGGAATGATTGTTTTGGATAAAGAGGAATCCACAACAGACATTGTCTA
>ONJC01000010.1 GCA_900318035.1 uncultured Methanobrevibacter sp.
AGTAGCAGACATGAAAGAAGCTGGTGTAATTGAACCAAAACGTGTCAAAAAACAAGCTATCCAATCTGCATCTGAAGCAGCTGAAATGATTTTAAGAATCGATGACGTAATTGCATCAACCAAAGGCCCTGAAGACATGGGTATGGACCCATCCATGGCTGGCGGAATGCCTCCAATGATGTAAATTTAAAGAAATTTTATAATTTCTTTTCTTTTTTTTATTTTTATGAAAGACAGACTATTTTTCCTATCATCAGTTAATGATGAAATATATTATTTAAAAGATACTATTTTTGTTAAATTTAATGTTAAACGTAATGGAATTTCCACCTCTAAGTTAAATGGAGGATTTTCCAGCAACTTCAAAAGTGTTTTTAACCATCATTTATCCCAGGAAAATATTGATTATCTGGAAAACCATGATGTTGGGAATTATCTAATTCAGCATTGCTGGTCATTAAATATTGATTCCGCTTATTCAACCGGTTTAACCACTCTTGCAAGAATGAAAAACGTAAGCATTGTAACAAAATCGTTTAAAAGTTTGGAAGTTGTTGCATTGACGACTGCAGGAGTCAGAACAAATGCAGTAAGGGCAGGTGATCCTGCAGCATATTATGAGGAAAACGGCAGGTTCGGCACAATAAACACAATTATTTTAATTAATGCTCATTTGGAATATGAAACATTGCTTGATGCGTTCATGACTGCAACCGAAGCGAAAACCGTTGCATTGAATGATTTGAAGATTCCATCACAATACTCTAACGGCTATGCAACTGGAACCGGGACCGATGGTTTGTGCATATTTTCCAATCTGGAATCTGACAATACTCTGACAAATGCCGGAAAGCATTCCAAATTGGGGGAATTGATTGCGGATGCGGTTTGCAAATCAGTCAAAAAGGCAATTAAAAAGCAGGTTTGGATATCTGAAAAATCACAATCAAATGCACTGGTTAGATTAAATCGTTATTCATTGGATATTAATAAGTTTTATGACAGTTTGGATGATGATAAATTTGAATTTATTTCCCAATTGCAAAAAGATATGAAAAAACAGGATAATGTTGCAATCACAACTTCTGTTTTGAATTTAATCGATGAAGTCGAATGTGGTTTGATTAAACGGGAAGATGCATTAATGTTGGCTAATAAAATGGTTGAATGTTGTATGAGTTATCCGATTAAAAGGTTATTGGAATATTGGATAAGCTATTTTATTTTTAATTGAACTTGATTGCATTCCATCAAAACAGAGTCAAACAACAATATTGTCAAATAATCATTAAAAAAATATCGGAATGGCCACTAAGAAGTTGAAATATTTGGCAGTGGCACAAATCATTTTAAGTATGAAATTAATTTTTAAAACATTGGCGAAATGTTACATTGACTATTCGTTAACGTTAAAGTCTTCAATTTGCCCATTGTCCTGAACAATTTTTGCAATTGACTCTTCCGCTTTTGATAATTTGTTTTCACAGATTTTAACTAATTGCATGGCATTGTTAAATTCATCGATTGCATCGTCCAACGGCACATCTCCGTTTTCTAGTTTGCTGACAATTTCTTCTAATTTTTCTAAACTTTCTTCAAAACTTAAATTTTCCATTTATATCACCCTTGTATTTACAGTTCCGTCATCAAATTCAACATCAAGCTTGTCTCCGGACTTCACATCTTTTGCTGAAGACACCACTTTTCCTTCTACCTTTGTTAATGTATAACCTCTTTTCAATGTCAAAAGAGGATTAAGTACAGTTAATTTATCAACGTTTCTCAAATATGGTTCTTTTTTCTTTCTAAGTATTTCATCAGGATTTTTCATAATATTCTTGTTTTTCAGTTCAATCATTTTGTTTCTATTTTCTGCAATGATATTTTTAGATGAAAACTCCAATTTGGTAACTAGATTATCCAATGTCATGGATTTAATTTCATAAATGGATTCAGGATTTTTAAAGATCTGCTTTTCGGAAACATGATTTAATTTGGTTCTTTTCTGCATAATCTTGTCGTTAATGTTTTTGTTCAATCTATTTCTTAATTGCACAATCTTGAATTTAATGTCATTGACATCAGGAACAGCCATTACTGCGGCTCCTGTTGGTGTTGGGGCTCTTGCATCTGCTACAAAATCGGATATTGTAAAGTCAACTTCGTGACCCACTGCACTTATGACCGGTATTTTACAGTTGTAAATCGCCCTTGCAACTGCCTCTTCGTTAAATGGCCATAAATCTTCTATGCTTCCTCCTCCACGACCAACAATCAATGTGTCAATGTCAAATTGTTGTGCATGTTCAATTTGACGTACAATTTGAGGGGCCGCCTGTTCTCCCTGAACCAGTGTTGAAAAGACCATAACTTCACAATAAGGATATCTTTTCTCTATCGTTGTTATTATGTCTCGTATTGCGGCTCCTGTCTGTGCAGTAACAACTCCTATTTTTCCGGGGTATTCTGGAATTTCCTTTTTATGTGCATCATCAAATAGGCCTTCGGCTTTAAGCTTTTTTTTCAGCTGTTCAAAGGCAACATGCAGGTTTCCAATTCCGTCTTCGGTCATTGTTGAGGCATATAACTGGTATTTGCCGTCCCTTTCATAAACTTCTATTTTGCCTTTGATAATCACTTTCATGCCGTTTTCTGGCTGGAATTTGAGGCTGTGCTTTCTTCCTTTAAACATAACTGCAGGAATTTGTGATTTTTCATCCTTTAATGTAAAATAACTATGTCCGCTTGGATAGGTTTTGAAGTTGGATATCTCTCCTTTGACATAGACATTCTTCAGGTTATTGTCAAATTTCAGCTTTCTGTTAATGTAGGCGTTAATTTGAGATACTGTTAAGCATTCAATCTCCATATATTCACCTTTTAATTAATGGTGTTAGTATGTTGTTTTTAAGTAATACAATTTTTCATTTTGGGAAATTTTGCCGTCCTTTTGAACATCGGAAGTCATTTTGCCGATAAATTAAATATTATTCACTATATTTATATATAAAATTAAATATAACTTGAAAATAGAATTATTTTAATCTGAAAAATTGAATGGATGAGGAATTTTTATGGCGGCATTTGAAAGAGTAAAATCAGGTATTGACGAATTGGATGAGACATTGGATAACATCCGTCTGGGAGATAATGTGGTATGGCAGGTTTCAAACCTAAAGGAATTTTCTTATTTTGTAAATCCATATGTAAAACAGGCATTAGAGGATAAAAGAAATCTGATTTACATTAACTTCGGCCAGCACGAGCCGTTAATCCCAATGGATGAAAGTGATTTTGAAAAACTTGAAGCTGAAAGAAACAATCCCGACACAGAATTTGCAATGATTGAAAAGGACGGGATTAAAATATATAAGGTCGATCCGATGGAGCAGTTTGAATCCTTCACATTGGAAGTCCACAATATCATTACAAAAGAGGGTTTTGATGCGTTTTATGTATTTGACTGTCTGTCAGACCTGCAGGCAGCATGGGCAACAGATTTGATGATGGGAAACTTTTTCAGGGTAACATGTCCTTATCTGTTTATCCTTGATACTGTCGCTTTTTTCCCGGTCATTAGGGGAAAGCACTCATTTGAATCCATTGCAAAAATAAGGGAGACAACCCAGTTGTTTTTGGATGTATATTCTAAAAACAATGATGTTTATGTTCATCCTTTGAAAGTTTGGAACAGATACTCACAGACAATGTTTTTAGGCCATAAATATGACCCCGAAACAGGAAGGGTAACAACATTGACTGATGGGATGGAGGTTTCCAAGTTCTATCAGGTAATCAATTCAGCTTCTGCATTCAACAACGAGCAGAGCACTGACAGCTGGGAGAGATTCTTCACGGCAACTGAACTTCTGCATCAAAATGGCGTTGATGTATCGGACAAATGTGATTTGATGTGTTCAATGATGTTGGCTAAGGATGACCAAGTCATTGAAAAAATCAAGCAGTACTTTGACTATGAAGACTACATCAGCATCTACAACCGTTTGGTTGGAAGCGGAATGATAGGAGGTAAGGCTTGCGGAATGCTGCTGGCCCGTAAAATCATAGAAAAGGACCGTCCGGATTTATATGTTAATTTTGAACCTGACGATTCATTTTATATAGGTTCTGATTTGTTCTACACTTACATTGTTTCAAATGATTTGTGGAACATTCGCGTAAAGCAGAGGACCAAGGAAGGCTACTATGAGGCAGGCCGTGAATTGGAAGAGGGTCTTAAAAACGGAACATTTCCAGATGACATCAAAAACGAGTTTAGAAGGGTTTTGGATTATTTCGGCCAAAGTCCTATCATTGTACGTTCAAGCAGTCTTCTGGAAGATGGATTCGGTAATGCATTCGCCGGAAAATATGAATCTGTATTTTGCGTAAACCGTGGTTCTTTGGATGAAAGGCTGGAAGCATTTGAAGAGGCCGTAAAAACAGTTTATGCCAGTATGATGAACATTTCCGCATTGGAATATCGTTCACTAAATGATTTGGATGACTGTGATGAGCAGATGGGACTGTTGGTTCAAAGGGTATCCGGATCATATTATGAAGATTATTTCTTCCCTACAATAGCAGGTGTCGGATTTTCATACTCTCCATATTCTCCGCAACCCGACATGGGACATAATGGGGGGATGCTGAGGCTTGTAATGGGTCTTGGTACTAAAGCGGTTGACAGAACCCAAAACGACTATCCAAGGATAATCAATTTGGACCGCCCTCATGCAATCGACCATCCTGACGTTGCAGAGCGCCACAAATATTCACAGCATTCTCTGGACGTTCTGGATTTAAGGGAAATTTCCCTGCATGAAATACCTGTTGAAAAGGGTTTGGAAGTTCTTCCAAGATATGCAAAGCGTCCTGTAATAGAACATGATACCGAAGCAGAGCGAAGATTCAGGGAGAGGGGAAGGAAACGTGAAATCGTATTTGTGAACTGTAACGGTATTGTCAACAACGACAAGTTCATTTCAATGATGAAGGATTTGCTTAAAACACTTGAAACAGCTTATGACTATCCGGTTGATGTGGAATATACAGTAAACATTGGTGCAGACAACTCATTTGTTGTAAATCTCCTGCAGTGCAGACCTCTGCAAATTTCAACAACAAAGGAAGTCATTGAAATACCAAAGGATGTTGGACAGACTTATTTCCATATTAGGAAGGCATCAATGGGCCGATCAAGAAAAGAGAGCATTGACACATTAGTCTATGTTGACTCACACAAGTATTATGAGTATCCATACGCCAAAAAAAGTCTGATTGCAAGGATAATCGGTGAGATAAACTCCTATTGCAAACAAAACGACAAAACCTCAATGCTGATAGTTCCCGGAAGAATCGGAACATCATCTCCCGAACTTGGAATTCCAGTGGTATTTGCAGAAATCAGTCAATTCAGAGCCATTTTGGAAGAGTCCTACAGTAAAGTGGGATATGTTCCTGAGCTGTCATTCGGAAGCCATATGTTTCAGGACCTGGTTGAAGCCGACATTTATTATGGTGCCATTTTTGAAAATGATAAAAGGCTGGCTTTCAATAAGGATTTAATTCAGGATTATCCGAATAAACTGTTTGACATTAATGCAGAACTTGACGGCGAAATATACGATATGATTCATGTAGTCGATTTTGATGACGACAATCTTGAATTTTATCATGACATGAGAAATGATGAATCTAAATGTATTTTAAATTGAAAATACAATATAAGTCATAGGTGACACTATGAGAATTAAAGATGAATTGTTTGGTAAAGAAGTTCTCGATGCAGATATTCAAATTGTTGGTAAAGTAAGTGATGTTGTCTTTGATAAGAATTCTTTTGAAATTACAGATATTGTGCTTAAAAAAACTGGCTTTTCAGAACAGATAAAATCCAGTGAAAACATGGTTCCAATGGAGCTTGTAAAGGTTATTGGGGATAAGATTCTGCTTAAAGGCGAAGATGATATTTAAGTGATAATATGGCTTCTAAAGATTATCTAATTGGCTTGTTAAAGGAAAATGAAGTATTTCTTGAAGGTGATTTTACATTATCTTCAGGAAAGAAAAGCAATTATTACATTAACATGAAAAAGGCAATCACCGAGCCTGAAATATTGTCTACAATTTCAAAATTAATCACAGAAAAGATAGCTGATGAAGACATTGATAAAGTTGCAGGACCTGCTTTAGGTGCAGTTCCGATAGCTACTGCAGTTTCTTTAGAGTCAAAACTTCCACTGTTGATGATTCGTAAGGAAAAGAAAGGTTATGGTACTTCCAAACTAATTGAAGGTGAGTTGAATAAAGGCGATAATGTTATTGTTGTTGAAGATGTCTCAACTACAGGTGGATCTCTTCTAAAGGCAATTAAAGCCATTCAGAAAAATGGGGGCAATGTAAAAAGAGCATTTGTTGTAGTTGATAGGCAGGAAGGAGCTATCGAGGAGTTTGAAAAAGTAGGAATAGAATTAGAGCCTTTAATAAGTGTTAATGAATTTTTCGATTAAAAAAAAGAAAAATAATAATCAACTACAACGACATTGTCGTGTAGTTGTTCATTTTTTTACATGATGAACAAAATGTGGAAGTTCATCAATTATTATTCCTAATGCAGTTTTAACAGCGTTAGGTGAACCCGGCATTGAAAAAATTATGCTTTTTTTGTAGATTCCTGCTGTTGCTCGGGAAAGCAATGCTGCAGAACCTATTTCCTCATAGGATTTCATTCTGAAAATTTCTCCAAAACCATCTAGTTTTTTTTCAAAAAGTGCTTCTACGGTTTCAACGGTTATGTCTCGGGTATCGAGACCTGTTCCACCTGTTGTTAGAATAACGTCTGTCGATTTTGATATCATCTCTTCGATAGCGCCAATCAGTGCATCTTTTTCATCAGGAATTAAGATTCTTTCGGTTAAGGTATATCTTGATTCTATTTCTTCTGAAATGTATTTTCCAGACAGATCCACTTTTTTTGATTTTCTACTATCGCTTAGAGTAATGACTCCACACGTAATATCTTTAGATGATTCATTTTGGTGTTGTTTTGATGTTTCACTTTGCATATCTCATTTGGCACAATTTTTCCTGACTCTATAGGTCTGAGTAATTGCCATCCTCCTTTAATTTGTTGGGAATATAATTTAACATATAGTTTATCACTATTTCCAGATTAAACATTTGCAATGTTATTTTTGGCACTTTATATGTGATTGCACTGTTATTTGATGTGACAGATTTCATTCACATTTGTGCACTAGACTATTTTTAACATTGGCACTAAACATAGATTTTAAGAATAACATGTAAAGCCAGTAAAACACAGGCTTTAACTACAGCCCATAAGGGTTGAATAGGTTACATTATTATTCTATTCATTATCAATTTGTTTTCTAATATCAATATATTCTTCTATGTTTTTAATTAATCTATCGCCAGGATAATAATATGTTTTTTTCTCGAATTTTTCCCTGGTCATGTACCTGTGGCTGCAGATAATATCTAAATGGTATGTGATTGTTTTATAATCTAATTTCAACCGTTTAGATAATTGATTTGCATTACACGGTTTAATCAATATTTCATCGATTATTTTCATTCTTGTTCTTCCGCCGTCACTGCCCATTAACATGGAATACAGTTCTTTGTCTTTAATATTTATAATTTGAAGGTTATATGATAATTTCATTACTTGACCTCAAATTTTTTTATTATATTATTCGCCCATTTTAGGGCATTTTCGTCTTTTCCAATTAAAATTTGGGAATCATCATAATGTCCGTCTTTAAAAAATAAAGTGAGGGACATGAATTTTTCAGAACATGTTAAAAATATTTTCAAATTATCTTCAGTAATTTTAATGATTACTTTTTCGTTTTCTAGTAATTCCTGTTTGAATAACTCATTTTCACAAATGGAGTCATAAATTTCTTCACTAATGATTAATCTTAATTCATCAATTTTTTCATTGTTTAAAAGATCAATCATATGTTTGAAATGATTTTCTGAGTATATCGGCATGATAATCTGTAATTTTCGTGCATTTGAAATTAATTTTATGTATTTATTGAATGCAATAGATAAATCGCTTGTTGTTGAGTTCACGTATTCTGCGTCTTTTAGAAGATAAATACTTTTAATAATTTCATCTGGAATGTCAGATAAATCATGATTATCCCAAAAAGCCTCATTTTTGCTTAAAGCGAACCAATTCTCAATCAATTTGACCATATTTGTAGTCAATAAATACCCATTTGAAGTTAATTCATAGTATTTTTGAGCTTTTCTAACCAAATTAATCGATTCTAGTTCTTTAAGCCCATGTAAAATGGTTGCTGAAGGCTTTTTCAATTCGCTTCGGAGTTCATCCAAATTTTTTGGAATTCTATATAATGCTAAAAGTAATTTAGCACGCATGCTGGACGTCAAAATATATTTGACGTCTTTAAATTCTTTGTTGAGTTCCTTTTTGGTTTGTATGTTGGTCATTTTATCACCCTGTGTTTTACGTGTTTAAATAATTCGTTGGCCCATTCATGTGATTTTTTGTCATCTGAAATCAGGATTCTATTCTGGTCAAAACTTCCGTCATTTTTAAAGAGTCCTAAACTCATTTTTTCATCACATACTGTAAGATATAAATCCAAATCATCTGTAACTGTGTAGACAATTAATCTTTCGCCGTTAATAGCATCTTTTTTTAATTTATCATCGATTGGGGAGATTATTGCTTTAAATATGGTTCTTGGGACAATTAGTTCAACAGTTCCACCATTCTGCAATATTGTTTCGATTAACTGTGGGTATTCCGGATGCAAATATGGAAAAATGGCTTTCACATCTTTTGATTCAATCAGTTGGTTTTTAGTGGTATTGTGTGTTTTGTATATGTCTAGGGGTGTTGTTTCGATTAGTTTTGAATCTTTCAGAGCGGTAATGTTTTTCATGGAATCAATGCTTAATTGAGTTATGTTGTGTTTGTTCCAAAATGCGCCATAATCATTAATTATGTCTACGCTTTTTTTGAAATCCATCAACGCTTTGAAATATATTTCTGCCATTGGATTAACGTAATATTTCTTTTCGACTTTTCTGATAAATTCATTTTCCTCTAACTTATTTACATTGCTTGAAACGGAACTGTATGTGATTTGTGTCTTTTTTACAAGTCCGCTGATATTGTTTGGCTGTTCATAGAGTTCACTTAGAATTTTTAATCGGATTTCGGACTGTGCAAGGAATCTGATCTCTTCATTTATTTCGCTATGATTATGCATTTTTTTCTCTCCTTTTTTTTAGTTATGAAAAATTCTTTAAATTCTCAATGAATTTTTCTGCAATATCACTTCTTCATATCTAAATTTAAATAAATTTTTCCAAACTTCTCCCAGTTTTCTCCAAATTTTATTCTAAGCTTTTTCCAATTCTTTTCCAATTCTTTTCCAAAGTTCTCCCAAGTCTCTCCCAACTATTTTCCAATCAAATTTCACTTTTTGGTCAATATTTCACAATGTTGTAAATATTGCCAAGATTTATTAGTTTTCATTGTGAATATATTAATCATGGAAATTTGTTATGTGTTGGATGCATCAGCATTCATTAACGGATTTGAGATTTCTTCAAAAAGGAATTTCACTGTTCCTGAAATCACTGAAGAAATTAAGGATTTCGAATCACGTCTGAAACTTGATGCGGCAATTGACCAGGGATTATTAGTAATACAAGATGTAGCATCACAGTATTTATTTTGTGTACATGATATTATTTATGAAAGTGGTGATATTTTAAGATTGTCATTTCCGGACAAGAAATTGATTGCTTTAGCCTATATGTTATCTCAAAGGGGAGAGCATGTAAAAGTCATTACTGATGATTACACTATTCAAAATACTTTAAAAATAATGGATATTGATTATTCTGGTGTAATAACTGAGGGAATTAAAGGAATTTACAATTGGAAGAAAATATGCGAAGGTTGTAAAAAGGAATATCCTGAAGACTATAAATTTGATGACTGTGAGATATGTGGATCTAAAATTTTTAAAAAAAGAATCAAGGTGAACAAATGAAAATAGGTGTTGTGGTTCATGGACCCAATGTCATTGATTCGGGTTATGCATTAAAATTAATCAACTTGCTGGGTGAATATGGTGAAGTCAAGGCAAGACTGGGAGGAACCATGGGCCGGACTGCAGTTATTGACGCAGGTCTTGAAAATGTCATTGACATTTCAAGAAAACTGGTTCCGAGCGATTCTTTAAAGATTTTTCATGATAATCATGTTGATGTGATATTTTTACTTAATTATGGAAAATCCGATGTCACCGGACAGGTATTCGGATACAAGGTCTATAATCATTATATTGAAAAAATATCTGACAATAATATTGCGATAATTCAAATTGAAAGGCCTGGAGAAGATGACGGGAGTATAATTTGCTGGAACCATGAATTGGACATTTCCTATGAATTGTCTGAAAAATTGGATTTGGCCATAATAACTCCTCAGGAGGTTTATGACAATCATATCAGGCAGGATGATGCGGGTGTTAATCAGAGGATTGTTCATGGCGTCAGTCCCGGTGAAAATATAATGGTCAACAGTGTCGTTATCGGAAAAACAAATTCTGACAAACTCACTCTAATAGCCGGGGATAATCACATTGTCGACATCAGGGGTGGGGAACTTAAGCCCCACGGTCTTGAAAAGCTTGGGGAAGTTGATTTGGAATCTGCCATTATAAAGACAGGTCTTTTAAGGCATGCAAAAGTTACTCCACGAGTTATAGGTCATGATAAATCCAATGGATTTAAGGTAACCTTTTTAGACCATGCTGGTGAGGATGTGTATAAATTCAGGGATTCGGCTCTGGTAATTACAGTTGGTGATGACACTACATTGATATCTTCGGATATTTTATATCGGTTTGATATACCTGTAGTTGGAATAACTGATGGTGATTTGGACAAGGTTGTAGAATCTGGATTTAAGGTTAAGAATTCTATCATCTTTGAAGTTGAAAGTGGTTTTGATGACATCTGCGGTCAATATATTAAAACGAATATGTTTGGCGGTGGGCAGGTCACTTATGACTATTCAAGTATTGACGAAGTCGAAGGCAAAATCATTGAAATAATAAAAGATATTAATTGCAAATACAAAATTAATTATATTGACTAACAGGAAGTGTAATCTTTGGATTTTAAAAATCTCGTTCGTGAAATTCAAGAATTTAAGGGAGTATCCCGTAAAAGTTCAATTGATAATGTAATTTCTCTTCTAAAGGAATCATATAATGTTTCAGGAGATGTTGTCATTGACATTGGAGATGATGCTTCAGCTATTGACATTGGAAATAATCAGGTAATATTGCTTGCTGCAGATGGAATATGGGGTGACATAATGAATGTAAACCCCTACTGGGCAGGATACTGTTCAGTTTTGGTAAATGTTAATGATATTGCAGCAATGGGTGGAAAACCTCTGGCCATGGTAAACATAATGTCAATAAGCAATGATGGGATTTATGAAGATTTATTAAACGGAATCAAAGATGGATGTTTGAAATTCGGAGTTCCGATGGTTGGAGGACATCTGCATCCTGACGGTGAAGTCGACTCATTGGGAGTAGCCATTGTTGGAATCGCCCAAAAGGATAAAATCATAACAAGTTTTGGAGCCGAAGAAGGCGACAAGGTGATTGTAGCAATAGACCTTGATGGAAAACCTCATGAAATGTTTTCTCTAAATTGGGACACCACTTATGACAAAGATGCACAATTGGTCAGGGACCAGATTACCGCTGTCCAGTATCTGGCTGAAAACGATTATATAAAATCCGGAAAGGATATTTCAAATCCTGGGATATTGGGAACATTGGAAATGCTTTTGGAAACATCCGGAAAGGGTGCTGTCGTAAATCTGGAAGACATTCCACGAAATGAAAGTGTTGAATGGGTGGATTGGCTCAGGTCATATCCTGGTTCGGGATTTGTTTTCACGGCCAAAGAGGAATATTGCGAATATATTAGGGATTATCTTTCAAGATTCTCTATCGAGGCAAATGTCGTTGGAGAAGTCACAGATTCCAATTCACTTTACCTGAATTATGGAGATGAACAGGCTGAAGTGTTCAATCAGGACAAAAACCCTGTATTCATATTCAGATAATAATGTTTCAAAGTATTGACGGCATATCTATAGATGACTATTCCATGATGTGGTATGGCTAAATTGCAGATATTGGATTATTGATTCCCGAGGAATTGTTTGTGGTCTTGGAAAAGGTTTTACAAACCCCCGATGATTCATGCTGCATGTTCGTGGCATTGAATTCTATGGATGACGATTATAACAGTTACTTAAATAAATCACAAAAAATGGAAATTTGGAAAAGCAGCTTTTAGTTAAGGTGGTTTTATGGAAGTTGGAAAAATAATATCAAATTCATTAAAGTACCCTTTTAGGAACATCAAGAAATTGCCGATTCTTTTTGTTTTATTTATTTTGGCAGCAATAATTCCACTGGGAATACTATTTGACAATAGATATGTTACAATTTTTGGTGTAATCTCATTTTTCTTATTTATTCTTATTGTACCAGGATATTTATTTTCCATTGTTAATATTGGAGTAAATGAATCTGCAGTGATGCCTTCCTTAAACTTTAAAAAGAACATTTACGATACCCTTAGATTGATTGTCTTAAGGATTGCATATATGATTGTGCCTGCATTGGTATTCTTTATTGTCCTGTCCACATTGGGAATGCTAAGCATTGACATGATATCAAATCTCAGGGTTCTTACTTTTGTACTGACAGCTGGGCTGATATTCTTCATTGTTTTAATCACATATATCATATTTGAAGTGCTGCTGTTTTTTGCAAAAGCCAGATTGGCTTATTTAAACAGTTTGACTGAGGCTTTAAAGATCCATAAAGTGGTTGGAGATATTAGGTCTATCGGTATTGGAAATATTATTCTATGGCTGATATTTATGGCAATATTGCTGGTAGTTGCTTCATACCTTTCCTCACTGGTAATGCTAATTCCATATGTCGGATTTTTAATTTATATGGTTATTGTCATTCCAACATTGGAAAGTATTGGAAACTATTCATTGGGACTGCTATATTCAAACATTGTTGATAATGACCCCAATTTGGATAAGTTTGAAAGAGAAATAGAATTACTGAAATATTTTGATTAATTAGAGGTAGTTAACATTGATTAACTATCTTTCATTATTTTCTATTTTTTAACATTTAAAAATTAAAATAAAAAAAGTCAAGGATTACAGACCTTGCACGGCATGTATCCCTGTGAAATTGCATCGTTTCTGCTGCTGAAGTATACTCTATTGTGTTCTGCTGTTTTTTGACCCCAACTGCAGGTTGATTTATGGAATTTCCCTGAATTTGAGTTTCCGATATAATCTCCTGTGTCACTGGAGCTGGAATCGGAGTGGGTATTCGCATAAGTGTTCTGGGATGTTGGAATGTGTGTTGAAGCGTCCGCCCAGTTATACGGATAGAATTCACTTGGAGGAATGTACATTACCTCGGCAAGACCTTCCTTTAAAAGCATCTCATTCACATTTTTGCCGTCAACAATAACGACAGCCAGTGTACGGCCATATTTGTCGTTGTTTTTGGCATTGTCAATATCGAGCCCCACCTCTTTATTTAAACATAATTTCTGTACAAAATTTTTTGAAGTGATATATCCTTCAACACCTCTCTCGGGAGTGTTGACGCCAACAAAACGTACTTTTTTGCCGTTGTTTAAATAGATGGTATCTCCATCAACAACCTCTGTGCATACTGCCTTTTCCTCAACCTGACAGTCAGTATCGGAGTATTTGCCCAAAATATCGGATGCTGACATGTCATGGTATTTTGATGACGGAATGTTATGTGTAAATCCTGTTCCGGTATATGCGTTGGCAACCGAAATTGCTCCTACAGCCAATATCAAAATCACGAGTAAAGAAAAAACATGTTTTTTAGTAATTTGCATTTCTTTTCCCTCCTTATTATATTGTTAGAATATTGTGTTATTATAATTTTTGAAAATCAAATAAATAATTTTAATATATAATAAAATTATAAATATATAATATTAAAAATTCTTATTAGGAGATTGTATGTTAATTAAAATTAATGGAGAAGAAATAGATGTGGCAGAAGGCTCTTCAATTCAGGATGTGATTGAGGAAACTAATGCTCCATATACTCCTGGTAGTATTGTTTGTTTGATTAAGGGAAAAAAGGAACTTGAAAAAAATATAAGCAAATATAAGATTAAGACAACTCAGGGTTCCATAATCCTTCAGCTCGACGAATCTGATGAAGCCAAACCGTTGGTTGACGTTTGGAAAAATCAGTATGAAGAGTTTGTTGATTTGGACATAAGATGGTCAACCCCTACTGAAGTGGCTATCGGTCCTGTCGTAACAGATTTGGAACCTACTCATGACGAATTCAAATATTTTGAAGGAGATGTTGTTTTAAGCTTATCTAGTTTTAGTAATGAGTCTACTCACTTGATTATGCTTAAGGAGAACACCACTAATGTCTATGGTGTGCCGCCATTTAATAAAGGTATTTTTGCCCGCGTTATTGGTGGTAAAAAAACATTGGATAATCTCACTGATGATGATAAGGTAACCGGCATAGAGCCGATTATCGAGAGAAGCACAACAACCGACAGTGCTTCTGTATCCGACCTGAGCATTGTTCTGGAAGAGGGAAATGAGTTGTACACATATATCTCTTTTGAGATTGATGAAAACTCCCCTGTCTGTGTAGAACATTTGTTCTCCATAGTTAAGGATGGTAGAATCAAAGTTTCTTTTGATAGTGAATCATTTTTAGGATTTTATGAGCTCGAAGGTCTTGAAAAACCTAAAGAGGACACCACTAAAAGAAATCGTGGAACAATGACTATCAGAAATAATGGTAAAGGTGTAGGTAAACTATTTATTTATCGTGAAAACAGAGTTTTAACTCCAAATCACACTACTGTAGGTAACATTGTTCAGGGTATGGAACTTATTGATATAGCAAAGGAAAATGATTTCATCACTGTTAAGTCAGAACAGCAAAGGCTGATGCTATTGAATAAAACCCAAAGTGAAGCTACCGAAATGTTATTGGAAGCTGGTGTTGAGCATTTAATTGATGGATTGGTTGATGATGATGCAATTGTCATAGAGCAAAATCCATTGCATACGATTGATATCCTAAAAGAAGGTAAAGTAATAACTAAAGCTATCAACAAGGAGGATTTATGTAAAATTAAATTTGTTGATAATGCGCCAAGGTCTGTTAGATACTTCAAACTATTGTCTGGCCTTTTGGAAAATCCTATCGGTCAAATAAAGGTTCACTTTTCAGTACCTGGAATGCACATAGTTATTTTTGAGGGAGATAAAAACTCCGCTAAAGGTTTAATCCCTGAAAATAATCCTGTAGATAAAGTAATAAGAGGTCAAATTGGTATTACTAACATGTCTTCCAAAAGTGCAGGTTTAATCGGTGTTAGATTTGAGGATAATGCTGAATATGGACCAACTGCAGAGACTTTCGGAGCAACAAATATTGTTGGTGATATTGTTTCTGATTATGATCATCTTGAAAAATTAAAAGAAGGAGTTGTAGTGTATGTCACCGAATCTAACAATGAGTCCTGATTTAGGTAAAGAAGATTGGGATCCGGATGTAATTACTCGTATGATTTTTATTGGGCCAGGAGCTCATGTAAGTGAACAGGAAATAGTTAGTGAATTTCATATGCTTGGTTTGCCTCTTACAATTAAGAACACTTGTTATGGATCCATGATAAGTGGCAAAAGTGAAGACGTTTATAAGGCAATTGAAGAGATTAGAAAACTAGATCCTAGCCACATTTTCACAAAAGAAAGAGGTTTCGCTCCAGGAGATCCTAGAAGATGCAGAGGTCACAGATTTGGACCAAGAGAAGGATTCCACCAAATGGAAAAAGAATATAGAATACTTGGTTTTGTATCCGAAGCTTTAGATAATCCTAAAGAAGTGGAATTAGAAGAGAAAAAACCAATTGAAGTTGACGAATTTAAAAAAATCATGAATGAATGTTTAGAAAATAAAGAATAGGTGAAAACATGGTTAAAATAGCTATTTATCCTCCAAATTCATTAATCTTAGCAGATTTACTTGAAAGAAAAGGTCATACTCCTTTAGTTCTTCAAAAACAAATTAGACAAAAAATCAAAGACCCGGAGATTGATTCTCCACCTATGAACATCACTGAAGAAGACCCAATTAAAGGTCTTAAATATGCGGCTATCGAAGTTCCTTCAGGTGTCCGTGGAAGAATGGCAATTATCGGACCGCTTATAGATGAAGCGGAAGCTGCTATTTTGGTTGATGGTGCTCCATATGGTTTTGGTTGTATCGGCTGTGCTAGAACTAATGAATTGTCAATATTTTTACTCAGGAATAAGGGAATTCCTGTTTTAGAACTTACATATCCTACTAATCAAGATGAAACATATGTTATGGTGAATGAAATAAATGAATTTGTAGATTCACTTGAAGAAACTGCTGGGGAGGAATAATAATGGTTAAAATTGCATTAGTTTCATGTGGAACAGAATATAGTGGAATTCAAAAGGAAATTGAAAAGGCGGCAAATAAATTTGGTGCAGAAATTGTTCTTCCTGAAATCGATTTGGACTACATTGATGAATCTTATGAAAAATTCGGATTTTCAGCTCAAAGTTCAAGTTTGAAATTAATGATTGCAAGAGCTATGGCTATTGTTGAAGGCAGATCCAAGCCTGATGCAGTATTTATTGCAACTTGTTTCAGATGTGCCGAAGCGGCATTGGTAAGAAATGAAGTAAGACGTTTTATCCAAAACAATACTCGTATTCCAGTAGTTACTTATTCATTTACTGAAAGAACAAAAGCTGATGAATTGTTCATCCGTATGGAAGCGTTGGCTACTACTGTAACTCGTAGAAGCATTCTTGCTCGTGAAAAACAAGAAGGACTTACTCTTGGTTTGGATTCAGGTTCAACCACTACAAAAGCGGTTCTTATGGAAAACAACCAGGTCATCGGAACAGGCTGGACTGCCACTAAAGACATTATTGAATCAGCACAAACAGCGGCTGCTGAAGCATTCGCCAATACTGATTATGGATGGGATGATGTGGATGGTATCGGAACAACCGGTTACGGTAGATTTACCATGGGTCAGGAATTCGGTGCAGAACTCATTCAGGAAGAATTGTCAGTCAATGCTAAAGGTGCAGTATATCTGGCGGATCGTCAAAAAGGAGAAGCTACTGTGCTGGACATAGGTGGTATGGATAACAAGGTAATCACTGTCAACAATGGTATTCCTGATAACTTCACCATGGGTGGTATCTGTGCTGGAGCATCCGGTAGATTCCTTGACATGACCTCTCGTAGGCTGGACGTGGATATCACTGAATTAGGTCCACTTGCAGTACAGGGTGACTGGAGAAAAGCAATGTTGAACTCATATTGTATTGTATTCGGTATTCAAGACCTTGTTACAACTCTTGCGGCAGGAGGTTCCAAAGCAGATGTTGCGGCTGCAGCATGTCACTCCGTATCTGAACAGGTTTATGAACAGCAACTTCAGGAAATTGACATTCGTGAACCTTTAATCCAGGTAGGTGGAACAAGTTTGATTTCAGGACTTGTTGAAGCGGTCAGTGAAACTTTAGGCGGAATTGAAGTTATTGTTCCTGAATACTCCCAACATATTGGTGCTGTTGGAGCAGCTCTTTTAGTATCCGGAATGGGACACAGACATGATGATAAATAATTTTAAAGGGTTGATTTAATGTTAGTTGAATGCTATGATGAAAGAGGCGCTGAAGTTTACGAAATCATCATCAAACAAATCTTTCAGGATTTGGTTTTAGGAGCTTCCGTTGATGATTTGAGAGCTTATGTCAATCCTGACGATCCTGTATTTGTCTTAGCTATTAAAATGAAGAAAACTTCAAATGCAGTTGCTTTTGGAGATGTGGCTACTTTAACTTATGTTAAGGATGACGACATTACCAGAATTATAGTTGATAATGAAAATTATCTCCCGAATATCTTAAAGCAGTTATGGAGAAGATATTCAAGGGAGGAAATTTATCAGCCAAACAGATATCAGCTGGAAATTGCAGGCGACCATGTTGATTTGAGTACCATTATTGTAGATGACCCTCACTCCAATCTGCAAAGAAGGGTTTATGATGCAATATTTAGGATATTGCCTGAAGGATTTAAAATCATTAAGGACATGTCAACAGAAGACATCGTTACTGTTGTAGCTACTGACGAGCTAATTGCCGATGCATGGATTGAAAAAGCTAATGAATATATTGCTGAGTTAAGTGACCAATAGAAAACTTTAAATATTTGTTCGTATCAATACAAAATAACAGTAGTTATATATTGGAGAAGTGATAGTATGGCTGAACACAAAGGTTCAAGATTTGCACACATAACAAAAGCACATCCATGTTTCAATGAAAAAATGCACGATAAGGTAGGTAGGGCACATGTGCCGGTTGCACCTAAATGTAATATCTTTTGTAACTTCTGTACAAGAGATATTAATGATGAAGAAAACAGACCGGGAGTTGCAAGCTGTGTAATGGATGCAGATGCTGCAATCAAACATGTTAATGACGTTACTGCTGATGGTCCTATTGCTGTTGTAGGGGTTGCAGGACCGGGGGATTCACTGGCTAACGAGGAAACATTCAAATTCTTTGAAAAACTTGCTAGCGAACAACCTGATTTAATCAAATGTATGAGTACAAATGGACTTTTACTTCCAAAATATGCAGATAAGCTTGCAGAACTTGGAGTAAATTCCGTTACAGTAACAATAAATGCAATCGATCCTGATATAGCAAAAGACATCTATTCTTTCATTAAGTATGAAGGTAAAGTTTACAAAGGTCGTGAAGCTGTAGAAATCTTAATTAAAAACCAATTGGAGGGTGTTGAAAAAGCGGCCGCCAACGGTATGGTGGTTAAAGTTAACTCAGTTTTAATACCTGGATTGAATGATGAGCATATTGTTGAAATAGCTAAAGAGGTTAAAAAAAGAGGTGCTTCTTTAATGAACATTTTACCATTAATTCCTTTAGCTAAGATGAAAGACTATGAGCGTCCGGACTGTTCAATGATGGAAAGCATTAGAGAACAGGTTGAAGAAATCATACCGGTATTTAGGGCATGCACACAATGCAGGGCAGATGCTTATGGAATACCTGGTAAGAAAAGCGAAGATCATCATTTAGGAATGACTCCACAAAGTCATTACTAAATCTCTTTTTTTATTTTAATAAATCAATTTTTAATGGTTATTTTTTTTTGTATGTGATGGTTTTCACTGCAATTTTAATCAGATTAAAAAAAGAATGAGGTGAGCGTTTTGAACGCTCAAATTAAATATTATTCTAAATTAGTATTTCCTTTTGCCTCTTGTTCTGCATAATGTGAAGCTATTTCATATGCGTCCATACCGTCATTTTGTCCGCCTTTAATAACTCCAAATTGGTTGTAGTAGAAGTTGTACTCAGCATCATAGTAAAGTATTTCGCCGGTATCGTTGGTAGCATTTGTAGCATTTTTAGTAGCATTATCATATTTTATAGTACTTGCAGTTGAGTTAGCATTGGTTTTATCGTTTTTGGATGTTCCTTCAACGATTTTAATGGTTTCTTCTAATTTGCAAGGGTTATATTTTTCATTTCCAGTATAGTTGATAATAACTTTGTGGTCACCTAAAGCCTCATTAAACAATACCAGATATCCTTTACCGTGCTCATCAGTAATGACTGAGTAGTTTTCATATTTTCCATTTACTTCAAAGCTGATGTTTACTTTTTGTGATGCAATTTCTTTTCCTTGTGCATCTTTAAGTTGGAATTCAATGTCATCTCCATTTTTCAAGGTTTTTTCACTTAACATTTTTATTTCAGTGTTGACTTTTGCTTCGGCAGCGATTGCGCTTCCGGCCACAACAGCAACAATGAAAACACTTAAGAGTACTAAAATTATTTTTTTGTTCATTATTTCCCTCCTTAATTTTATTTTATATTCAGACATATAAATATATTTGTTATTCGTATTCACATAGAATTTAATATTGTTGTCAGTATATTATTTTTGAGGTTATTTGTTTTCATTGCATTTTCTAAATCGCAAAATTAAATATGAATGAAAAAGATAATTTAATTAGTAACGTTAATTTTATAATTTTCGAGGAAAGCGATAATATGGTTAAAACTTATGTTTTTGGACATAAAAGTCCTGATAGTGATAGTATCACCTCCAGTTTAGTAATGACTAACTTGGAAAGGGAATTAGGAAACGATGAAGCTCAAGCTTTTAGATTAGGTAACATCAACAAGGAAACTGAATTTATTTTAAACTATCTTGGCATTGAAGCGCCGGAATTATTGGAAAGTGTTGAAGATGATGCTAATGTCATTTTAGTTGACCACAACTCTCCTGCCGAATCAGTGGACAATTTGGAAAATGCCAAAATTTTAAAAGTTGTTGATCACCATAAGCTTGCTTTGGAAACTTCATACCCGTTATTTTTAAGATTTGAACCTGTCGGATGTACAGAAACTATCTTATGCAAACTATATGAAGAAAATGGTGTAGAAATTTCAAAAGAAATAGCTACTTTAATGTTATCTGCAATTATTTCAGACACTTTGCTTTTAAAATCACCTACAACAACTGATGATGATAAGGCAGCTATTGAAAAACTCTCAAAAATTGCTGAAATTGATGCAGAGGAATATGGTTTGGAAATGCTTAAGGCAGGGACTGATTTAAGTAGTTTCACTATTGAGGAAATTTTGGCACTTGATGCAAAACAGATTGACTTTAAGGATGTTAAATCAATTGTAAATCAGGTCAATACTGCTGATATCAGTGATGTCATGGCAATGAAGGATGATTTGGAAGAAGGGATTAATAAAATCATTGAAGATGAAGATTTGGACTTATTTATGCTTTTGATTACTGATATTGTAAACAGCAACTCTCAGGTAATTGCACTTGGTAAGGATGCGTCTTTGGTTGAAAAGGCATATGGCGTGACATTGGAGGATAATACTGTTTTGCTTGAAGGTGTAGTTTCACGTAAAAAACAGGTAGTGCCGATTATGACTGAAAACGCATAAAGTATTATTCTGTTGTAAACAATTCAATTTTACATAAAAATTTATAAATGATAACTTGATAATGTATTATATAAGATGTATTTTTAATACGTCTCTAATCAAAAAATCCTTTATTGGGTTATTTACAAAAAAAGCATAGTTATAAACAATGCTCAAGCATTAAACAAAATTAGAAACTAACACTTAATTATGCTTTTTTTATCTATTTTTATGACATTTTTTTTAAAGGTGTTAATATGAAAACACTTGAATGGGAAGATAATAAATTAAAACTTATTGATCAAAGAAAACTTCCTGATGAGTTGACTTATGTTTATTGCGATAATTATCGGGATGTTATAACTGCAATCAAAAACATGACTGTTCGTGGTGCTCCTGCAATTGGTGTATCAGCGGCTTTTGGAATGGCTCTTGCAGATATTGATGGTGTTGATTTGGATAAGGCTGCAGTGGAGATTAAGGCTGCAAGACCGACTGCGGTTAATCTGTTTTGGGCTGTTGACAGGGTGTTAGGCAGTGATGATGCCCTTGGTGAAGCACTCAAAATGTATGAAGAGGATATGGCAACAAACAGAGCTATCGGGAAATATGGTGCTGAAATAATCGACGATGGTGATACTGTATTGACTCACTGCAACGCTGGTGCTCTTGCATGTGTTGATTACGGAACTGCATTGGGTGTATTTAGGGCAGCACGTGATGCCGGCAAAAACATTAATGTGATTTGTGATGAAACCCGTCCGCGCGGACAGGGAGCAAGTTTAAGTGTTTGGGAAATGCAGCAAGAAAACATTCCTGTAAAGCTGATTCCTGATGTGGCTTCAGGATTTTTGATGTCACAGGGAAAAATAGACAAGGTTGTAATAGGCGCTGACAGAATCGCAAAGGGTGGTGTCGTTAACAAGGTGGGGTCATTTATGGTGGCGCTGGCTGCAAAACACCATGACATTCCGTTTTATGTGGCAGCACCATATTCAACTTTTGATGATGAAATCAATATTTATGATACTGTAATCGAAGAGAGGGACGGTGATGAGGTAAGATACTATGGCGGTGCAAGAATCTGTCCTGAAGGTACAGAGGTTATTAATCCTGCTTTCGATATAACTCCAAAGGAATTGATTACAGGCATAATTACTGAAAAAGGAATTATTGACCCAATCTAATAATATGTAAATCAATGTGTTTTAATATGATGATGTTCAAATAGTAATATAAGTTTAACATAAGGTGATAGAATGCAAATCAAATGTAACAAAGAAGAAAAATTACCTCCGTTAATAGAAGATTTAGTTAATGAACTGCAAAAAGATGATTTTGTACATTTTAAAATATTATGTGCAAATGAGGTTCATCATTTCCATAAGGAAGATGACACAATCATAGAGTTTCAGTTAACCTATGTAAAAGAAACCAGACCTAATGGGGACATGCTGTATATAGCTTATCCTGATATTTTCAGAGTTAAATTATATAGGGATTTAGAACAATATCTTGAAGATGAAAAGAAAGCTGATGCTTTTGATGATTCTGATTTATGGACAGGTAATAGGATTATTTTCTAATTACCTATCTTTTAATTTTTTAAAATCTTTCCGTCGATGGCAACATGCCATTCGTCGGGCGAAATGGATTTTACCTTTCTGCAATTTTTAATTTCCACTTTTTTTCCCGCATTTTTGCATGCTGTTTCAAGACGTTTTATTCCCTGTTCATATCCATTGGAAAACTCATAGTAATTGATTGTTCCACCATCTTTAATTAAATCAACTGCAACATCAAGGAAAGTGTATGCAAGGCCTGGAAGGTTCATAATGATTCTATCAAATTTGCAGTTAAATGACTTTGAGACTTCTCTCACATCTCCGCAGTATGGTTTGATGGTCCCCTTCAGTTTGTTTAACCTGATATTTTCCTCCAGATATTTTATTGCAGATTCGTTAATGTCAACTGAGATGATTTCCACATTTTTGTTTCTAGCTATCACAATCGGGAAAGGACCTATTCCACAGAACATATCCAGGATTTTTTCACCGTCATTGACATTTTCCATTACTCGTTTTCGCTCTGTTGCAAGTCTAGGTGAGAAATAGACTTCACGAACATCAAGTTTCAGGCGCGCTCCATGTTCCTTGTGAATTGTAACAGAATCGTCAACACCTGCTAAAAATTCCAAATCTCGAATGCGTATTGTTCCTTTAATTGCACTTTTTTTCATATAAATTGCTTTTCTTTTTGTAAATTTATATGCCGCATCTCCAATGATTTGCCTTTTGTCGTATAATTCATCGGGGATTTCCAGAATCACGATATCTCCAATCGTGTCGAAAGAGGTTTTTAGGTTTTCAATTTCCTCTGCAGTCAGTTCATCCTCAAGCAGTTCGGAGAAATTTTTAACAATCTTTTTCATTGGCTCCAATTCAATATCAACGATTTCATAGTCATCAAGGTCCTCATTGACTGGAATATATCCGTATTCCTCCTCTGCCTTGATACGAAAATCCATGTTCATCTGGCCTTTTTCCATTAGTTTTATACGGGTGTCATTCAATTGTTTTAATGGAACTTTTACACATTTCATAAGATTTATTATGTTTAAATTATTATATAATTTAATATGTTTTATTTAGTTGGTTTAGGATTATTTGATGAAAAGGACATATCTTTAAAAGGTTTGGAATGTTTAAAAAAAGTTGATAAGATTTATGCCGAATTTTTCACATCCAGATTGTTCGGATCCAGTCTGGAAGCTATTGAAGAGTTAATCGGAAAGGAAATTGAAGTCCTGGTAAGGGGTGAGGTTGAAGAGGAACACAAGTTCATCGAGGAAGCCAAAACTTCCGATGTCGCATTGGTTACTGGAGGAGATCCCTTGATTGCAACAACTCACAGTGACTTTTTAGTGCAATGCTCAAAAAAGGGGATTGACTATGAAGTAATTCACGGCTCTTCAATATTATCATCTGCACCAGCTATTTCAGGTCTACAAGGTTACAAATTCGGTAAAGTAACTACAATTCCTTTTCCGGATTATAATTTTTATCCAAAATCTCCTTACGAAGCTATTGAGGAAAACTTGAAAATGGATTTGCATACATTGGTTTTGCTTGATATTCAAGCTCACAAGGACCGCTACATGACTGTCAATCAGGGTTTGGAATACCTTTTGAACATTAAAGATACTTTGGACCGCCAAGGTTTGATTGATGAAGATACTTTAGCGATGGGTATTGCACGTGTTGGTTCAAAAGACGTCTGCGTTAGAGCTGGTAAAATCTCTGAATTGATTGATTTTGATTTTGGAGGTCCACTTCATTGTATAATAATTCCATCAAAACTTCACATTGTCGAAGCGGAGTATTTGGTTCAAATTGCCGGAGCGGATTCTAATATTCTTGATGATGTTTGATTAATGTAAAGGGGGAGTTGGAAGTAGTTTTCACCACTTCCATGTTTTAGAACATATTTTTAACATTTCGGAGATTATAAAATGATTGACTGATGTTCATAGATAGATATGTAATTTAATTCATATCGTTTATTACTTATATTTTAATTCTATTTAAATGTTATTGTTTTTTTTTCAAAAATAAAGTGAACAATTTTTTCATATATTTTTCAAAAAATCCATAATATTGTCTTTAAAATTGTGTTTATATGGATATAATTTCTTGAATATGAAATTTTCAGTAAAAAAAGGGGGGGGAATTTTGGAAGTAGTTTTATTTGCTACTTCCTTAATGAAACATATTCTAATCATTTTGGAGATTATAAAATGGTTGAATTATGTCATGTACAAATATGAAATTCAATTCACATCGTATAATACTTATATTTTAATATTATATAAATGTTTTCATTTAATTTTTAAAATTAAAAAAGAATAAAAAAGGATTTTAATATTCGTAAAATCCTTTTCCTGCATTGATGCCGGTTTCACCAGCATCTATTTTTTCTTTAAGCATTTTAGCTATTTTTCCAGGTGTGGTTTCAGGGTCTTGTGATTGAGGATTCATAATGATAATATTGTATGCTGTTTCAAGACCAACAATATCCAATATGTGGAAAGGGCCTGCTGGGGCTCCGGTAGCTAAAATCCATGTTTTGTCAATGGTTTCAAAATCTGAGACATCATTTGCAAGTAATGCTTCTGCTGCACTTAAAAATGGAACTAATAGGGAATTTAAAATGTATCCTGGTTGTTCTTTTTTAAGTTTTAAAGGAATCATGTTGATGTCTTCAGCGAATTGGACAACCTCATCATAGTATCTCTGTTCGGTGCCAGAATGACCCATTACCTCGGCGGTATTGTTTTTCCAGATTGTGTTTGCAAAGTGCAGTGAGAGATATTTCTCCGGCCTTCCGGTATGCTCGGCAAACATTGACGGGAGCAATGTTGATGAGTTGGTAACAAGTATTGTTTTTTCATCCATATATTTAGCCAATTCTTGGTAGAATGCTATTTTTTGTTCTGGATTTTCAGAAATGGCCTCAATAATCAAATCAGCATCAGCTGCAGCTTCTTCATAACTTGTTGTTAATGTTAAACTGTCATATGCTTCCTGTGCTTGTATTTTCAATTCATCAATCTCTTCATCAGTTAGGTCTGTTTTTTTAGAAAGTCCTCTGCAGTATGCACTGTCGTCAGTTTTCATTTGTTCCAGTGTGTCTATGTAGATATTCTTGAATCTTTCAAGCTTTGGTTTTGCCCTTTCTATAGATCCTTCACTTCTAAGCCAGATTGTAACATCAAATCCGCAATAGGATGTCTGAAGAGCAATCTGACTACCAAGTACTCCGCCTCCTGCGACCACTACTTTTTTAATACTCATTGTCATTCACCTCTTAAATAAACTAAATTAATAGTTTATTTGTGTAACAATAGAGTAAGGTATTATTTAAATATTTTTAAATTTGTATCATTTAAAATACATTAATATATTAGAAAATCCATAGTTTTAACCACAAGTTAAGCAATGGTGATTTTATGGAAAGAAATCAGATTATTCTCGTGGCAGTGATTGTTGTTATTGCAGTGATTGTCATTGGTTTGGCTGCAATGATGCCAGGCTTTAGCAAAGAAAAAACAAATATTACTGTTCAGGGAGGCAATGATACAATTAGTCAGGGCGAATCCATTGATGTTAAGCTGACTGATGTAAACGGAACTCCAATTGACAATGAAACAGTAAATGTCACTATCACAAAGGTTAATAAAACTGCTAATAAAACTGTTAATAAAACCGTTAAAAAGAAAACCGTTCATACAAATAAGAAAGGTGTTGCAAAAGTCAAGATAGATGAGGATCCAGGAGACTATATTGTGGATTGTACTTTCAGCGGAAATGATGAATTTGAAGAGGATACCGCCACTGCCGAGGTTGAAGTAGTCGATTATGATGATACGGACTATGGCTCTGAATCTCAAAGTGATGATTATGGTGATTCCGGAGCATACTACAGTGAGCAGGAAGGAAGAACCATATATACTGGTGAAATCCATGACGCTCCTGACGGACACAAGTATATGCATTTGGGATATAATGAATGGGAAATGATTGATTAGATGATTCATGAGAATGCCGGTCGAGTATGTTCAAACTGCAGATATTGGGTGGTGGATGTTCAGCTTAGAGGTTCTCCTGATGGTGTAATTTGCACTATGGGACAGGGCCATACAAAGCCATCTGATACCTGTCCACTATTTTTGCGGGATATTGTCATTCACAACATTAAAAATCAAAAATAGATAATTAAATCACTTATTTTTTTTACTTTTTTTTAGGGCATAGCTAAACCTTTCACTTTACATTGTTTAAATACTCTTTTTGATAAACTACTAATTAAGGCTAAGGAGGGGATTTTCAATGGGGGGCAAATATTTAAGAGAATTCGAAAAATTAAACAACACAACTGAAAATATACATGATTTGGGCAGTTTTGATGTTCTTATAATTTTAAAGGATGGAACAAACTTAACTAGTTGGGATGATGTTAAAGATAAGAAATCCATAATATATGTCAGTGAAAACCTCTCTAATTGCACCAAATTAAGCAGGAAATATCAGGGCATGAAATCCCTTAAAGCCATCATTGCAAAAAATATTACTCCTCAAGCATGTGACATGGTAGGAATGTTTGAAGGATGCGAATCGTTAAGTGAGGTTCGTTTTTACAGTTGTGATGTCTCTAATGTCAGTGATATGAGCTGGATGTTTAGAAATTGTTCCTCTTTGGAGGATATTTCAGGTTTAAGCAATTTAGATGTTTCTAATGTTAAATGGATGATGGGCATGTTCTATGGATGTTCCGCTTTAAATGACTTGAATGGCTTAAATGATTGGAATGTGTCAAATGTCATTTCAATGTCTTTTAATTTGCTGTTGGGTGAGGACGGCATGTTCTGCGGATGTTCCTCTTTAATAGATTTAACGCCGTTGGCCAGTTGGGATGTATCCAAAGTCAAAGATATGATGTACATGTTTAAGGATTGCAAATCATTAAGTGACATATCTGCATTGGGCGACTGGGATGTATCAAATGTAACTACTGCAAGAAAAATGTTTTACGGTTGCAGGTCATTGGAAGATATTTCCCCTTTAAAAAATTGGAATGTATCGTCCATGAAAGACATGGAATGGATGTTTCGAGACTGCATTTCAATAGTTGATGTAAGTCCGTTGATGAACTGGAATGTGTCCTGTGTGGAAAATATGAACAGCATGTTTAGAGGATGTAGGTCTTTAGTTGATGTTGGTGGATTGATTAATTGGGATGTATCCTGCGTTCGGGATATGAGCTGGATGTTTAGGGGATGCTGTTCGTTAGAGGATATTTCAGGTCTTACAAATTGGGATGTATCCTGCGTAAAGACAATGAAATACATGTTTTACTGTTGCCCGTCTTTAGCAGATATTCATCCTCTGTCTGACTGGGATGTCTGCGAAGTACGGGATATGCAGTATATGTTCCAGGATTGTTCAATAAAAGACATTTCTCCCTTAGTCAATTGGAAAATAACTTACAATAACAATGTATTGGGGATGTTTGATGTTTTGGATTCATCTGAGATTGATGTTTCGTTAATAGATAACTGGGAAATAAATTTAGTCACCAGAAGAGTATTGTTCCGTTCAGTTAAATTGGGAAAAAATATTCCACAAAGAAGTATTGATAAGGCAGTATCATTATATTTTGAGGAATATGGTGAAGATAATGTTTTAAAAATGTATAATGAAGGCAAATATTATCATATGGATTATTTGATAGGCAGGTTAAACGAAGCATTTTCTAAAAAATTGATAAACAGGAATAAGGGACTTATTGAAAAAACATTCAAGCAGCGTTTGAATCCAATTGATATAAGCAATGTCCCTAAAAGCATTATTCTAATCTGTGATGTTTTGATGTCAAATTATGGGGATAAGGGTATTGATTACTGTATGGAAATGTTTAAAAGTAAATATCCTATGAAAATAGATGATTCTGATTTGGTTCATGCTGTATTAGTTAGCAAATTCTGCGAAAATGATTTGAATAATTAAAAGATTTATCAAATTATTGTCGTACCGTCGAATGGTTTCACTTCTTTTTTTTTGAAAAACCCTGAAAATAGAATTATAATAATGATTTTAATTGACCTTTAAAATAACTAATTCGCACGAATATTTAATTTCATACATCAATCTGACTTGAAAAAACACTAACGCATTTATTAACTAGTGTGTACAATCTATTTGTATGTCTAAAAACAAACGCGTTACAATAAGCATCAATAATGACATTGACTTGAATTTTCGCAAAATAGCCTCCAATAAAATGTTATTTAAAACAGGATGGTATTCAAAAGCAATTGAAGAGGCAATGTTGTTGTGGATTGAAAAGGAAGATAAATAAAAATTTTTTTCCTCTTTTTTTCTTTTTTTACATTAAGTATTTAAATAAAACTCTACTATTTATTAATATAGAGTGGTGTTAAATAATGGAAAGTGATGAATTTAGAACTGTTAGAGTTTATACTAAAAAGTATAACAGTAAAGACAAAGACGGCAATCCTATTGAAAAGGAATCCCAACAAAAGCAAGTAAGTCTAAAAAAAGAGGACCCTTTTCAAGATAATGAATTGGTAAAGGTATTGGCGCAAAAGGAATACGAAGATTTAATTGAAAATCAGTTTTCAGATGAAAAGCTCAATGAATTTGATCAGATTATTCAGGATAAGGATATTGAAATCGAAAATTTAAAAAGCCAGATTCAGGCTTTGAAGGGTTCATTTTTTGATGATGTCGGTTCACTTAAGGAACAGCTCACAGATAAAGAAGAACTTTTGAAGGCAAAGGATGAAATCAATGAGCTAAATAAGAAAATTACAAAAATCGATGATGAACGTGTAGCTATTTTTAAGGAGCTTGATTATAAGAATAAGATGATTCTCGCATATAATGTGGAGCTCAACAAATCTATTTTAAATGCAATCAATGTTGTCATTGATGAGGCTAGGGATAACATTAACAGACGCAATGCCGAGCTTGTAGACGGTTTGGAAAAATCAATTGAAAGATCTAAACAGGAAGTCAATGAAAAGAACAAGGCTATAGCATATGATATTCAGGCAACTGTTGAGGACATGAATGAGCAAATCAGAAACACCAGTACTCTTAAAATGGTACTCAACAAAAGAAAAATTAATTTAAGGGTACCTGTTGATGACCTGCTTAAACCATTTGAATTTGATTTTGACACTGAAAAGTTACTTGCAGGTCAGGCTTTGGAATTGGATGCTTCTGAAATTCTAAAGGAAGTAATGCCAAAACTTCCTGAACCATTTTCCAAATATATTGACACTCTCGATGAAGAAGACATTCCTGAAACAATTGATATTTCATCAAAAAAAGAGGATTAGGTTATGAGAACATTCAAATCAGGTAAAATCACTTTTGAATATCCGGATTCATGGGAAGTGGAAAAGGCGGATATCCTGTCCAATCCGGATTGCATCGCCACACTGTCCAAAGGGGAAGATAATTTAGTAAATGGTGTCATGTTTCCCACCGCCACAAATCTTGATGACTATAAGATTTTCATGGAGGATGCGATATCCGATGATGGTGGAGTGATAATGTCCTCTGATTTTGTCCGAATTGCCGGAAAGGATGCTATCAAGCTTCACGCTAACATGGATATGCCTGAAATTAATTTTGATATTCATACCTATGTTTTCATTGAAAACAGGAATATCTATATTTTTGAAATGCGAACCTTGGATATTTCCGGTGAATCCGAAAGGGAATTCAAGAATATGATTGAAACGTTTAAAATAACTGAGTAAACTCAAGCAAATAATCCATGCAGGTTCTGTCAAGTATTTTTAAAGTTGAGATATTTTGCGGAGTGGTTGCGGAACGTTCCTCTACGAGATTTCTCAAGGATCTGTTTTTCATGTGTGCATGGATTTCCTTAATGACAAACTCCATATTCTCAATATTTTTTTGTTCTAGTTCTTTCTGAGTGATATTTTCGTAAATAGGATAGGTATTCAAATCATATGATTTTGTTGGAGTTTGCAGGACATTTAAATGACTGTAATAATTTGCAGAATCCACCAAAAATCCATCAATGCCCATATATGTCAATATTGGCATGAATGAAAGCTCGGTAAATGAAAAAATAAAATAACTTGTTTTTTTAGCTTCTTTTTTAAGGGAAATTACAAGTTCGACAAGGTCTTTCGGATTGGTGAGAAGAGCATCACCATTGGCTATTATGAACCCATTGTATCCGATTTCTTCTAACTGTTTTAAACATTCTACTCTTAAATCAATATATTTGGACCCTTGGATTGCTGCAATGTCACATTCACCGACATTTTCCTGGGCAAGTCTTAAGGTCTCCTTAACGTTAAATTCAGCAATTTCACGGTCAATGTTATATGCAGACCCTTCATTTGGAGCGATTTTCAAATCTTTTTTATAAAATATTTTCGGTGTTAGTTCCCCGTCAATTTTTCCAACTCTTCCCGGTCCGTCATGTGATCTGATTTCGAATTTTTTTATCATTTGATTCATCCTATTTTTTGTTGGTATAATATTTGCAGCTAATATTTAATTAAAATTGTTATAATAACTGTAACCTTTTTGATTACACTGACTAAAATTTTAGTAACCTTTATATATTAACTTTTAAAGAATATTAGTATGGATTTGAGGAAATAATTCCAATGATTATCCGAGGTGTGTTTTCAATGACTATTATAAATAGATTAAAATCTCTTTTTACTGGAGAGAATGATAAAGAAGAAAAAGGCATCAATAATGATGTATCAAACACATCTGATGATGTCCAAGTTACATCTTCACAAATTGTAAATGATGATGTCGTTTCTGGTACTAAGACTACTGTTCCTAGAGACCCTGTAGTTAAGAAAAAACCAGAAGTTGACAAAAAAGATTTAACTTTTAAAAGTGACATCAAACCTTTAGAAGAAACTGCAAATCCTGAAAAAATTGTGGAAAAAGTTAAGGAAATTACTGTAAGTGTTGAAGAAACTTTAGAAGGAGCCAAAGAACTCCGTATTGAAGTTGAAAAGAGTGCTAAAGTAATTGACGAGACTCCTGTTGAGGAAGAAACAGTTGAAGAAACTTCTGAAGATAATGTCGAAGAAGTTAAAGAAGATTTAAACAAAAAAGAAACAAAGAGAGATACTATGACTTTATTGACTGATAAAGAATTATTAACTGATAGTAATCGTGATCCAGATTTCACTGCTGAATTTATTGACGCAGGTATTGAAACTGTAAAACACTGTTTCCAATGTGGTACTTGTAGTGGTAGTTGCCCATCTGGAAGAAGAACTCCGTACAAAGTAAGACAAATTGTCAGAAAATGTTTATTAGGATTAAAAGAAGAAGTTATCACTGATGATGCTTTATGGATGTGTACCACTTGTTACACCTGCCAAGAAAGATGTCTCAGAAGTGTTAAAATCGTTGAAATTATTAAAAAAGCACGTAACATCGCTGCTCACGCAGGATACATGGCTAAACCTCACAAAATGACTGGTGTATTTGTAATGAATACTGGTCATGGTGTACCAATCAACGATGCTACTAAAGCTTTAAGAACTAAAATTGGTCTTCCTGAAATTCCACCTACTACTCACGCTTATCCAGAAGCATTAGCAGAAGTACAAAAAATTTGTAAAATTACAGGATTCGACGAATTAATCGGTTACGATGAAGCAACCGGTGGATTAAAAGAATAGATTTATTAGGAGAGTTATAATATGGAAATTGCATACTTCTTAGGTTGTATTATGAACAACCGTTATCCTGGTGTTGAAAAAGCTACCAGAAAATTATTCGAAGCATTAGATATTGAATTAAAAGACATGGAAGGAGCATCTTGTTGTCCTGCTCCTGGTGTATTCGGTTCTTTTGATGAAGAAACATGGGCTACTATCGCAGCTCGTAACTTAACTCTTGCTGAAGACATTGGTGCTGACATTATGACCGAATGTAACGGATGTTTCGGTTCATTATTCGAATGTAACCACATGTTAAAAGAAAACGAAGAGAAAAAAGCTGAAATTAATGCTAATTTAGCTGAAATCGGCAGAGAATTCAAAGGAACTGTTGAAGTAAAACACTTCGCTCAAATCTTAAGAGACGATGTTGGTTTTGAAAAATTAGCTTCATTAATTGAAAAACCTTTAGACTTAAATGTTGCTGTTCACTACGGTTGCCACTTCTTAAAACCTACTAACACTATTGGTATTGAAGAACAAGCTGAAAACCCATCTATCTTAGATGACCTTGTAGAAATTACTGGTGCTAAATCCATTGACTACAAAGACAAAATGATGTGCTGTGGTGCTGGTGGTGGATTAAGATCAAGAGATTTAGATGTAACTACTAGTTTCACTAAAGAAAAACTTGACCACATGACTGAAGCTGGTGTAGATGCAATTGTTAACGTATGTCCTTTCTGTCACTTACAATTTGACCAAGGTCAAACTGAAGTTAATGAAAGATACGGAACTGACTTTGCAATACCTGTATTCCACTTAGCTCAATTATACGGATTAGCTATGGGATTATCAGCTGAAGAATTAACCTTTGATGCTCAAAAAATTGATGCAACTCCTGCAATCAAAAAAGCATTAGGTGAATAGATTTAATAAAAAGGATTTTTAAATCCTTTCCTTTTTTATTTTTAGGCATTGAAAACACATTTTGGATAGTTATCATTTTTATGATAACTTTTTTTTATCAACATTTTTTTTGTTTTAGTTTATACGAACAGTTCGCAAGTATATTTATATAGGACTAATAAGAAAAGATATACTATTAATATATTATGAGGTGTAATTATGTTTGTAGCAACATTAGATGGTATTTTTAAATATTCTGACCTTCCAGAAGAATATGAGCCATATGTGCAATTTAAAGCAACTATTGATAAAAGAAAACTCAAATCAAGTGATGAAATCGCAATTTTAAACATTGCGGGAACTTCAACTCATCATGTATTATTCTTAGATTCCTATTCCAGCACAGAAGAAATTGAAAAAGAATTAAAAGATGCTGATGCAAAAATCAATCACACTACTTTAAAAATTATAGGTGGACATTTATGAGTTTACCATCAGAACAAACCTGGTTAGTTCTTCATCATCTCATTTCCGATTTAACTAAAAAAGGACATGAGATTCCTAGTGGAATTAACTCTGAGATGGGTTTAATAAGGTCTGCTGTCAGTTCATATAAAAGAGATCCGTCCCATCCTGATTTGATTAATGGTTTGGCTCAAGCTGAGATGTCTTTAAGCAATATTCAAGGTATTGTATTAACTATTGCAGAAGAAGAAGGAGACGAATATGCTGATTATTGGCTTGATTTATTTAAGCAGGCCATGAAAGGTGAAGAAGTATTTGAATTCTCAAAATCCCGGTCAAAATTTTTAGTAAATGCACCTCCTGGCCTAACATCAGGTAGGATAACTTTAAAGAAAGCATTAGCTGAAGAAAGAGTTCAAGAAATTGCAGAGTGGATTGGTCTTATTATTGAATTTGATGATGACAATACAATTCAGTTGCATGGAGACAAACCAGACCTTCAGGCAGGTTTGAAGGAAATGGGATCATTCTTTTTAGAACAACAAGGTGATTAGATGACTAAAATTTTAGCAATAAGTGATATTCACGGCGAAGAAAACGAAAATTTATATACATATTTAAAAAATAATGATATTGATTTGGTATTGATTCTCGGAGACATTACCGATTTTGGACCTTTGGAATTTGTAGGCACTTTCATTGATAAAGTGGCTGAATGTGATGTTGATGTAATAGCTATTCCTGGAAACTGTGACCCTAAGGGTATTTGCAATGCCATTAATGAAGTTTCATTCTGTCTTCACAATAACATTATTGCTTATGGCGATGCAATATTGTTTGGATATGGCGGGTCCAACGAAACCCCATTCAACACTCCTGGTGAAATCCAAGATAATAAAATCTATGGGGATGTTTATGAACTGTTAGCCAATTATGATTATGTATACAATGCTGATGTTCCTAAGGTAAAAATATTGGTTACTCATGCTCCACCATATAATACTGAAGCGGATAAAATGGAAAATGGAGAACATGTGGGTAGTTCAGGAATCTTAAAATCAATTCATGAATTCGAACCTGAAATCAATGTTTGCGGACATATTCATGAAGCAAAATCTCTCAGTAAAATAGGAACAATTACTGATGTAGCAAATCCTGGTATGCTTAAAGATAATGGTGCTGTATTAATTGATGTTAAAGACGGCTCAAATTATGATATAAGCATAATTTCTTTAGATGAATAGAATTCATCTTTACTTTTTTTATTTTTTTTCCACATCTCAAAATCAAATAACAAATTTTATTTAATATTACTTTAAAATATCTAATCATATTTAAGCCAATGGTGTTATTATGATTTGGATTACTAGTGATGTTGACGGTAATGTCTATAAAGAACCATTTTCTAAAGGAATTTTGTCACGTTCACTTAATATTTCAGATATTGGTGCTCAAAAAGCTCATGAAATTGCATGTGATATTGAAATGGAGTTAATTGAAAATAGAGTTACCGAAATTCCTAGTTATGAATTGGCTGAGGTGATTTTAACTCACCTTGAAAAAATTGATTCTAGCATAGCCAAAAAATATAAAAATTGGAGATCCCTCAGGACTTCCGAAAAACCTCTTATTATTCTTATAGGTGGAGCTTCCGGTGTAGGTACTTCATCCATGGCTTTTGAACTTGCAAACAGGCTCAGATTAAAGAATCTCATTAGCACTGATATGATTCGGGAAGTAATGCGTAAAATGCTTTCCAAAGATTTAAGCCCTGTTATTCACAAATCAAGTTTTGATGCTTATGAAAGCATTAGGACAACATCAATTAGTATAGACAATGTCATTGAAGGGTTTGTCAGTCATGTGGATGTTGTTAATGTGGGTATTGAGGCAATTATTGAACGGTCTGTAAAAGAAGGTATCAGCATTATCATTGAAGGGGTTCACGTTGTTCCAGGATTTATTAAGCCCGATTTAATGGAAAACAATAATATTATCATCTTTACATTAACAGTTGATGATGAGGAATCTCACAAACAGAGATTCTATTCAAGATGCAGGCAGCCTTGGGTAAAAAGGTCACTTGAGAAATATATGGACAATTTCGATGCGATAAGGAAAACTCAAAAATTCCTAAAGCAACAGGCAACAATTAATGATTCTCGTATTATTGACAATAGGGATATTAATAAAACCATTGATATTATGGTAAATGATATTCTTGATAAATTTGGAGGTGTGGATAATGTTGAGCAACAAAAAAGTAAAAGACATAATGACTACTAATGTTATTACAACAACAGGTGATATTGATGTTGTATATGCATTTGAAAAGTTGATGGAACATAAAATTAGCTCTCTTCCTGTTTTGGAAGGGGATGAATTAGTTGGTATTATTACTGCAACTGATGTGGGCCATAATTTGATTTTGGACAAATATGAATTGGGAACAAGTGTGAATGAAATTATGATAACATCTGTCATTACTGTTTCTCCTGAAGACAGTGTTGAAGATGCAATTAAAATTATGAAAGAAGGTGTTTCATCATCAGGTATTTTAAATCAGCTTCCAGTAGTTGAAAATGGAAAATTGATAGGTATTATTTCTGATGGGGATATTATTCAAGAAATTTTCTAATTTTACTTATTAATTTTTTTTATTTTTATTTTTAAGTCTTTTTTATTGAGTTACTATAATTTGATTTTTTTCTTAGAATAGGAAATTGTCCAGTATTTATTCATTACAGTAAAAATTTTTTATTCCAGTAAATGGTTTTTTGGTAACATTTATATAATATTAAATGCATACATTATTAGTGGCTAGACTGGAGGGTTAGGGGTCCTCTGTAAGCACACACCCCCTTTGGTGCAGTCGAAGTTCAAAAGGCGGCTTTTTGATGAAATATGAGCCTAGAAAAACAGCATAGAAACCTCGTCCTGCAGGATTGGTGGTGGTGAAATTTTTACTGGAGGGTAAAAATCAGTCATCTTCGGTATAGGAACGGGTCAGGCCCGGAAGGGAGCAGCTTTACTATTAACATTTCAATGCTTGCAGAATCCCGGGGTGGAGTTGGGTTTTTAGATCACTTATATTTTTGAGATTAGTCCACTTTTGAACATGCCGCTTAATGAAAATAATTAAGTTTATAAATAAGTTTGTACATATAATTTATTATACTGTTTTTTATCATGTCGGGATGGCCCAGCCTGGTACGGCGTCGGACTGCTAATCCGATGGTCTTATGACCACCCGGGTTCAAATCCCGGTCCCGGCGTTTTTAATATTTAAATATCTATTTCTTGGTCATGGTCGTAGTCTAATCCGATAGGGCAGGCATGAATCATAACATATTTCACTTCAGGTATTTCTCTGATGATATTGTTTTGAACCATATGGACAATTTTATGGGATTCATCCAGTGTCATGTTTCCGTCAAGTTCAATGTGCAGTGTCACGGTGGCATAGGACCCCAAATAGTCGACTTTTATATTGTGGGGATTTTTAACCTGAGGTGTTTCATTTGCAACTCGTTTTATATTTTCTATGAACTCCTTTGAAGGAACCTTTCCCATAATGTTGTCAATATTTTCCTTTCCGATTTCATAAGCAGTTCTTAAAATCAAACCTCCAATTACAAATGCAATTATGGGATCCAATATGGGATAGCCAATATTGGATACAACAACTCCAACAAGTATTGCAATTGAAGAAAAGATATCTGTTCTTTGATGTTTTCCATCTGCAACAATTGCAGGGCTTTTAATTGATTTTCCTAAATTAATCACGTATTCACTAACGCCAAAATTGACAATTATGCCGAAAAAAGCCATCACTGCCGCCAGTGTTTCCGGAATGATTATCAATGAAGGATTCAATATTTTTTCAACGGCTCCCTGCATGATTTCCCAGGCTACAACCACTAAAAATACAACAATCACTAATCCACTGATTGCTTCTGCCCGTCCATGTCCTATTGGATGCTCTTCATCAGCGGGTTTCTGTCCAAAATAAAAGCCAACATAAGCAATAATTGATGTAACTACGTCAGATAAGGTATGTGCTCCTTCAGAAACCAATGCATAACTTCCTGACATCAGTCCAACAGCAATATTCAAAACAGTTAATATGCAATTTGCCGTTATTGCAACAATTGCTGCTTTTTTTCCACCTTTTTGGCGAAATTCATCCATTCACAACACGCTCTTCCAAAATATCCATTGCCTTTTCAATGTTTTCATAGGAATTTGCATAGGACATACGTACATGGCCCTGTCCGTTAGCTCCAAATGCCGCACCAGGAACGGTTATGACTCCGGCATTTGCGGCTTTTTTAACAAAATCTTCATCTTCTATTTTAGGGAAAACATAAAATGCCCCTTCTGCATTAACGGTTTCATAGCCCATTTCATTCAAACGTGAAACAATCAGGTTTCTTCTGTTTTTAAATTCGCTGACCATTTTTTCTACTTCGTCTTGTGGGCCGGTCAATGCTTCATAGGCTCCTCTCTGTGATGTTGTACTTGCACATGCGATGTTGTACTGGTGCACTTTCAGAAGTTCCTCGGTCAATATTTCATTGGCGGTTAGATATCCTATTCTCAGGCCTGTCATTGCATATGTTTTTGAAAATCCATTAAGTGTTATTACGTTATCACTATATTTTGCCGGAGAGTAATGTTTTTTGTCATAAATTATTTTTTCATAAATTTCATCGGATATGATTAAAAAATTGTTATCCATTGACAAATCGGCAATGGCTTTGATATCTTCTTTTTCCATAACTGCTCCGGTTGGGTTAGATGGGGAATTTAAGATAATTGCTTTTGTATTTTTTGTTATTTTTTCACTAACGTCATCTGCCTTTAATTTAAACTCATTTTCCATTTTACAATCAACAGGAACAATGTCTCCTCCAGCTATTTTCACACATGCCTCGTATGATAAAAAGCCAGGATCTGGAAGAATCACTTCATCTCCCTTTTCAATAAATGCCTGGGTACATATAAATAATGCTTCACTGGCTCCTGCAGTAACGAGTATGTTATCTGGATGGGTGTTTATTCCATTTTCTTTTTTAAATTTTTTAACAATTTCTTCTCTTAACTCAATGATCCCTTTATTGGATGTGTAATGGGTATCATTTTCATCAATTGATTCTTTCATTGCTGTTTTAATATTTTCAGGAACATTAAAATCAGGCTCTCCAATTCCCAGGTTTATTGCATCCGGATTTGTCACTTCAAACATTTTTCTTATCTGTGATAATTCAATTGATTTTATTCTACTTGCTGGATTTATCATAAATTTACCTCACTATATATTATTATATATTATTATAGTAAAAATTATTTTTTCTAGTAATTATTTTTTACAGCTTCCACAGTTGTAGCATGGGGATTCTTCACACCATGGAGTCTGCCTTAAATTTGTCAGTTTGTTGTTTTCTATTTTCAGAAATTTTTCATTTATGCCAACATCAATATTTGCCCAGGGCAATTCATCGTCGATTTCATAATGGGGTACTTTTTCTCTCCATTCCTTTAGTGGGGGTTTTTTTGTAAGGGACTTTTCAATAAGTTCCCCAACGTCTCTATTTCCACAAGACAGTATATACTGAACCAATCCTTTTTTAGGGCTTTCACATTTTATATTGTATTTTTTCATCTCCCGTGTGATATATCTGGTTTTCTTTTTAATGTCTTTAAAATCATAGCCTTCCCATTGAAGTGGAGTGTGTGGTTTTGGAATAATAGGGTTGACGCTGAATTTCACATTTTTTATGTTATTGTGCATGTTGGCTATTTTTTTCATATAGTCCACCAACTCCTCAATGTCGTCCATACTTTCATTAGGTATTCCAATTAGGAAATACAATTTGATTTTAAAGTCAAGTTCAACTGCATCTTTGATTACGCTGAAAATCTTGTCATCGGGAATGTCCTTATTTATTACCTTTCTAAGTTTTGCAATTGATTCCGGGGCAAGGGTTATTGTTTTAAGTCCGCTCCTTTTCAATGTTTCCAGCGTATCACGTGTTATGGATTCGATTCTAAGGGATGGAGTTGAAATTTGGAATCCCTCTTTTTCAAGTTTTGACGTTAACATTTCAAGCTGGCTGTAATCAGAAACTGCAGCACCTATAAGCGTAATTTTATTCAGTCCTGTTTTTTTCCTGGTCTCAATTGCAATGTCAATTAGCTTTTCATGATTTGTTTCCCTCATTGGACGATAGATGTATCCTGCCATACAGAACCTGCATCCTCTTGTGCATCCTCTTGAAACGTTCAGCATTATGGTATTGTTAAAGACTGTCTGGTAATCCTCATCATCACTTTTGCTGATAACCGGCTGAGTGATGTGATAAATATTGTCCATATTCTCTATAATGGATATTTTTGTTTTGTTATTGTATTCGGGAATATAGATTCCCTGAATTTTCAGATATCTCCTGAATTCCTTTTTAGAATTTTTATATTCGTCAATAAACTCATTTAGGGTGTTTTCTCCTTCGCCTATTATGAAGATATCAATATAATCTGATAATGGAAGAGGATTTGCTGTTGGGCAGGGACCTCCTGCGATGATTAGCGGATCATCTTCTCCACGGTCTTCTCTTTTAAGAGGAATATCTGATTTTTTAAGCATTTTCAGAACATTGAAGTAGTCTTCCTCAAATTGCAGGGTAAAGCTGATGATGTCGAAATATTTTAAGGGAGTATTTGATTCTATTGATTTTTCATGGGGATAAATTATTCTTTCACACCATGTGTCTTCACGCTCATTAATCTGGTTGTATAATATGTTATAACCTAGTGAAGACATTGCGGTATTATAAATATTGGGATAGCAAAGACCAAAATGAACATCTACCTGTTTGTGATTTTTAATGAATGTATTCTTTTCATATAACATGCTATCAGCTTTTTTTTGAAAAATCGTCATATTTTTATTTTTTCATTATTTTTCTTTATTTGCAGCATAATTGTTTTTAATCAAATCATTTTTAGAATTTGACACAATTTATTATTGAATTTTTCTATAACTGGGTTAAATATATCTATTTTTATTATAAAAGAATAATTTTTCAAACTGATATTTTTCATCGTTCAAAAAAATTTTTATTTCAGATTCAAACTATTTAATCTTATATTATTTTATTTCCTTTTAAATTTTCTTTTATTTTAATTTTATATATGATTTCTATCTTTTTTTATTAATTTGCTTTATTTTATGTTGTTTTTCAATTTTTTAAGTTTTAAAAACATTTATATAATATTAAAATATATCTTTATCCACTCATTATGAAATACTATATTTTAGTATATATCATATTTTACTATAAAATTTTCGTAATGAGAACCAAGAGGTGGAAAAATTTCGATTAAAAATAAAGCATTGATTATTTCTATTGTACTCATTTTTTTCGTGTTTTTGGGAAGCACATGTGCAGTAGAGATGAATGATGTTTCAAATACAGAAGATTCAAATTTAACTAATGATAATGCAGTTGCATTATCTCAAGAAAAATTAGAAGTTTCTAGCGGGAATTCTATCTCAGAAACTAATTTAGTTAATTCTCATGATGATAATTTAAACGATTATCCTAAAGATTCACTACTGATGGCCAGCGAATCTTATTATGAGGATAATGATGAACAAAAGTTAGGTCTTGCAGACGATGACGTTAATGAAACAGTATCACTATCTAATGATGTGGCAGTGAATAAAGCTTTTGAAGATTCAGCTGTATCTGCTGCGGATAAAATAAAAACCAACATTACTGCAAAAAATATGCATTACAGCAGCACTACAACATTTAAAGTCTCTTTGCAAGATGTCAATGGAAATTATTTAAAAAAACAAGCAGTGTCTTTGGAAGTTAAGGGCAAGAAATACACCGGGCAAACTAACAGTAAAGGTAACGCATACATTAAAACTGCAACTTTGCCTGTTGGGACCTATGATGTAACTTTAAGTTATGCTGGAAATTCAAATTATGCTCCAGTATCCACTTTAAAGAAAGTAAAGATTTCATCTTCTCTTAATGCAAAAAATTTGAAGAAATCTTATGGTGAATCCAAGTATTATACTGTTACTTTTTGGAAAGAGAGGGAAGCTTTAAATTCTACAAGCGTAACATTTTACATAGGTGATAAAAAATATGTCACCAAAACTGATGCTAATGGTGTTGCAGTTCTTAAAGACAATCTCAAACCTGGAATATATGTTGTAAATACAACTAATCCGTATTCCAATGAGAAATTATCAAATAATTTTGTTGTCAAAAAGGATGCAACAAGTTTTAAAGGAAAATCAGAAGTGTATGTTCCAAAAGGCAATACATATTATTATAAGCTTCATGTAACTTCTAATCATTCAGCTCCAGTAAAAGACTGTAAAGTATCTTTCACTATTGCAGACACTACTTTAACTGCAGTAACTGATAAAAATGGGAAAGCAATCATATCTATTCCTAATTTGAAAAAAGGTACTTACGATTTGTTTTATAAATTGGAAAAAAATGAATATTTCTTTAGAATCAATTCTACAGCTAAAGTTCATGTTATAACTCCTTCAACCAAGTTTACAGCTTCAAATTTAAAAATCAAATATAACCAAAGTTCCAAGTTTAGTGTTACATTTACAGATAACTCTGGTAAACCTTTACCAAATAAGCAAATTAAATTTGTTTTCAATGATAAAAAGTATTATGCTAAAACCGATTCAAAAGGTGTTGCTAGCTTAGCAATAGGCAATAATTTAAAACCGGGTTCATATAAAGTAAAATATTCATACTCATCCGACGGCAAAAGCGATTACAATTATGGAACCAATAAGGTAATCGTAAGCAAAGTGCCTATTCAACTCACAGCTAAGAATTCTGCAATGAAATATAATGATGGTTCAAAGTATAAGGCCTTAGTTAAAGATAATTCTGGAAAGCCTCTTAAGGGCATTAATGTAGTGTTTAACATTAATGGTAAGAATTATGTACATAAAACTAATTTTAATGGGGCTGCTAAAGTATTAATTACTTTACCTGTAGGTTATTATACTGTAAAATCAACTATTTCAGATCCAATCTACACCGCAAGTCCGGTTACTAAACATATTTTGGTTAATGGAACTAAATTCCAGGCTTCCAATAAGCGTGTTGTTTTTGGTGCAACAACATATTATTCCGTAAAACTAGTAGATGGAATGAGTAAACCTGTTAAAAATGCGCTTATTAAATTTACATTCAATGGAAAGAATTATGCTCAAAAAACTGATGAAAACGGTTTTGCTAAAGTTAAGTTAGGTATTTTAAATGCTGGCGCTCATAAGATTAAATACTTCTATAACAATTATACTCAAGGCACATCAAAGATATATGTAGTTGATACATTTACCTTAAAAAATGTCCTTGCAGCATCTCAAACTGTTAAATCATATATTGAAGATGAGGAAAAGTTACCTTCATCTGTAAAAGTTGGTAAGGTAACTGTTACCAAAGCTCAATACCTGTATTTGGCTGCTAAAGCAATCGTGGAATTAGATTCAGGTAAAACTTCAGACATTGTTCTTAAAAAAGTTACTAATCCAAGTAAACAGGGTTCTGCAGAAAATCTTGGAAATTTAAAAGATTATGTTGCAGTAGCAAAAAGTCTCATAAGCACTGTAGACTCAAGTGGCAAAATGCCGAATTCCGTAAGTTCCAGTGTTGGAAATATTGGTTTCAAGGGTCTTGTTTATGCATTTGCTCGTGTTGCTGCATTTTATGATGATGAAAGTTCAATGCCTTCATATGTAGCCATTATAGAATTAAGTTCAGGTACAACTAGTAGTCTAAACTCTAAGAATACCATTTCTAATTTAGCATCATACTTGGCGGCTTCTACAAACTGTCAAGTTAATAATGATAAAATAAAGCAGTTAGTTACTAAATTGACAAGCGGACTTACTTCAGAAAAATCAAAAGCTACAGCAATTTATAATTATGTAAGAGATGCCATATCCTACAGTTTCTATTATGATACAAGATATGGTGCTGTAGGCACTCTAAATGCAGGAACCGGAAATTGTGTGGATCATTCACATTTACTTGTAGCTATGTATAGAACAGCAGGTCTTCCTGCAAGATATGTGCATGGTACCTGTACTTTCAGTAGCGGTACATATGGTCATGTATGGACTCAGGTATTGATAGGTGATACTTGGATAGTAAGTGACGCTACAAGTGCTAGAAACTCATTTGGAAATGTTGTAAATTGGAATCCAGGTTCATATAGCCTCCACGGTTATTATGCAAGTATTGATTTCTAATTTCAATTTTTATTTTTTTTTCTTTTTTTCTTTTTTTCTTAAAATAGCTAATAATTTATAATAGTTCTAATAAAAGTTTAAATAGCAAACTAATTAGGACAATATCATGAATTCTAAAAAATATAATAAAGTGGCTGTTGGTGGAACTTTTGATAAATTTCATGATGGTCATAAAAAATTATTATCTACGGCTTTTGAAATTGCTGAAACTGTGGAGATTGGAGTAACTTCAGATGCATTCGGTGGTTTGAAAGGTGATATAGATTCTTGTGAAGTTAGAATGATGAATCTCAAGTCTTTTTTTAAGGAAAAATCCAATTTTATAATTGTTCCTTTAGAAGACCCGTACGGAACCACTATCTATGATGATAATTTTGATGCAATTGTGGTCAGTGAAGAAACAGAGCCTACAGCTATTGAAATCAATAAGATTAGAGTTTCTAAGGATATGGATCCTCTTGATATTGTTGTTGTTAGTTTTGTGTTAGCATATGATGGCACACCTATCTCATCTACTAGAATTAGGCGTGGAGAGATTAATAAAAATGGTGATGTGATAATTTAATTACAGAAAATAATCGATATGTTTATATGTTCAGTTCGTTAATATATGTATAGGGCATGTAAATTATGTTGAATATTTTTATGTGTTAATGAGGTGGTTATATGGCAGTAAAAATAGATGCTGATTTGTGCGGACACATTCAAGACTGTCCGGTACAAGGTTTATGTATTAAACTTTGTGAACAAGGAGCAATCATTGAAGAGGATGGGGACGTTAAAATAGTTCCTGAAAACTGTGATGATTGTGATCTTTGTATACAAAATTGCCCTAATCAAGCTATTTCCAAAGCTTAAGGGTGGTTGTAATGTTTAATATAGAGAGAAAAGGTGAAGAAGATCGTAAATTATCATATAATGATGTAAATTGTGTAGGTTGTGGCATTTGTACTGATGTTTGTCCAACTTCTTCTTTAAGATTAGGCCCTTTGGTTCCTATTGCCAGAGGTTTAATTGAAATGGATTTAATTTCAGTTAATGCGGATAGTTGTGTATTTTGCGGATTATGTTCAATTGCTTGTCCATTCGAATCTTTGTCCTTAGAAATTAATGGGGAAAATATTAAAGAGAGTGGCAATTATCCGGTTTGGGAAGTTGAATCAAAAGTTGATGACGAGGAATGCATATACTGCGGAAGATGTTATTCAGTATGTCCTAGAGATTCAATTATCTTTGAAAGGAATCTTCCAGATTCTGTATCTTTAATTAGAGGAGAAATTTCCATAGATGAAGAAAAATGTATATACTGTTCTTTCTGTGTGGATTTATGTCCTGCAGAAGCAATTATCATTAGCAATAAGCCTACATCTAGTGTAGATTTATTAAATAATTCTATTGAAGTGGATTTATCAAAATGTGTACAATGCGGTGTATGTAAAAGGGTCTGTCCTGAAAATGCAATTAGACAAATTTGTTCTACTTGTATGTTGAAGGAAGAAATTCCAAAACCTGAAATCACTGGAAATACTTTTATTGCGGAAGATAGTTGTGTGAATTGTTCATGGTGTTCTCAAATTTGTCCTGTTGATGCAATTTCTGTAACTAAACCGTTTGATGGTAAACTGGAATTGGTTGAAAATGAGACTGAGGACAAAATTTGTAAAGGCGAATCCTGCCATGCATGTCAGGATGTATGTCCTTGTAATGCCGTAACAATAATTGATGGAAAATCAGTTACCAATCTTGACTTCTGTAACTTGTGTGGTGCCTGTGTCACTGCATGTCCACAGGATTTAAGGGTTTTAACCAGAACCGGTATGAAATTGGAGAATATTAATTCTGAATCTTGGAGAGAAATTTTAAGTACTTTAATTGATGGAAAATAGAGAGTTTAACTCTCCATTTTCAAATTTTATTTAATATATGGTCTCTTTCTTTTTTTAACAAACCATTAATACTTGTTTGAGTTTTTTGAGTTATATTTGATAGATAACTTCCGACAAAAAGCACTATTATTAATAATCCTCCTATGATTAGGATTAATTCTGCACTTCCCTGTCCTCGGTTATCTAATTTTTGTCTATACATGGGTTCTGTTGTCAAGAATTGTGTTCCTGACATCGATGATGTCGTCTTTTGCTTTTAAACTTCTGTCACTGGTGTCCATATAGGATCTGTATATGGTCAGTGCAAGTAGGGCAATTACAATAACGCCTCCGAACAGGAGAATGTATTCTGCCGCTCCTTGACCTGAATTTTCATTGATGAATAATTTCATGTCTTTCATAGTTTTCACCAAATTAATATTGTATTTTTTTCTATATTAATATTACTATTTCATAAAAAAGTATTACTATATATTTTTTTCTCGTTTTTTTGTCCTTTTTTTCCATTAAATTTATAAATGGTGTTGTAGATAATCTATATTAGTTAAAATAATAGAGTGATTAATAAATAATAAGGGTGAAAACATGGGAAATACTATAAAATTAGTTTCAGGTTTTATTTTATTTGTAATTGGTATTCTCATAGCATATGAGACAAGTGTGTATAATATGTTTGATATTCTGCTGATAGTAGGTTTAATAATTTCTATTGTCGGAATTATCTTAATAATTAGCTATTTTGTAGAGTACAATGCGGATAGGACTACAAACATGCTAAAAGACTTTTTAACATCGGATGAGTTTGAATCATCTTCTTTAAATAATTCATCTTTTAACAAACCATCCATAAATATCCCTAAACCATCTTTTAATAAGTTTGAAAGGAAACCTAAAAATAATCCTCCAAGCCTTAGAAAAGAATATAATGGATATGATGATTCAGGATATGACGATTTGGTATTGGATGGGGAATCAGGAGAATATGACTCAAGTCAATTCGTAAGAGATGATTATGATGAGGATTACGAAGATATTTATTCCAAGTCTGTTTTAAATGTTGTTCCTCAGGAAGAAACCACTGCGGACTTCAACAGACAATTAGATTTCACCCCTAATTATTCAAAACCAATAAAAGTTACTAGATCTCCTAAAAAACGTGAAGGAGATTATTTCGATACTAAAATTCCAAAATTCAGGGATGAATACGATAAATCTGATGATATTATTCGTGAATTGGCAGAAGACCCTATCATTCCTGAACATGTTGAAACTCAAACTAAACCTGCTCCTGAAATTACAGAGCCTAGGGATATTAAAATAGATGTAAACAATCCTGAAAGTTTGCCGGTTCCAAGCTTACTTAAAAGTTACATAATTTCCGATAATGGAGTCATAACTTCACAGGAAGCTTTTGATGAATTGGCCGTTAATGTCAATAAGGAAATCATGTTGGAAATTCCATCCTTGAATGATTTGTCAGACAGATTTTTATCACACGTTCCAACAATCTATTCAAGGGTTATCATTGATGAATTCGATATTTCTGACGTTTCATACATGTTTTTGATTTCTTCTCTTTTAAAACAAGGGGTGCATATCAAAACAGTTCCTAAAGTACATACCGTTAATCTAATCACTGATGATTCTCATGCAATCATTATTTCAGAAGGGCAAAACGACTTTGAATATGGGGCAATTTATGACGACAGGACCTCTATTTCAAATATCCGTTCCAATTTTGAAAAAACTTGGAATATTGCCTCTAATTTAGATGAAAACATTATTATTGAAGCTATAGGGGGAGCTGCATAATGGAAATTAGATGGTTGGGTCATTCAGCTTTTGAAATAATTAGCGATGATAATGTAAAGATTTTAATTGATCCGTTTATCAGCAATAATCCTGCCTGTCAGGTTCCTGTTGAAGAATTAAACCCTGATATTATTTTAATTACTCATGGTCACTCTGATCATTTTGGTGATGCATTAGAAATATCCAATAGCACTAATGCACCAATAGCCTGCATTCATGAAATTTCACTCTTTTTAGCTAAACAGGGGATTAGAAACATTGGCGTAAATATTGGCGGGTCATTCATATTTAGAAATATAAAATTTACAATGCTTGATGCTAAACATTCATCTGACATTGATATTGTGGAGGAAATCACACCTGGCGGTTCTGCAGCAAGTTTTTTAATAACTTTTGAAGACGGAACTAAGGTATTCCATGCAGGAGATACTGGATTATTTGGGGATATGAAAGACATTATTGGTGATATTTACAAACCTGATGTCGTTATGATTCCTATTGGTGATAAATTTACAATGGGTCCTTTTGAAGCCGCTCTTGCTTCAATGTGGTTAAATCCAAAAGCAGTTATTCCAATGCATTACAATACTTTCCCACCTATAGAACAGGATCCTGCAGTGTTTGCCAATTTTGTAAGTCAGTTTAATCCTAATATTGATGTGGTGGTTATGAATCCAGATGAATACTTTGAGTATAATCCTGAAGATTATCAGGATTAATCTCTTTCATATTTTTTTCTTTGATGATATTCTTCATCAATATCACATTTTCCGGATGGCAATACTCTTATGATGTCATCAAGCGTTAACAATTCATCTTCATTTATTTTATTAAGTATTTTTTTAGCTATTGCTTCTTTTTTTGTAAATCCCGGCTTTAGAACAACAAAATTTTCACAGTGTGCCTCAAGTGCATCGATTGGTCCGGCCATTATTCTTTTTCCTTCATAATCCACAATACCTATCGCAAGTTTCACTCTTGCACTTCGGATGTAGTTGCGATGACCCCTTATTACAAATGATCCTTTCGCTAAAAACTCCCCTGATTCTGGTGTTTTTGAAACTTGGTCCGGATGCACCCAATATACGTCTTGAGATGTGAATCCCAACGACCAAGCAGATGAAAATGATGCTGCAAACTCTCCAGATTCTTTAAGGATATTGTCATTTAATTCATTGCCATTTAATTTTATTGCAATTGATGAGGCACCATGTATATCTGCATGTAAGTAAATGTCATTTGGGTCTAGATATTTTTTTACAATGCTTTCGTTGGTGTTTGCATCACGGCCTCCAACAACCAAAATATCATCTGAACTTAAGAACCATCTTAGCTTCTCATACCATTTCAGATTTTTCTTTACTCTCTTTTTAGGTGTGGATATGTTTTCCATGGCTATGTCTTTTTTAGCTTTAACGTCTTCAAGTTGTTTTTTGGTATTTTCAATAGCGATTAATGCACCTTTTGTTTTTCTTTTAGCTTTTTTGGCTTTTTCATAGTAATTTTCAGCATTTTCAGGTATGGGTAATTTAGGATCAATGGTTAATTTTGTATTGTCAATGTCTAAGGTCAAAACGCCCATCTTGTCGATTGATTCAAAAATTTGAGCTTCGTTCATACCTTCTTTTTTGGCATTTTTTAGAATTTTTCCAATTTCTTTAAAAGAATAATCCTTACCTCTTGCCTGATTGACAACATTAATTATGTTTTCGATGGTAGGATAATTAGAATAGATAACTTCTCCTTTATGTTGACAGTCTTCGATGGTAGTGTTAAAATTATCAAGGGTTTCTTCTTGTAAACGCAATCTTTTTTCCAACTTATTTACTTTTTTATTCCATACCTCTTCCTTCATATCTTTTATGCCTGTATTTACTTTTTTGGAATAGAACTCATCACAGGCTTCATTAAAATTGGAATAATATGTTTTTTCAAAATCATCATATTTAATTAGGTCAATCGGCACAACGTCCTCTTTTGATTCGTTTTTAACGATTTGAGGCTTAATGGAATCATTTTTTAAATTATCGAACAGGTTTCTAAGACCTTCATATAATCCGTTTATTTGATCATCGCTCAATTCAGCATTCGGTGTGTTTTTGTCAATCTCTGTTATTTCATTTGCTCTTTTAACGATTTCTTCCGCATAGAGGCTGCCCAAACCATTTCTTGCAAGGGTTCTGACAACATCACTGTCCTCCTCAAATAACAATTTAAATTCTTCATTGCTGACGGTTATCGGATTTATGCCTCTTTCTTCTGGAAATACGTATTCTTTTTTGGAGCTGATGTCTCTGTTGCTCCATTGTTTTCTTTTCAACGGTAAAATGATGTTATTTTCATCATCCAAAAGAATTATGTTTCCTTTATCAAACAATTCAACTATGATAGTATAATATTTGTCTTTTTTAACTCTAATTTCAACAACACGATCGAAATTATGCTGTTTAATGCTTTCCACATGAGCTCCTTTAATCCTTTTTCTTAAAAGCATAGGAAATGTTGGGGGCGTGGTTGGATTTTCAAGAGGATATTGGCTTGTATGTATTCTGGAACCACATTGCATTACCAAATCAACTCTGCCGGTTCCAGGAACATGGAATCTCATTACAACAATGTCTTTAGTTGGTTGGAATGATTTGTCGACTCGTGCACCACTTAATAAATTATTTAATTCATCACTTATTGTATAAATATCTACATTAGACATTGTTTTCATAATAAACACCTTTTTCAATCAATACTTTAATATATAATAATCACTAAAATTATATTAATATAATTTATTATGGAGGATATCAATGGACACAACTGTTAAAGTCACAACAATTCATATTATTTTTGGTCTTATTGCAGCTTTAATTTCAACCGCTTTTACAGTAGGTTGGCTTGGATTTAAAAATGATATTTTTGCAGGATTTGTTGCATTAATAATATTGTACTTTGTCGGCCAATTCTGTCAAAAGATAGCTGGTGAAGAAATTTCCGGATTCTCCCAATGGTTATGGGATGGAATTGCACCGTTCTTTTTCACTTGGGTTATTTCATACACCTTATTTGTAATGTACTTATAATCCCCCAAAGAAAATCCACATAAATACTATTAATAATGCAGTAATAAGCAAAACTGGAGCTATAATTTTACTTACGGCCACAACTGAACTGATTGTTGATATCAACTCGGTTGAATTGTTAGGGCCGAATGTATTAAGATTTTCAATCTTTTCGGTTCCAGTTCCAACTTCTACTTTTTCTAAATCTTTTATAGCTTCCTGAATACCTGCTATAACATATTCTATGATTCTTTCTCTTTTTGCAATTCCAATAGGATTATACCCGCGTGAGATTGTATTTACAGTATGGGTATCTGTTGTCATCACTTCTATTTCATCAATATCCAAATCGCTCACGGCATCTATTATTTCTTGTCTGAATCCTATTTCCATGTTGTTTGAATCGAATAGAACATAAGCTGTTTTTTGATTGTCAACTTCAATAACCATGATTTTTATGCCACTTTCACCGACACCTTGCTGCTTGTCCAAATCATCCATGTTGTTTTGCCAACAGCCAATTTTAATTGGGCCTTTGTTTTGATTAGGGTCGATTTTATCAATAACATCAATCAAATCGAACACTTCAGAATTTCCAGGAAGAACTTCACCGCTTTCAGGTGCAAATGAGTTATGGCAGTCAACAATGACTGAGTCCTCTACCTTGCATCTGCTTCTGCTTTGAGCCATCATTGTCAGACCAACACCAAATTCAATGTCATCCACTGCTTCCGGTGCAAAAGTGGATAATATGACCATACCTTCATTGAAAAATTGCACTCCAATATTTGCTTTGTCAGAATTGTATCTTACAAATTTACTTGCATCAGGTGAATAGTTGACATATTCCAAACCTTTTTTCACTGTGTTTTCAATTTTATCAATTTCAGAAACTGCAATTGGATTAAAGTCATGTGTTGAAGGACCATGAGCCACCATTGTAAAGTGGTTAAATCTGTTTGCAAGGATGGTTGGCATGTTTGATCCTCCCAAATCTCCGAGAGGTCCCGGATGGACTGATGGAGAAATGAATAATGCTTTTATACCTTCTTCAGTTTTAAAGCTGATGAAAGTGACGACAGTGTCAATGGCTTCACTCATATTTTCGAATAGGCCTTCCAAAGAGTTTGATCCTTCATTCATATGTGCGATAAATAAACTCAATAAATCCAGAACGCCGATTCCCAGGTTTTTCTTAAATGGTGAAGCAATAACTATGATGAATGCATATATTGCTAGAACAAATATTATTCCTGCGATAATTGCCTTTAGGGTAATCTGTAAAATTACAGGTCCGATAAAGCTTGTATCAGCACCTAAAAATGTAATTAAGGTATACATTGCCAAAATCAATAATGGTTGAATCAAACCGGTTCCTGCTGCAATTACAAATCTTACCTTGGAGGTTGCCCAGAATACCAATGTGTTGAATCCGTATATTAAGACGCATCCGAACAATAATGAGTTTAAAAACAGATCCCATCCTGTGATTCTTGTAATTATGCCTCCGACAATAATCACTAAACATAAGAATGTCATTGAAAGAGCTGACAGGAACATTGAATGTTTAATTTTTAAATTGATTCCATGAAAACTGCTGATTGTCTGCTGATTAAGGGCTCCGCTCATAATTGAAGTGAATCCGAAGACCATCAAGCCAAACAGACCACCATATATTATGTCTGCCAATATATCAGCGGAAGTCAAATCAATCAGATAATAAATACTTCCCATCAAAAAACTAATCAGAATCATTCCAATGATTGAATATTTGGTTTTTGGCAAGGTTGTAATATATTTTGACAATCCCGCAACGCTACTCATACTTGACATGGTTATTTACCCGATACTTTTTGTATAAAATGCTCATATAAAAATTGGTCAAAACGAATATATTAAATTTGTCAAAATTGAGTAAGTGTTTTCACCAATCAGTAGAGCATAAAATTTCAGTATAATTATTTGTTCATTAGAGTATATTAAATTTACATTAATTCATTAGATTGATTTTGAGTGTAAATCTATTGTTGTATTGGGCATTATACTTAATGCCCTATGTTTGTATTCTCTTTTGATGATATTATTTCTTTAATTCAGCTAAATTCTCTTTTAATAGTTTATAAATGTTTTCTGCACCAATGATTTCATCATCACTAACATTCCAACTTGAAGGGTAGAGTATAAACGGTTTGGATTGGTCGCCACCGGCTCCGCCATGGCTTCCGACTAATTCCTCAAAAGCACATACCTCATCAGATTCACTATCATAAAAACTGTTGACTAGAATATCTGGTGTATGTTCAAATGAGCTGGTTCTTTTTAAATGTCTTGCAATATTGTCTCCAAATCCTTCAAGAGGGTTTTCTCCTTCGATTTCATCACTATCCAAGTAATAAGTTCCATTTTTTCCAATAGCTAAATCACCGTGTTCTTGGGATCTGACTAAAATGAAACCGACATATTCATTGTTTATAAGGCCAGGTATCAATTCGGGGAAATAGTTATTAAGTTCCTCGCATGTTAATCTTTGGTTCCATTGTGTCAAATAAATCATTGCAAGATTACCTGATGCCAATACGATGACTTCAGAATCACTTAATTCCTGCTGTTCTTCTTTTTCTTTTTCGATTTTTTTATTTTTTCTTGAAAATGGAGTATATTCTCCTGCAAAGTGGTCATCATTTGAGTCCATTTTTGCAAACATGGTCATGTCTTCAGGAAGCAATGATTTGACAAAATCTTCAAATGTCTCACCATACCTTTGGGTAAATGTTGCGCCGTTTGTTTGGCCATGATCTGACTGAATGACAAATTGATAGTCTCTAGGACTGTATTTATTTGCATCAGTTAAATGTTTGATTTGTTTGTCCATTTCTCTTAAAGCAAACCATGCATCATTATCCCTAACTCCTGAGTGGTGAGCTATTTCATCATAACCCAGATATGTTGAGTATGCAACATCAACATCTCCAACCATCATGTCTCCAATTAATGTTGAAGTATTGATTTCTCTCATAAAAACATTTGTAGCAGCTCTTGTTGGAATGTATGTAATTCCACGGTTTATTCTTGGTCTAATGTTTTTAACAGAGTGTGCAATCTGTGACCAGATTTCACGAATGATGTCTGCAAGAAACAGTGCAATTATACGTGCAAAATAGCTTGGATTGGAAAATACTGAATACCATGCCTTATTGTATAGTTTTTTAAAGTCCAATATCTTACTGAATGTAAATATTACGTTATCGGTATCTCCTGAAAATAAATTTGATCTGCTTGCTCCATTATCAACAAGCAATCCGTTTCCATCTGAAATTCTCTGCTCTAATTCTGGCACTTTAGTGATTCCGGAACATTGCATCATCTGATTGCCGTTATTTTTTTCTATCCATCTGAATGCAACAATGTCCTCATTGTTTCCATGAAGGATTCCTGCCTGACTTGCACCAGTTTGAGAAGACAGGTCAGTTTCCCACATTCTAAGATTGTAATCATCACTTTCAATCATTTCTTTAAGGGTTGGCATGTCACCTCTTTCGACCGCTTCACATAAAACTTCGTAGGCAAGTCCGTCAATTTCAACAATTATTACTCCCGGATAATCTTTAGTTTCAGTTTTTCTTTTCTTTTCCGCATCCCTTAAAACAGACCGGTAATATGAACTGTCATCATCAATTGTTATTAAAGAGGATATGATAGTTGTAACGGCCGCCATGGCCAATGGGGCAAGAATAATTGCAGCGCCCTTAATCTCTATATCAAATATTGGTGCGAAAATCTGAAGCAGCAGTCCGTTTAATATTAATGCTCCTATACCGAAGGTTAAAACTAGAAATGGCATTGCTATTCTTGTTAAAATCGGCCAAAGTATTGCATTAATTAGACTGATAAAAACTACTAAAAGTATTATGTCATCAAATTGACTAAATTCAACTCCTAATCCTAAAAAACCTATCAGATATATTCCTAAGATATTTCCGATAAATACGATAAAACTTCTTTTTAAACTTCTTTTGGGGGTTTGTTTTTGGTTAGTGATTTCCATGTTATCCCTTTTTTTCTTCATATAGGTAGCTTCCCGGTGTATTGCTCAATTTTGCTTTTTGCATTATCCAGATTGACTCCGGTCTCTTCTTCCACGGTGGATTTAATATTGCTTAAATTGGTATTATTTGTATATTTATTTGCTTTTGACTGTAAATCTCCAGTTATGTTTTTCATTGTGGTAAGGGTATTGTTTAAATCATTTTTTTCCGGAAAAACATTTTTGTATTTCACTGATTTGGCCATATGGACTGCCATATCCTTGTCGTTACAGCAAATCATGATATTGTCGTGAGTAGTTTCGTTGGATAACGGTATGCAATAGAATTTCCCGTTATAATTTACTTTGATAATGTCAAATATGTGGATTTCTAATAATTGATCAGCATTTATCACATAACATGTCAAACCATCTATGTTTTGCTTTTCTCCGTTTTTAACTACATTATTCAGAGTATTATAACCTAATTCACTCACTTTGATAAGATTTTTATCCTCATGGTTATTGTATGTAACTAATATTCCGTTGTTCCAATTCCATATTTTGGCACTCTGAACATCGCCATTATATTTGGTTTGGTTGGCTGGAACTTCTATTGTTGTTCCATTTGGAGTTATATCAATTTTTTCATAATGTACTGAGGTTAGCATTACTAGAATAATGCCTGCAATGATTAGAATTATTATTCCGATTATGATTATCTTTTTATTATCCATAGGCCATACCCTCATTATTTTCATTGAACAATAAATTATTTTTTCTAGAACTACCATTCGATGGATTTTTGTATTATAACTGTTTCAAGTAAATAGAACAATCATCAAGTAATTAAAATTTGTATTTTATAATATATAAAAATTAAATGTAAATTATTAATTTAAGAACTCATTCATAGTCTAAATTATATATATTACTTTTTTAAAAAATTATTAATGTCTCTTTTAAGAGTATTTAATTAAATAAATGGTGTTAATATGGATGTAATAGAAATAATTAAGGATGCTTTTGTATTTCCATCAAAAGACCCAAAGACATTATTGATTTATGTTTTATTATCAATAGTGGCAGGTGTATTTTCCGTTTTAGGGATATTTACATATATATTGGGTTTTATTAATCCTGAATGTTTTTTATTTGGTGGAATGGCTGTCATACTTTCAATGTTGATTGGATGGGTATTGTCCGGTTATTTAATCAGTGTTATTAAGTCTGGAATTGGCCTTGATGATGAAGTTCCCGAGTTTGAATGGTGGGATAATTTTATCACAGGTTTTAATAATTTCATTGTATCAATCGTTTACTTTATAATTCCGGCATTTGTTGTTTTGGTTGTAGGATATCTTACAAATATTTTTGGTAATGTTATGGTGGTCTATCATGGTATTGTCTCACAGGCCCACAATGCGTATGTTGGAAATTCCACTGTTCTGGTATCTGATGCATTATCTCAGGCTATAGTCAATCTGGCAGTTTCTTTAGCTGTTACAGGTACTGTTGCTTTAATTTTATTTGTGATCTTTTCATTCTTCCAAACTATGGCTGAAGCAAGACTGGCAAATACTGGCAGTTTAAGTGAAGCTTTAAATGTTTTTGAAGCAGCAAAAGACATCTCAAGAATTGGTGTGGGTAAAGTAATAATTTTAATTTTGCTGGTTATCATAATTGCCGCTGTTGTTGAGATGGTTTTCTCAGCTGTTTTTAGTATTGTACCAATTTTAGCAATTCTTTCAGTTGTAATAACTCCATATTTGGCATTCTTTGCTAATAGGGCTATTGGATTATTATATTCTGATATAGCTTAATATTTTAAGCTATCCCTTTCTTTTTTTTAAATATTTAATTCGTGACGGTTTACTGGTCTTCGGGGTAAAGTTTAAGCTCCATATTGTACATGCCTCTTTTTAAAAAAGATTTTTTATTGTATACATTAAAGCCCAATCTTTCATATAATGCTTTCGCTTTAGGATTTCTGAAATCTGCATCTAAAATAACTCTTTTATAATCATTTTTTTTAGCATAATCAATGACATCTTTAATGACTTTTGTTCCATAACCTTTGGACCTTTGATTTTCATCAATAGCCAGTTCTGCGATATAAAAATCATCCTTTTTAATGTCACAAATGACAAAATGGTCTAATATGGATACTATTAACAGTTTAAGAGAGTTAAAATGAGTTTTAGGTTGTTTATCATGGGTATATGCAATCAATATTCCAATAATGTTTCCATTATCATAAATTACCTTGACGCAATCATCTTTTTTTAGATTTTTTCCAAGAGCTGCAATAGCCTTTTCTTTTGAATTAAAAAGATTATCGTAAGTCCGATAATCTACATTATATCGTAATGTTGCAATTTTGTTCACGTCATGAGTTTGAGGGTCGAAAGTTACATATTCCATTGTGGTCTCCTTGTTATGATGTTCTTGAAATCATTATAATTAATTATATTTAAACATGGTTAAAAAACTGTCTTTTTAAATTATAATTTTTCAAATTACAACTCAAGCAGTTTTGCTGATTTTATTTAATTGAAAAACAGTTAAAAAAGAGTAAAGTTAAAAAAAGATAGTTATTACAAAATTTTTAAAAAATAAAAATGGAAGCAATCAAAAAGATTGCTTATTAAATTTCTAGTCTATGTATAATCTTATTCCCTGGATGATTAATGCTACACCAATAAGCGCTGCTGCGAAAATTGGGTTGTCGATGGATAATCCTCCAAGAGCGAATGAAATAATACCCAAAATTACAATCAATATTGAAGCAATTTTGGATGTTTGGGTATCTGAAATAAGACCAATAATGCCTGCTAGAATCAATATGATACCAATAATGTAGAATTGGAATCCTAAAAGGAATGATACTGCATCAATTCTAAATGTGAATAGTAACCCAAATATGATGGCCAAAATTCCAATAACAATATTGCTTGCTGTAAATCCGGCTAATATTAATGCTATACCAAAGAATAGTAAACTTACTCCAATAATAATGGAAACTACTCCTGAACTAAAAATAGGGAAAATTATAAAAATTAATCCTAAAATTATAGATAATATTCCAGATATTTTATTTGGTTCCATGTTTTTTCCTCCATAAATTTGTTATATTCACTTCTTCAAGCGAAAAATATAAAAATTCAAAAAAGCGATATGCCTTTTATATTATTACTATTTTTCTTACACTATTTAGTTTTTATTGAAATGTTTGTATGATGCCTTCAAAAACTTTGTTGATTTGAAATTTAGTTTTGAATTTTTAATTCTGTTTAAAAATAGTTAAATTTAATAAGAAGTTGGAGTAAAACTTTTATTATGCTAAATCAAAAAATAATTACTCTAAATAGTATTTTAGATATTAAACAATATATATTTAGCGATTCTAACGGAGGATTTGCCTTTTCAGACAGATTATTTGGGAAGTTTAAAAAATGTTTGCAAATCCTTTAAAAAGTTTTTCAGAATCATTGTTTCACATCAAACGATTGAAAATTGGTTTTTTGTTAATGAAACCATTTAAAATTTGATTTAGGTTGTTGTTTGGGTTATCATGCCTTTGATGTTGAATGGATTAAAATTAGGGGAAAATGGAAAAATGATTTTGAAAATCAACAAAGTTTTTGAAAGAGTTATTATTTTCACCCATTAAATTTATTTAATCTAAAAATTTTATATATTGATATAATCAATATTTTTTTTAATTAAAATGATATATACTATCAAGGTGTAAAAATGGAAAGAAAATTGAATGTTCCAATTAAAGATGAAAATTTATCTGAATTAAATGCGGGGGATGTAGTTTATTTAACCGGTAATATTTTAACTGCAAGGGATCAGGCTCATAAACGTTTACTAGAGCAAGGAGCTCCATTGGATATTGAGGGTGCTGTCTTATTCCATGCAGGACCAATCATTTCCAAAAAAGATGAGGAATATGAGATGGTTGCTGTCGGCCCTACAACTTCAATGAGGATGAATCCCTACCAAAGTGATGTTCTGGATATGGGTCCTAAAATTGTCATAGGAAAAGGCGGTATGGACGATACAGTTCGTGAGGCATTAGTCAGAAATGAGGCAATTTATGTCGTGGCAACCGGAGGCTGTGCGGCATTATATGTTGATGCAGTTGAGGAAATTGAAAGTGTGGATTGGCTGGACTTGGGAATGCCTGAAGCAATGTGGAATTTAAAAGTTAAAGATTTTGGACCTCTTATAGTGGCAATGGACAGTCATGGTAATAGTTTATATGACTGATTTTAAAAATAATCTAAATGCTTATATATAATTTAATTTATACTATATTTTAATTTACATTATTTTTATAAGAATTTATGGAAGTGTAATTATGGCTGACGATATAAATGTATTAGCAGAAAAAAAATTGAAAACAAGAATGACAAAAATTAGAAAATGTAACAGGGAACCTGAAGAAAAAGCTAAGTTTTCAGAAAAATTCGGTGTTTCTTTTGAAGTGGAATTCCACAACAAGAATCCAGATGCTCTTTCAGATGGTTTTACATTCATTACCAGTCCAGACGGTAAAGTTTTATTTGCAGATTATTTCTACGGAATACCTGAGGAAGAGGAATATACCACTGTTCCTGTTAAGGAAAAACAATTAAAATCTATTTTAGAATTTTTTGAAGATTTCAAATTACAATTTGATGATTCTGATTAGATGATTGTAAATAGCTCTTTAGATGAAGTCAAAAAAAGAGAAAAGGCTCTTTTTATAATCAAGGATTTGATTGAAAATAAAGGAAGGTCAGCCCTATTCGATTTGACAGGATTGTCAGGGGGATTTATTGCATCACCTTCACAAATCAGTCTTTTGGAAACCTATGTAGGACCTGCAATTTTTGAACAGGAACTTCAGGATGTGGGAATAGAGCATATGGGTGGAGAAAAAGTCATTCCGTTAAACAGGACTTCTTCAGGAATATTGGCCACTATTTTGGCATTGGTAAGTAAGGGTTCTAACGTGGTTCATTATTTGGCCGAGCTGCCTGCCCATCCGTCAATTCCAAGAAGCTGTAATTTGGTTGGAGCAAATTACTTTGAAACAGATGTTTTTGATGAATTTTCAATACCTGAAAGTACTTCATTGGTTGTTGTGACAGGCTCTACCATGGACCATAAGGTGATTGATGAAGATGAGTTTAGAAAAGTTATTGAAATGGCTCATGAAAGAAATATCCCCGTCATGGTTGATGATGCATCTGGAGCTAGACTAAGGACTGTCGTATTTAATCAGCCGAAAGCATGTGATTTGGGTGCAGATATTGCAATCACCAGTACTGACAAATTAATGCCTGGCCCACGAGGTGGTCTTATGGCCGGTCGTGAAGATTTAATTGATGAAATCAAGGTCAAGGTCAATCAGTTCGGTCTTGAAGCGCAACCTCCAGCCGTTCTTGCAATGGTAAATGGCATTAAGCATTTCGATGAAGATAATCTGATAAACAGTTTTTCAAGAAAAGATGAATTATTCGGCTTGTTGGATAAAAAATTTGATAATTTTGAAACTACTCCTACCGGAGTTATGATCTCGCCTGAAGGTTTGGCCGATGAGATTGCAGTTGAACATAATTTGTCCGATAAGGATGTGGCATTTGTATTTTCATTTATTTTATTGAAAGATTATGGAATAATTACTATTCCTGCAGTTTCAATGCCCGGTGCATCTGCTACAATACGTTTTGATTTATCAACTAATGATGCATTTAATCTTGATTTAAATGATTTGTGTAAAAAAATAGAATCTTCATTTAATAAGCTACAGGAAGTAGTTATTAATGAAGATAAATGTAGGGAGATTGTATTCTAGTTTTTGATAATACATTCTCCAGAAATTACTTTTTTCAAGGTTCCATCAATTTTTTCAACAATAAGAGCTCCTTCTTTATTAATACCTACAACATAACCGTCATAATATGTATTGAATGGTTCTCTTACTTCAACTATTTTTCCGATGGAGTATGAACGTTTTCTCCATTCTTTCAGGATAACTTCATATCCTTCATGATTGAAAAGTTCACTTATTTTTTCGAATTCTTCCAGGAATATTTTAATTAAAAGGTTTTCATTGCCTTCTCTTTTAAGCTCTTCTTTAAGGGTTGTTGTTCCAGCCTGTAACTCTTCAGGGAATTGTGACACATCTAAATTTGCATCAATTCCCACTCCTATAATGACATTTTCAACAGTATTGAATTTTGCAATGGCTTCTGTTAAAATTCCACAGATTTTTTTGCCGTTAATCATTATGTCATTAGGCCATTTGATTTCAGGCTCTTCAACGCCAATTTTTTCAAGAGTTTTTGCCACTGCCACTCCGGTGGCCAGAGTAATCATCGGGAATTTGGACTGGTCCACATTTGGTTTTAATATAATTGATAACCAGACTCCTCCCAATGGTGATTCCCATGATTTTCCTGATCTGCCTTTTGCTTGTGTCTGTTTTTCAGAGATTACTACAGTTCCATTTGCAACATTGTGCATTGATAGAAATTTAGCAACGGTATTTGTTGAAGCAACTTCTTTGAAGACATATAGCTCTTTACCGATGTATTGTGTGTTCAAATCTTTTTGAATTTCAGATTTTTTGATATAGTCGGTTTCTTCATTTCCAACTTCCTTTACTATATTTGAAAAATCATCGATTTCAATGTTTTTTATTTCACTGAGTGCATCATCAGAAAGCTTATTCTCTCTTTCCAATAGCTTAACAATTTCTTCTCGCATTTATTAATCTCCAAAGTTATTTATTCTTTTTTTGCCTTTTAAGGTCATGCTGGTGTTTTACAGCATTCTGATAGGATCCGACTGCAGCTGAAATTGCAGCAATTTTTTTACTAGGCATGAAAGTGGATTTTAGTTTGTTTACGTATTCAGCATCCTCTTCAATAACGTTTACCATTTCAACATCAATGTCCTTTTTGTTCTGGTCAATGAAGTGTGTATTCAAGTCTCCGGAAATGAAATTTGCATTTTTCAAAACGGCCTTATGGAATGGAATGGTGGTTTTAACACCCAAAATGACATATTCCCTTAATGCCCTTTGCATTTTGGTGATTGCATCTTCTCTGTTCCTTCCGTAGGTAATGAGTTTTGAAATCATTGAATCGTAAAATGTAGGAATGGTATAGTTCATGTAAACTCCACTGTCTAAACGTACACCTGGTCCTCCCGGGGATCTGTAACCTGTAATTCTTCCAGGGTTTGGTGCAAAGTCATTCAATGGGTCTTCTGCATTGATACGACATTCAATTGCATGTCCTGAAACGGTAATGTCACTTTGTTGGTATGTTAGCTCTTCACCGGCTGCAATTTTAATCTGTTCTTTAATCAAATCAGTGTTTGTAATGAGTTCTGTAATAGGGTGTTCCACTTGTATACGTGTGTTCATTTCAAGGAAATAGTAGTCTCCATTGTCATATAGGAATTCAACAGTACCTGCACTTTTATATCCGATATATTCTGCAGCTTTAACTGCACTGCCTCCCATTTGTTCCCTAAGCTCATCGGTCATGATGGGGGATGGAGCCTCTTCGAGAAGCTTTTGATGTCTTCTTTGAATGGAACATTCCCTGTCTGCAACATGAATCACGTTTCCATGTTCGTCGGCTAAAAGTTGGAATTCAATGTGACGTGGTTTTTCAAGATATTTTTCAATGAATACTGTTGAATCTCCGAAGTTTGTGGCTGCAACAGATTGGGTGGATTCAATTGCGTTTACAAGTTCCTCTTCACTGTAAACTGCACGCATACCTATTCCCCCACCTCCTGCGGAAGCTTTTACAATAACAGGATATCCAATTTGGGCTGCAATTTCTTTAGCTTCTTCAACATCGGTGATTCCTTCAGGCGTACCTTCAATAACAGGAACTCCAGCTTTTTTCATGAGAGCTTTTGAAGTGATTTTATCTCCCATTTTGTTAATTACGTCCCCTGTAGGGCCTATAAGTTTAATTCCATTTTTTTCACATTCTTCTCCAAGTTTGGCATTTTCAGCTAAAAATCCATAACCTGGGTGTATCGCATCTGCTCCGCAGTCTTTTGCAATGCCTATAATTTTTTCTATATTCAAATAAGATTTTGCCGGTGAAGGATTTCCTAAAGGATAACTTTCATCAGCGTATTTTGTATATAAAGAAGTTTTATCTGCATCAGAATAGATTGCGGCTGTGGTGATTCCAAGTTCGTTACATGCACGCATAACTCTTATTGCGATTTCTCCTCTATTTGCAATTAATACTTTTTCAAACATGTGAAAACCTCAAAGTAATTTTTTTATACTAATATAATATTATATATTAATTATAATTAAACATGTTGATTTTTCATGAAAAAAATTAATAAAAAAAGACATTTGGAAATGAAGCTTCAGTCAATTCCGCCTCATCCAAATCCCAAGGTAGGTCTTGAACAGTATACCACTCCTGCAATAATTTCTGCAGATTTGATTTGGAACGCAAATTCCCTGGGGGATATTGAAAATAGAAATGTTCTGGATTTGGGCTGCGGCAGTGGCATTTTTACAATTGCATCTGCATTAATGGGTGCAAATTCGGCATGTGGTGTGGATGTGGATGAAGAATCCATTAGGCTTGCTCGTCAGACTTCAGAGAAACTTGAGTTGGACAATGTAGAGTATGTTTTAAGTGATGTCTGTGATTATAATGGTGCCTTTAAAGCAGATACAATAATCCAAAATCCACCATTCGGATCTCAAAGGAAAGCAAAAACCGGGGCTGATTTGAATTTTGTAAAAAAGGCCTGTGAACTTGAAGCAGGTGTTTTATATTCATTTCATATGGCATCAACAGAGGAATTTCTAATTGATTTCTATCAGAATAACGGTTTGAATATCACCCATATATTCAGATACAATTTTCCAATTCCAAAGATTTATGAGTTTCACACCAAAGAAAAACAAGATGTTAATGTAATTGTATTTAGAGCGTTATTCGATTTTTAATTTTCTTTTAATTTGTATTTTTTTTTATTTTTTTATAACCTGAAACAATACCTTTATATAGGGGTTGTTACATATTTTATATTAATATATTCTCTGAGTATAAAAAAGTTGGTAGCATAAAAAGAGGCTACGGATATTATAATTGATATAATATTTTGTAAATGTGTAAGTCTATTTAGTGATAGCTATATAAATGTAGGGTAATCTTTATATACTTTGCTTAACATATTGTTTAGTAATGTATAAAGATGAGCTATCTATATTTATTCCAAATTCATTTCTTTCTGAGTCTAAAGACCTTAAAATTCGTACTTATAAAGTCGGGATTTTAGGAAGAGCTTTAGCTATTTTTCAAGCAGATAATGTGGTTATTTATAATGATAATCATGATAAAAATGAAGATGGAGATCTTGATGGAGATTTTATTGCTGAAGTTTTGAGCTATATGAATACCCCTCAATATCTGAGGAAAAAGGCATTCCCTATTAGGCCGGAACTGAAGCATGTTGGAATTCTTCCACCGCTTAGGACTCCTCATCATCCTGTTAATAATCAGCCAGACGTGGGTGATTATAGGCAAGGTTTCACTGTTAAGAGAAATAAGAAAGGAACTTTTGTTGATATAGGTATGGATAAACTTGCATTCTGTAAAGAGCAACTTTCTGTCAAAAGAATTTTTGACTTTAAGATAACTAAGATTGCTAAGAAAGAAGTAATAGTCACACCTGATAAACCAGATGACGTTTACTGGGGATATAATGTAATGTCCTCTAATAAGAGTCTTAAAAATAGCTTAAAATTAATTAAACCTGATCTTGTTGTGGAAACTACAAGATATGGAGATTATATTGATTCTATTTTTGGTGAATTAAAACATAAAGTAGATGAATGTAAAAGTATTGCTATTTTATTTGGTGGCCCTTATTCTTCAATAGCAGAAGACGTTTCCAATCCGAACTGGGATTTATATAAAATAAATACCATTCCGAATCAGGGAACTGAAACTGTTAGGACTGAAGAGGCAGTTGTCGCTACACTTTCTTTATTTAACTTTATGAGATTTTAATTCTCTTTGATTTATTAGATTTATCACGCTAATAGATAACTTGCTCAACTTTTTATACATTAATGTTTTTAGGACTCTCCTAAAAATTAACTTAGCGCAGAATGATTTATACATTAGATATATTCTTTATTGTGCTTCAATTAGTAAAAACTCAATGGAATATATTGAAATTTAATATTTATCTAGTTGTAATCATTTTTACAGCTATTTATTATTTCGATGAGGTTATACTCCGTATAATTCTTGTCAACTTGTAGAATAGCTATTCATTTAGCTGTTTGATTTAAAAAATTAAATTGATTAAAAAAATAAGGAAAAATATTAATAAGGAGGTTAAAATAAATGGTAAGACATCACCAGCCAAGAAAAGGGTCTGTTGCTTTTAGTCCAAGGAAAAGAGCAGCAAAAGAAACCCCTAGAGTAAAATCTTGGCCTCAAATTGATGAACCAAAATTACTCGGCCTCGCAGGTTATAAAGTCGGTATGACTCACGCTTTAGTCACTGATACTGATAAAAACTCTCCAACTAATGGTATGGATGTTTTCACTCCAGTTACCGTATTGGAAGTACCTCCAGTCGTAGTAATGGGAATTAGAGCTTATGAAAAAACTTCTCGTGGTTTGAAAGTAATCACCGAAGTACTTGCAGACAATTTAGATCAAGAACTTTCAAGGAA
>ONJC01000011.1 GCA_900318035.1 uncultured Methanobrevibacter sp.
AAGAAGAATAATAAAAAGGTTTTGAGAAGAAGATTTATTCTTCTTCTACAATGAATGCGTCAATACCTAAAGCTGCGCATTCTGGACAAGCCCAACCTTCTGGCATGTCTGCAGGAGTTGCTCCAGCAGGAATGTCGTAAGCAGGGTCACCTTTTTCTGTATCGAATCTGTATTCGCAGTGTAAACAAACATATACTGTCATTTTATTAATCTCCTTTGTGTTTTTGGCTATTAGCATAGCTAATATAGTTCTACTATATTCTAACTATTATTTAAAATTAGTCATTTGTTTTTAGAAAAATTAATTTATAAGATGAGAGTTAAACATATAATATTATTATATAATTTTTATGGGGATAGAAAATGAAAGCAATTATATTGAGTGCTGGTGAAGGTTCTAGAATGAGGCCTTTAACGCTTACAAAGCCTAAAACCATGTTGCCAGTAGCTGGAAAACCGATTATCCAATATAACATAGAATCCTTAAGGGATAATGGAATTAAGGACATATTGTTGATTGTCCGTTATAAAGAAGAAATGGTCAGAGCATACTTTGGTGACGGTAGTGATTTCGGGGTTAAAATAACCTACGCTACCCAGGAGGATTTCCTCGGAACCGCAAATGCCATTTCATATGGTGAAGATTTTATTGAAGACAGTTTGATTGTTTTGAATGGGGATATCATTCTGGACAATGAAATCATCTATGAAATTATTAAAAAATACAATTACATGAAACCCGATACATTGATGGTCCTCACAGAAGTGGAGGATCCTTCTGCGTTCGGTGTTGTTGAAATCGAAGACGGCAATATCAAAAACATTGTGGAAAAGCCTAAAAAAGAAGAGGCGCCAAGCAACCTTGTCAATACTGGTATCTACATATTCAACAAGGACATCTTTGAAAAAATCAAAAAAACAGAACTTTCAGAACGTGGAGAATATGAGATTACTGATTCTGTGAGCCTGCAGATTGCTGATAACAAAAAGGTGATTGGCCATAAGACAAACAAGGATTGGATTGATGTGGGTCGTCCATGGGAGCTTATTGAAGTAAATGAAGAGCTCATAAGCAATTTAAAAACTGAAATCAAGGGAACCATTGAAGATGGGGTTCATATTCATGGTGAAATATTTTTGGATGAAGAAAGTATCATCCGTTCAGGAGTATATATTGAAGGAAACGTCTACATTGGAAAACACTGTGATATAGGTCCTAATTCATATATCAGAGGAAATTCCTACTTTGGTGACCATGTCCATGTTGGAAATGCCGTTGAAATCAAAAACTCCATTGTTATGGAAAATACCAATGTCAGCCACTTGAGTTATGTCGGTGACTCTGTTATCGGTTCCAACTGTAATATTGCGGCAGGAACCAACATTGCAAACCTGCGTTTTGACAATAAACCTGTAAAAACCAAAATAAAAGACATAATGATGGACAGTGGAAGGCGTAAGCTTGGTTCAATCATTGGTGATTCCGTCAAAACAGGAATCAACTCAAGCTTCTCACCTGGTGTTAAGGTGGGCCACAATTCCACTATCGGTTCAGGGGTTTTGTTGTATGATGATGTACCCTCCGATACACGTGTATTGGTAAAACAAAATCATATCATTCAAGACAAAAATAAAAAGAAAGAATAATTCGGCGATATTATGGAAAATAAAAAAGACTCTATTGTAATATGCCCAGGCGCACAGGTAATTGGAAATGTTGAACTCGGAGAGGATGTCTCCATATGGCACGGTGCTGTTGTAAGGGGAGATACAGACTCCATCACTATTGGAAACAATTCCAACGTTCAGGACAACTGTGTCGTTCACTGTACCAAAGGTTTTCCGGTGGAAATAGGAGAAAACGTTTCTGTAGGTCACGGTGCGGTCGTTCACGGCTGCAGGCTGGACGATAATGTACTGATTGGAATGAACGCAACAGTTCTAAACGGAGCACACATATCCAAAAATTCAATTGTGGGTGCAGGAGCCGTTGTAAGCGAAGGTAAGGAATTTCCAGAGGGCAGTCTGATTTTAGGCGTCCCAGGACGTGCAGTAAAGCAACTCTCAGAAGAGCAAATCAAACATATCCAGGCAAATGCGGACAATTATGTCAAACTTTCTAAACAATATAAGGACGATTAGTAATGAAGGCAAGAAAAATAGTAGATGAGATGGATTCATATGTTCCGGGCAAATCTCAGGGAGAGATTGCCGAACAGTTCGGATTGAATAAGGATGAAATCATTAAATTGGGGTCCAATGAAAATCCATGGGGTCCATCCCCGAAAGCAATGGAAGCCATCAAGGCAGAAATCAAGTCAATAAACAGATACCCTGAATCCCAACTCCACGAACTTGTGGAAGAAATAGCCAAATATGCCGATGTTGATGAAAACCAGGTCATCATCGGAGGAGATGGTGCGGATGAAATCATCGATGTGCTTGCAAAAACATTCATTGATGAGGGTGATGAGTTCATTGTGCCTTTGCCGTCCTACATGTACTATGAATACCTGCTCCAGCAATACGGCGCCCATCCTGTCTATGCAAGATGGGATTTGGATAAAAATGAGCTTGATGCAGATTCAATATTTGATGCAATCACTGATAAGACAAAAATGATTTTTCTGTGCTCTCCGAACAATCCTACAGGTACTTTAATTGAAAAGGAAGTTCTCTCGGATATTGCAGGCAAAAATCCTGAAATATTAATCGTTATTGATGAAGCTTACTTTGAATACTCAGAAGTCACAAACAAGGATTTAATCAATGAATATGATAATATTTTCATCATCCGTACAATGTCCAAGGTATTGGGTCTTGCAGGCATGAGAATCGGTTATGGCCTTGCATGTGCAGAAATTATAGAATATATGCACAGAATCAAACCTGTATTTTCCCTGACAAGATTATCATTTGTGGCGGCCCTAAATACATTTAGGGATACTGAATACATCAGAAATTCAATTGAAAATGGAATCCAATCCAGACAATACCTCTATGATGAGCTGTCCAAAATCGATTCTTTAAACGTATTTCCTTCAAAATCCAATTTCATGTTGATTGGAATCAAGGACACAGGTTTTACCGCAAGTGAGCTTGCATTGGAGCTTATGAAAAAGGGAATAATCGTAAGGGACTGCACCTCATTTAAAGGTTTGGACGAGTACTGGATTAGGATAAGCATCTGTACATTGGAAGAGGATAAAAAATTCATTGAAATCATAAAAGAGGTTTTAGACTAATGTATGTTGGCGGGTCAGTAATTTCTTCAGTTGAATTCCATGGAAACATGTCTCTGGTTCTTTTCATGTCAGGTTGTCCTCTGACATGCAGATATTGTCATAATGTTGAACTTCTGGATGATACAACAGAAAAATCTCTTGAAGAGGTTAAACAGGAAATTGACTTTTCAGCTGATTTTCTTGATGCTGTTGTAATTTCAGGCGGCGAACCGTTAATGCAAACAGATGAAATAATTGAAATCTTTAGCTATGTTCGACAAATTGGCCTTAAAACCAAACTGGACACCAGCGGAATCTATCCTGATAAAATCAAGCAGCTTCTGGATTTGAAATTACTGGATTTCGTTTCACTTGATGTCAAGACAACATTTTCAAAATACCGAAAAGTCACAGGTTCCAATGTCGGTTTTCAGGTCAAAAAGTCCATGGAACTGATTAATGAGGATGAAAATGTTCACCTTGAGGCAAGAACAACTTATGTTCCAACATTGCACACAAAAAAAGACATGATTAATTTAGCAGATGAAATCGAAGCTGACATTTACACTATCCAACAATTTAGAAATAAAAACGTTCTCGACCCGGCTTTGGAAAAAGTTGAGGTTCCAAATCCTCATGTTTTAGCCGATTTGGCCCGTGAAATCAAGCCGTACTTTAATGGCATTGTCAAAGTCAAATCAGCGGAATTCGGTGAACAGGTTATAGAATAGATTTTAAGGAGGGGTCAGATGCCAATTTTGTCATTTTCAAGTAATGATATTGATGTGATTACAGGTAAAAAAACAAGAACCATACGTAAAGCATGGAAAACTCCGCTTAAAGTTGGAGACAGACTATATTGTTACTGGAATTTGGTTTCAAAAGAAAAAATGAAAATTTTCGAAGCATTGGTAACTGATGTGGAAAACATTCCTTTTGAAGACATCAAGGATAATGATGAGCTGGCCCGAAAGGAAGGTTTTAAGGACTCCTACGATATGATGAGGGAATTCAAAAAAATGTATGGCGGTCAGATCAGCGATTCGGATGAATTCCAGATAATCTATTTTGAAAAACTTCACATTGATGAGTGGAAAGGCGACAAGATTGATGAAAAGGCAATGATTACCAAAAGGGCTGATATTCTTTTTGACAGCGGTAAATTCGACAAATCCACCATGTGTTATGATGCAGCATTGAGACTTGATCCCAATGATGTCTATCTTCTCAACAAACAGGGGGATAATTTATCAAGGCTGGGTAAGTTTGACGAGGCCATCAGCTGTTATGACAAGGCCCTGGAGATGGAGCCCGACAATGAATACATTTTGAACAATAAGGCTATTGCACTTCTCAATGCCGGAAGGATTGAAGAGGCATATAAGGCAAGCACAATAGCTTACAACTATCGTCCAAGCAGTCCAATTGTGTTATATTGGAGAGGATTCATTCTGGAAATGCTTGGAAGGTATGACGCCGCCTTGAGGGTGTATGATAAGCTCATAGTCATCGACGGGGAAAATCCTGAAGTATGGAATGCGCGGGGGAACCTGCTGACTGACATGGGCAAGCTTGAAGAAGCTATTGAATCATTTGACAAGGCCGTTGAAGTCTGTCTGGATGATTCTGATATGGATGCCAATGCAATCAACAGAATGGGTAATGCCTACATTGATTTGGGAAAATTTGATGAGGCATTGGAATGCTTTAACAAAGCCATTTCTCTGGAGAAAAATAACATTGATTTTTTACTTAACAAAGGTGTTGTGTTGATGGAATTGGGCAAGTTTGAAGAGGCTGTTGATAGTTTTAACAAAGTATTGCTTAGAAATCCTGATAATGAGGATGCATTTTTCTTAAAAGAAGAATGTTTGGAAAACTTTTAAACATTTGCATTTCTTAATGTAGATGTCATAATTTTATTTTATTAATTTTTTAGATAACTTTCATCATTTTAAAAATAGCTATTATATTTTAAATAGTTTTGATGGTAAGATTAGTTTTAATTATATTTGAAATCAATATAATTAAAACAAATTGGGTGATGGTTTTTTGTGTTAGTTATTTTTTGTATTTTTTGATTAGACTGATTCCCCAATCGGTCATTTCATCAGCTTTTTCCTGTGAGTCGGACTCTGCAAAGCATCTGAAAATTGGTTCGGTTCCGGATGGTCTGATAATTACCCAACCATCTTCTTTAAGGATTTTAACACCATCTGTTAAGTCTAATTTGAAATCAGTAGTTTCCTGAATCTCTTTTGCAATGCTTGACATTACGAACTCTTTTTCATCATCAGGACATTCGATTTTCATCTTTTTGGCATAATAGACAGGAAGTTCTGCCACTAACTCTGATAAAGGTTTTTTCTCTTTTGCAACAATCTCCAGGATTTTGGCAACGGTCATCACTGCATCTCTTCCGTAAACGAAATCAGGGAAAATGAGTCCTCCGTTTTCTTCTCCACCAAATAATCCATCTTCATCTTTGAGTTTACGTGCTACAAGCAAATCCCCAACTGCAGTAGCTATGACTTCACCGTTGTATTCTTGCGCAACATCATAAATTGCCTGGGATGTTGCAACGGTAGTGACAATTATTCCTCCATTGTTTTCCTTAAGCATTTGCTTTTCAACGAGGGTGAATGTCTTGTCTCCCAAAACGAAATTTCCTTTCTCGTCAATGCAGATGGTTCTGTCGGCATCTCCGTCGTGGGCAAGACCGATGTCTGCACCCAATTCCTTGACGACGCTGATGAGTTCCTGAAGGTTTTCCTCAATAGGTTCAGGGTCACGGCCTGGGAAAAATCCGTCGGCCTGAGCGTTGAGTGTTGTCACTTCACAGCCAAGTTTCCTAATCAGGTATGGTGCGGTATAGCACCCTGCTCCAGATCCGCAGTCAACAACCACTTTCAGTTTGGCGTCACGGATAGCTTCGCCGTCCACTTTGGAGATTGCCTCATCAACATATTCGTCTATAATTTTGTCATTGTTGTAAATTTGACCGATTTCATGGAACGCAACCCTGTCCGGCTCTTCGTCAAAGTATAATTTTTCGATTGCCAGATCCATTTCGTCAGGTATTCCGATTCCGAATTCATCTAAAAATTTAAGCCCGTTATATTGTGGAGGGTTGTGTGAAGCTGTTATCATCACTCCGCCGTCATAATATTTGCGGACGGCATACTGAACTCCTGGTGTAGGTAAAATTCCTAAATCCACTACATCACATCCACTTGATAAAAGACCAGCTTTAACTGCTTCTTTCAACATAGGAGTGGAAGTTCTTGGGTCTCCTCCAACAGCTACGGTTCCCTTAACTAATGTACCGTAACAGGCTGCAAGTCTTGATGCGAACTCAGGAGTCAGGACATCATTGGCGGTTCTTCTAACTCCGAAAGTTCCAAATAATCGTTTTTTATCAGACATGTTATTGTTTCCTATACATTTTAATATTGTTTATTTTTATGTTTCAATCAATAAAAAGCTATTTATTATTTTATAATTTTCAGGCCGTCTCCGCCCGATAAAATTATTTCCAAATCAGAATTGTATTCGGTGATTTTGCCGGTGGCTTCAACTTTCCTGTCCTTGAAGTCATGAATGTCAAGGCTGTTCGATTGTATTTCGGCCAGCTGCTTTTCAAAGACTATAAGGGTCATCTGTCCGGTTCCATCATTTATGGTTAAAAAATAGCTGCTTTTGGAGTGGGAGGATGCGATGTCGGTTACAACAGCATCAATACAAACCTCCTCGTCAATCATTCCACGGTCAATGTCCTCTATTTTGACTTTTTTCACTTCAATTGATGGTGTAAAGATTAAAAGGCCGATTATTCCAATCAGTGAAGTGACTAAAGCTATTCTCAATAGTTTGTCGTCTGTGATTTCCATACTTTTTCATTGTCGTTACTGTTAAAAATAGCCGATAGGATTTCAACTTGTAAAATTTAATTAGATGTGTGAATATAGTATAAGTATGTTTGAAAATCTTACAAAAACGGAATTGTATGCAATCCTGACGGGTGTTTTCACGGCATGTCTTATTATATCAAACATAATTGCCGGAAAGACATTTGACTTTTTTTCATTTGTCCTGCCCTGTGGTGTGATAATATTTCCGATAATATACATTGTCAATGATGTTTTGGCCGAGGTATACGGATATGAAAAGGCCAGAAGGATAATTTTACTTGGATTTTTCATGAATCTTATTGCGGTTATCTGCTATAGTGTGACAATCTGGCTTCCGGCTCCGGCATTTTTTGAAAATTCGGATGCTTTTAATGTCGTTTTGGGCTCCACTTTCAGATTGCTGGTGGCTAGCTTTGCGGCATATCTGGTAGGGTCTCTGGTCAATGCAAAATTGATGGTATTGATGAAGGGGTGGGATGAAGAAAAGCTCTTCCTGAGATGCATTGTCTCAACACTTTTCGGTGAAGGTTTGGATGCAGTTATATTTATTTTCATAGGATTTTATGGAACAATGCCCCTGGAGGCATTAATCATGATGATTATAGCGCAGGCATTATTTAAAACATTATATGAAATTATAGTTTATCCTTTAACAAGGCAAGTTATATTCCGAGTCAGGGCAATGCCTGAAAGTTAATTTCCTGTATTGTACATGGAAATTAATCTTTCGACGGTATCCGCATCCATCGGACTCTTGTCTTTTCTTATGTTTTTAACGACAGGGAACCTTAAGGAATAACCTGTTTCATATTCCGGAGATTCGACAATTTCGGAAAATGCAATTTCCAGCACTATCTTCGGCTCGACCTTGATTTCACGGCCTTTTGTTGAAATTTCAAGCTCCTTCATTTTTCCGGTCAGGTATTCGAGAGCAGCGTCATCAAGGCCTGTTGCTGCATATGCAACGGTTTTGAAATCGTCGTTTTCATCCCTTAACGCAACCAGATATGATCCGACGAATTCTCCTCTTTTTCCGATGCCGTAGGTTCCTCCGACAATGACCATGTCCAGGGTTTCAGGCTCTGCCTTATATTTAAGCATTTTTTTGCCTCTGAGTCCCGGAATGTAGGGTTCCTTGCAGTCTTTAATCATTATTCCTTCATGGCCTCCCTCTATGGAGGTTTCGAACAGCTCCTGAAGTTCGCCAATATTTTCCGGAGTTCCGACCTTCATTGTACTCAGGTTCATTTCATCAACGGAGACGTCCACGATATTCTCCAGTGTTTCACGCCTTTTTGTAAGGGGCTCGTCAATCATCGGAACTTTGTAGTACAGCACGTCAAAGAGGAACAGTTTCAGCGGAACATTTTCCATTGCCTCTTCCACATTATGCTTTCTTCTGACTCTGTGGAGTATGTTCTGGAACGGGAGAGGCTTGCCGTTTCTTGTAGCTATTACCTCACCTTCCACAATGTAGTCTTCATGGGGAAGGTATTCGTCAAACAGTTCAACGATTTCCGGAAGTGCATGGGTAATGTTTTCAAGTCTGCGGGTAAATATGTTAATTTCATCACCGTTTCTGTGGACCTGCAGTCTTATTCCATCGTATTTTGTCTCACAAATTGCACAGCCCATTTCAGGTATGATTTCATCCAGCGGTGGCGCCAGTTGGGCAAGCATTGGCTTGACCGGTGTTCCTGGAGTCAGGTTAAGTTTTTTAAGTCCTTCGGAGCCTTCCTCTTTTGCGGTTCTTGCAACGACTGAAAAGTCGTTTGTAAGCATCTGCGCTCTTTCCACTATGGCCTTGTCAATGTCAAACGCCTGGGCTATTGCATCCCTTACCACTCCGTCTCCAACGCCTATTCTCAGCTCTTCTGTTATTGTACGGGTCAGGTATTTGGCTTCTGTTGCACTTGCCTGTGAGAGCAGCTCCAGAATGACTGCAATCTTACGGTTGGTTGAACGTGATCCGCTGATTGTGGATAACTTGCGCAGGCTATTGAATACAAAATCGATTGTAAGGGGCTGTGAGAAGAAGGTCATCTGGGATTTTTTGGCATATAATTTGATGCATGCAAGGCCGATGTCTCCTTCATCACGAACAGCATCTTCAACGGTGGACTGTGTTGTTCCGACAGCTTCGGCAACTGCCCTTTCAACCAGCTTTCCGCCGATGCCTATTTCCTCTGAGCTCCATGCCGGAAATACAACGCCCAAAATCAAGAGTCCCACCTTTTCAATGGTGTCGGAATCCAGTTTCTTTAGGAATTCTGAGATAATTTCCGTTTTCTCAAGCCTTTTGGTTGTTGCCTCAAGCGCTGAGTAGACGTCTACTAGTTCCTGATATTTCATCAGAAATCACCCTTTGCAATTTTCACTGCACAATATTCTCCGCACATTGCACACATTTCATTATCGTCAAGTTCACACTTGTCCCTGTACTGCCTTGGCTTGGATTTGTCCAGGGCCAAATCGAATTGGCTCTCCCAGTCAAATTCCCTTCTGGCCTTTGCCATGGCTTTTTCACGTGTCCATGCTGAATCAAGACCTTTTGCAACGTCTGCAGCTTCAGCCGCAATTTTAGATGCAATCACTCCCTCTTTTACATCTTCCAGACTTGGAAGTGAGAGATGTTCTGCAGGGGTTACGTAACATAGGAAATTGGCACCTGCAGTTGCCGCAATCGCTCCGCCGATAGCTCCGGTAATGTGGTCATAGCCCGGTGCAATGTCTGTTACAAGAGGGCCTAAAACATAAAATGGAGCACCGTGACAGATGGTTTTTTGAATTTCCATATTTGCCTTAATCTGGTTCAATGGCATGTGTCCCGGACCTTCCACCATGACCTGGACATTGGCGTTTTGTGCCCGTTTGACGAGTCCGCCAAGGTTTACAAGCTCTTGAATTTGAGGGATATCGCTTGCATCGGCCAGACAGCCCGGTCTCAGTCCGTCCCCTAAGGATAATGTGATGTCATATTCATAGGATAACTCCAAAAGGTAATCATAATTTTCATACAGCGGGTTTTCCTCGCCGTTGTGGTTAATCCAGGAAGCCATGAATGTTCCTCCACGGCTTACAATTCCCATCATCCTGTTTGCATCCTTAAGTTTTTGAACAAGGTCCTTTGTAATTCCGCAGTGGAGTGTCATGAAGTCCACTCCTTCTTTTGCCTGATTTTCAATGGCCTTAAAGATGTCGTCGGGGTCCATATCGATTATTTCCTTGTTTTTAGACAGGGTAACGACTCCCGCTTCATAGATTGGTACGGTTCCGATGCAAATGTCAACGGATTCCATAATCCTTTTTCTGAATAGCTTCAAATCAGAGCCGGTTGACAAATCCATCAGTGCGTCAGCACCATACTCCTGGGCCAGTTTCGCCTTATTGATTTCAAGTTCAATATCATCAATCTTGGATGATGAACCGATATTCGCATTGATTTTGGTCTTCAGACCTTCACCGATTCCGCATGGCTTTGAATGGCCATTTATATTTTTGGGGATTACGACCAATCCCTTGTCTATTAATTTAGCTAGTTTATTCGCATCTATATTTTCTTCTTTTGCAACATATTCCATTTCAGGAGTTATGTTTCCTTTTTGAGCTTCGCTTTTCTGAGTCAAATTTATCCCTCTAGTTGACTAATCATTAAAAATATTTCAAATTCATACTATATAGAATTTTTTTAAATTGTTAAATTTTATTGTCATTATAATTTTTATAATGAAAAAGGCATACAGTATTGTAAAGGTGGTAATATGGTTGAAGATAGACATGTGATAGAAACATTGGGAAAGGTTAAAGTGGTAATTGAAAACGGTGAGATAACCGAAGTGGGTTCATCAGACATGAAATACTGCCCTATGTTTCATGCAATGCATAATGTGGATGAGCTTAACGAGGAATTCATCAGAAAAAACATCAATTTCAGAATAAAGGACTTTGGAATGTGCACTCCTGAAAGAGTAATTGAAATGGATGATCTGGTTACAGTGGGCATTTCTGAAATACTGAAAACAAATATGGAAAATGGAAGCATCGACTGTGTTGTAGGAGCATGTGATGGTGCCGGAACTGTAATAATGACAAATCCCCGTGTGGTTCAGGGGGTTGGCGGAAGAGTGTCCGGCCTGATTAGCACAACACCAATTCCGGAAGTCATTAAAAATCTCGAGAAAACAGATTCAATTGTCCTGAATCCTGAAACTGCCGAGTTAAATCAGCTTGAAGGATTAAAAATAGCTATTTCAAAAGGCTATAAAAACATTGCAATAACTGTCATACCTTCTCCTATGATTAGGGAGCTTCGTGAATATCCTCTTGATGATGATGTCAACGTTTATATTTTTGTTGCCCATACCACCGGCGTTGATGCCGGGGAAGCTGAAATGCTGTTTGAGTGTGGTGATATTGTAACCGCATGTGCCTCAAAAGAGGTCAGCAGATATGCCGATGAGCACCAGATATATTATTACGGAACCAAAGTGCCGATATTCTGCGCGACAGAGGATGGAAGAAGATTTCTGGACAATCGTCTTGAAAAAATTAATAAGCCTTTATCTACAAAAGATTATCCAAGGGATAAAAGCGATTCCCCTCATGAGTTGCTTTAAATGGAGGAATAATTATAAAGAAAATATTTTTTGATACTGAAACATCAGGTCTGAGCTGCATCAATTGCCAAATTATAGAACTGGCAATGATTACTGTCGTTGACGGCGAAATTGTAGATCAATTTGATGAGTTTATTAAATGTGAAAAACCTTTGCCTTCAAAAATAACTAAAATTACCGGCATTGATGATGAAACACTTGAAAGCGAAGGGCTGCCTGAAGAGGTTGTAGCAAAGCATCTAAAGGAAATGTTTGATGAGAAGGCGTTAATGATTGCCCATAATGCACAATTTGACCTATCTTTTGTTTATTTCTTGCTTAAAAGGCATTTTCCTGATGAGGCTGATAATCTTGTTAAGAAAATGGACTGGTTAGATACGCTAACTGTTCTAAAGGACCGTAAGGATTATCCTCATAAATTAATTGATGCCGTCAGATATTATGAAGTTGATGAAGTCAATTTTCATAGGGCAATTGATGATACAAAAGCATTATATGATGTTTATTATAAATTAAAAGAAGAACGTGATGATTTATTGAAATATAAGAATGTTTTTGGATTCAATCCTAAATGGGGCATCAGCGGTAAAAGATTTTCATTTATTAAGTATTATCCTCAGTATTATCATAGAGGGGGAATGGTGCCTGCAGATAGAATATTGCCGAATCATGATGGTTAATTTTGGAGGTTATGGGAAAGATGTCTGTATCTTTCCCATTATATGGTTAGAATTTAATAATCGTTAATGGGGGAATAGGAAGAAATTGTTGTTTTCTTCCTACATGTATTGAACTAGTTGTTCATCCTGGGGTTGGTTTCCAGGTTTTACTTTATCGATTGCTTCTTTAAAGTATTTATTAGGGATTTCACTGGCTTCGAGATTTTCTCTTAGGGCCAGCATTGCTGCTTCACGGCAAACTGATTCGATGTCTGCTCCAACATATCCGTCAGTTTGTTTGGCAAGTTTTTTAAGATCAACATCTTTTGAAAGAGGCATGTTTTTGGTATGCACTTTAAAGATTGCAAGTCTTGCTTCTTCGTCAGGTTCTTTGACTTGTATGTGTCTGTCAAATCTTCCAGGTCTCATCAAACCTGCATCCAAAATGTCAGGTCTGTTTGTTGCGGCTATGATTGCAACGTCTTCAAGTTCTTCCAAACCGTCCATTTCAGTCAGCAATTGGTTCACTACTCTTTTTGTAACTCCGCTGTCAGTATCATTTCCACTGCGTGCTCCAGCTATTGCATCTATTTCATCGAAAAAGATTACTGTTGGTGCTGCCTGTTTAGCTTTTCTGAATACTTCTCTGACTCCTTTTTCAGATTCTCCAACCCATTTGGAGAGGAGTTCAGGACCTTTTACGGAAATGAAGTTTGCTTCACTTTCGCTGGCCACAGCTTTTGCAAGCAATGTTTTACCGGTACCTGGAATTCCAAAGAGCAATGTTCCTTTTGGAGGTCTTATTCCTAAGCGCTGGAATGTGTCAGGATGTTTTAAAGGCCATTCGACTGCTTCTTTAAGCTCCTGTTTTACATCTTCAAGACCTCCGATATCATCCCATTTGATGTCAGGGATTTGGACGAGCACTTCTCTTAATGCGGAAGGTTGGATTTCTTTTTGAGCGTTTTTGAAGTCATCTCCGGTTACTACGATTTTTTCCATTACTTCTTTTGGAATTTCTTCATCATTCTGGATTTCTGGCAGGATTCTTCTGACTACTCTCATTGCAGCTTCCTTACATAATGATTCAAGGTCTGCTCCTACGAATCCGTGTGTTGTGGTTGATATTTTATCAAGATCAACATCTTCTGCAAGAGGCATGTTTCTTGTGTGGATTTCAAGAACTTCTTTTCTCTCTTCGGCATCCGGCACTCCGATTTCAATTTCTCTGTCGAATCTTCCAGGTCTTCTTAAAGCAGGATCAAGGGAGTCCGGTCTGTTTGTTGCACCGATAACCACTACTTGTCCACGTGATTTAAGACCGTCCATTAAAGTTAAAAGCTGAGCAACGGTTCTTCTTTCAGCTTCTCCATTGGTTTCTTCTCTTTTTGGTGCAATAGCATCCAATTCATCAATGAATATGATTGAAGGTGAGTTTTCTTCAGCTTCTTCAAAGTATTCCCTCAGGTTCTCTTCGGATCCGCCGACGTATTTGCTCATGATTTCAGGCCCGTTTATTGCAATGAAGTGGGCATCACTTTCACTGGCTACAGCTTTAGCCAGTAATGTTTTACCTGTACCTGGTGGACCGTGCATCAATACTCCTTTTGGTGGGGCAATTCCCAGTTTTTCAAAGAGTTCCGGTCTTTTAAGAGGAATTTCAATCATTTCTCTTACTTTTTTGACTTCTTCTTTTAATCCACCAATGTCTTCGTAGCTTACATCCACAAGGTTTCCGACACCTTCGATTTTGCTGACGTCTACCGGGGACTCGTGAAGCTGTACATCGGTATTAGGTCCGACAATGACGATGTCTTTTGGACTTGTTGATACGACTGCAAATTTGATTTCTTTCATTGCAGGTGTAAAGTCCATCAGTTCATCGAAAAGGCTGTTGAATCCTCTGTTCATGCTTGGTCTTGGTGCTCTGATTTGAGATCCGATGATGTCACCTTGCACCATTACTTTACCTGCAAATAATCCACGAACGTCTCCCTGTACACGGATATTATTTTCAATAGGTGCTAAAACAACTTTTTTAGCTTCTGTTGCTTTAGTTTTTTTAATGGTAACTTCCCCTCCGATTGTTGCTCCTGAATTTTTACGAACTAACCCGTCGATTCTTATAACTCCAAGACCAATGTCGGTTTGGGAAGGAAGAGCGATTGCTGCAGTTCTCCTTTCCCCGACGATTTCAATTAATTCTCTTTCTTTTATGTTCAAATCGTCCATGACGTTAGGGTCAAGTCTTGCTACTCCTTGTCCAACATCTTTTTGGGAAATTGCTTCTGCAACTTTTAATGTGATTTCATTTTCTGCCATGATATCATCTCCTTTTTTATGGCTGTAATGTAATGTAATTGTAATGTCAAAATCTTTTTGTTACTTTTTGTAACTTTATTGACAAACATATCTGTGTATGTTTTACTATATAAAGGTTTCGGTTTTAAAGTTTTTTAAATTCCTATTAAAAAGTGTTTATTTTAATTTAATTAAATTAAATATGTATATTTTTTTTAAATATATTTTTTAATTTTTTAAAATATAAAAATAATAAAAATTAGATGGTTATAGGTTAATTAAAAATTTAATTACTTTTAGACAGTTTAATATTTGTTCGTATCTCATCGAACAAATTATCTTATGACTCCGCCAAAACCGGTGAACAATTTTTTCACGTTTTCAATATCTTCCTTTGAAAATGCTGTAACTTCAAAGGTTAAACTTATGGAATTCTCATCAATCTGGGGGCCGTTGTATGCATCAGTCAATTTGATGTCAATTATGTTGGCGATATTCATCACGGTTTTCTGTATGGTTTCAACATGAACGTTTTTAGGAAACATGCAACTGATGGATTCGGTTTTACGGTTCCAGTTTTCGATTTTCCATTGGTAAAGCTCATTGTCAAGCATTATCCTGATATTTGCAATACGCAGTTTTTTGGTTTTTGTCCCATTTCTCAGCACTGCAGTTTTACCGTCCACGCTTTCCAAAATTCCTGTGTGTATTTTGCCTGAATAAATATGTTTCAGTCCTATTTCCTTACCTATGGACTCGAATAATATGCTGTATTCATAGTTAAGGGCACCTATTGCCTTATCACTTCTACCCAAAGCGTTTTTAATGTCTCCCATATGTTTTGTTGCATTAATTGCAATGTCAATGAATTTTTCTTCGTCTTTGTTGTTGATGGCATCCCGCAGTTCAATCGCTGCTTCAGTAAATGTATTTCTGATGTTTGGACCATTGGTGTTCATGGACTGGATATTGTATGTCAGATAAGGATTCTGTGAAACGATACGTGCAATCATGTCTATCATCAGGTTATAGATTGGACTTTCATAATCTTCAGTTTCAGATATGTCCACTTTTAATTTTTCTATGGCTGAAGCGGTTGAAATAAATGAAAAATGAGTTAAAACCTGCACAATACTCATCATGAAATCATGTTTTTGAGCTGTAGTTTCAATTACTCTCATATTCTTGCTTTCAAGGTATCTGTAAACTTTATCATACCATTTGCCCTTTTTTTCAGGGGTCAGTACAATTACCTGATTGTCAAGTCTTGTGGTTCTCGGACCGAAAATAGGGTGGGTTGGAATATATTCGACAGTATCTGGCAGCACTTCTCTCATTGTTTTGGTAGGGCCTTCCTTGACTGAAGTCACGTCAACCATGACTGACCTTTCCTTCATGAATGGAGCCACTTCTCGAATGACGTCACAGGTATGTTCTATTGGAACGGAGATGATTAGCATATCACTTATATTAGCCAAACCTGCGTTTGATTCAATATAACTCACGTTTAATTTGTCAGCTACTGATTTGCCTTTTTTATGGTCTCTTCCAGTTATGTATACATCAAATTCATCTCTAAAATAGTAAATGAGGGTTTTGCCTAAACCGTCACTACCTCCAATAATTCCAACATTCATGTAAATAAATTATGTTTTTCTAATTAATAAGGTTATTATTGAAGTTTTTTAATATGTAATATATTTTAATGGTGGGTATAGTTAAAATTCAATGCCGTTTTCTTTAAGTTTTGCTTTTAGTCGGGCATTTTCTTTGTTTTTTTCGTTGATTTCGTTGTTTTTTGCGGTTAGTTCGTTGTTTTTTTCGTTGATTTCGTTGTTTTTTTCGTTGATTATTTTTTGGAGTTCTGCTTTGTGTGCTTGTTCTCTGTAGTTAAGTTCATATTCGATTACTTCCATCAAATAGGTTTTGTTAATTTCATTTTCTATCAACTTTAACAACTCTTTTGTATTATTTAAAATTTAAGTAATTTTTTAGCATGTAAGTAAATTTGTTGAGGCATTTTGCCCCATTTAATTTACTTTTCAAATGATGTTTATTAAATATTTTAGTAAGGAATGCCGTTTTCTTTAAGTTTTGCTTTTAGTCGGGCATTTTCTTTGTTTTTTTCGTTAATTTCGTTGTTTTTTGCTGTTAGTTCGTTGTTTTTTTCGTTGATTTCGTTGTTTTTTGCTGTTAGTTCGTTGTTTTTTTCGTTGATTTTCGTTGTTTTTTTCGTTGATTTCGTTGTTTTTTGCTGTTAGTTCGTTGTTTTTTTCGTTGATTATTTTTTGGAGTTCTGCTTTGTGTGCTTGTTCTCTGTAGTTAAGTTCATATTCGATTACTTCCATCAAATCGGTTTTGTTAATTTCTTTTTCTATCAACTTTAACAACTCCTTTCCTTTTTTTGTTGCATCAAAATATTTTCTTATCATTATTCCAAGTACATAAGCAACATCATTTCTCAATGCATCTTCAATTGTTCTATTGGCTCTGAAAAGTCTAGTGATTTTTTCAGTAATGGTTTCTGATTCTAGTCTTGGAGCAAACATGGGAAGAAATGCAATATCGAATGATTCTTGAGGAGATAATTTTTCCTTGTTATGTATTTTAATTTCAAGATTATTTAATCTTTTTTTAATTTCTTCCCCAGGCATATGAATGTAGATTGGTCTGAGAATGTCTGAAGCAGTGGTTGAATATTCTTTTAGGGATGCTTTGAATTCTGTTTCGTCAAATATGATGACTATACTGAGTACAGGTAATCCAAAATAGGTTTTTGAATAATCTTTGTAATCTGACATCGCTTTGATCTTTTTTTCATCAACTCTTCTGCTTTGAAATTCTACATTAATTAATGTCCTTTCAAATATGGTTATATGATCGGGATTAACTAATATGAGCCAATCCATTTCACGTTCACTGCCGTCTCTTTTAACTATTTTTCTCGGATAGCTTCGAACAAACTTGCCGGGTAATTTAAAGTAATCAAATAGTTCTTTTGCCTGTGTGGCTTGTAAATATTTAATTGAAACATCATTTGGATGGTGAACGTTTTTTCTAAGAATCAATGTTCCACCTCATTTTTTTGAGATTTCATGAAATCATCAGAAAATCATGCCAGCACATATTATTATTAATTGGAGATAGTATTTAAGCTTTTAATAGCTAAAAATCAATATTTACTTTTATTTATTAAAATAAATTGATATTGGCATGTTATAGTTAATTTAAAGTTATAATGTGTTGTCAATATTGATTTAATATTCATAATTATTTGTTTCAAAAGGGGTAATCTACATTAATTATGAAGTATAAAATATTTTTTGAAAGTATGAAGATTATAAAACAAGACACAAAAGACGGAATAATTGAAGTGGTTCCGGAAACTTTAGATGATTTGTGGCATTTGTCCCATATCGTGGAAGTTGGGGATAATGCTTCATCCAAGACAACTCGCCGTATCCAGGACAATACAGGAGATAAACTCAGAAGCGACAGAGGAGTCAAGAAAACATTTTATTTGGGTTTGGATATTGAAAATATTAGTTTTCATTTATTTACGGGCAAATTAAGATTAACTGGAGTTATTACAAGAGGTCCTGAAGATCTGATTCCCCTCGGTTCCCACCACACATTGGAAGTTAAATTGAACACTCCTCTCACAATTCAAAAAGAAAAATGGCCGAAATGGGCTATCAATAGACTCAACCAGGCGATTGATGCTTCTAAAAAATTGTCTGCAATTATTGTTGTTTTGGAAGATGATACTGCAACATTAGGATTGATGAGGCAATTCGGAATTGAATATTATGGGCCAATCAAGGGCAGCGTTTCAGGCAAGAGGATTGTGGATAAAAACCGCCAGAAAAACATAATCAAATTTTATGAAAAGGTCATTGAATCAATTGTCAAGTTTGATTCAATTCAGAATATTGTCATTGCAGGTCCTGGTTTTGTAAAAAATGATTTTTATGACTATCTAAAAGAAAAACATAAAGATTTGGCTAAAATATCCATCATCGAAGCAACAGGTTCCGGAGGTCGTGTAGGAATTAGCGAAGTTTTGAAAAAGGGAACTGTTGAAAAACTGACGGCTGAAAATAGGGTGGCCTTAGAGATGGGCGCCATCAATAAATTACTGGAGCAAATTGGCAGAAATTCCTCTAAAATAGCTTATGGTCTAAAAGAAGTTAAGAATGCAATTAATATGGGTGCTGTTAGTGAACTTCTGATTTTGGATACAAAAGTGGCAAGTGAAAACATGGGCGATTTGATGGACATGGTGGAAAATATGAAAGGTACTGTAATGGTCATCAGTAGTGAACATGAAGGTGGAAAACAGTTGGAGAGCCTAGGAGGTATGGCGGCTATTTTAAGGTATGAAATAGCTTAATATTTATATATAATTAACTATTTAATATATACTATATTTCAATCATAGAATTTGGGAGTTATATGTATTCATCGATAGCATATGCATTAATTTTTGTTTTTATTCTGTCCGTAATAGGAACAGGAATTTTTGACATTATTTTTAGATTTTTTGGTAAAAGAGGTTATTTGGGAAATCTTTACCCTAATGTCCGAGGAGGAATTCCAAGAGGCATTGGTTTAGTTCCATTTTTCATTTTAGCTTTTTATTTCTTGCCGGGATTTAATAGTCTTATTTTAATCATTGGTATTTTTGCATTCATCGATGATGTGCTGGGCAGAAAAAAATCGCCGTTCGGAATTGAATGGGGACAACTTTCAAGAGGTATCGGAATTATTTTAGTGATTGTTGTAGGTTTCATTGAAGGTTATGGATTTTCTTCTATTTTCATTGCTTTGATGGTTCAGCCCCTCAACATATCTGATATGCAACCGGGCTCAACATGCATTGTCACAATCATAATGTCTTCCTTAACAATCGTGCTCATGCTGATTTTCGCATCTCCTGAAGTGGCTGAGCTTCCGGCAATATACACTCCGTTACTGATACTGGTAGTTTGTTTAGGGTACTGTCCCCTTGACTTCGCCGGCAAAATCATGCTGGGAGAAGTCGGCAATCATGTATTTGGTGTAGCATTGGGCGTCTCATTTTATTTGTTGGGAGGCTTGCCTGGATTGATTGTAATGTTCATCATTACCACTGCACTAATCGCATTTGTCAGAAGAAACAATTTAAAAGTATTCTTCAGACGAAATTTAAGGTTATTGGACCCTACATTCGGTGATTACTTTATGGATGTTTTAACTGGCGGTGGATTGGGCGATTTATGCAGAAAACGTATTTTAAAAGATAAGCAGCCGGTGATTACCAATCCGATTTTAATACAATTAGGTTTTAGGAGACTAGCATATAATCCATATGCAACACATCCGAAAAGATATGTGCCTAGCAAAAAAACTCCAGCGAGATTAGGTAGGTAATTTAATGAAAGCATTGTTAATTGTTACTGGAAGGGGCTTAGGTGGAGATGCCGCCGTAGCTCTTAATTTAATTAAATCATTGGAAAAGAAAGGAGTTACCTGTGAAATCGCTCTCGATGAGACCGCTCCGGGATTATTATTTAAGAAGAACGGTTACTCCTGGCATAAAATATCCATTCCTCAGGCAGGAGGGCATTCTGCAACCAAACTTTCCGCAGCAAAAGGAGCTTTAAAATTAATATCTGCTACAAACAAAGCAAGAAAATTAATAAAAAGTCAAAATTATGATTTTGTTGTAGGTGTTTTAGGTGGAGGCGCCATTGTAGGTTCATTAGGTGCTAAGGCCGCTAGGAAAAAAGCATTTTCATTAATTTCCACTCCGCTGGATTCAAAAGTTTGCCCTAAATTCAATGAATGTTTTATCTTGCCTGAATTGAACATGTTCAGATGGGATGTGCTTCCTAAGAACATGGACAAGTCTTTTTATCCACTGCCTCAGAACGCAGGCTATGGTGATGCCGAGGAATGTCTTTCAAAATTAAGGGAGTTTCCGAACTTTGATGAAAACAAAAAAACTATTGTATTTTCTTCAGGATCATCCATATTCAAAGGAATGGTCGATGCAATTTGCAAAGTCAGTGATTCTACAGATGAATATAACCTTGTTTTGGTTGGTATCCCGTTAGAAGATGATGGTCTGGACGATATTGAAGGCAGAAACATAATTTATGCAGGCTATATTGACTGGATTAATCATCTATTCAAATTTGCCGATTTGGCAGTTTTAACTGATGACGGCGTTTCACTTCAGGAGTCACTGTGCTGTGAAACCCCAATTGTTGCACTGACTTATGTTAAATGGGGAAGATACCAGAATATGGCGGGGGTATTTAAGGGAGCCATTGTCGAATCTCCGGTTGATGATGTTTATGAAAGCATAGAATATGCATTCGATAATTATGATTCCATAAGTAAAAGTACTTTAAAATACGGTAAGCTTTGCCTGGAAGCCAGTGATGTTCTAGCCGAAAAAATGATAAAAAAAGTAAATGGTGGTAAATTATAACCACATATTTTTTATAATTTTATAATTTGAATCTGTAGATGGATGAACTTCTAAAAAGTCTCCATAATCATCTAAATCATAATCCATTCTCATTAAATATGATAGATATGCCACATCACTTGTTGATGATGGAGATATTGAATCAATCCTATTTATTTTATTGTTTTTGCTGTCGAATTCCACTTCAGTGTATCCTGTTTCACCTGCCAGAATATTCCAAAATGAACCAGGTCCTGCAATTCCAGGTATTCCTATTGTGGCCTTGTCATCATCTGGGCATTCGGATTTTTCATTTTTAACAAAACTTGCTTCCATGTTCAAACTCAATGTTTGAGGAATGCAATTGTAGCTTACTTTATTTGCATATCCTGCCATATTCCTTGCAGCTGTGATGCCCTCCATTCTAGCTACTGGGGTTAGCTGATATCCTCCAGTAACATCACCTGCAGCATATATATTCTCCACATTAGTTTTCATCATTTCATCTACTTTGATAGTTCTGTCACTGTTCAGCTCAACAATGTCCTTGGCAATTTCACTGTTTGGGGTCCTGCCTGTTGCAAAAAATGGAACTCCTTCAAGCTCTTTGCCGTCATCGGTTAAAACTTTATCTTTAAATGCTTCACTGACATTGGTGTTTTCGATGATGTTTACATTCGGAATAATTTTTTTCAGGATGTAGCTTTTTGCATTTGCACCGATTTCCTTTAAAAATGTTGATCTTGCAAGAACATTTACTTCGCTGCCTAATGTTGAATAGATATTAGCTATCTCACATGCGATAATGCCTCCTCCAATGACATTCAGCTTTTCAGGGACTTTATCAATTTTTAAAATGTCTTTATTGGTGAGACCATATTCGCTGCCGGGGATATCTGGAATAAATGGGCGTGCTCCTGTGGCAATGAGTAAATTTTCATATTCGAAACTTTCACCGTTCACATTAACCGTTTGCCCATCAATGCTGGCTTCACCATAAATGATGTTGTTTCCGACACTTTCATTTTCCATCTGGTTTAATTCACGAAGCATTTCCTGGGTTTCAACTATTTTTTCAACTATCTTTTCGTAGGAAATTTCAATCTGGCTTTTGAGAAATCCATAGTTGTTGAATTTGTTATTAGAATCAATGAATTTTGTAATGTCTGTTAATGCACAAATAACCATGCATCCCTCATTTAGGCAAGTACCTGCTATATGATTTTTTTCAATTAAAGTAACTTCTTTTCCAAGTTTTCCAAGCTGCATGGAACCTAATCTTCCCGCAGGGCCGGAACCAATAACTATATTTTCCATTAAAACACCTGTTTAGTTAATTTTATATAATATCAATTTAGTAAATATAATATATTAAAATTTTTGGAGATGGAATTATGTGTATCGCAGCACCCGCTCATGTTGTTGAAATTAATCGAGAAGAAAATTGGTTATATGCTGATTTTGGTGGAGCAAGACAACAAGCAAAATTAGACTTATTGCCTGAGGTGGAAGTTGGAGATTATGTTCTTATCCATGCAGGCTATGCAATTGAAAAATTAACTGAAGAAGCTGCTAAAGAATCTTTAGAAGCTTGGGAAGAACTTTTAGAAATTCTTGAAGAAGAAGACAAATTATTAGAACAAGAAAGAAATCAATAGATTGACACTCTTGTTACTCCTTTTATTTTTAAAAATTCATTTATTAAATCGCCTTTTACTGGTTCTTCTGTTATTATTGTTAATAATGGACTTTTTTGAAGCTCGGTATCTTCAGCATAAGCCTGTCTTATGCCAATTCTTTTTTGTGTAATTAGATTTGTTGTTGCAGCAAGTATTCCCTCACTTTCGGATCCTACTTCTATCTCAATTACTCCCAGTTCCAAATTCTTTGCAATATTCTTTAGAAGTGTTCCTGCAGGGATAATGTTTGAAAATAAATTGTTCAGTTCATCATCTTCTTGAATTATTTTGATTGTTGATTTAATTGCTCTTCTATCAACTTCTGCTGCAGTAGCTAAAGCCTTATCGCTTATTTTTAAGTTTCCGCAATAGATTTTACCTTCTTCATTAATGCATAATCCTAATTCGATCATTTTTTCTGCAACTCTCATTCGTGCAGGATATTTTTTAAATTTCTCATTTATCTTTTCCCACATTTTAATCATCATTCCAACTTTTTGTACATTCAAGTTAAATTATGTTCTTGAAAGTATATAAAAATTGTCATGAAAGTTTGTCGTTTGAAATGAAGTTTTTAAAATGAGTAAAATTTTGATAAAATTGTCAGGAAATGTGAAAAATTCTTAAAAATAGTTAGAAGTAGGCTAGATGGGATTCGAACCCATGACCTCCCGGTTATCAGCCGAGCGCGCTAACCAAGCTGTGCCACTAGCCTATGAAATATGTGTGACAGTTAACTGTCAACACTTATACTTATATTAATTACTATATATAACTTTTTCGGTTATTTGTAGAATTAACTAAGATTTTTGAAAATTTATCTATTAATCATTTCGTTAATGGAGTCTGCCATAGCATGTCCTTCAACGATAATTTTTGCATTTTCAATGCCTTCAACGTTTTCAGCTCTAATTTTAGCATCAGCTGCAATACGTGTGATACTCATACAACCAGGGTTGGTTGGTTTAAGTGTAATTTCAGCTTGGTCTCCGTCTACAGTAATATTTTGTACAATACCCATTTCTACAATACTTACGCCCATGTGAGGGTCGTTGATTACAGAAACAGCATCTTTAATATCATTCACTAAATCTTCTGACATAAGTTGTCTCCTAATTTTTTGTATTTATGTATTTTTTATTAATGGTATATAAATTATTTTACTCGATGTTTAATTTTCACACCAATACCATTGTCACATTCTTCCATTTCACGACCTGTCATTATAGCTTTGCCGACTCCAACGACATCATCATCTTTGACTACAACAACTTCATCGTTTGGAATAATATTATGGTCTGCTTTATCAATTCCCGGAGCAAAAACAGTATTTGTGGTTAAATCAAAATCAATGTTGACAATATTGATTCCCAAATCCTTTAAAATTTCTCCACCGGGTAAATTTAATCTGAATAATCCATAATCTTTATTTAATAATGCCAATTGAGTTCCATTTGATAAAACTCTTTTATGATACATTCCTTTGGTTTTAACATTATCCGGAATGAATTTATCTCCCATTTCACCAAATTGATATTTTGCAATTGATCTTAACTCATGCAAAGTTTTTTCTCTTCTGTTAACTCTTTGATGTTTTTTAAGTTCCATTCTTAAATTATAAAGGGAATCCGGTGAAGTGGGTCTTTCATCAACACAGACATTCACAAAATCATCGAGATACGCTTCTGCAGATTGCAAATATCCTCCTGCGAGATTGGCTACAACTGTTTTTCCTTTTGTATATTTTTCTATTAGTTTTCCGCTTTCTTCAATTTCATCTGAGGACCATTTGCCTGTTGTACTCACGTCATAGGATTGTATTGGAAATGTGTTTTCAAGTTCTCTCGGACAGATTCCAAAAGGGGATGTTACAATAAGCTCCTGATAAGATCTTGTTAGTTTTCTAAATTTCTGATGGGATTTTGAGTTGGAATAAGGTTTTTTCATACTGCAGGGCAATAGAACAACAGTATCTCCGAGAGGTTTCATCATTTCCATTCTTTGTCTCCATCTAACAGCTTCCGGACGGTACAATGATTCTTCGCTTGAGCATATTACTTTCATTTTTATTCCTCAAATGGTTTAATCAGTTCATTATCAAGTTCAATTAATCTTTTAATATTGTCATCGGGATTTTCAATTCGTCTTTTCCATTTTTCTATAACAAAATCAAGATCCACCTCTTCGTTGCCGCTCACCAGATTATCTGCATGTGCAACAATTTTTTCTTCAAGTGTTTGCGGAACATATGATTTTTCTCCAAGACCCAAATCTTTAGCTTCGCTTTCTGTGATTCCTGCGCCGATATGTCTTTCGATGATATTCAGGACATCTTCGCCGTATCCATATCCTCTGGCGATTTCAACTCCCACTATTGCATGAGTGATGCCATGAGTTCTGGACCTGCCGATATCATGTAAAAGTGCTCCTTTTTGGATTAAATCACAATCTGCATTATCAAAATTAGAAGCTATTTTCATAGCTTTTGCACAGACCGCTTTCGAATGTTCGATGACATTTTCAGGAGTATTTTCTTTTTTAAGTAATTCAATCTCTCTATTCATCGTTTTTCTACTTTTTTGGTAAATGCTTTCAAATCTTTATCAATTTGTTTTATTTGGCTTTCGATGTTTTCTATTATTGGAGCATTGTCCTGAAATTCCACTTCCTCACCGCATGGGCAGAAGAAGTCTTCATCGGAAGCTTCATCAAAATTGTATCTGACATGTCCAAGAGGGCAGACGAAAAATATATTGTTTCTTTCTTCCTCTAATTTTTCATTCAGATTTGATTTTTTCTCTTCGCAGTCTCTTTTAATTTTATTAATCAATTCTTCTTCATCAAATTTCCAAGAATAAGTAAACCATTGGGTTTCAGGATTTTTACTTCTTTTGTAATTTGCAATTTTTAAATCATAAAGCTTGTATAATATTTTTCTGACGATATTTAATTTGATGCCGGTTTTCTCAGCAATTTTTTCATCGGTTTCAATACCGTCAATTAAAGATTGAATGATTGGTATGATGGTTTTTTCAACGGTATTTTTAATATCCTCAACAATATATTGAATTTCTTCAGGAGGAAGTTCCAATGCTCGTATGAGATTATCAATTCCTTCGGGGATTTCTTCTTCAGGATGATATCTTTCCCTAAAATTTTTTTTAAGAGTTTCTTCGTGGTCTTTTTCAACAATTTTTGATAATAATTCCTTCACTAATGGATCTTCTATCATTTATTTTCCCCTATGCATTAATAGTTGATATTATCATATTTGAAAATAAAAATTAAATAAATATAAATTATGATAAAATACTATTGTTTAGTTCTGTTTTTTTTATTATAAAAACATAACTAATTTTTCTATTCATAAAATCAATATTCATTTAAGATATCCAATAGATTTTCAATAATATACTCGACTTCCTCATCAGTCAATGTAGAATATATTGGCAGGCTAATTTCGTTTTTAAACAGGTTGTATGCATTAGGATAGTCATCAATATCAAAGCCTAAATTTTTATAGGCAGTCAATAACGGAAGCGGTTTGTAGTGAACGTTGGTGCTCACTCCCCTTTCCTCCATTTTGATTATAATTTCATTCCTGTCTTCCAATGTGGCATCTTTAATCCTTGCAAGGTATAAATGTCCTGATGATTTTGAGGATTCGGTTGTGTGCACAGGTGTGATTAATTTGGAGCCTGCAAAGCCATTTTCATATTTTTCAATAATCTCATGCCTTCTTTTTAACATTGAGTCATATCTCTCGATTTGGGCAAGCCCAATGCCTGCCTGCACGTCAGTCATATTGCATTTATATGCCGGCAGAAGAATGTCATATTCCCATGATCCCTTTTGAGTCTTTTCCAGTGCATCCTTTGTCTGTCCGTGGAGTGAGAGAATTTGATATTTCTTGTAGATTTTTGCACTGTCCAATCCTGCATGATTTTTCCAGGTGACAGCTCCTCCTTCTGCGGTTGTTAAGTTTTTAACGGCATGGAATGAAAAGCAAGTGAAATCTGCAATATTTCCTGCTTTTTTGTTGTTTTGAACTGCACCAAAACCGTGAGCGCAATCTGCAACAATGATTATCCTGTCGAAAACTTTTTGAAGGTCATTGTCGGCTGTGAACAGCTCCCTTTTGCTTTCGATTATTTCAAATATTTTATCATAGTCACATAAAATTCCTGCAATGTCAACTGGGATTATGACCTTGGTTTTGTCGGTAATTGCATTGCTCATTAATTCATAGTCCATTTCCTGTTTGTCTTTTTGACTGTCCACCATTACTGGTGTTGCTCCAACATGGCATATTACGCTGCATGTTGCTGTGTATGTGTAAGCGGGTACAATGACTTCGTCTCCCTTTCCGATGCCCAGTAATCTTAAGGTCATTTCAAGAGCGGTGGTTGCAGCACTCAAACAGACGGTTTTATCGCTGCCGCAATACTCTGTTATTCTTCTTTCGAATTCCTTTGTTTTCGGTCCGGTTGTAATCCAACCTGATTTCAATGCTTCGACTACTTCTTCAATTTCTCTTTCTGTAATGTCTGGGGGTGAAAATGGTATGTTCATAAGTTATCTCCGTTAACTTCTTGTGGATTTTTATAAGTAGGAACACATTCTTTGATTGTGCCCTTAATTATTTCTTTATCGTTAATGTCATTGTCCAGGATGTATCTTAATTTATCCAGTTTTTCTTCAATATCATCCATTGTAAATTCCATAGGTTCTGTGATGAATATTTTTTCGTGGTTTGTTTTTTCGAGATTTTCCTCATCCATCAACAATTCTTCATATAGCTTTTCTCCAGGCCTCATGCCTATAATTTCAATTTCGATGTCTTCTCCCAGTTTCAGTCCTGACAGTTCAATAAGGCTTGTTGCCAAATCATAAATTTTAACCGGTTCGCCCATATTCAATACGAAGATTTCTCCACCCTTTGCATAGGTGATTGACTGCAAGACCAATGCAACGGCTTCAGGTATTGTCATGAAAAATCTTGTAATCTCCTTATGGGTTACGGTAACCGGTCCTCCTTCTGCAATCTGCTTTTTGAATAAAGGCACAACGGATCCGTTACTTCCTAAAACGTTTCCAAATCTCACGGCAACATATTCGGTTTCACTTTCCTTGTCTTTTGCCTGAATAATCATTTCACACATTCTTTTGGTGGCACCCATTATGTTTGTAGGGTTCACCGCCTTGTCTGTTGAAATTAAAATGAATCTTTTGGTTTTGAATTTATCGCAGGCATTTACAAGATTATATGTTCCAAATACATTGTTTTTAATTGCTTCAGTTGGGTTATTCTCCATCAATGGCACATGTTTGTGTGCAGCGGCATGGAAAACAACTTCAGGGTGATATTCCTCAAACAAATCGAACATTCTTTGCTTATCTCTTATATTTGCAATTATTGCCTTGATTTCATTGTTCGGATATTTTGCTTTCAGTTCCAATTCAATGGAATACAGGCTGTTTTCATAAATGTCTAGCATTAATAACAGTTTTGGGTTGTGGAGCATTATTTGTCTGCAAAGCTCCTCACCGATTGAACCTCCTCCACCAGTTACTAGAACAATTTTATTTTCAATCAGACTTTTAATGTTATTGTTATCAAGTCTGATCGGGTCTCTTCCAAGCAGATCCTCAATTTCAATATCCCTTAGGCTATTGTAGAGATTTTCCTCAGTGATGAGTTCTCTCAAATCAGGCAATACCTTAACTTTGGCGTTTGTCCGATTGCAGATTTCAAGAATTTCCTTTTTGTTTTTATTGTCAATTGTCACTATTGAAAAGAATATTTCATCGACATCATATTGTTCGCAGATTCTTTCTATATCATTTCTTGTTCCTATAATTTTTACTCCTGCTACTGAATAACCGATACGTTTCTTATTGTCGTCTATAATTCCTATGATGTCATATTGACCTTTCAATGTTGAATTCAAAGTTTTAATAATATCGTTTGCTGAATATCCTCCGCCGATAATGAGCAGTTTCTTCTGATTGTCGGAGGTGTAGTTAATTCCCTTGTTCACGACATCCGCCAATAAAACATATTTCATAAGCAGGCGTGAAGAAACAATTATCAAACCGATTATCAATCCAACCATTAAATTAAGCTTTATTGAAGGATTTTTCATGTTCAGAACTAGTTCTTCTATCAGTGACACTATAAGGGTTGAAATAACTGAAAGTATGATATATACTAGATAATCCTGATTGTTTTCATATCTGATAATGGTATTGTATCTTTTACAAATTCTAAATACAATCTGGAAAACAATAATTGCCAATATTATGCTTATAAAAATTTCATGCAGGGTTACTTTACTTGTCGGATTCATCAGAAAGGAATCGGTGATGAGAACAGACATCAGATAGTATCCCAAAACGATTGCAATGCAATCAGCCAAAGGCAGCAGGAAATTCCTATATTTGCCGAACGTATCAATTTTCATAACTATCAAACTTTCAATTTTTTTGTAGAATATTTTGTGTAATTTCTGATTTTCAATATTCTATAATAGATTTATATTTTGTCTATTATTAAATATAAAATTTTCTTCGAATTCTAGTAAATCGTTTAAAATACTTTATTTTTGAAAATATTTGCTTTTATAATTTGATTTTTTCATCAGTATGGTGACAGTTCATATTTTCATGGTTTGATTTTTCTGATTATCACTGCGGGAGTATGGGTAATCGAATCCAGTGCTTCAACAGTAACTTCATCAATTTCAGTACCAAGTACAGCTTTAACGCTATGGATAGTTTTCATTTCGGTTGAAAGTGATTTTTGATAGTCTTCTGCAATATTTGCCATTTTTAATCCGGTTTCAACATCTATTTTTTCACTGCATCCCAAGGGTGTTGATCCCATATTCTCTGACAGCTGGCCTTTGAAATATCCGAAAAATCCGTTGTCCGCATCAATGCCCTCGATGGCTATCGGAAGGCCTGTAAAATACTTGCCGTTTTTCATGTATGTCGCATCGGTATCTATAATCAAAACGCAAATGTCCTTGCCGATTTCCTCTTTAATGTCCTTTGCAACCTGCTCGGGATTTTCGGGAAGCAGGGATACATAAGTTCCAGGGGCATTGCTCAAATCAATTCCCGCTTCTGATGCCGGTTTTAAAGCATGTTTCAGACCGTACAGCTGGAGAACAACTTCTTTGTGTGCTTTTGTCTCTTCGGGCAGTTTCCTTAAATTTTTGATGGTTCTTTCTTTGATTCCTAAAATTGGTCCCAAAACATATCCCCAAAGATATTTGCTCCAGACTGTTGTTAGAAATTTTGCAGTCAGTGACGGTGTGTATTTTGATTCGTCCACCAGCCTGTTTTGTGAAACTGAAATCGGAGTTTCAGCTATTACCAGATAATCATCATCTTCCATCAATATTTTTGCTGGTTCTATAATTGCACTCAAGTCTTCATTTGGCTTGATATATCCTGTTTCTATGGGAATTACAATATATTCTCCATTCACAACATGTTTTACATTTTCTAAATCTATCATAAAAAATCTTTTATTATTTAATTTACAATATATAATATAATAGAGTTTATTCTATTTAGGTGTTTACAATGGCAAGAAAATTTATAACATATTTTGACAAACAAGGCGAAGATTACACAGACGAGTTGATTTCAATTGTTAAAGATAAATTGGACATGGCTGAAAATATCAAATACATTTTGATAGCATCCGCATCCGGGGAATCAGCTTTAAAGCTTGCAGAAGCTATTGATAAGGATGTAACCATTATCAATGTTTCCCACAATGTCGGTTTCAGCGGCGATAACGAATCAGATATTTCCGATGAAATGATTGAAAAGCTTGAATCTGTAGGAATTAAAACATATCAGGGAATACACGCATTCAGCGGAGCTGCAAGAGGAGTCACCAACAAATATGGCGGATTTTCCCCATTGGACGTTGTAGCAGATACATTAAGAATGTTTTCACATGGTGTAAAGGTGTCTGCTGAAATATCAATAATGGCCTGTGATGCAGGTTTAATTCCTGTTGGTGAAGAGATTATTGCTATAGGTGGTAGGGCTCATGGAGTCGATACCGCAGTTATTCTGACTCCGGTAAATTCAAAGAACTTGTTTAACATGAAAATCCATGAGATTATTGCAATGCCAAGAGATTAGTAATATTATTAATTTTTTGCATAATTTCATAATACTTTAAATAGTAGGTGCATTTAAATATTAGTTACAAGATAAATAGTTAACAATTAATTTTAAATAGCAGAGTATGTGGGGTTAATTTGTGAAATTTATAGATGATGCAATCAAAGAATCTGAACAGAGAATGGAAGAGAAGGCACCCGAAAAAATCTCTTCAGACATAGATGAAGATCTTATTACTATTATGCAAGGTGTTAGAACCAATATATTTGTTGTTGGTGCTGGTGGAGCAGGAAACAACACCATTTCAAGATTAAACGAAATGGGTATTGAAGGAGCTACAACAATCGCTGTCAATACTGATGCTCAAGATTTATTCTACTGTCAATCAAGTAAAAAAATCCTTTTAGGAAGACAAACCTCTAAAGGATTAGGAGCAGGTGGAGAACCTTCCGTTGGTGAGGAATGCGCTGAAGAAAGTGAAGATGAAATTAGAGATGAATTAGAAGGCGCAGACATGGTATTTGTCACCTGCGGTCTTGGTGGTGGAACAGGTACCGGTTCAGCTCCAATCATTGCTAAAATAGCTAAAAAATTAGGAGCTTTAACTGTTGCTGTTGCTACTATGCCATTTTCTGCTGAAGGAATTAAAAGAAGAGAAAATGCAGAACAAGGTTTAGAAAAACTCCATGATGCTGCTGACACTGTTATTGTAATACCTAATGACAAATTATTGGAAGTTGCACCTAACTTGCCTTTAAACAAAGCATTCATGGTTTCTGATGAAATCTTAGGAAGAGCTGTTAAAGGAATTACCGAATTGATTACTAAGAAAGGTCTTGTAAGTTTAGACTTCGCAGACATCAGAAGTATCATGAGCGGTTCAGGAATGGCTATGATTGGTATGGGTGAATCAGACTCTGGCGACAGAGCTTTAGAATCCGTACATGAAGCATTAAGCAGCCCATTATTGGACATTGATATTTCCAATGCAACTGGAGCATTAGTAAACATATCTGGTAGTTCAGATTTAACATTGCATGAAGCTGAAAAAATCGTTCAGGTTGTTGCCGATAAATTAGATCCTGAAGCAAATATCATCTGGGGTACTCAAATTGATGAAAGTCTCCAGAATGTGGTTAGAACTACTGTGGTCGTTTCAGGTATTGAAAGCAACAATGGCAGTGTTGATGAGCCAGATTTTGATGATGCTGAAGATGTTGCAGAATCCGAAGCTGCAAGCGACCAATTAGACAGTTTCATTGATGGAATTTTCTAATTCCATTTCATTATTTTTTTTCAAAAATGCAAAGATTTATTAATGTTTAAATTATAAATTATTTTATTACTATCATTTTATTATAATTCATTAAATTATGATTTTTTCATAGTTTTTTTATTTTGGGTATTCAAATGAACGTACAAGAAAGTTTTGATAAATTTATAAAAGACAGTAAAAGAGTATTAAAAGTATCTAGAAAACCTGATGGCAAAGAATATATGGAACTCGCTAAAGTAGTTTCCATTGGTGTTTTAATAATTGGGGTCATTGGTTTTATTATAGTTTTATTAGGTTCATTGATTGGTTTATAATCCAATCCCATTATTTTTTTGATCCCAACTTTTTATAATAAAATTTTGTAATTAAATTTTTTCTTTAAAAATTATACTCTTTTTGCAAAGGTTTATATATTATTAATAATTATAAATATATATATTATAGAAATCTAATTTTCGAGATTTATTTTTCTTGAATAATTATGGCTTTTATAATAACTTTTAACTTAATGTATGAATTTATCTTTTTTGATTAATTAGATGGACATATTATAATTTTTAATTAATCAATTAGATGATGATTTTTGAACCTATTGGAGATAGGGGATAGCTTAGTCAATTTTCACATATTATTTGTGAATTACCTAGGAATCCACATATTTGTGGAACTTCATTAATTTAGTCAAATATTAAAAATAGGTGAATTTTTCATGGAAGAATCTAATAGTTCCATATATGCTCTTAAGACCTCTGCAGGTCAAGAAAGGAATGTTGCCAGGCTTTTAGCTCGTAAAGCTAGAACCATTGAAGGTGTAGGCATTTCCTCAATTCTTGTTCCGGAATCTTTAAAAGGGTATATTTTAGTTGAATCTTCAACAAAAATAGATCTTAGGAACCCTGAATTAAAAGTACAACATTTAAGAGGGGTTGTTGAAGGTAGTGTTGGCATTACTTTCGAAGAAGCAAAAAGATTCTTGAAACCAGAGCCAATTATTTCCTCAATACAGAAAGGAAGTATTGTTGAGCTTATTTCTGGACCATTCAAAGGTGAAAGGGCGAAAGTGGTTCGTATTGATGAATCACGTGAAGAAGTCGTCCTTGAGTTAATAGAGGCAGCAGTACCAATTCCGGTTACTGTTAAAGCTGATCAAATTAGAATAATTCAAAAGGAGGCTGACTGATGGCTAAAGATACAGTCGAAGTTCTTATCGAAGGTGGAAGCGCAACTGCAGGACCTCCAATCGGTCCGGCTTTAGGACCTTTCGGTATTAACATGATGCAAGTAGTTGACGAAATCAATCAAAAAACTGCTGACTTTGCTGGAATGAAAGTGCCTGTTAAAGTCATGATTGATAGAGATACTAAAGAAGTCGATATTGAAATCGGTACTCCACCAACTACTTCACTTATCAAAGAAGAATTGGGCATCGACAAAGGTTCACATGAACCAGGTTTAGACATCATCAATGACTTACCAATTGAAACTGCTTTAAAAATCGCAAGAATGAAATTTGATTCATTACTCGCAAACGATTACAAAGCAGCTGTCAAAGAAGTCATGGGTACTTGTGTAAGTATGGGCTTATCTGTTGATGGTAAAGACCCAAGACAAGCACAAAAAGATGTAGATGCCGGAGAATATGATGATATCTTAGCAGAATAGATATCGTTAAATTTAAGTTAACAATACAGTGTATATGATGTTATAATTACGGTTATAATTGATATACTGTTTTTAATTCATGCAATCGTTTAAGAATTTTTTTCTTGTAATCGATCTCATGAAACCAAAAAAATCCTTGAACAAAAATGTTCATGGGGGATGAATATGACACAAGATGTAATTAACGCGGTGAAGGAGGCAAAAGAACAATCAAAGCCGAGAAACTTCACTGAGTCCATGGATATCATTATCAATATCCGTGACTTAGATGTCAAAAAGCCAGAAAATAGGTTTAATGAGGAAGTTACTCTTCCTAACGGCCGTGGCAAAGATGTGAATATCGGAGTCATAGCTGATGGGGAACTCATTGTTCAAGCTAAAGACGCTGGCCTTGACGTTGTAATTAACAAAGGAGATTTAGAAGAGTTCGGAAAAGACAGAAAAGCCGCTAAAAAAATGGCAAACTCTGTTGATTTCTTTGTAGCTCAAGCTGATATGATGCCACTTGTTGGTAGATTCCTCGGTCCTGTTTTAGGTCCACGTGGAAAAATGCCAAAACCAGTGCCTGCAAGTATCAAATTAGACCCTCTTTTGGAAAGATTACAAAGTACAGTCAAAGTTGGTGTAAAACAACAACCAAGTATTCAAGTTGTTGTTGGAAGCCAAGACATGTCAGATGAAGCTATAGCTGAAAATGTGGAAACTGTTCTTACAGTCTTAGACCGCAATTTAGAAAAAGGAAGAAGTCAAATCAAGTCCATGTTTATTAAAACAACTATGGGACCAGTAGTGAGGGTGATCTAATGGCTCATGTTGCTGAATGGAAAAAGGAAGAAGTTAAAGAGCTAATCGAAATTATCAACAAATATGATGTAGTTGGTATTGTCGATTTAATGAACATTCCTGCAAAACAGCTCCAAGAAATGAGAAAAAATCTCAAAAATGATGCTGTTATCAGAATGGCTAAGAAAAATCTCATTGATTTAGCTCTTGAAGATTGCAATGCTGATAAAACCAACGTCGTTGATTTATCCGAACATATGGATGGTCAAGTTGCTATTATTGCAACTGAAATGAATCCTTTCAAATTGTACAAAATATTAGAAAAGAGTAAAACTTCAGCTCCTGCAAAAGCGGGCGCCATTGCTCCTGATGATATTGTTGTGCCTGAAGGGGATACCGGTTTAACCAACCTCGCATTCATGGGTGAATTAGGACAAGTTGGAATTCCTGCTAGACCTCAAGACGGGAAAATCTTTATCCAAAAAGAAACTGTTGTAGTAAATGCCGGTGAAGAAGTATCTAAACAAATGGCCGCTACTTTAGCAAGATTGGATATTAACCCTATGGAAGTGGGAATGGACTTAAAAGCAGTATACGAAGAAGGATCAATTTATACTTCCGATGTACTAGCAATCGATGAAGAACAAACATTAGCTGACGTACAAAATGCATTCAAAAATGCATTCAACTTATCTGTTAACGCAGCTATTCCTACTAGTGAAACTACTTCAACTATTATTACTCTCGCATACACCAGAGCAGTTAATGTTGGTGTAGAAGCAGCTATTATGACTTCAGAAACTTCAGAACCTATCATTGGTTTAGCACAGGCTAAAATGTTAGCATTAGCATCAGAAGTATCTGGTGTTGAAGGTGCTTTAAGCAGTGATTTAATCGAAAAACTTTCCAGCGCTGCAGTTGCAGCTCCTGAAGAAGAAGTTGTTGAAGAAGAAGTTGTCGAAGAGGAAGAAGAAGAGGAAAACGAACCAGCAGCTGGGTTAGGGTTGCTATTCTAAAACTTTAATTTAAATTTTTATAATAACTAACACTTTAAATAAAACTAATGGTGATAACATGGAATATATATATGCGGCAATGATTTTGCACAGTGCAGAAAAAGATATTAACGAAGAAAATGTTAAAAGTATTATCGAAGCAGCAGGAATTGAAGCTGATGACGCTAGAATCAAAGCTTTAATCGCAGCTTTAGAAGATGTTGACATCGATGAAGCTATGGAAACTACTGCTATGGCAGCAGCAGCTCCTGCAGCTGCACCTGCAGCAGCAGAAGTTGTTGAAGAAGAAGAGGAAGAAGAAGAGGAAGAAGAAGCTTCTGAAGAAGAAGCAGCAGCTGGATTAGGTGCTCTCTTCGGATAGATTTTTTAAATCTATCACCTTTCTTTTTTTTATTTACTTTTTTTGTTGATTTACACTATTTTTGAGACTATTTTTTTAAAACATTTCTGTTTTACAATTATTTTTACATCGGATTTTCATTAATTATTTATTGAATCAAAAACATATTTTATACTAATAAATAATTAAGACTGATTCATATGGTAGAAATTTTTGATGAACTTGGTTATAAAAAACAAACATGTAAAACTTGCGGACAGGAGTTTTACTCTCAGGTGGATAGAGACACCTGCGGTGATGCTCCATGTGATGAGTATGAGTTTATTGCCAATCCTGCAACCGATAAACCGTACAATTTATATGAAATCCAAAAAGTTTTTAGAGAATTTTTAGAAAGTGAAGGGCACACACATGTCCACAGATATCCTGTTTTGGCTAAAAGATGGAGAGATGACGTATTTTTAGTTGGAGCATCCATTTTCTGTTTCCAGCCTTGGATTACTTCAGGCCTTGTAAAGCCTCCTGCAAATCCTATAGAAATGGCTCAGCCATCAATCAGGCTCAACGATGTTGATAATGTCGGAAGGACAGGCCGTCACATGACCTGTTTTACTATGGGAACTCACACAGTAATCAACAAGGAAGATGACTTCATCTACTGGGAAGATGAAACCATCAGGCTTTGCCATGAATTCTTTGCACACATCGGAATCAACACAGAAGAGATTACTTTCATCAAGTCATGGTGGGCCGGTGGAGGTAACGAAGGGCCTTGCTATGAGGTATGTTGCCGTGGAGTAGAGCTTGCAACATTGGTATTTATCCAATATGAAACATTGGAAGACGGATCCAAAAAGGAAATTCCGATTAAAGTTGTGGATACCGGTTACGGTCTTGAAAGGATTGCCTGGATTTCACAGGGAACTCCAACAGCCTATGACGCATGTTTTGCACCGGTTGTAGATAAGCTAAAGGAATTGACCGGCATTGAAATCAATGAAGATATCCAGGGAAGAAACGCTCAGATTGCGGGAATGATGGATATTGAAGACATTGGTGATTTAAAAGAGTTAAGACAACAAGTGGCTGACAGTCTGGATTTGTCCCTTGAAGAATACTTGAAGGCGGCCGAGCCAATGGAAGCAATATATATTATTGCAGACCACACCAGATGTCTGGCATTTATGCTTGCAGACGGCATCATTCCGTCAAACGTTAAAGAGGGCTACCTGGCAAGACTGGTTTTAAGAAGGACAATCAGGTTCATGAAAGAATTGGACATGAAAGAGTCTTTAGCCGATGTAATGGCAATACAATTGGATTTCCTATCCAAATTCTACCCTGAAATTCGTGATTCAGAAGAACATATCATGAATATTATTACTTTAGAGGAAGAAAGATATGCCGCTACCGTTAAAAAAGGAAAAAGCATTGTCAAAAGATCAATTAAAAGACTTAAAAAAGAAGGCAAATCAGAAATGCCTCTTGAAATGCTGATTGATTTGTATGATGCTCATGGAATTCCTCCAGAAACTGTTGTTGAAATGGCTGGAGATAACTTTACCGTTAATGTGCCTGATAATTTCTTCACTCAAGTTGCCGGAGCTCACGAAAAGGATACTTCAAATAAAAAATCCACATTCAAAGTAGACTTCCCCGAAACAGACTTGTTGTTCTATAAAGATTTCTACCAAAAAGAATTTGAAGCGGAAGTTTTGGGTTTGGTCGAAAAGGATGGGGACAAATGTTTGATCTTCGATAAAACAGTATTTTATCCTGAAGGAGGAGGTCAACCTTCAGATATTGGTACCATTTCCATTGATGGAAATGTCATTAACATGAAGCATGCTGAAAAAATTGATAATGTTGTATTGCATCATGTAGATGAAGACATTTCAGACGATGTTGTCGGCAAAAAAGTAAGCGGCGAACTTGACTGGGACCGCAGAATTACCCTTGCACGCCACCACACAGGAACTCACCTGGTGATTGCAGCTGCAAGAAAAGTATTGGGTCAGCACATATGGCAGGCAGGATCTCAAAACGGCCTTACAAGGGCACGTATTGACCTGTCACACTACAAGCGCATCACACAAGAGGAGCTTAATGAAATTGAAAAGCTGGCAAATGAATACGTGATGGACAACATTGACCTGGACATTCAGTTCCACACAAGGGACGAAGCACAGGAATTGTATGGATTCGTGCTTTACCAGGGAGGTATCGTTCCGGGCAAAATGATTCGCGTAGTCAAAATCCCTGGAGTCGACGTTCAGGCCTGTGCAGGTACACATGTCATGAGAACCGGTGTTGTCGGACCGATTAAAATCAACAAGACAGAAAGGGTTCAGGACGGCGTTGAAAGGATTGACTTTTCAGCAGGTCTTGCGGCAATAGATTCAATGCAGCATGACGGTGCACTATTGCGTGAAAGCTCAGACATATTCAAAGTCGACAACGACCAGCTTCCGAAAACATGCGAAAGATTCTTCACAGAATGGAAAGCACAGAAAAACGAAATCGACCGTTTGAAGTCACAGATAGCTAACCTGAAAGTCAACACTCTAGCTGATGATTATGAAGAGATAAACGGCTTGAAAGTGGTTCGCGAGCAGATGGAAGCAGACTTCAAGGAACTTCAAAAGATAGCAACAGACTTTACAGATACCGGAAAGGCGGATGTTGTTATTTTAGGCAACAATAACGGTAACATTGTCGGAGCAGCTTCTCAAAATGCAATTGACAGCGGAATTAAAATAAATGAAATAATCAAAACTGCAGCCGGCGTACTGGGCGGTGGCGGTGGAGGCCGTCTAACTTTGGCACAGGGTGCAGGTAAAAACACTGAAAAGATGCCTGAAGCTATTCAGACAGCTATAGATTTAATTAAAGGATAATTATTTTATCCTTCTCTTTTTTTTTTAAAAATCAAACGAAATACCGTCATTAAGTATTTTTCATAGTTATTAATTTTTTTGTGAAAATGTTGTTTTTTTTTAACTTAATTTATATATACTTTCTTTCACAAAAATACATTTTGTATTATATTTAATGGGGGTAAAACTTATTAAGAATTATAAAATCATGCTTGTCATTGCCTTTGTGGCATTGATATGTTCAGTATCGTTTGTTAGCGCAAATGAAATGGACAATGCAACGAATTTAGAAAACAATGAATTAAGTTTGGATGAATCTGATTTTCAAGTGGATGCTTTAAGCACAGTCAATGATGATTCTTCCATAAACGATAATTATAACTCTTCCTCGGAAGATGATTCAAAACTTGGATCTTCCGGCGGGGAAGAAGTTTTAAATGCAAGAGCAGGTGAAAAGACTATAGATGATTTGAAAAAAGAGGTTGAAAATACTCCTGATGGAGGCACTTTGGTATTGAATTCTGATTACGGTCCAGATAAAACCCTTTATGATGATCCGGTTAGCATCGAGAAATCAATAACTATTGATGGTAAAAATCATAGAATTCGTGGAATAGCTTTTTCTGTCAAAACAGATGCTATTAATGTCATATTGAAAAACATGCGCTTTGCTGATGAAACCACTCCGTTGATATATGTAGAGTTTGAGATAAGAGGTAAATTTGTGTTGGATGGATGTGTTTTTGACAATTGTAAATCTAAAACATCAGGTCCTATTCAGGCTTATGGGGGTTATGTTGGTTTTATTGAAATTAGAAATTGTGCTTTTAATAAGTGTGTTGCTGATCCTGCCCTTTCCTCAGGTTCGGCTCAATGGTATAATTTAATGGCACAATGGGCAGCACAATCTCGAGCTTATCGTATGGAAGGTGGAGCACTGGTTATATCCGCAGAAAACGCTATTATTGAGAATTGTAATTTTACAAATTGTAAATCTGGTGAGGGTGGTGCAATTTGGATAGGCGGTGTGAATAATATAATTCAAAATTGTAATTTTGATAGTAATCATGCTGTTGCTGTTTTTGAAACTGATGCGAGAGGTGTTGGTGGTGCAATGTATGTAGTGGGCGGTTTAGAAATTTTAAACTGTACTTTTAAACGTAATACTGGTTCAAGTGTTGGTGGTGGTGCAATTTGGGCAGAGGATTATCATCATGATGATAAGTCTTCCCTTAAAATTAAAGATTGTACTTTCATAGCAAATTATCTCACAGAAGACTATGATTATCTGAAAGCATGGTCTAGCTTTTTTGAGGGAGGTTCCATTGAAACAAGGTACTACAATACGGAAATATCCAATTGTTATTTTGAAGGAACTCCTGAAGACATATCTAGAAAGGGTGGGGCAATAAGAGTATATAATACGAAATCTGTTGATTGGTTGGATTTTTCTGAGACTACATTCACCATTACTGGCTGCACTTTCAAAAATTTAAAAGCTGATTATGGTGGGGCTCTATATTTAAGTCCACAGACCAAGGGCACAGTTAAGAATTGTTCATTTATACAAAACACTGCTAATAAAAGAGGTGGTGCGATATATCTAGATTCTAATGGGGTGTTAGTTGATGATTGTGTTTTTAATTCCAATTCTGCTGAAGATGATGGTGGAGCCATTTATGTCGAAGCAAGACATAATTCAATAAAGAATTCCGTGTTTGTAAACAATAAGGCTAAGGATGAAGGTGGTGCTTTTTATATCAATGCAAGAAACACTAGCATTGCATTTTCCGCTTTCTTTAGCAACTCTGCTAAAAAGGGTCAGGATATTTATTGTGATTCCAGCTCTTGTGAGCTTTACAATTCTATCATTCTAGGAAACAGTCCTAAGGAAGCAATTTATTCCGCCAATCAGTTTTCTGCTGCAAGAAATTGGTGGGGCAATGTTGAAAGCAATAGAAATGTTCAACCGGATGTTGATAAGAAAGTGAACCTTGACAATAATTGGTTTTATCTTAAGGAGAATGTTAAGTATGACCATACAGGTTCACTGCCTAGTGCGGTTGTTGAAACCAGTATATGGTCTAACAAGTTTAATTATGAGGTCACTAATTATAAAAAATTTTTATTGGATATGAAATTCACCAACACTGCTTCAAATCAAAATACAATGATTTTAGGTGGTGTTAGCGATTTTATTATTCCATTAACTACAACCAATACTGCAGTAACTCTTTCAAAAGATAAATGGTCTCATAAAATCAATTTGAAATATGATACTCCTATTTATAATCGTTCATTTTCACATCTGAAACATGATATTGATAATAGCGGTTCTGTTCTGAATTTAACTTCCGATTTTGAGTATCTGGATGTTTGCGACAAAACGTTAATCAATGGAATTTTTTTCAATAAAGAGTTAGTCATTGACGGTAATGGTCATACTATTGATGGAAAAAATACTGCTTCATTATTCGAAGGGGGCTATGGTAAGGATTTGACCTTGAAAAACATCAATTTTGTCAATATCAAAAATATCTATAAAGCCAATGGAAATCTTTACATCGAGAATTGTACATTCAACAATTGTGGAAACGGTTTAGAGCTACTCAGAATTACCGCAGGAGTAATTTCAATTAAAAATTCCAAATTTTATAATTGCAGTTCTGATTCTTCCATGTTCATTTTTGATTCTTATGGAGGGCCGGTTATATCAATTGTTGGTTGTGAATTTATTGGAAATAATGCTAATTACATTATAGACGGTCATCGTTGTGTATCACTCAACTTTGTTCAAAATATTTACTTGAATAATAGTATCGCTGATTTTTATAAGTTTAAAATGGGTGACCCGTCAAATGCAAGTTATGATTACAACTGGTTCGGAAATACCATATACAATTATAGTGTAAAACCTGACTTCAATGTTGACTTGGGTAATTGGATGGTTTTAGACATTGTAGACGGTGTAAGCACATTTGGTACAAAGTTTGTTTATCTTAAATCCTACAATGCAACTTCCCAAGTGCTTGAAAACGATACTTATCTGGATATTGGTTTCAATGTTTCCTCTTTAGGTGGTGTCGTTGGATATGTGGATGTTATCTCAGGTGTGGGCGCAATGAATTATGACTTTGATTCACAAGATGTTGTGACCTTGAGTCATAGGTCTAATAATTTTTTATTTTCTATTATTAATTACTTGCCGGGTTCTTTTACAGATTTGCAGTATCAGATTAACAGTGCAGGTTCTGTTTTAAACTTGACATGCAACTATGAGTATATGCCTGTTTGCGACTTCAAAATCAAACATATAAGTATTGATAAACCATTGATATTGAATGGTAACGGTTTTACAATAGATGCTAACGGTATGGTTGCTATTGCTAGAATCACAGCAGGTAATGTTCAAATTTTAAATGCTACTTTTATTAACAGTTACTCTAGTCATAATGCGGCAATTGAAATTTATGCAGACAATGTTTTGATTAATTCAACATTTATTAATAACACTCTTAGCTCCAAGAGTATTAGTGGAGCTGCGATTAAGATAGGTAGCTCTAATAATGTTGTTATCCATTCAACATTCATTAAGAACAATAATCTTTTAGGTTATGGAGGAGCAATTTCTATTGACCAATCCAATAATGTTGTCATTGACTCAATATTTGTGAATAATACTGCCATACTTGGTGGTGCAATTTATTCTGAGTGGTCTGATGTATCAATTAGTGGAGTATTTGCAAATAATTCTGCTAAAAATGGTGCTGCCATTTATATCTCTGCTCGTTCTGATAAGTTAAATAGAATTTATAAATCATTGTTTATATCAAATAGGGGAATTGATAGTGTTATTAATGTTGCGGGCAATCCAAAGGTTCACGCTGCTGATGTTCATCATTCAATTTTCCTAGATAATAACTGTCTCTATGACATTGCATCAAGTAACAATGACATTGTTTATGCGGATTATAACTGGTTTGGAAACACCAATGAAAATTACAATGTTAAACCTAATGTCGCATCAAGCGTTAACTTGAACAGATGGTTGTTTTTGGATGTCAATGCCAACAGTACTCTTTTAAAAATGGATGAATCAGCAGTCATTAACCTTAGTCTGAATAAGGCTTATGACCGTACCGACAAGAAGATTTATGATGTGGGAACTAATCTGCCTGAGGTTTGTTTCGATGTTTCATCTGTCAATAATGCAGCGATTATGGATAAGCTTGAATTGGTTGATGGTAACGGCCATGCGTCTTATGTGCCTGTTGATGTAGGTATGGGAAGTGTTGATTTCAAATATTATTCATTTAATAAAACAGTTACATTTAATGTGGTTACTGTTCCTGAAGATTCATTTACAAAATTGCAGGAAATTATCAATAATGCAAGTGTTTATGATAGCATAGTCTTAAACAGGTCTTATAAATATTACCCTAACTTTGATAGTAATCTTAAGAACGGTATTGTGATTAACAAGGAGCTGACGCTTAACGGTAATGGTCATGTGATTGATGGTGCAAATCAGGCTCGTTTATTCAATATCACCAAGCCTTCCATTCAACTTGATAATCTGATTTTGGTGAATGCCAATTCAGATAATGGTAGTGCAATATATTCCATAAGGCCTGGAAGTAAGCTGTTCAACTCAATCGTTTTAAATTCAACCGGTTCAGTAATATATTCCACAAACGAATTCTCTGTGGATAATTGCTGGTTTGGAAACACTGTTGATGATTATGATGTTGCTCCTAATGTGGGGGGTGATGTTAAATTGAATAACTGGTTGTTCTTGACAGTTGATGTGTCCAAATTTGATTTATTTGTTGGTGAATCTGCTGTCGTCACACTTAATTTGACAAATCTTTACGATACCAATGGTGCCGACACTACTTGGACCAATATAATTCCGTTCGCTTTTGATTTGTCTTATTTAGGTGGGGATGTCAATGTTTCTGAGGCTGAATTAGTAGATGGTATTTCTAAATTTGAATTTAGAGGTTATGACTTTGAATCTGGATATTTAATTGCTTCTTATTACGATGTCAATGAAGAGTTGTTCTTCAATGTAAGTTGTGATGAGGATTCATTTACTGCTCTTCAGAAATTAATCGATAATGCTAATGGCAAAGTTGTTTTGCAGCATGACTATAAGTATTACGATTATGATGAGAAACTTAAGAGTGGAATTTTAATTAAAAAATCACACATTGAGATTGATGGTGACGGGCATGTCATTGATGCTTCAAATAAAGCAGGTGTGTTTAATATTACTGGAGAATATGTTGCCATATATGATGTGTCTATCGTCAATTCCAAAAATACTGTTTCAGTTGATGGGGGATATGCTGCTTTCGATAATGTTTCATTTATCAATAACACTGATGTGATATCTGTTGTTGATGGTACTGTGGAAATCGTGGGTTGTTATTTCCTCAATAATTCCAATGTTGTTGATTTGAAATCTGCTTATGACGTTTTCATTTCAGATTCCACATTTATAAATAATACTGATATTATCAATGCATTTTATAGTACTTTGACAGTTGAGAATACCAGTTTCAAAGGTAATGATGTGGGAACATATTGTGTTAGCTTGATTGATTCCAATGCTAAGATTCACTCCTCCAAATTTAATGAGGTTAATTTAATCAATCCAATTTTCGTATCAATAGATTCTGAGTTATATTTATCCAAAAATACATTAAGCAAATCTCAATACATTGATAATGAGGGTACTATAACTTCAAAAACCAGAATTGTTATTCCTGGTGAAAAGTATTATGATTTGTTAATCTATGATGATTTGACTTTAAATGCTACAGTTCATGATGACAACGGTAATATTATTAAGGGCAATGATTTGGAATTTAATATTAATCCAACAATTGATTATAATGAAAGTTCACAGGGTACTGTTTGGATTTTGGATGTTTATTGTTATCCTTGTGGTGAACATGAAGTTAATGCTTCTGTAATTGATTCACTTTCTGATTATAGTTCTGATAGTGTCTTGTTAGATGTTTCTAAGTTTTCATCCAGTGTTGATTTTGTTTCATTGGATAACATTACCTGTGGTGAAGTTTTAAACGTTAAAGTGGAGTGTATTAACTTTACAGGTGCAGTTATTGAAATCACTGATGATTCCGGTGAGGTTATTTTCAGACAAACCGGTGATATGACTGAGATTAATGTCGAATCATTGGATGCTGGAGTATACACATTAACATACACCAATGTCGGTGACGATGAATACGAATCATGTTCAGTCATTGCAACATTTGAAGTTTATAAAATCGGATCTGATGTTCTTATTGTAGATAAAGTTGATTCTATCTATGCTCTTAATGATTATAGGATAAACTTTACTGTATCCAATAGGACTAATGTCACTGCAAAAATCGTTGATTTAAAGAATGGAGAAGTTGTCTTAAATAGGACTGTTGATGGTGATTGTCTTTATGTTAACTTGCTTGCAGGTTCATATAATCTTACCGTAACCAATGTGGGTGATAATAATCATGAAACTTCTTCGGATTCAATGGTATTTGATGTATTGAAAGTCAAGTCATCAGTTAAAGTTGATGATGTGACTGATTATTTCTATGATGATGTTTTAATAACATATGAGGTTGTTAATGCATCAGACGTCCATGTGGTTATTCGCGATTTGGCTACTGGTGATGTTAAATATAATTTCACATCAACAAACACTTCAATTTCTGATTTGTATTTTGACAGTGGCCGTTATAACATTACACTTTCTGTTGAAGAATCTGACACTACCAGCTACAGCAGTGATTCTAAAGTGTTCAATGTTTTAAAAATCGGTTCTTCAATCGTTGTTGAGGGTTTGGATGATTATGTTTATGGTGATGATGTAGAGGTTGATGTTGTTGTTGATAACCGTACAACTGTTGTTGTTGAAATTAGAGATAAAACAGGTAAAATAGTTTCCAATGAACTCATTGAAGGGGATTACCTGCCAATGCCTGATTTGTCTGCCGGCGAATATGTTTTATTTGCAAGTAATTTGGCAAATGATAATGTTGCCGGAAGCAATTATACAAAAGCATTCACTATATCTAAAGCAAATTCAATAATTGATATTATATACTTCAATGATACTGTTCCATGGGGTTATTATTTCGATGTGGAATTTGATGGGGACAATCTTACAGATGTTTACGTTATTGTTCGTGACAGTAACGGTAATGAAATTTCCGGTGGAAATTTAACTAATGATTATGGTTATTTCTTATATATGTTAGGTAATTTGCCTCTTGGCGATTATTCAATTGAGATTATTAATCCTGGTGATGAAAATATAACAGGTTGCAGTGTTTCAATGAATTTCACCATATTTAAAGGCAATTCCACAGTCGATATTGATAATATCTCTTCTGTTTATGTTGGTGATGATGTATTAATTGAATATTATGTGTTCGTTCCTGGAATAATTGATGTTGTTGTTAGGGATTCATTGGGTAATATTGTTTATCATGAAGATGATGCGAATATTTTCAATGTCACTGTTTCAGGTTTGCCTGCCGGTTACTATACAGTTAATGTGACTAATTTGGAAACTGAAAACGTGTTTGGAAATTATTCTGTAAGTAATTTCACTGTTTTCAAATATGATTCTGAGACCATATTATATGATGTCAGTGATGTCGTTTATGGTGATAATGTTTTAATTGGTTTTGAAGTGGAAAATCCTACTGTTGTAAATGTTAGGATAACTGATGCAAGAGGTAATGTTGTTTATGATGAAAATGAAACAGATTACGGTGTTTTTATTACTGATTTGGATGCTGGAGATTATGTTGTTAGTGTAACTAATATTGAGTCACCTGCTGTGATTGGAAGCAGTGATTCCAAATCATTCAGGGTCTTGAAAGCATCAATTGTTCTGACCGTTTCTGTTGATGATTCTGTTTATGGAGAATTGTCTGTTGTTAATGTGGCTTCTAATGTTGATGGTGCTTATATTGTGGATATTGGTGATGAGGAATTGTTTGTTAATGTTGTTAATGGCCGTGGAATGGAGACTATTGCTCTTGATGCCGGCGATTACACAGCTAAAATTGATTTCACTAATGACAATTATGATATCTCCACAATAGATGATTCATTTACAGTATTTAAAGCGGATGTTGCTGTGAGTGTTGAGGTTTTAGATAAGGTTTATACTGCTGACGTTAATGGTATTGTATTTGCCAGTGTCGATGGCGAGTACAAAGTATCTATCGGTAATTTTGTGGCTTCTGTCACTGTTAAAGATGGTGTGGGTAGCTTTAATGTTGGAATATTGGGTGTAGGTAATTATACTGCATCTGTAAGCTTTGATGGTACAAATAATTACAACTCTGCTAATAATGAGACTACATTTGAAGTTACTCAAACTGGAACCAACTTCAACATAATTGCCAGTTCCACTGTAATCACTTATGGTGGTGCTGTTGAGATTGCTCAAAGCCTTCCTGGTGATGCAACTGGTAGTGTGACCTACAGCTTTGCTAACGGCACTGTTATACAGGTTGTTGGTGTCAAGGAATCATTTGTATTGTCTGGTTTAGATGCTGGATCTTATGTGGTCTATGCTGATTACAGCGGAGATTCTAATTATGCTCCTTCAAAAGATAGTGTAACAATTGTTGTTAATAATGCAATCAATAATGTTTTAGTTTATTCTTCTGATGTCGTTTATGGCAAAAACGCTACAATCATAGTTAATGCTGATGTAGATGGAGAGTACACTGTTGTTGTCGGTGATAGAAGGTTAATTGTTGATGTTGTAAATGGTAAGGGTGATGTTGGGGTTGCTTTAAATGCGGGCCGTTATGACATTGCTGTTGAGTATGTAAATGATAATTATGTGAATAATGTAATTTCTGTTCCATTCACTGTTTCTAAAGCGGATATTGCTTTAACAGTTGAGGTTTTAGATAAGGTTTATACTGCTGATGTTAATGGTAATGTATTTGCCAGTGTCGATGGTGAGTACAAAGTAGTTATTGGTAATTATGAAACCCCAGTCATTGTTAAAAATGGTGTGGGTAGTTTTGATGTTGGAATATTAAATGCAGGTAGTTATGATGCTTATTTAATCTTCTTGGGTGATGATAATCATAATTCTGCTATTAATAAAACTTCATTTGAAGTTACTCAAACCGGTACTAACTTCAACATAATTGCTAATTCCACTGCGATTACCTATGGTGATTCTGTTGAGATTACTCAAAACCTTCCTGGTGATGCAACTGGCAGGGTAACCTACAGATTTGCTAACGGCACTGTTATCAAGGTTGTTGGTGTCAAGGAATCATTCGTGTTGTCTGATTTGGATGCTGGATCTTATGTGGTCTATGCTGATTACAGTGGTAGTGGCAAATATGCTCCTGCTTGTGACAGTGTGACAATAACTGTTTCTAAAGCAAATGTCACTGTGAGTGTTGAGGTTTTAGATAAGATTTATACTGCTGATGTTAATGGTAATGTCTTTGCCAATGTTGATGGCCAGTATAAAGTTGTCATAGGCAATTATGAATCTTTAGTTATTGTTAAGAATGGTGTTGGTAGCTTTGATGTTGGAATATTGGATGTGGGCAAATATACTGCTTCCGTAAGCTTTGATGGTACTGATAATTACAACTCTGCTAGTAATGAAACTACCTTTAAAGTTACTCGAACCGGTACTAACTTTAATATTATTCCTAATTCCACTGTGATTGTTTATGGTGGTTCTGTTGAGATTGCTCAGGGTCTTCCTGGTGATGCAACTGGTAGTGTGACCTACAGATTTGCTAACGGTACTGTTATCCGTGTTGTGGGTGTTAAGGAATCATTTGTATTGTCTGGTTTGGATGCTGGATCTTATGTGGTCTTTGCTGATTACAGCGGTGATGTCAATCATGTTTCTGCATCTGATAGTATAACATTAACTGTTGAAAAGGCCGTTAATAATGTTTTAGTTTATGCTTCTGATGTTGTTTATGGTGAAAACACTACAATTATTGTTAATGCTGATGTTGATGGTGAGTATGCTGTTGTTGTTGGTGATATGAGGTTAATTGTTGATGTTGTAAATGGTAGGGGTACTGTTGAGGCTGCTTTAAATGCAGGTAGTTATGACGTTGCTGTTGAGTATGTAAATGATAATTATGTAAATAATGTAACTTCTACTCTGTTTACTGTTTCTAAAGCGGATATTGATTTGATGGTAATTGTCTTTGATGTGGTTTATCCTCAGGAAGTTAAAGGTGTTGTTTATTCTAGTGTGGATGGTGAGTTTAATTTAACAATCGGCAATTATTCAACTATTGTTGTTGTTAATAATTGTTTGTGTGAATTTAATGTTGGTGTTTTGGATGCCGGTGATTATTTGGTTAGTGTCAGTTATCCTGGTGATTTGAATCATAATTCTAATTCATCTTCATTTGATGTTAATGTTGCTAAGTTCACTCCAACCATTGCTTTGAATGTTTCTGATATTGATTATGGTGATGTTGAAGTCATAACCATTACAAGTGATGTTTCAGGTACTGTAAATGTCACTGTTAACGGCATCACACAGACATTTGACTTAAATGCCACATTGAACTTATATAACTTGTCTGCCGGCTCATATCCTATAACTGTGGTCTTCAATAGTAATGTAAACTATGAGAGTGTTAATGTGTCTGATGAGTTCATTGTATTTGGTTTAAATCCTATAATGGGTATTGATGCTGGTGATGTTGATGTGGGTGATGATGAGATTATCACTGTAACTTTGCCTGCTGATGCAACAGGTAATGTAACTGTCAGTGTTGATGGTAATAATTATACTGCATCAGTTAATAATGGAAAAGCAATAATATCTGTTCCGAATTTGGGAGTGGGAGATAAAAATGCAAATGTATACTATTCCGGTGATGAAAAATATTCTTCAATTGAAGGTTCTGTTTCATTTGCTGTAGATAAGCTTAAATCAAGTGTGTCTATTGATGTTCCTGTTGATGTTAAGGCTGGTGAATCTGCTGTTGTTAAAGTTGGCATTCCTGGTGCTTCAGGTAATGTCAGTGTTATTGTTGATGGTATTGAAACTGTTGTTCCTTTAGATGAGAACGGTACTGCTTCTGTTCTTATTTCTGCTGTTGAGGCTGGTAATCATGGTGTTGTAGTTGTCTATTCTGGTGATGAGACACATGCTCCGGTTCATGAGGCCTCCAGTTTCAAAGTTGATGAGGAGCCTGTAGTTGTTCCAAGGGCATCTGAATTTGGTGAAATTACTATTGGTGATGATCAGTCTGTTTCACTTGTGCTTAAAGATGAGGATGGAAATCCTATTGCTAATGCTCAAATCATATATGTCGTCAATGGTGAAACAGGTAATGTGACTTCTGATGGTGATGGTAAATTCACAATTGTGGGTGAAGACGGTGCAACAATAACTGTTAACTATGCGGGTAATGAGACCATTTTAGGTACAAACATGACCTTGAAACTGAGCAGTCCGGTTGTTCCTGTGGTTGTTAAAGTTGCAACACTCTTCAATATTTCAAACCGTGCAATAACAATCAACGGGTATGCTGTTGATGTTAATGCGGGTGAAGAGGGAATTTACTATGCTACAAGTTTGTTGGATGCAAATGGCAAACCGCTATCCAATGTTTACATTGAGTTTGCTGTAAACAACAAAATCTATAATAGGACAACCTATGAAAACGGCAGCTTCAAACCATATAGGCTCAATATGGTAAGAGCAGGTAGGTACACTATGGCGTTCAACTTTGCAGGAAATGACAATTATACAAATGCTTTTGCATGCGTATGTGTTGATTTGGATAAAAAACCGATTAAAATCAATGCTCCTGCTAAATCCTACAAGGCAGCAACAAAAACCAAAAAATACCTTGTGACCCTTTCTACAATTGTGGGTTCATCTCATGACGGTAAGGCACATCTCAGGGCTGGTTTAAAAGTGGCTCTTAAGGTGAATGGTAAAACATATTCTGGTAAAATCAACAGCAATGGTAAAGTCGTTTTCAAAATAACCAACTTGAACAAGAAGGGTAAATATGTTGCTAAGATTAGTTATGTCGGTGATAAGACATATGAGTCCGCAAGCAAAAAGGTAAAAATAACAGTTAAGTAAAAGTGGGATATCATAATTTTTTCTCACTTATTTTTTTTCTTTTTTTAAATTCAAAATCATAAATTAATGATATGAACTCTTTTTAAAACGAATTTACATTGAGTAATGTATATGTATTTTTCTATATTATTATCAAATTAAAGTATCATTGATAATTTAAAAAATAGAGTAAAGTAAAGCAACTAAATCATCAAAATATTGGTTTAAATTAACCATAAAATCAGTTAAAATACATGTAACAATCTTACACTAAATGGAATTGTAAAATACATTTCAACCAATCAACATAAAATTTCAGTGTAATTGTATGTAAATAAGAAAAAATTGGCATTTGTATTCAGAAATTAGTGCTAAAATGAACAAATTTTTAAATTTGGTAGATTTCTGCATAAATCATATGGTTTTAAATTAAACCTTTTGTGGAAATTTAAGCATATTCGATGGAAATAATGCAAATTTAATTTTACATGAATATAATTCATTTTTATAATAATTATTTTATATTTGTTCAATATCTATTCAAAAATAATTAATTAAATTGAAAAGTTTATTTAAATAAATTTTTATAGTGAATTTTTTAAAAATTAATCTTATTTTTTTTTAAATAATCTAAATTTTTCAATTTTTATTCAAAATTTAATGTATTTTTTTAAAAAATATAGGCATATTTATATGTAATAAAATTATAACATTACATGTTGAAATTTTTTAATATAGTTTAAAAGGAGGAAAAAAATGAATATTCAAAAGAGTTTATTATTAATTTCAATGGTTTTCATTTCCTTGCTTGCGATTAGTGCGGTAAGTGCTGAAAACAATGTTTCAGATATTGCTGCAATTTCTGATGCGGATGATTCATCTGATGTCTTATCTGTAGATGAAAATGCAGATCAAGTAAGTGTTGTTGATGTAGAAAAAGAAAATGTAATTAAAGAAGCGGCTGCTGATTCCGATGAGCTTGCTGTTCCTGAAGAATCTGAAGAACTTGGTTTCAGTTTCGGTAATGGTACTACATTCAATTTCGGTGAGGGTACTGGATTCAGTTTCGGTAATGGTACATTTGATTTCAAAAACATTACATTTAGTGATGGTAATGGAACAAATTTTAACTTTGGAGATTTATTAAACGGTACTTTCACTTTTGGTAATGGAACTCAATTCAATTTCTCATCTTTAGGAAATGGTACTATAGGTTTTAACGGAACAAACTTTAATATCTCAAGTTTAACCAATGGTACTGGTTTTGATATCTCCAGTATTATGAACATGTTTGGTGGAAACAAATTATCTGCAAATGCTACTGACATAACTGAAGTTTATTCCGGTCCGGTTACATTTAAAGCAACCATTCTCGAATCAGATAAACCAGTAGAATCTGGAAAAGATGTCATATTTACAATTGACAATAAAGATTATATTGCAAGAACAGATGCCAACGGTACTGCATCTTTAGAAATAAATTTAGCAGCCGGAGAGCATTATATCTTCACTCAATATAACAATGAGGCTTTAGCTAAAAATATAATTACCATTAAAAAAGCAACTTCCAAAATAACTGCTAAAGCAAAATCCTACAAGGCTAGTGCTAAAACTAAAAAATATGTCATCACCTTGAAAAACAAAAAAGGAAAAGCAATTAAAAAAGCTAAACTTACCTTAAAAGTTAATGGTAAAACCTATAAGGCTACTACTGCTTCCAATGGTAAAGCTATATTTAAAATAACCAAATTAACTAAAAAAGGTAAATTCACTGCAAAAATTAAATTTGCCGGAAACGGTTATTACAAAGCATCCAGTGCAAGTAAAAAAATAACTATCAAATAATCATTTTTAGTTATTTTTTCTTTTTTTTCTTTTTTTAACTCAATCTCCTTGAACCATTTCAGTTCCAGGCAAAATATTAAATCATGGTTAGTTGCCAAACTTTTGTTATAACTCAAATAACTTCTCCAACACTCGAAAACTTTTATAATATATTAGTATAAAAATATACTTGCTGTTATATTTAAAAAACTAGTATTGAAGGGATTGCTATTTTTTTCAGCGTGTACTTAACTTAAAAAGAGTGTTTTAAATGAATCATGATTTAATTATCGCAAGATATGGTGAAATTGGACTTAAAAGTCCTAAAATAAGGTCACGCTTTGAAAGAAAGCTAGTTAAAAATATTAAAGCTACTTTTGAATGCGATGTAAACAGAAATCAGGGAAGAATATACATCTTTCCAAGGGATTTTGATGAAGGAATCGAAAAGCTGAACAGAGTATTTGGTGTTGTATCTTACTCGCCGGCCACTTCTACAAATACGGATTATGCCGATATTGATGAAACATTAACCAGATACGCAAGTGATTTGGTAGATGAAGGCATTTTGGATGAAAACACCAAATTTGCCATTAAATGCCGTCGTGTAGGAACACATGATTTCACATCACAGGAAATGGCGGCCCATTGCGGGGGCGTAGTTAGAAATGTTGTCATGGCACCGGTTGACCTGACAAATCCCGACTTGACAATATTCGTTGAAATCAGGGAAAATGATGCCTATATCTATCATGAAAAAATCAGGGGTCCCGGTGGATTGCCGTTGGGAACACAGGGCAAGGTCATTGTCTTGCTTTCAAGTGGCATTGACTCTCCTGTTGCGGCTTACATGATGATGAAGAGGGGTTGTGAGGTTGTGGCTCTTCACTGCAATAATAATCCTTTTTCAGGCCCTAAAGTTACAGAAAACTTTAATTTATTGGTTGATCGGCTGAATATTTATGCAAGGGGTGTGCCTATTAAGAAACGCATAATTGACTATGGCGAATACTTATCAGTTGCTAAGGAGAAGGCACCTGAAAAAATGACCTGTGTTTTATGCAAGTCTGGAATGTATAGGATTGCTGAAAAGTTAGCTGTTAAATTGGGGGCAGATGCGATTGTTGATGGAAGCAGCGTAGGACAGGTTGCCTCACAGACTTTATCCAACATATTAGCTACCAGATATGGTGTTGAAGTACCGATTTTGTCTCCGTTAATTGGTTTGGATAAGGAAGAAATTACTGCCATTGCTAAAGAGATTGGTACTTTTGAAATCTCCAAAATAGATGATGGAGGATGCAGTGCAGTTCCGAGATATCCTGAAACACATGCTGATTTGGAACGTGTCAAAAAAGCCTGTGAAGATATGGGCCAGGATGTTGAAGTCCAAAAGGCTTTTGAAAATATCCGAAAACTCGATTGAGTTTTCACTTTTTTACTTATTTTTTTTTAAAATAACCTCGTTAAACATAATAATTAAATAGTATACATCTCAAAAATAATATATGTCTAGTAAATAATTAATTTACTAATCGAGGTATTTAAAATGAAAACTACTGTTAGTGTAATTAAAGCTGATATTGGAAGTGTGTCCGGACACTGTGTCGCACACCCTGAATTAATGGATATTTGTGATGAAGTTTTAAATGAAGCTTTAGAAGCAGGTATCTTAAAAGATTACTATATCTCCCGTTGTGGAGACGACATAGATTTAATCATGACTCACGACAAAGGTGTAGAAAACGAAGAAGTTCACAAAACTGCATATGATGCATTCATGAAAGCTACTGAAAGAGCACGTGAATTAAAATTATACGGTGCAGGTCAAGACTTATTGTCTGATACATTCTCTGGAAACATCAAAGGTATGGGTCCTGGTGTAGCAGAAATGGAATTCGAAGAAAGACCATCTGACCCTGTTTTGGTATTCTGCTGTGACAAAACTGAACCTGGTGCATTCAACTTGCCAGTATTCAGAATGTTTGCAGACCCATTCAACACTGCAGGTCTTGTAATCGACCCATCATTACACGACGGATTCAAATTTGAAGTATTTGATGTAATTGAACACAGAAAAGTTGTCTTAAACTGTCCTGAAGAAATGTACGACTTGCTTGCATTAATCGGTTCCACCGTAAGTACTGAAAGATTAAACTTAATGGCTGGTGAATATGTCGGTAAAGACGACCCAGTATGTATCGTAAGAGCACAATCTGGTTTCCCTGCTAACGGTGAATGTGTAGATCCATTTGCATTCCCACACATGGTAAGTGGATGGATGAGAGGATCCCACAATGGTCCAATGATGCCTGTTGGTGAAGCAGAAGCAAACCCAATCAGATTCGACGGACCACCTAGAGTAGTAGGTTTAGGTTTCCAAGTTGCTAACGGTGAATTAATCGGACCAATCGATTTATTCGATGACCCTGCATTTGACCCAACCCGTGAACAAGCTGCTAAAATCGCAACTTACATCAGAAGACACGGTCCATTCGAACCTCACAGATTACCTGCTGAAGAAATGGAATACACCTCACTTCCGGGTGTAATGGAAAAATTAGAATCCAGATTTGAAGATATGGATGATTAGATTTAAAGAGATTTTCAATCTCTTCTTTTTTTACTTTTTTTTAACATCATTTAACTGATATTCAGTTTATTTTTTTGAATTCTTCTAAAAATTCTCTAAAAAGATCTACAAACATAGAATAATCATCATTGTAAACGAATTCCTCTGCATCAAAGACATCTATTCTCAGATTTTCTATTTTGTCCTTAAGGGGATATATGTCAAATTCGGGAGTAAAGTAGTGTTCGTCTGAAGAACAGGTAACTGATGTTTTTGCTTTAATATTGGATAATTTGTCTTCTATATCATAGTCCAATGTTGCTTCGTTTCTGTATTTAAAGTCATAGATGTCAACAATTGAACCTTCATCAACAAAACTGTCCATGAATAGGTCAAGCTCCTCTCGGGTATAATTTTGAAATGCCTTTTTGGAAAAATATTGGGAATAAATTAATGAATTTATCGAAAACATGATTTGGGATAACTGTGTGCTATAGTTTTCATCCAGATATGCATCAGATGAAACAATTAAGTTGTCTAAAACTCCTTTGGATGCAATTGTCATGGTTTCCAATGCATTTACAAGTAACGGTTATGCGGTATTGGGAAATACTGATGTCGGAAAAATAAATGCTTTAGTATTGGTCTGGATGGGTTTTATCATTTCAGCGACAGGTACAGCAACATTAACTGCGGCCATTCTAATGAGGCACTTTAAAGGCAAACTTAAAGATTATGATGATAAATTTGATGAGTTGAATAACAAATTAGATGATGTTAACAGTAACCTTGAAAAGCTAGAAAAACTGATTAAGGACAATGAGTAACATTCTGCAGATTGAACTGAGAGATTCTTTTAAATACTCTTCATCTAATTATTTTTTGAGTTTTTGAGGAGTTATCTGATTTTATGGGCGGTTATGATTGTAAAGCTGCTTGAATTGATTGTTATTGTGCAATCGTCAACATCAACATAATAATTCTTTCCTTCTTTTCTAACAATTGAATTGTCCTGTTTAAGCTTGGAAATACAATAGTTAACAGGTTCTTCACTGATTTCCAGATTTTTCTGTATTCTTCCAACACCCATTTCAGTAGTGTGAATTTTTTCAACATTTTCCAAAAGTACTTTCCTGTGCATTTCAATACCTCATTTTCGCATCTTGGTCGATGATGTAATTAGTTATTTATATGTTACATTACTATTTAGTATTATGTCATTTTTAAAATTTATACTTAAAAATCCATTCAGGAGAAAGAACAGTGCAATTTTGGCAATTGTAGGTATTGCAATTGGTATAGTGGTGATTGTTGCTCTTGGTGGAATCACAGATGGTTTGGTCAATACTTTCGAAGATACAATTCATGCGGGAGGTGCCGATTTTTCAATTTCCGGTAAGGAAACCGGAGATTCGGCATACGGCACCAACACCATCGATGCAAATTGGACGGATAAGATTGCTAATGTTTCAGGTGTGGACGAGGCATACTCGATATATGTTGTTCTGACATCGGTGGGTGATGACTATATGAACACATTAATCGGTATTGATCCTAACGGCACTGCTTTGGCGGACATTTCCATGACAGATGGGAGAATCATGAAAGACAATGCATCTGAAGCCATTTTAGGCAAAATATATGCAGATGATAATGACTATAAAGTCGGTGACAATATAAAAATCGATGGAGAGGACTTTGAGATTGTGGGAATCTATGAAACCGGAGACCAGAATATGGCTGGAGGAGTATTTACATCAATTTCAAAGGTCGGAGATTTGATGGATGATGAGGATTCAATCTCAAACATCTATGTTAAAGTCAAAAAGGGTGAAGATCCCCAAACTGTAGCAGACAGGATTGATAAGATGTACGGCGATAACATCACAACAGTCACATCAGTAATGGAGATGACCCAGATGGCGGACATGCTGAACATGCTGCAGGCATCAACCTGGGCAATATCACTTCTGGCCATTGTTGTCGGAGGTCTTGGCATCATTAACACAATGTTAATGTCAGTGTTTGAGAGAACCCGTGAAATCGGAGTTCTGAAGGCTGTCGGATGGTCTGATGGAAAAATCCTTACAATGATTGTTGGCGAATCACTTGTAATTACAATAGTCTCAGCAATTATCGGATCAGTGATAGGATTTTTGGCGTGCACTCTGATTGGTCCTCAAGTGGGAATCAGTCCGCTGTTTACTCCTAAGATATTCATACAGGCATTCGGAATAGCTATTGTTGTCGGAATAATTGGTGGAATTTATCCTGCGCTCAAAGCGATTAAATTGCCTCCAACAGAAGCATTGAGGTACGAATAGGTGAGATTATGAATGCAGTAGAAATAAATGATTTGTATAAAAGCTATGAAGACGGAAAAATCAAGGCATTAAATGGAATAAATCTCACAATAGCTGACGGAGAGTTCGTATCAATCATCGGTCCGTCAGGGTCAGGAAAGTCCACTTTGCTGAATATGCTTGGTGCTTTGGATGTTCCTGATTCAGGATCTATCAATGTTGCAGGCCATGACTTGAATTCATCAAGGAAATTAAACGAGTTCAGAGCCGAAAGCATAGGATTCATTTTCCAGTTGCATAATTTAATTCCTAACATCTCTGTTGTGGAGAACGTTGAAATACCTATGTTTACACAAAAGTTGTCCTCAAAGGAGATGAGGGCTCGCGCACTGAAACTTCTTGATGACGTGGGTCTTGAAGACAAGGCTGACATAAAACCGAATAAGTTATCTGGCGGTGAACGCCAAAGGGTAGCTATTGCCCGTGCACTTGCAAACAATCCTTCAATAATATTGGCTGATGAACCCACAGGATCACTAGATTCAAAGACAAGTAGCAAAATTCTTAAGCAACTAATTGATTTACACGAAGATAAGAATGTAACACTAATTATTGTAACTCATGATATGGATGTAGCCAAACTTGCAGACAGAGTTATTGAAGTTTTGGATGGTGAAATAATTTCGGCAGGTGATGACTCACTTATTAACAGTAAAATTGATGTTTGAACATTAATTTTTACTTTTCTTTTTTTATGTTATTTTCTTAGAAATTGTTCTTGCAGAATAATATTTTTTTAATTTCATAATATTTCTCTAACGATGAAATTGTTTTAACTTTGTAATATTGAGTTTAATCAATAAAATTGCTTTTATTTCAAACAAAAACCTTATTAATTCTTTAATTTTAAATAATATTTAATGATATTTTTTTAAATGAAAAATAAGGTTAAACTATGAAAGAAAAAACTAAAATTCAAAAGACTTTGTTGTATGTGGGTGATGAAGGTGAAGTATCACTGGATGTGATTGTTGATCCGGAAAGGGAAACATTTTGGGCAACTCAGAAAACAATGGCAGATTTGTTTGGTGTTGACCGTTCTGTAATCACTAAACATTTAAAAAATATATATGTTGTTGGGGAATTGATTAAAAGTTCAACTTGTGCAAAAATTGCACATGTTCAAAATGAAGGGAATCGTAATGTAAAAAGAAAAACAACTTTCTATAATCTAGATGTCATTATATCCGTTGGTTATAGAGTTAACTCTAAAAATGCAACACGCTTCAGAATTTGGGCTACTCAGCAATTAAAAGAATTAATAATTAAAGGATTCGTTTTGGATGATGAATTATTGAAAAATGGCTCAAGATTCGGAATTGACTATTTTAACCAACTGCTTGAAAGGGTTAGGGATATCAGGGCATCTGAAAGAAGATTCAATCAAAAAATTACAGATATCTATGCAACAAGCTTTGATTACAACAAAGATGCTCAAGTAACTCGGGAATTTTTCGCAACAGTTCAAAACAAGTTAATATATGCTGTTAGCGGTCAAACTGCAGCTGAAATAATTGTCAATCGATGTGATAGTGAAAAACTTAACATGGGTTTAACAAATTGGAGCAATCCTAACGGAAAAATAATTTTGAGTGATGTTGTAATATCTAAAAATTACTTAACTGAAAAAGAACTAAAACGTTTGAATTCATTGGTGGATGGTTTTTTAACTCTCGCGGAGTCCAGAGCCCTAAATGAAGTCCCAATGGCAATGAAAGATTGGAAAAAAGTATTGGATGATTACATTGATTTAAATCTATTGCCAATTTTAGAGGGAAAAGGTAAAATTTCGTCTAATGATGCTCAAAAAATTGCAAAAGAAGAATATGGTAAATTCAAAGTGATTCAGGATAGGGATTATCAATCTGACTTTGATAAACTAATCATTGACATTAAAAGAATTGAGGGCATAAATTAGATGATTCCATGAATCATCCTTAATGCATCCAAAAGACCATGACTGTATTCTATACAACCGAATGCAGTCCTCATATCCTCTTTTTTTAAATAATACTTTGAATCGTTCCAGTAATCAATAGCTCTATCGTATACCTCTTTTTCCTTTCCTTCAAAGGTAATGTCTGCTACCTGATTCAAGTTCCTCTCTAATTTTGCAATGTCCTTTGCTATTTTTTCCGGGCTTTCCAATTCGGTCATTTTAATTGCCTCCAAACATGTACTATTCTTTGAGCTACTGTAAAGTATGATAGGATTACTAATATGTAAATGATGTATGTAAAGTAGATATCTCCTGCGAAATATCCGATTATTGCTCCAATCATTAGTATAATCATACGAACGGCACGTTCTGCTATTCCAATATTGCATTCTGCTCCCTGAGATTCTGCTCTTGCCCTTACATAGCTAACGCAAATCGCAGAGTGGATTGCAAGAACGCCAACAAACCAGTCGCAGTATCCTCCGAATATGATTCCGATGTAGATTATTGCATCTGCAAACCGGTCCATTGTGGAGTCCAGAAACGCTCCAAACGGTGATGACCGGTCATGATATCGGGCTACTGCACCGTCAACAACATCCAAAAATCCTGATGCCAAAATAGCTATCATTCCCAATATTAACATATGATTTGCAAATCCGTAAGCCGCAATCACTGCTATAAATGGGGATATTACTGTAACGATATTCGGGTTGATATTCAAGTTTTTAGCGACGGGGTTCAATATTTTTGTTAAAAGTGGTCTTAGAGATTGAAGCATAATTATATATAAATTTTTATATAATATAATTGTTAGGTAAGAGAAATGAAAATTCTAAAAACTAGTGTTGATAAATTAGATGAAAAAATCATTAAAGAAGCGATAAATGTGTTGGCCAATGGGGGTATTGTATTATATCCGACTGATACTGTTTATGGTTTGGGCGCCAACATATTCGATTCAAAAGCGGTCAGAAAAGTTTTTGAGATAAAGCAAAGGAGTTTATTAAAGCCGCTGTCAATTCTAGTTTCGAATGTAAAAGCCATTGATTTGGTTGCAAAGATGTCCACTGCCCAAAAGGAGGCAATCAATTCCCATCTTCCGGGTCCCTATACATTTATTCTGGATAAAAGGAAAATAGTTCCTAGGGTCGTTACCAGCGGGTCCAAATATGTTGGTGTTAGGGTTCCGGATAATGAAATTGCATGCAGATTGGCAAGCATTTTTCCAATAACAACAACCAGTGCAAACGTTTCAGATGAAGACGTTTTGTCCTGTCCAAATGAAATTTTAGACCAGTTGGGATGTGATGTTGATTTGGTTATTGATGTTGGCGAGCTTAAATCAAATCATGCATCAAAAATAGTGGATTTGTCTGGTAGAAATCCTCGAATAATAAGAAAATAAGAGATTAGAATTAATCTCTTGAATATTTAGCTATTAAAATAAATCCAATAATCAAAATTAGGATTCCTATAATGGTTAATCCATTTCCTGTGGTATGTTTTAACAGATTATTTTCTTTAATTTTGTTTTGATTTATAGTTGGGGTTTTATTTTCATCAGTTTTTGAAATGATTGTATTATTTTCTTGTTTTTCCTTTGTTTCATTGTTTTCTGGTGTTGTTTCAGTATCTGTTGTTGTGTTGTTTTGTGGGTTTTGTTCTGTGTTGTTTTCTGTTGTTGTGTTGTTTTGTGGGGTTGTCACGTTTTCTATTTCAGTATTATTTTCAGGAGTTGATCCTAAAAGTTCGTCTTCAATAATTTCGATTGCGCGATAGTTAATTTTGTATCCGAAAAAGTTTTGTGTCCTGCCATATTGGGAATTCAATAATTCAAAATCAAATATTGCTTCGGTTGTATTATTTATCTTTGCAACTGCTCCATGATCGGGGATTATCCTTCCATTTGCCGCACTTTCCAATATGGCTTTAATTATTGCATTGTTGCTGTTTTTATAATCGTAATCGGTAAAGGTCCAAATGACCTGTGAAAGGTCAGTTGTAGGGTTCATTGTATAATTGTAATGGTCTACAAATAATATTTTCAGGTAATTTCCAACAGATTCGCCGTATCTTGAACTGATAATGTTTGTGGTATTCTCTACAGTGAATTTTTCTCCTCTGCTGGTTGATTGTAAGTTGTGGTTAACACAATATCCGTTGTATCCGTCATCAAAAGACACGTTTCTGTATCCGCTTTCAAGTGCTTTAACTTCTTCTCCAATTCTATTTTCACTTGAAGTTCTTTGATTTTGCATGTTTTGGTCATCTTCAGAGGTTTCTTGTTGTCTGATTTGTCTGCTTTCATCAATTTCTTCTTCGTTTTCTCTAATTAAAATGTCATCAAGTTCATTTTGCGCTGAAACAAAATTCAAACCTGATGTTGCAATTAGTAATATGGTCAGTATTGTGAGTATTTTTCTTCTCAAAATTTTCACCTCGAATATTTTGTATTATTGGCGTTGTTTGAGGCAGTATATAAAGTTAAAGTAACCAAACGCTCACTATAAAAGAAAAGAAAGGTTAGATTTAATTTTTTCTCTGTATTGCAATAGACTAAACAATTATCAAAAAAATTAGGGGTATGATTGTTTTTTGATATATTAAAGGTTTCTGATAGCTATTTGGCAATCTAATTTAAACACTGTTTAAAATTTTGTTAAATTATATATTATATAAAAATCAATATTATCTTATGAAAGTATTAGCTAATTTTGAAGATAATCAGAAAATTTCTTCCAATTCCTCTTTGGATGCTCTTTTGGGAGGAGGTTTTGAAAAGGGTGTTATAACTCAGATATTTGGACCTCCCAGTTCGGGCAAAAGTAACATTACTTTAACTTTGGCCGTTAGTGTAGCCAAAAATGGTAAAAAAGTAATATATATTGATACCGAAGGTGGAATTTCCATTGACAGAATTAAACAGATTGCAGGTCCTGATTTTCCAAGAGTAGCTAATAATATAATAGTTTTTGAACCTACTAACTTTTTAGAGCAAAATGATACTTTAAAAGCAATTGAAGTGTGGCTTAGAAAAAACCATGATGATGTGGATTTGCTTGTTCTTGACTCTGCTGTTGCCCTTTACCGTGTGGATGACATGAAATCATCCAAACTGAATAAGGAATTGGGTAAGCAGATGGGAATTTTATCCAAGATTGCAAGGGTCTATGATATTGCTGTCGTATTGACAAATCAGATTTACAATGCCTTTGACGATGAAGGCAATAATGACATCCGTGCGGTTGGCGGAACAATCCTGCAATATTGGAGCAAGGTTATTATCCAGCTGGAACGTGGGGACGAGATAAACAGGCGTGTTGCCACATTGAAACGCCACAGAAGCATTCCCGAAGGCAATCAGGCGGTGTTTGCCATAACTTCAAGGGGAATAATTTAGGATAATTTTATTAATAATTAAAAATATATATTTATTTTGGAATTGTTTGAGTGATATTATGAGGGAAAAGGATTTCGATATTAAAAACCCAAGAAAAAAATTCAAAAAAACTGAACGGGTGCCTCCAAAAGGTTATGACAATGCAAATGACTTTTTTGAGGACATGTACATGGATAAAGACATGATTTGGATGGGTCAAAATACAAATCATTTACACGACGATACAATAGCGGATGCCATGATTGATGCCATTCATGAAAAAACCTTCTGTAGATATCCTGCCCCTGAAGGATTCAGCGAACTTAAACAATTGATTTTAGATGATTTGGATTTGGAAGGTTTTGAGGTGCTGTTGACATCAGGTGCAACAGAATCTTTATATTTATGTATGCAGGCTCTTCTGGAACCTGAAGACAATGTGATTCTATCAGATCCGGGATACTTTATCATTGGAGATTTTGCAAACAGATTTGCCGGTGAAGTCAGATACGTTCCTATCTATTATCCTGAAAATGACTATAAGTTGACTCCGGACCTTTTACGTGAAAATATGGATGAAAATACTCGTATGGTTATTCTGATAGATCCGTTAAACCCACTCGGTTCCTCATACACAGAAGACGAATTAAAGGAGTTTGCTGAAATTGCTAAGGAAAATGATTTGTACTTATTGCATGATATAACTTACAAAGACTTTGCACGTGAACATTTCCTTGTAGAAAACTATGCTCCCGGCCAAACATTAACAATATACAGCTTTTCAAAAATATTTGGAATGGCAGGGTTGAGGATTGGAGCGGTAGTTTCATCCAAACCGATTGTTGATGCTATTAAAAATGCTGTTGTCAATGATTTGGGAGTAAATATCATTTCACAGTATGGTGCCATTGCAGGCCTTAAATCAAAACCTGAATGGTATGACAGAATACGTGAAACATGCTTTGAAAATCAAAGGTTAATCAAGGAAATGGTTGACACTGTTGATGGTGTATTCCTGCCGGTTTATCCGTCAGATGCCAATATGATGGCAGTCGATTTGTCAGGTGCGGGAATCGATCCAAAAGAAATGTCAAACTATTTGATTGAAAAGAAACTCTTCACAAGAGAAGGGGAATACACATCTGAAGAATTTGGACACAGATACCTGCGTATTAGTTTCTCAATTCCAACAGAACAGATTGAAGTATTCTGTGAAGAGTTCCCAAAAGCTGTTGAAGCTTTAAGAAAATGATTGATGTAGATTTTAAGGGGTTTAGATATCATAAACCCATTCCTAATTTTTATAAGATTGATAATCCTATAAATCCAAAAACTGAAATTTCAGATGATTTGCTGATTGAATTGGATGAATTGGCCAAAAAGTATAATTTTACAGGAATCAGCTATTCAAAATTGTCTGATGACTTTAAAAAAGATTTAAACATTGACATTGACAATGTGCTTATTTTTAAATTCCTCATGGGTGTGGATTTAATTAATATGGAACCTTCAAGGGAGAAGGGGAAATTAATGGATAAGGAATTTCAGGAATATGGAATTCATGTTTATGAATTTGCCGATTTTTTAAGGGGAAACGGATTTAATGCAGATTTGATACATCCTTTAGATGATAATTTAAGTTTAAGGGCAATTGCAATGCAGTCCAATGATTGCGTTATTACAAGAAGCAACATGTGTTATTTTAAGGATGGATTGCACAATAGCTTTTTCATGATTCACACATCAATTGAGAATTTGCCTTTCAAAACAGAAAATGACATGTTGTGGGTTCCGGATTTCTGTTCGACCTGTGGTGTGTGCATTGAGAGATGCCCAAAGGATGCCTTCGATGAGAATGAAAAGCTTTTAAGAAAGGTCTGCACTGCCCACCGGGAAGGTTGCAATGAATGCATCCTGAGATGTCCGTTCTTTAAAAGAGGTTATGATAAAGTTAAAAAACGTTATGATAGAATGAAAAAGAGGTCTGAAAATGTCTGATAAAATAGCTTTGGTTTCATGCAGCGGTTTGAGTCCGTTGGGTTTAGTAGTTCGAGCAGCCAGTGTAGAGCTGGCTTTGGAAAATGACAATATTGTTGCAGCATGCATCACAGAATATTCTGCACAGCCTAATAACTGTTCACCAATTCTGGATGATGCGAAAATAGTTACAATAACAGGCTGCAGTGATGACTGTGCATCAGTAATTCTTAAGGAAAAGGATGTTGATGCAATAATGAACATTCCTGCTGATGCAGTCGTAAAAACCTATGATTTAAATCCGTTGGATGCCGTAAGGCTGGATGATGATGGTGAAAAAGCTGTTGATGTCTTAAAAAAATATATTCTGAAAGAATTGGAAAACATTTAAGATACTGTTAGCAATTAGTTTTTGCTCAAAGAAAAAAAGTATTGCAGAATTCAATATTCTGCATTTAATCATGTTTTTTTTAATCGGACAAGTAATAGTACTCTCCTTTTTCTTTTTGTTCACGGTCTTTGTAACTGTCGAGCTTATTCACTCTTGGCCTTTTGGTTTCCTTATCTCTTCTGAATGTAATGTTTAGATTTCCTAAAAATTCATTCATTGCATTTCTGAGATCTGTAGGTTTTGAGGCATGACCGTCCAAACCTGGAGTTCCGTTGAATACCATTGCCCTGTCTGATATATAGTCTATAAAGACAATATCGTGGTCAACGATAAGTGATGCTGCATTTCTGCTTTCAACCATTTTACGGATAACTCTTGCGGCTATTAATCTTTGTTCAACATCCAAAAATGCTGTAGGTTCGTCGAAAAGATAGATTTCAGCATCTTTTGAAAGTGTTGTAGCAATGGCAAGTCTTTGAAGTTCCCCTCCACTTAATCCTTTGACTGGTTTGTCAAGAATGTCGTTTAATGTCAGAGGTTTCATAATCTCACTTTCGAAGATTTTGGTTCCGAAATTAGGCACATTAACATACAGGAATTCCTGCACGGTTCCTTCAAAGTTGGAAACAATGTATTGTGGTTTGTAGGCTATTGCAACGTCTTCATCAACTTCTCCATCAGTCGGTTCTTCAACGCCTGCTAGCATTTTTGCAAATGTTGTTTTACCGATACCGTTTGAACCGAATGCAGTTACAATTTCGTCATAAAAGATTTCCCCTGCTTCGGCAGTTAGTTTAAATCCGTCATAGTCCTTGCTTAAGTCAGTGTAGCTTGCAAGTGCATCCCCTTCATCTTCAGGAGTTGGCGGTCTTATGGTAAATTCGATAGGATTTTTCCTGATTCTGACATTTTCTTCTGCCAAAAATCCTTTGATGTAAGCATTGATTCCTAAACGAACACCTTTTCTGCCGGAAACTACTCCGTATCCTCCCGGCTGTCCGTATAATATGTGGATATTGTCGGAAAGTGCATCAAGGGTAGCAAGGTCGTGTTCAATAACGAGCACGCTTTTACCTTCTTCAGCCAGTGACCTGATTACTCGAACTGCATTCAATCTTTGGGACACGTCAAGCCAGGAAGTCGGTTCGTCAAAGTAGTAGAAATCTCCTTCCCTTAAAACTGTTGCAGCTATTGCAACCCTTTGAAGTTCTCCTCCACTCAGATTTTCCATTTTCCTGTCAAGTACATTTTCAAGCTGCAGTTCTTTTGTGACATAGTCAAGCTTGTCCCTTTCATTAACGTTTGAAAGCAGATCAATTACCTTGCCTTTAACAACTTTCGGAAGCTTGTCAACCATCTGTGGCTTCAGGATGGTTTTGATGTTACCCTCGGAGAGGTCCTGGAAATATTTCTGAAGTGCTGAACCTTTATAATATTCAATTACTCCATCCCAGTTTTCAGGTGCATTTTCGAAGTCTCCGAAGTTTGGTATCAGATTTCCGGACAATATGTTCATTATTGTGGATTTACCAATACCGTTCTGTCCTAAAAGACCTAAAACGGTTCCTTCTTCCAGACTTGGAAGTCCAAACAGTTCAAACTGGTTTTGTCCAAATCTGTGAATAGGTTCACCTACTGCTTCAGGTAAGTTAATAATCGTAATTGCATCAAATGGGCACCTATTTGTACAAATACCGCACCCTTCACATAATTCCTCAGATATCAACGGTTTTTTCGTATCTTCGTCAATTACTATGGTGTCTTCGTCCATTCTGACACCCGGACAGTAATGTATACATAGATAATCACATTTTTTAGGTTGACATCTGTCTTTATCTAAAATTGAAATACGGGTCATTATAATCTCCTTAAAAATATAATCATTAACAATTTTGTTAATTCTATTTAATTAAGGTTTGTAAAATTAGAATTTCAGACTCTTTAAAAAACTTTGCTGATTTGAAATTTTAAATATTCCTAATTCCAAATATCTATTTCAGCCTAATGGCAAACATTGTTGTGTCATCAAACTGTTCTTTGTTTTCGCAGAAATCGTTTATGTCCTTTTCCACGGAGCCTATTATCTTTTTCAAATCTTCATTTTTATGTTTATTTAGGATATCTTTTAATCTTTCTTCACCGTAGAAATCCTTATAATTGTAATTTGCCTCAGTTATGCCGTCGGTATATAAAACTATTGCATCTCCTGATTTTAATTGAATTTCATGTGTTTCATAAGGAAGGTCTTCCATTGCCGCTAAAACTATTCCAGGGTCAATATGCACATATTCAAAATTATCGTTTTGCTTGATTAATGGCGGATTGTGTCCGGCATTTACATAGGATAATTTCTTTGTTTTGAAGTTTATTTTTCCAAGCCAGCATGTAACGAAGAGATTTTCAACATTTCCTTCACAGAGAAGGTTATTTACTTCATAAAATACTTCTGAAAGATCATCGAGGTGTATTGCATAATCCTGGATTAATGTCATTGCTTTAACCATAATCAGTGAGGCAGTTATTCCTTTCCCGCTCACGTCTCCAATCACAAATCCGATATTGTCGTCATCTATTTTGAAAAAGTCGTAGAAATCTCCGGCAACTTCCCGTGCAGGTTTCATCAACCCCCAAATTTCACAGTTTTCGCCATTGTTGTATTTTTCAAAATCTTTGGAAATCATTGAGTCCTGTATTTCATGAGCTAATTTCATTTCCGTTTCATATCTTTCCTTTTGGGAGGTAACTTCAATCAGCTGTTCTCTGTAAAGATTCAAATCTTCTTCCATTTCAAGCAGTGAACCGGCAAGGGATTTAAGTTCATTGTTAACGGTAATTGAATTCAGATCATCGTTAAGCATCTGATAATCCTCTTCCTTATTTATAGTTCTGGATAATGATTTTGATAGTCTGTTAATTGGCTTTGTCATATTTTTTTCCAGATAATACATATAACCTAAAACCGGAATCAGCATCAATGTCATGTATTGAATAATAACACGTGAAAAATTGCCGAGTATCTCATTTGGGGTTATTTCCTCAGGAATAAATATGTACATAGGTACGGTTGCCAATCCGAGCAGAATCAGCAATAGTATGAATAGGGAGGAATTAATTTTATTGAATAAATTTATATTAATATCTTCTTTTATTACACAATTTTCTTCTAACGGTTTTGTTATATAGATTAGCAGGAGCGCCATTACTAAAATACTTATTATTGTTGAGTAAAACTCATTTTCCACTAATATGATATTTGCCATTCCGATAATGATTGCGGAAATTAGCATGATTGTGTAAGCTTTTTCAGGCAAAATCTTCCTCAATCTTTTTTTGGGAGTATATAACGGTATTTTATATTTGACTGCAATATGTATTCCCATTATCAAAACAATCACGCTTAACGGAAATATCATTATCATGTTATGGTATAAGTCCATTGCATCAGAATTTCCTTTTATGAGCCCATTTAACAAAATGTATGCCACTATCAAATAAATTATGAACATGGCAAAAAATTTAATTATATTGTATAAAGTGTTAAAATTAGGAATTTCATGGCCGTCCCGGTTCATTACGGAATACCATAATTTCCACAGTAGCATATTGCTTATAAACAGCATGCTAATTACTTTCACCGTATATATGTAGTCGTTTGGGTCACATACTAATAAATATGCAGTTTCTACTATGACAAATCCTAAAACTCCAAAAGGACCCCATAATAAACTTAAAACGGGTATGATGACAATTTCAAAGTTTATATACTCGGTGGCATTCACAACCTCTAAAAATACTATTGTTAAAAAAGTTATGCCTATAGAGAATAATAACATAAATTTTCTTGATTTAAAAAGGTTCCTTATTCTATTCATAACTTTCACAACCATTATATTTCAGTACCAGCATGGTAATGTCATCGATAGGATTATCATAATTGTAAACACTATTTAAATCGTTTTTAATGCCTTTAATCATATTTTCTAACTTTTCGTCTTTATATTTGTTTACGGTTTCTTTCAATAGTTCATCATTGCAATATGATTCGGGATTGTTCTTTCTTCCTATTGCTCCATCAGTATATAAAAACACCATATCTCCTGGACTTAAATCCAGTTCATGTTTTTCATAACGGGCATTTTCCATGCCTCCTATAAGATAATCAGGTTTGATTTTCAAATATTCGAAATCCTGATTGTCATGTTTGACTAATGGAGGATTATGTCCTGCATTAACAAAACTCAATTTTCCGTTCATGAAGTTTAATTTTCCAAACCATGATGTGACAAACAGTTTATCATCATTTCTTTGGAAAGATAAATCATTAACATTTTCAAAAAGTTTTTCGAGGTCAGGGTCGAATTTACTGTGGTTTTCAATTAGCTGCATTGTTTTAACCATGAATAATGTTGAAGAAACTCCAGTTCCACCTGTATCTCCAATAACGAAAGCCGCATTTTCACCATCCATATTAAAATAGTCATAGAATGCTCCCCCAACTTCTTTTGCAGGTTCCATTAACCCATATATCTCGAAAGGTTTGTCATTGGAAAATTCATCAAAATTTGTTTTAAGCATTCCTGACTGGATATTGCTGGCAATTTTAAATTCGGTTTCAATTTTTTCTTTTTCTGCAGTTGTTTTTTTGAGGTTATTCAAATAGTTTTCAATGTTGTTTCTTAATGTAATGAACGATTCGATTAATCTGGACATATCATCATTGTTTTTCAGATATTTCTCGAATTTTTCAGTGTAGTTATCATCAGGCTCTGTGTTTTCATTGTTCTGGTAGTGGTTCAATGAATCGATTAGGCCGTAGATTGGATTGGTTATCGTTTTTTCAACATGATATATGTGGAACATGCAAAAGAGAATCATCATTCCGCTTCCAAAACATAAATTGAACAGTTGAATGTAATCTTCATTGAAGTTGTATGTAAAAATCAAGCTGATTGTTACCAGCTCATCAAAAATGACGAAAAATAGAATTGAGAGTATTATCAGGAAAAATAGGATAATTTTTTCAATGATTGAGTACTTGATAACTCGCACTTCTATATTTGCTTCAAACTTGTTTAAACAGAATAATATTGCCATAATGACAGTCAATCCAAAGAATATATTGTCTGTAATGTTGTTGTCTATGTGGAATATTTGAACAACCGTTATATAACCTATCAGTAATGTGAAACCCAACAGGAAATATTTATCGTCGATGTCAATGAGGTTGATCCATTTGTCAGGCGTTTGCATAGGCAGTTCTTCAATGTTGAAAATGCTGATAAAGAATATTCCGAATATTAAAGTGAAATTAAAGAGATTTAAAACATATGCTGTTTTTGCAATAAAGCTTGATAATGGATAAATTACATACATTTTTGAATATGCTTCAAATGATATGTAAATCAATGCCCAATAGACGATTGAAACAATTAATGCTATAATTAGAAATTTGAGGATATTGTATGTTGAATTGAATTTTGGAGTGTTGATTTTTGTTTCGGTAAATGTCGTATACCATAATTTGTATGCGATTATGGATATGGTAAACATTATTGCAAAATCAATTAATGAAGCCATTGGGTCGACTCCTTCAGCAAGCTGCCAGATAAGGCTGGAGAGGGCTTGGCCTAAACCGCCAATAGGGCCAAACATCATTCCAAAAACAGGTGCGATACCTACATCGGCGACTATATATTCTCCTCCAAATGGCATATGCTCAAAAAAGTAATATAATATAAATTCCACTGTAAAAGTGAAAATAAAAATGAATTTTTTATTATTGAATAGTTTTTTAAGCATTTTATCCCTACGGTATTCTATATGAAATACTCTTTATCTAATATTATTTAAAAAGTTATATTTGTTTTTTTTAGTAATTTGATATTTTTTTCATTTTTCAGTGGTGGTAAATATAAATATTAATAAGTCAGAATATTTTAATAATGAAAAACTATTTTTAGTTAGATTTTTTTTGATGATATTATGAAACAAGTAATGATTGTAAGAACGGATTTAAAAATGCGTAAGGGAAAAATCGCTGCACAGTGCTGTCATGGTGCAATTGGAGCATATAAAAAATCACCTGCTGATAAGATTAGAAAATGGGAAAATGAAGCTTATGCTAAGGTCGTTTTAAAAGTTCAGACTTTAGAGGAGTTAACTGCACTTAAAAAATTGGCTGATGAAAAGGGCATTGCCAATTATTTGGTAGTTGATGCTGGAAGGACGCAGATACCTACATCAAGCGTTACTGTTTTGGCACTTGGGCCTGATGAAGATAAAATTCTTGATGAAGTGACTGGGGATTTAAAACTTTTATGAAGGAAGTATCATTTTAATGATAGCTATTTTTAATTAAATGGGGTCGTGATTAGTATCATTAAACAGGTTGTTAAGATAGGGGGAAGTCTGTTCCCGAATCATGCAATAACACTGGCGGATAAATTGAAAAACACCGGTTCATGCATAATTTTGGGCGGAGGAGAATTTGCAAATTTAATTCGCAAATATGATGATGAAGTTAGCTTTTCACAGAAAACCAATCATTGGACAGCAATTGATTGCATGGATATTATAGCAAAACTTGTCAATGATAAGGTGGAATCCGCAAAATTGGCATTTTCAATAGATGAAGTTAATGATATCTCAGATGATGGGTTCACTCCAATATTTGTTGTTTCCGAGTTTTTAAGAAAGGAAGATCCATTTGAATGTTCATGGGATGTGACTTCAGATTCGATTGCGGCCTATGTTGCAAACATGCTAAATGCGAACCTTTTTATAGTAACAAATGTAAATGGTATATATACCCAAGAACCGAAGGAGCCCGGTTCAACATTCATAAGTAAAATTGATGCAAAAACTTTACTAACTTTTCAGGAGTCATCGATTGATGTAATGTTGCCGTCTCTTTTATTAGAATTTGGGACTGATTGTTATGTTGTAAATGGGAAGTACCCTGAAAGGGTTTTATCTCTTATAGATGATAATGAAAATCATTATAACTTCAATTACACAAAAATAATAGGTGATTTAAGATGAAAACTGTAGAATGTATTTCATGCAAACAAGAAATTCCATTAACTGGACCTTTCGTTGAATTCGAATGTCCTCTTTGTGGAGCAAAAATTGCAAGATGTGAAAAATGTCGTACTTTTGGTCATGCTTACAAATGCGAATGCGGATTTGAAGGACCATAAATTTAAATGGAGGAATTAGAATGGGTGAAGTATTAACAACTATGAAAGTCATGCCAGACAGTCCGGATGTGGATTTAGAAGCTATTAAAGCAACAATTAAAGATTCAATGCCTGAAGGCGCTAAACTTAATGATATGAAAGAAGAACCAATTGCTTTTGGTTTAGTAGCTATCATAATAAGTTTCATCACTGAAGATGGTGAAGGCGGATCCGAACCTGTTGAAGAAATGGTTTCAGGTATTGAAGGCGTAGCCAGTATTGAAATTACTGGTGTTGGAAGATTAATGTAAAAAGGATTTTCTTCACGGGAAAGATTAAAAAATTGATTTTTTCCCCATATTTTTATTGTTTGTAATATTGCATAATATTGTTATGCAAAAAAGTGTATTTTGGAGTCATTATGATTAATGGCTCCGGAATTCCTTTTTTTTAAAATCTGGTTCAAAATAAATTATTTAAATTATAGCTAATATAATTGCTATGGATTATTATTGAATCGAGTGGAAAATTGGATATTTTAAAAAAAGAAAGGATGTAGATGAGTTAAGTCATCTACTTAACAATTATTTTTGGTTTTACAGTCTTAGCATTGTAGTATTTATTTCCTGCAAATTTAACTACTGCGGTATACTTCCCTTGTTTGGTTAATTTGGTAAGTTTAAATGTAGCAACACCTTTTTTGTTGGTTTTTGCAGTATATGTTTTTTTGTTGACTGTAATTTTAACTTTTGTATTTTTCATGGCCTTATTTTTGTTAGTTTTTAATGTTACTGTGTATTTTTTGGTTTTGCCGGCCTTTTTGAATGATTTTGCTTTTGCAGTTAATTTTGGAGTTGCCTTTTTAACAACAATTTTTGCAGTTGAAGTTGTTTTCAGATAGTTTCCAAATGCGGGGGTTGTTATTGTTGCAGTATATTTTTTTGGAGCAAGTCCGTTGGTTAAAAATTTAACCTGGCCTTTTGAATTTGTTTTTAGGGTTTTTGTAACTCCATTTGAAAGTTTTATTGTAACATTAACATCTTTAATTGCATCTCCGAAGACGTCTTTCACATTAACAATCAGGTATTTATTGCCATTATACGCTGTCTTTACATTGGATGCTTTGATTTCGGTGGTCAGATTAACTAATGGTTTTGTATATGCTTTTAAGCTTACTGTATAATTTTTCAAAGTCACATCTTTCCATCCGCTGCCGTCATTGACCCATGAAACATTTCTAAGCAATGGTGTTCTTGATTCGTTGATTAAAAATACTGAATGGGTTTTCATGACAATAGTAAAGACGTCACCTGTTTTAATAGGTATGTTTTTTGTTAACTTAATTGTATGATACCCTTTGAATGGTGCAGTGCCGTTTTGAGTATGTTTCAGCATGTCATTGACATAAATTTCAACAGCATAGTCTTCACCCATATAATTGAAGTATGTTCCAACTGCGCTTATGAAGTCATCTTCAATGGCTATGTATGTATTCCTGTAGGTATAGTTTCCGGTTTTATCCACTACACTCACCATTCCTGCAATGTCTGTCTGATAGTTTTTATTGTAATTTTCAGTATTTTCTATTAAAAATCCAATACTTGGTGTTTCATTCAGGAATACGGTATCATAGTATGATACGTAAATGTATCCATTATCATAGTTTTTAGTTCCATAACTGTTTTTAATAATCCATGCCCCGTTTCCTGGCGGAGTTATTCTGAAGTTGCTTGCAGGATAGTTGTCGTCCCATCCAACAATACAGATTGCATGATTTGCATGTGAGCTTACAGTTTCATTATAATATGACGCAGAGGTGTTAAGATTAAAGTATATTGATTTATAATCCGCAAGCATATCTCCGGTTACTGCACCATATTTAATTATCGCCCATTTAATTTCATCATTGTCTGTTATGTTTTTATGTGGAGGTATCCATATGAGATCCTGTACGTGAACTGCATCATCTGAGATGTAAGGTTCGGTTATTTTTCCAACAACATCAAATTCGTCATATTCTATCGGCAGAGCGGCATACCAGCTTAAAATGAATTCTGCAGCTATGCTGGTCAGTCCTGCTTCTGTAATCCTACTTGCACCATATCTTGAATATTGCAATAAATTCTTTTGAATGTTCTGTACGGATATATTATGTTCCACACCTGTTGATTTTAAAAGAGCAGACTCTAAAGCGGCACATGTTGAGAAAACCCAGCATGCTCCTGAAAACCACTGGTCCTTAACTGGTGTTACCCATCCCCATTCACGTGAATCATAGCATGTTGGGAGATTTGTAATATAAATAGTGTTTTCAGTCAAATTTAAAGTAACGCCTGTACTGTTTATAATGGTTACATAATAAGTATCAATACTTGCATTTTCAACTAAAGTGTCATTATTGTAATCATTTTTATCTAAAACTCTAAATTGAGGCATTATACTATAAATTGCACGGCCATTATTTTCAAAAATACAATTGGTTATATTATATCCAACATTGTTTGCAAACAATACATTGGTATTGTTGATGAACTTCACATTATCCATAATCATATTTTCAGTTAAAAATTCATATATTATTGCCCTATCAATAGGGGAGTCGTCAGTTATTTTTATTCTGTTGTTCTTGAATGTTGAATTTGTGATTTTTGTTTCAGCTTCACAAGCATAAATTATGGCATTTCCCTCAGCCTCATTATCCATTATGGTAGAATTGTCAATGAATAAGTGTCCTGCACATAATGTTAAAACAGCACCATAGGTACTTTTAGAATTTTTAATTAGGGTATTTTTGATTATTAATTCATCTTTAGCACCCTGTTTCCAACCTTGTCCATCAGAGAAAATTATTCCTCCATCATAAGAAGCGGTCACATTATCGAAAATGCACCCGTCCACAATTAAATCAGAACTTTCTCCAACTACAAAAGCTCCGGCAGTCTTACTTGCATATAAGTTCATATAACTATTGTTGATATGACGTTGGTTTCCCCCATCTGCATAACAAACAGTCGCATATTGTGATGTTGAATTTGCAAAGGTTGAATTAATCACTTCCAGTCCTTGAATATACTCGAGGTATATTGTTGCCAGACAGATGTCATAAAAGTTTTTAAACATTGAATTTGTAATCTTACAGTAATAGGTTCTATTAGAATCTTCAGGGTAAAGGTTACCGCCTTTGTTTCTGATTATTTGTTCATAAGCTGAATTTTTTTCTTCTTCGGACGCGTTAGTGTTATTATCATCAGGATAATTGTCATCTAAATCATCTACAGGGCCATATACTTCATATTTTTCCTGTGGGGGTGTGTGGGCATATATTGCAGCACCATATTCAGCATACCCTCCATTGAAAATACAGTTATCTAAAGTAATATTGGAATTTGTATAAATGGCCCCACCCTTCTTGGCATAATTGTTTTCAAAAACTACATTATTGCAGGTAACGGTTTTATTGACGAATATCGCCCCTCCGTTATCGGCAAATCCGTTTACTAAAACAAGATTGTTTAAGGTAATGTTGCCGTCAAATAGGGCAAATATTCTTGATTGATTACTTCCATCAAGTTTATGGTTATTTCCATTTATGGTAATGGTCTTATTGATCATAATTCCATTGTTGTCACCGTTGACAAATTTATAATCTTTGGTAAGATTCAATACTCCGCCAATTGCACTGGAATTAATCTGGTCTGATAATTCATCAAAGGTGCCTACGTCAGACCCATTGTCCTCTGAAACTGTCTTAATATCATTTTCAGCACTTGATGCATCATTACTCATTTCCATACCAATAGCATCATCCGTAACATTTTCCACTGCACTTACTGCCGAAACAGCAAATAAAGTTACGAGAATGAATGTTAGTATCATTATCATTTTTAATCGCAATATTTTTTCCTCCTTACAGTTTTTTAATATGTATTTGTGTCTAAATTCTTATTTAATTTTTCCGAATATTAACAAATGCAAGAATAGGCGATTCATAGTTTGTGATTCTTTTAGTTTTTCTTCGTGTTCATTGAGTTTTTTTTAAAACATTTTCAGGATGTTTCCTGCATGTTTTTAAAGAGTTTAAACTTGAAAAACGAAGTTTATTTAGATTAAATCTGAATATTCAACTTCAAATCTTGTTATTGTCTGATATGGTGGCTTTTCATTACTGTAAGATATCTATATGTGCTTTTTTAATTTCTTTTGAAGAAAATCCTTCATTGAATTAAAAAAGTGGGGATTTTGTGCCAGGTCATTTTCCAATTTTCAAAAATTTAGTCATACCTAAATTTTAGTAAAGTTTATATACTATGATGACCAACTTTAATACAAGTGACATAAATTTAGGCACACCTAAATTTTCACTTTAACAAAACATATTATTAGTCAATAATAATACAATCTCCAAAAATATATTTGATATTGAATTAGTTTCCACAATTTTCTAATTTAATATCAGGAAATTATCTGCCGAAATTTCCAAAAAGGATGTTTATGGTTTCTGATTGTAAACATCAAATACATACTCTCTTTAAAAATAGTGATTGGAGTTTTCACTATTTTTAATTTCAATATGTCGTTTTAAACTCCATATTATTTTTCCTCGAAAGGTGCTTAAGGGGTTTTTTAAGCACCATCCTATATTTTTTATATTTTAGGTAAACCTAAAAATTCAAAACATTTAAATATGTCTTGATACAAAATCAAGTATGGCAATGAAAAATTAGGTCTGCCTAAATATCTAATTTTGATTGCTATTGTATGTTGATATTAAATCACACTACAATTCTCCGATTATTACTAAATTAGTTTAAAACTCTTTTAATTTAGTAATGGCATATGACTACTCTCATGAAATTAAATATGAAATCCATATTTAATTTCACCTATTATGGGTGTTTTAAATGGCAAACAAGACAAATAAATCAAAATGTTGCGAAGTAAAAGATGATTCAAAGGAGAAAAAAAGCATCTTTAAAAAATTATGGTGTTTCTTTTTTGGATGCAACTGTCACTAATTTAATATTTTTTAATTTTTCTCAATTTTTTTCAATTTTTATCTATTTTTGACAAATATTTAAGTATGTTAAGTTAGATATTAAATATTACTTTAAATAACTTTAAATAGGTAGGAATTATGGACAGAACAAAAAAAATAATTATTGCTATCATAATAGTTGTTCTTGTTGTTCTTGTAGCAATTATTGCAAGTGCACTTTTCCTAGGTCAAAATTCAGAACTCAAGAGCGGTAACAAAAATATTTTGGTATGTGCTATTGATGAAAGTGAAAGCCGGCCGGGAATGGGTGCCTGTGATATGGCATTTATTGTAACTTTGAATAACGGCACTCTTAAGAATTATACTCCTGTTTATCCTGGAGGTTTGACACACCCAACGGCTAAAGAGCCCGCTGAAGCTCAAGCCCAAGGTGCAGGATCTAGGTTGCTGCTTCACGATGCATTTTGGGACTCAGATAATGCTCTTGACATGAGGCTTGCAAAGGAAATTGTGGAGCATAATACAAATTATCAAATAGACTCCGTTGTTGCAATAAATACTAAAGCTTTAGATGCTGTGCTTGATGCCGCAGGAACAATAGAAGTTAATGGAAACAAAACTCATGTGAGTGGTATTGACATTATCCGTGAAGAAGACTGGGGTCAAGGTGTATCAAGAGGAACTGCAGTATTGGATGTTGTTAAAGCTGCTGCAAGAGCAGCAAAAGATCCTAATGTGAAAAAAGGTATGATAAATGCAGCTCTTGATCAATATGCAAAAGGCAACATTATCATGGATAAACAAGGCGATTTTGTAGGATTATTAGCATCAAAAGGAATTGAAACCTTCTTCGGTTAATTCCTTTCTTTTTATTATTTTAGATTTTTGGTTCTAATCTCTTAATGAACACTCCCATAAACATCACTATCATCGGGAAAAACACTGAATAGATTAACATTAACATGTTTGATGATATGATATCTCCCATAACTGTTGAACCTGCCATCAGCATTATCAGACTGATTACCGGAGCCAAAATAGCTATAAAAGTATAAATCAGTATGAATGAATTTAATTTTTGGGAATATTCCTTTAACTTGATTTGCATCTCAAATGAAATGTCTTTTGCAATTATATCTAGGCTGTAAGCCAGATTTCCCCCAACCCTTAGAGTACCCACAATCTGCTGAATTGCTCTTGTAAGGCCTTCTGATTTGTTTCTTTCAGACATTTCAAGAAGGGAATCTTCGGTTGATTTTCCATATTTCACCTCTTCCAAAACCCGATTGATCTCTTTTGAAAATGATCCATAATCGGAATTTCTTATTGTCCGTAGTGTGTCATGAAGGCCCTTTCCTGATTTTAACTCGATTCCCATATGTCTTAAGGCATACGGCAGTTCTCGATTTAAATCAGAATAGTTTTTCTGTTCTTTAATTTTAGGATAGTATATTAAAAACACATAAACCATTCCAACCATGACCAGATACATTGCACAGATTTCCAGGGGCATAATAAAAAATAACAGTAGGGATATGAGAATTATGGTTGTTATTGTTGATTTTTTAACCATTGCCGGAATCAGACGTTCCCTCAGCTCATCTATCTTGTCCCTTTCATTTGCAGGTATCCTTTTTTCGAAATCCAGTCTTGAAAATAGTGATGATGTCTTTGACTCTTTTTTGGGATTGTTATCTTTTCTGGTAATGTTTTTGAAAAATGAAACTGAAGATAATGCGATTGTGCCAATCATTATGAAAAACTTGTTTAAAATGATATCACCCGTTTAATAGTATTCTGTTTAAGACTTTTTCGCTGTCATTGTAGTACAAATCAAAAACGCTTTTTACATCATCACTGGAGTGGATTTCATGTTCAACCATATGGCTTAAAACGATTTCTCTGTTTTCAATTTCTCTGTGGATTTCGCTGACTGATTTTCCGGTCAGGTTTGCAAGTTGCGTGAGTGTCATGCTTGATATGCTTACATTTTCGATGGTATCGGTTTCCGGGTTCCACTGGAAGATTTTGTTTAGCTGTACCACTCCTTCTTCAATTCCTACAACTTCGGCAACTTCACTGATTCTTCTGTAGGATACTCCTGAAGATGTGTAAATCCTGTTTTGCATTATAATAAAGTCGATTGCCTGAATCATTATTTCAGGAACGGACATTGGTGCATTGGTCAATCTTGTAATTGTTTCTCTGGCGTCATTTGAATGTAATGTCCCAAATCCGGAATGTCCAGTATTCAATGCGGTAAATAGTGTGATCGCCTCATCTGATCGGACCTCTCCAACAATGATTCTGTCGGGGCGTTGCCTTAATGAATTTTTAACCAAATCGTTCATGGTTAATTCGCCTTTGTTTTCCACATTTGCAGGTCTTGTTTCCATTCTGATGACATGTTCATGAGGAATCTGCAGCTCCAATGTGTCTTCAATTGTTATTATTCTTTCCTTGGGGTTGATAAAGGAGCAAAGGGCATTTAATGTTGTTGTTTTTCCTGAACTTGTTCCTCCAGAGATAATTGCATTGGCGGATTTGACTCCAAGGCCGTCAAAACAAACCCACAGGAATGCTGCAAGTTCAATTGAAATTGTTTTTGAATTGATTAAATCAATGATGGTAAAAGGATCTTTCTTAAATTTTCTAATGGTTAATGAGGGGCCGTCCGGGGATACTGGGGGGATTGTGGCATTTATTCTTGACCCGTCAGTTAATCTGCCGTCTAAAATTGGGGATTCCTGGTCTATCCTTCTGTTAATCTGTCTTGCAATTGAATCTATTAGATCTATTAGCTCCTTTTCATCATCAAATTCAATATTTGTTTTCATCATTCCGTATTTTCTGTGGTAAACGAATACGGGTTTGCTTATTCCATTTATCATAATTTCTTCCAGGTCATCATCCTGAATCAATGAATCTATTTCTCCGTAGCCGATTATGTCTCTTAGAAGCTTATGGGACAGGTCATCCAAATATTGCTTTGAAACTTGAAGATTTTGATTTTCATCTGAAAGTCTCATGAATAGGAAGTTTCGTATGTCGCCTAACAGCTTCTCTTCATTGGGCTGGAAATTTTCGCCTGTTGATATGGCAAGGTCAACCAAGTTTCCACGAATTTCGCTTAATAGAATTTTTTCCTCAGGGCTGTAATTTTGTCTGGACACGTTATATTGTGGTATAATCTCATTATTGCTCATATTTTTCACCTTAAGCGATTTTTAACACATTTTAAAATTAGTATTACTAATTAATAAAGTTTTTATTACTTTCGAAAGCATAATTACTTATATAAATCAAAATCATATTATCAAATCAATTGTGAGGTTATTGCATGCTGGATATTGAGGATAGAATTGATTCATTAAACGAATGTGAAAACTGCAGGGATGTTCAAATAAAAAAATTTTCCCCTTTAAAAGACCTGATTAACTTCGATGATTATGACGGCGATTATATGAGGTGTCAATGTGGAAAAAGACCTCTGGATATTGTAATGAGCCACATCCTGAAAATCATGATTGAAACAGGGATTGTAGGCGAAAAAGCAACACTCAGGCGCAACTCTCCAGTACCATTATCCGATTTTTACTTCAGCAGTTTGAACCCGCAATTCATTCAAAAAAACACACTGATATTGCTTCATCCGGATTTCACTCCTGAAGTGGCTACCAAACTGGTTGATGAGGTTCCTGAAGTAAAATGCGTTTTAAAAGGAAGTCCTCAAAATGTTGTCGGACAGCTGAATAGGGATTCTGACATTGGTCACTTTGAAATTCTCGAAGGTGACGACACCCAGATTAATGTTATGAGGACATTGCTTGATGAAAAAATAATTTTAGTTAAAAACCAGTCAAGACACCATATTGAAGTTGCAATGACCACTGAAGAGAAATTGCTCAGGCTGCACAATTATCTAGATAATAACGGTATTAAGAAAGGCACAGCCATTGACGGGATGTGCGGTTTGGGAGCACTTGGAATCTATATGCTGAAATACGGTTTTGAAAAGGTAATATTCAATGACATTAACCCCGAGATGATTGATGCGCTGAAAAATAATCTGGAAATCAATGGAATCTGCGACGGATTTGAAATACATAATCAGGCATTTGAAGATTTAAGCGTCGAACATGCAGATTTATGTGTCATTGATGCATTTCCGGGTCAGGACATTTCTGATATTCAGGAAAAAGCAGAAAAAATAGCAGATAATGTTGTGATTATCTAGCTACTTTCTATTATTTAATTTTAGAATCATGTCAAACATTTTTTCAACATCTTCCGGAACATTTTCTTCAATTACTTCAAAAGATGCGAAATGTTTTTGATTTAAATATTCTTGAGCAAAACTACGTCCCATGAATTCAATATTTTTAAAATCCATGATTACTTTGGTAACATTGGGACTTATATTGGTAAATATTTCTTCAATTTTTGACCTTTGACCTAAATCTCTCCCAATTTCATCTTCAAGAATAATTTTCAATTCACTCATATTATCTACCTTAATTATAATCTGTATTCAATTTGATTTAAATAGTTATACATATCTATTTTTGTTGTCAAATCAACTCGCAAATGGACAATGGTGCCTGTACTTAATTTTTTTGGATTTTTTTGCGAAATAACTTTTTCAGAGTTGATATATAATATAACATCGCCGGATATTAATAGGAATTCTCCATCAAAACCATTAACAACAATATTGACTGTATTATTCAGGCCAGTTCCTCTTTCAATATATCCTAAATCGTTTTTTGTTGATAATCCGTTCACTGCTTTAATGAGGGCATCGCTGTCATTTTCAATTTCATATCCTGCATTTTTGAAAGAATTTTTAATGCTGATTCCATTATCTGCTACTCTGAAATCATACTGGGCATTCATTAATCTTCCAGAAATGCAACCTTCACTAAATTTAGAGTGATCATAGATATTTCCGGTTAATTCATAAAAGATGAACTTCATAGTATTTTGATTTTGTTTTGGAATATTTAATTCGTTGATAAGTTCGTTTGTAACTTCAAATGAATTATCTTCATTTACATTTAATTTTTTCACGTGATATTTGTTTTCATTTGTAATCCTTGGATTTTCTTTGAACTCTTCTAATAATATTTTTTCTTTCATATTTTTCACCTAAATAAACATCTGCAAATAAATGACAATAGCAGGAATAATCAGAACGCCCATCAGATGGGATTTGCCCACTCCGATGTAGTGCGGAAGCATTCCCAGTGCAGTAGAAGTAATCAAAGCCAATGTCATATATCCGAGCGGCGCTTCATAATAAAAAATAAAAATGTAGAGGATCAGAATCTGAAGTAAGATAACTCCAATTGATAATTTCTTATAATTGACACCGCTCATAAGTCTAGAAAAAGAATCGCCGAGTTTTAAGGATAATGCCAATGAAACGGAAACGGCAATCAGAGATGCAAAAATAAAAATTGCCAGATGGTTCAGGTTCATCTCGCTAATCAGATAGGACATATAGACAGCTATTCCGCTTCGGGGGTTTCCGATAATATAAATTGCAATAAGTGAAAATAAACAGTCAGAAACATTAAGTCCGGATGTTGCCAGAAGAAAATTGACAGTATCGTCATCGTCATTGTCATTGGCTCCACTTGCAGCCTGTGCAATGACGGTTCCCTGTGCAGGTCCGAATCCCGGTAGAAATCCAAGAATTGCTCCTGTGATTCCGCCTGCAAAAATGCTTTTGAATTTGTTGAAATCCAAATCAAGCTCATAAAATTTGTTTTGGTGAGGTATTGTTGATGAATCGTTCAGGCTGAATAAAATGGTGCTTATTCCAAAAAGGCCGGAAAATGTGCACATTAACGATACTCCTGAGGAAATTGGGGTTTGAAAAATTATCCATCCCAATATTCCCGAAAGTACGAATAAGAGCAGGGACCATATGAAGTCTCTTCGGGTATTGGTCAATTTGTAGGTTAGATAAATTGATGCAAAAAGGAGTATTGCCCATGTAAACGGCTTTGAAATGTCATGTAGGATGGGCAAGGCCATTGCAAAAATCGGAAGCATCAGTATTGTAACTATAATTGCTCCAAATCCTCCTATTGATACAATTCTTATCACTTCTTTTGATCTTCCCTGCAGAACCATCCTATGTCCCGGAAGTATTGAAGTTGCCGTTCCTTCCTGAGGCACTCCCAAAAGCATTGACGGTACAAATTCGATTAACGCATGAGCTATTGACATTGCAACCATCACGACACACAGGAATTCGGGCGATATGAATGTCAGTAAAAATGTTGAAGATGCAAACAGGATTGCTCCTGCCGTATTGACATGTATTCCAGGTATCATTCCAGTTATTGTTCCAATTGATATTCCTATAAAACAGGCAATAATTAATTCTATCATACCTATTAATTATTTTAACTTTAATTTATACTTTGTTGAAGCTATTAATCTATATTTACTCTATTTTATAAAATTGAAGTTATTTGGTATGATTGTTTTAATTTATAAGAATTGTCGTGGCTTTGTAAAATTGTTTTCATTCAAAAAGTATTTGTGTGTATTCGGATAATATATTATTAATGTCAAGACCGAGAAATATTCTATTGCTTTTAATCATAGTGGCTATTTTAATTTTAATCAGAATAACCGTGATGGGTTCTATAGCAAGCCTTATATTTCCTCCATCACACGCAAGTCATTCAGATACCTTGTTTGAGGATATTGGAGGTGATAATTTCCTTAACGCCACCTTGAAAGGATGCTTAAAAATAAGAGAAGAAAACATTTCTGATGCTTCTTTTAAAACATCCAGCGGCATATGGAAATGGTATAATGCTAAAAACATTACTTATGTGACGGAATATGGTACGAAGAACTATATGATTGTATGGAAAGCGCCGGCCGATAAATATGATTTTAAAAATGAGGGTGTTAATCTATATTTTTCGAATTTTTTGACTGACCGTGCTGCAAAATGCTTTGTCGAATATTCCTATGAAAACAATTGCGTTTATGGAATAATTGTCGACACTTCTAATGTCAAGTATAGTGAATCCGAATTGATGTATGATATTTTAGGTCTTAACCGTACGGGATTTGATCTGACCTACAGCAATTCCGGAACAGGTCACAGCGGAGGTTACTCTGGTGGTGGAAGTTCTTATCATACGGTTGTGCCTGACAGGTACACGCTTTCAAGAACAGACCCCGGAGCATATTATGACCATTATGAATACGGTGACAATTATGACATTGACAATTATCTGGAATCGGAAGGTTTCGACTAGAATTGGTTTCTGTTGAATTCCAGAGACTTTAGGGATATTTTAGTTAGCAGTTTAAGCAAATCTTCACGGGAGATATCCAATTCTTCACAGATCATATCGTCCCACTCTTTTTCTTTTTCGATTAGAAATTCGGATGTTTCAATTCCTTTTTTGGTTAAAGTGATTTTATATGCTCTTTTGTTGTCTTCATCAACTTCCCTGATAATCAATCCCTTTTCTTCGAAATCCTTGAATGCCCTAGAAACTCCGCTTCGGTCCATCAGGCAGGCTTTTGCAATATCTGATTGGTTTGTACCCATTTCATAATATAAAAATAGCAGCATGTAATATTGGCTGGGAAGTATCTCCGTTTCGCTTTTGATGTGTTTGTTCATGTAGAAGTCATGAGTTTTTATCAATGAAATCAAATGGTTTACCAAAAATGGGGAATCTTTAATAATATCGTCATATTCTATCATAATAAAATCACCTTAAATATAAATATTTAAATTAAGATTTAAATAGTATTTGTAACATATTATTCACAACAAACTATTGGAGTCCAATCATGAACAAAAAAATCATCATCATTTTTGCAGTTGCCTGCGTTGGTTTGCTGTTGCTTACAAGCCCGGCATTTGCAAAGGAAAACGTTAATGTAGAAATATCCACTGACAAATGGTTCAATGGCAAAGGCGTTATTTTAATCAAGCTTGTTGATGACCGTGGCAGAGAAATCCATTCCAATGGAAAAATCAATTATACAATTACTGACTCTAACGGCCATTATGAATGGAAATCTAAATCTTATGGCAGTTTTCTCCGCATAAAATATGATGCGGGATGGTATAACGTTCAGGTAAAATTCGATGGGGATAAGAAGTACAGTTCTGCTTTTTCATCTCAGGATGTTAATGTGCCGACATCCAGACCTAGTTTTGATGCTTACAATTATTATGACAATCATAATTGGGGTTTGAATCAGAAAATGGACGATTATATCGAGTATAATTATTGGGATGAGGAAATTTACGACGACGCTTCAAACTATGACGGCGAAGGATATTAATCAGTTTTAAAATCTAAAAACTATTTCAAGATATCTCTTAAATTGGAGGATATGTCCATATCATCATGACAATTTTAGACAGAGCCATATCCATTCTTTAAAATTGATTTTACTTTGTCTTAAACTGTAAATTAAAAAATAATTAATTTTAAATACTTTAAAATTCAAAATATTAAGTATTTAATCTCGATATAATTGTCATTCCAGTTGTTTGGAAAATGATTTATATATTTGAATACATAATTATTAATCAAGATTATTTTCTTCTAAAGAGGTTATGTAAATGGAATGGAGCACACTTCAATCTAAAGCTTATGGATTAGACATTAATGATTTTGTAAGTGAAGAATTTCTTGATAAACTTAGAGAGGAGTTTGAAGATAAGGATGTTGATGTTGTTACACTACAAATTGCGGTAAGAGATAAAGTTAAAGATCCTAAAAATGATGATGCTAAAGTGGACATCATTTCATTATCCAATAGCAGTATTGAAGATACACTACTGCATAAAACCATTGTGGATGTTACCTCTGATGAAAACTTTGAAAAAATAAAAAAAGTAATCGATGAATTTTAAATTAACTAAAAGGAGGGTCATGTTTCATGTTTTCTAATAAAAACGTTTATATTATAAATAATGATTATGTTTCTAAATCTATGAATATTTATGATTCATTTATTAATGCCATTAAAGAATTGAAAGAAAAGATTTATTCAAATGTTGAAAATATCATTGTTCAAAACAATGGACCTTCTTTAGATGAGTTAATTGAAAATATAAAGTATTCATTTAACAATGCAGAAAATATCTTATCCAATCTTGATTTTTTTGAAGATGAATACTATGATTTCTCTTCCATTAAAGATATGGCATTTTATATTTTAGATAATAAATCATTATTACATCATATTTCAATAGTTAAAGGTTTATTAAACTCTTTTTACAATCTTGTTCAATTCAAAAAAGATTCTTCCAGTGAAGAATATAAACAAAAATATGATGAATTCTCTTCTGAGTTAATTGATGTTGAACAATCCTTTTACACTGAAATATACGAACCTAATGAAAAATACAATGAAGAAGCATTGTCTGAAATATCCAATTCATTATTAGGATAAAAAAGGAGGATTTCTTATGAATTCTTTTGTAGACACTAATGTTTCTATTGCATATATTTTTTTCCATTGATCCTCTAAACAATAAATCAATGGCGGTTTTTAGAGGATATGATAATATTTATTGGTCAGAACTTGTCAAAAACGAATGTAAAAACGTATTTAAAAATAAAAGGAAAATCTTAGTTAAGTTCTATAAAGATTTGGCCAATGATTTAAAACCTGATGATTTTCATAATTTCAGATTCAATGATTTAAGAAAACATGTTATGGGAAAATATTCCGATGGCAAAAAACGTGACCAAATATTAAGCTCTTTAAAAAAATTCTGGGATACTTATGTCAACGAAAGATTCCCCACATACAATTCTTTTAATCAGGCTATTCAAGATTGCTTGGATGATTTGAAATATTTAGTCTATTCTAGAAAAAATCAATGGGAAACCAATACTTCATTGACAAATAAAAGAGTTGATAAATACCTTTATCTAAAAAAGAAATTGGCATCTTTAAATGTTCATCATCCTGATGACGATATTGCTCTTGATGCCCATGACTTTTATTTGAGAAATGATTTTCTTTTAGATTTCATCACATTCGATGAAGATTGTCGTGTTGGAGTATCTAAAATCAAAGAGTTTCAATTTAACAAAGTAAAAGGTAAATATGACTATCTATAAAATTGTTAGTTTTATTGATTGCCGTGCTGAAAATTTCCAATTGTTTTAGTGAATTTTAAAAATTCAATAAATTATTTTTTTACAATTTAATTAAATTATACTCTATCATCAACCTTAATCATCAACCAACATACTTTTTTTATTTTTAATTAAAATGGCTTAAATCATAAAAGAAGTAATTTAAAGAATTTTAAAAAATTAATCATCAACCAAAAATTATCTTAATCATCAACCAATGAATATCTTAATCGGATAATGTAAGTTTTAACTTTATATCTGATGGTCATTAAGTAGCTATAGTTAAATATGATTTTTTGATGAGTCAGATTTCTGCTGATTTCTAATTAGCTACTTTTTGAAAACTCCCATTATTTGGAGTTTTTGCTATTAAATATTTAAAATAAGAAAAGATTTTTGCTTTTGATGATATCTTAAAAAAATAGAGAGTTGGTGTTTATTGGTTGAGGAGAGTTATAAACACCAGACTTGTTTTTTTGGGAATTATGTGGCAGATTTTCCCAATACCAAATTAGAAAATTGTGAAAAGCTAATTTGATATTTAATTTTGGAGATTGTATTATTATTGACTAATAATATGTTTTGTTACAAGTGCATATTTTTAGGCATGCCTAAATTTATGTCACTTGTATTAAAGTTGGTTGTCATAGTATATAAATCTTTCTAAATTTTTAGGTGTACCTAAATTTTTAGATTTATCACCATGCTAAAAAAATAACGATTGTTATATAATGATTGATTGGAACTGATATTTAAATGTTATTGTTAGGTTTGCCTAAATATTTAAATATCATAAAATTCAGAATATTAGTAAGTTTAGGTTAACCTAATTTTTTTTTTAAAAATGTGGATGAACTTAAACTAAAAATTTTTTTTAGTAGACAGATAACAGAGAGATCTGTCATCTGTCAAGTTAATAAAACGGGAGAATGGTTAATGACAGAATTAATTGTAGGATTAGCAGGAAACCCTAATGTGGGTAAAACTACTGTATTCAATCAATTAACTGGTATGCGTCAACATGTAGGAAATTGGCCTGGAAAAACTGTTGAAAGGGCAGAAGGTCATTTCAAACATGGTGGGTATGATTATGATGTTGTCGACTTGCCAGGTAACTATGCATTAAGTGCTCATTCTATGGAAGAAATTGTTTCAAGGGATTTCATTGTAGATGATGACTCTGATGTAATTATTAATGTAGTGGATGCTGCTAATTTAGAACGTAATTTATATTTAACAGTTCAAATGATGGAATTGGGTGCGAATCTGGTAATGGCACTTAACATGAATGATTTTGCAAAGAAAAAAGATCACATCATTGACATTAAGTTGATGAGTGAACTTTTAGGTTTCCCTGTTGTTGAAATTAATGCAAAAACTAAAGATGGTTTCGATGATTTATTAAAAACTGTAGAAAAGGCATCTTCAAATCCTGTGGACTCAAGTGAAAAATTATCATATGGTAATGATATTAAAGGCCATTTGATGGATTTGCAAAAATTAATTGAGCAGGATAAAAGTTTGTTGGATGTTCCTTCAGTTTGGACTGCGATAAAGTTATTGGAAAAAGACGCTATTGTTATAGATAAAGTGAAAGGATCTTCTAAAGGCTCTCAGATAATGGCTGAATCAGATAGGGTAAGTGCACATCTTTGGGATGTATACAAAGAAGGTCCGGAAGAAGTTATTGCAAATGCAAGATATGCATTTATTGATGGTTTAATGACTGAAGCCGTTAAAAGGCCGGCTGTTGAAAAAGAAACCACAACAGATAGAATTGATAAGATTGTTACAAACAGACTTTTGGCTCCGTTTATATTTCTTATTATAATGTGGGTCATGTTCCAGTTGACATTTACTGTAGGTGCTCCTTTCCAGGATATGATTGATGAGGCATTCGGAGCGTTAGGAGAAATGGTTGCAGGATATATTGCAAATGAATATTTAGCTTCATTCATCTGTGACGGTATCATCGGTGGAGTAGGTGGAGTTCTCACTTTCCTTCCGATTATTATTCTGATGTTCTTATTCTTAAGCATATTGGAGGATTGCGGTTACCTTGCAAGAGCAGCATTTACCTTGGATAAACTTATGCACAAAATCGTTGGTCTTCATGGAAAAGCATTCATTCCTATGATTTTAGGATTCGGTTGTGGTGTGCCTGCAATCATGGCAACCAGAACAATGGAAAATGAAGGGGACCGTATGCTTGCTATGATGCTTGTTCCGTTCATGTCCTGTACTGCCAGATTACCGATTTATGCTATTTTCATTGCAGCATTTTTCACAAAAGACCAAGGTCTTGTATTGCTTTCAATTTATGTGTTAGGTATTGTTGTGGCACTCATCGTTGCAGCAATCCTTAAAAGGACCATGTTTAAAGGCCTGTCAACTCCATTTGTAATGGAGCTTCCGACCTATAAGGTACCCTCCATAAAAGGTGTACTGTTACACACATGGGAAAAAGTAAAAGGATTCTTAAGAAAAGCAGGTACTATTATTCTTGCATGTTCCATTGTATTATGGGCTTTAAGCATATTCCCATTAGGTGTGGAATATGGATCTGCTCAAAGTGTATTGGGTATGATTGGTACTGCTATTGCTCCAATATTCGCTCCATTAGGATTTGGAACTTGGCAGGCTGCTGTAGCTATCATTGCAGGATTGGCTGCTAAAGAAGTAGTAGTTGCAACATTCGGTACTCTTGCAGGTATGGAAGAGGATGATGAAGAAGGAATCACTAGTTTGGTCCATGACACATTCACCCCATTGTCTGCATACGCATTCATGGCATTTACATTGCTCTACACTCCATGTTTCGCAGCTATTGGTGCAATCAAACAGGAAACCAACAGTTACAAATGGGCATTAACTATGTGTGGTATCACATTAGTGACTGCATATATAGTGTCCTTCTTGATTTACAATGTTGGTATGCTTGCAGGATTCGGATAATGTTGAAAATGTAATGATGATTGGAATTTCCAATTGTCATTTTTAAAATTTTTAGTCATAACTAAATATTTATATACTGGTTAAGACAAAGGATATATTAAGAAGTTTTTAGTATACCTAAAAATTTATTTTAATTATTTTGGTGATAAAATGAAAACCTTAAAAGATACAAAACCTGGTGAAACCGTAACTTTGGTCAAATACCATAATACTGGGGATGTTGATTTAAGAAGGCATTTGTTGGGTATGGGTTTTGTTAAAGGAGCAAAAATTACTGTTAAAAAAGTTGCTACTTTAGGAGATCCTATTGAAATGTCTGTAAAAGGATATGATGTTTGTCTTCGTAAAGAAGAAGCTGAAAATATTGAAGTAGAATAACTTCAATGTTTTTATTATTTTTTTTAAAACTATTTTTGCGGTGTTATCATGAAATGTCGTATGTGCGGTTTTGAATTTGATGAAACACAATTAGAAAACCGTGGATGTTCCAGTTGTGGGAAGCATGGCTGCAATAGCATACATTGCCCTAACTGTGGTTTTGCAAACTCTCCAGAATTGGACCAGGAATTTGAATTTATTAATAAAATTAAAAATAAAATTAAAAATAGAAAAAAAGCTACAAATTAATTTTTTGTTGCTTTTAATATTTCTTCAACTGTTTCTTCTATACTTATTTTTTCAGTATCTACATCTAATCCGTTTTCTTTTAATTTATATAAAATTTCAGTAGTTACTGGTGCTTTTAGATGGGCTTTTTTCAATAATTCTTTATCGGAAAATATTTGGTGCTTGTCCCCTTCAGCTATTATTTCACCATCATGCAAAACGAATATCTTATCTGCAAACTGATTTACCATTTCTATATCATGTGATGATATTACAATGCTTATTCCTTCATTATTCAGTTTATTTAATATGTCCAATACCTTGTCCACACCTTCAGGGTCCAATCCTGCAGTAGGTTCATCAAGAATCATTATGTCAGGTCTCATTGCAATAATCCCTGCAATGGCCACTCTTTTTTGCTGACCTCCACTTAGGTGATGAGGAGTTTTTTCTTCAAAACCGCTCATTCCTACCATTTCCAGTGATTCCCTGATTCTCTTTTCAACTTCATCATAATCAAGGCCCAAATTCATAGGTCCGAAGGCAACGTCTTCCTTTACGGTTGGTGCAAACAGCTGGTCGTTGGGATCTTGAAATACTATTCCCACTTTCTGTCTCACTTTAATGAGCTCGTCACGTTCAAAGATGATTTTTTCACCGTCAATTTCAACATGTCCTGAAGTAGGTTCATTCAATCCGTTAAAATGGGAAAATAATGTTGATTTACCTGCACCATTAGGCCCCATAATTGCTATTTTTTCTCCTTTTCTAATTTTGATGTTAACATTTTTTAAAGCCTGAGTACCGTCATGGTATGTATAAGATAAATTTTTTGTCTCTAAATGTATTTGCTCCATTATTTCACCTAATTAATTCCTAACTTTTGACCGAAGTAACCCAATTGCCCTCCATATTTGAAAATGATAATTTCAAGAACAATTACAATAACAATTATTGTCAATAAATACATATAATCGCTTTTTTCAGGAGATTTTTTTTCAGCAAACATTTCGGATGCATCGGAAAAACCACGGCTCACCATACTTTTATGCACCCTTTCTCCCTGTTCATAAGCTTTCAGAAACATCATTGCTATTGTATATCCGACCTGTTTGACTCTCCATTTGTATGGGGTGTTTTTAGAATGAATATTAAAATTCCTTGATTTTTGGCTTTTTCTGATAGCTGCAAGCTCATCAACAAACAAAAATAAAAATCTGACCATGATTGATAAAATCATCGCTAAATCTCTTGGCATTTTCAACTTTCTAAATGAACTGGCCATTTCCTGCAGAGGGGTTGTTGATGAATATATGATGATTGCAGTCAGACAGACAATCAGGCGAACAAATAATAGGATTGCCCAATTCAAACCAACATCGGTAATGTGCAGCCATGAATAACTCCAGATTATGTTTCCTGGTTGAATAAATGGCTGAAATATTATGATTGCTCCACCAAATGGAAGCAACATCAGCAATCGTTTAAAAGAATCAACATATGATAAATTTGCAATCTTTAAAATAATTAACAGAAATATTTCCAGTATTATGGGTATAAAAAGCTCCTGTGAAATAACGCAAACAATAATTATGAAAATTGTTGAAATTAATTTAATCCGTCCTTCAAGATTATGGATTGGGCTGTCCTGCGATGCCAAATCATCAAATCTCATTATTTGCGTTATGTCTGCCATGATTATTCACTATTATAATATTAAAAATTAGTAATATATTATTATTTTGTCATGTCTGTTTAATTGTTTTTCAATTACTTTTAAAAAAAGGGAAATATAGAAATTAAGTTTAATTAATTTCTATTTCTAACAACTTCCGCAACTATGTATCCTACTCCCAAGGTTACAATTGTACCAATAACCAACGCTACAATTTGTAATACTTGGTTGTCAGGAGCATTTGCAAATGCATAATCTGGGAATATGGCATCAGGGATGCCTTTAATTTCTTCAATTGAGAAGTCTTCAGGAAGGCCTGAATCCTCTGCTGATTTTTCTAATCCGTCAGGGTCACCAGATGCGATGTATGGTGAAAGAGCACAGATTACAATGCAGATAACAACTGCTACTGCTATTAATGTTATATCTTTTTTATCCATTTTATGCATCTCCTTCATTCCATGCGAGTAAATCTGGTCTGAATTTGTCTAATGCTACAAGAACAATTACAGTTAATACTGCTTCGATTATTCCAATGAAGAAGTGATATAATACCATTGATGGAATACCAATATTCATTGGGAAAGTTCCAGCAATACCCATTTCAATAGCACATGCTAATGCTGCAATTACTGTAGCTAACCATGCTGCAACTCCTGCAGCAGGATATTTTCCAATCATTCCGTTCAATCCTTTGAAGGTGTATAATCCTACAGAACCTCCAATGATTGCCATGTTCAATACATTTGCTCCTAAAGCAGTAATACCGCCGTCTCCAAATACCAATGCTTGGATAAGTAAAACCACTGTAAATACTAGTACTGCAGCTTCCGGCGCTAAAAATACAATTGCTACTAATGCTCCACCAACCATGTGTCCACTGGTTCCAAATGGAATTGGCATGTTCATGGACATGATTGCAAAAATACCAGCAGCAAGTACTGCCATAAGAGGAATGCGTTTTTCATCTAAGTTGGATCTGGCCCATTTTACAGAGAAATACAATGCAACAATTAATATTACATAGTATATCAGACACTGTGTGATTGGGATAAATCCGTCAGGTATGTGCATTTTTTATCCTCCATTTTTATCAGTAATACTTTTTTCGATTTAGTATATAAATTAAGTATTACGGATTAGTATTATTTTCAGTTATTTTTAGTAATATCAAGTGTATTGGGAGTTTTATTAAGTTTAATGGTTAATAATTCCTTTTTTATTCTTGACATTAAATATATTAATTTTATTTATCTATATAAAGGTTATTAAAGTAATACAAATTAGTATTATTATTAGATTTTTGTATTACTCAATGTCGAAAAAAAGTCTAATTTTTTGATTTTACAATGCAGATTAAATAAATTAAAATAGCTATTGCAAAGTATAATAAAACCTGAATATCCAATATTCCTGTTTCTATTCCTAAAATGGAGTAGGTTAAAATTAGGGAGTAAATTCCAATATAGAAATAATTTTTGGTTTTCTGCATAATTTTAAATCCGATGCCCAAGATGAATCCCAAAATGCACATTTCAACTGCCACACCAACTTTTCCGAAATCAACCACCATCTGTCCGATCAGTGTTGGGGTGACTGTTACTTCTGTTCTCCATGCGATAAGTTTTCCGACCATCATTCTAGGCCCCAGTTCACTTCCGGGAATGGCGCTGGCAAGCAGTTTTCCATGGGTGAGGCCGAAGTTTCCTCCAATAAAGTCAAGAAGGTCAAGAACATGTAATGTAAAATCGGCTCTGGATTGCAGTGTATAGAACGGGTTGGTTGATGATGTTATTGTCAGCTCTCCAAGTGAACGAAAATAACCAATTCCTATGATTGCACCTACACCAAGTAGCGCTCCAACAACAACTTCCCATAGTGAAACAATATTTCCATAGAAACCTATGATAATTATGATGAGAAATGCTGCAAGTAGTGGTGTCCTATAACCTAGAAGCAATAATATTGCACAGTCAATTGCGAGTAAAAAAATGAATCTGAATCGGGCCTGTGAACGTGTGATTTTTCCATCCTGATAATCCCTTAAGTATGAACTTGCGACCAAACATGTTCCGGGTATTATTAAAAACACTGGCATTGTAAATACGGGTTTTAACAGATAACGGATTGACGGTTTTAAAAGAGGAATTCCTCCAACAGTAGCTATGCTTACAAAGAAAAATACGATACTTATCAAAATCAAACAGAATCCGATTGAATACATATCTTTTTTGTCAAAATGCAAAATGTTTTCAATGCCATCATTGAGAACGTATCTTGGAAGAATTGCAGATCCGATAAAAAAAGCGGTAAATGCAATAATCAATGTTATTGTCAGACTTTGAGACAGTTTATTTAAAGAAAGCAATAAAAATCCGGCAAATAAGAAGATGACAATTAATGGATTGAATATGTGGTTTTTAAAAATGTTGTTCTTGTTCAAAAAACCCAGGAAATTTTCACCGGGGTATAATTTTTTAAAAAAACTGTTGACCCATTGTGTTTCAATAAACTCCAAAATAGTAAAAATGGTTGTAAATAAAAAAGATTTGTGAAATTCATCACTTATCTTGTTTATTATTGAAGTTAAAGTGGAATAAATCAAGCTCATTTTCACACAACTTAAAATGTTCGGATATTGGTAACTTCATAGTTATTTTTGATATTGTTCATGTCACTGTCACTGCAATTGTATACTCTAATGGTGATATCATCGGTTAGGCCTTTGATATTTCCTAAAACTGAATCTCCATCCTTGATGTTTTGGGAAGTTGCTTTGCTGATAACCAACTGTTTTGTAAATTCAGTGTTTGTAGTTTTTATGGAAAATCTTTGGTTTTCTGCATCAAGTTTATTATCCAGTTCCTGCATCTTGACAGAATCAATGGAGTCAACTGTTATTGAAGTTGAAATTTCAAAATCGCAATTGGTCAGGTTTTTATTCAAATCACCAAGTGAAGTTATATTGTACGGTTTTACTGAAAACTCTTTTAAATTACTGTATGTACTTCCGTCGGTTTCAATGGATATTGTATCTATGTAAATGTCTGCATTTTTGACATTTTTGTATAATCCCGCAAGATATGTTCCATTCTTGGTTTCTATTAAAACCTTAACTGCAGATCCTTCATCGACCCATCTTACAGTGCCGTTCAATGTTACTTTTTCACCATTGGTTGCATTTGAACCGGTAACAGTAGATTTAACTATTTTTCCATCTTTATAATAATTTAAATAGGTTTCTGGAAGTTTATTGATTGTTGAAGCATCAAAAGCTGTTTTTTGTATGCTTGATGAGTTATCGCTGGTAATGTGGATAAATGCAAATGCTACTGCACAAATAACCAAAATTATTATAATGTAATCGACAAGAGTAAATTTTATTTTCATATTAATCTTCGTAAATGGCGCCTACTGGGCAAACGTCAACACATTCTCCGCAGTTATCGCACTTGTCAGTGTCAATAATTATAGTATAGGCTTTTCTTGAAATCGCTTCTTCCATACATACATCAATACAATCTTCACAGACTCCGCATTCTTCCATATCAACTTGCAATTCTCACACCATTCAAATTTAATTTATAGAATATGATTATTTATTACCTTAAATATTTATATAGTTTGTTAAATAATATTATAGTGTAGTTTTTTAAAATTATATTGAAAAATGGTAACATTTATATACTATGTAGATAAATATTACTATTGTATGCAAGGGTGCCCGAGCGGCCAAAGGGGGAGGACTTAAGATCCTCTGGTATAGGCCTTCGAGGGTTCGAATCCCTTCCCTTGCACTATTTTATACTTTCTCGATTTTTATTGCTTTAGTGGCTCAGCCGGTAGAGCGCCACCTTGGTAAGGTGGAAGTCGGGGGTTCGAATCCCCCCTAAAGCTCTAATTTTTTCTAACTTATTTTAAATATTTTTTTTAAATTTTACATATTTTTAAATATGGGGAAGTATATAATTTTAAGAAATGTAATTTGGTAGGTGAAAATTATGAATTATAAAAAACTTATTTTAGTAGGTTTCATTTCCGCATTTGTTGCAGTATTGACCTCCATTATGGGTGTTGCAGGTACAATTATCGGATCTGTTATTACGTCAGTTCTTTATAATATGCTGACTGAAGCGCTAGAACATCCTGTAAATAAAGCAAAGTTCAGCCCAAGTTTTGAATGGGATGTGGCATATGTATTTCCATTAGTGGTCATTGCTTTAATTCAATTATTATTAATTTTCGCTTTACTTGCAGAAATAGGAATATTGCCTCATACATTCCTGAATGCATATATGTCTCTTCAAAGTTTAACAGATAATAATTTATACAGACTTTTAGGTGTTGCCCTATTGGTCATTAGTGCTTATCCATTAATATTAAAACCGGAATTCGTAAAAAAGGAACATGGGGGCATAATTGCTTTTGTAGGTGTTATATTTTTAGCTAGAGGTTTTGTGGATATGGGAAATGTTGTAACTGATATCTATGATACTATATTCATACATTTTGATTTACCTATAGCTATTATCGCATTTATACTGCTTGCAGTGGTTATATACAGAATATTGGCCTTATCTAGGGCTTCTGAAAAGGAGTCTGCTGTTGTACAGCATGAGGTTAATGAGGAAAACTTCAGTCCGGAAAATATCCATAAGGTCCATCACTCAGCAAAACATAGGGATTTCGATTATAATGTTAAAAGGAAAAATGTTCCTATAAGAACTGTAAAAAAAGTCATTAAACCGAAACAGAGCCCTAAAATCAAGCATGAGGTCAAATTCAATAATCGTGTTCGTGAAGAAAAACCTGAAGCGGGCATAAACAGGTCTTCGGAAAAAATTCGCTTTGAATCTAATGATTTGCTGGATGAGTATAAAAAATAGTTGATACGATGAGTAAAAAGGATAAAACTTTAAAGGAACTTCTGGATTTGATTTTATATGAGAATCCCTCAACTCAGGATGAAATTGCAGAACGGTTGGGCATTACTCGCAGATATGTTACTCAGCTGTTGCGCCCTTTAGTTAAAGACGGTACTGTAAAACGCGCTTACATGATTGACTTGAAAAGTTATAAGAAGTTTACAGAATCTCTGGTCGAATATTCCGCTTCAAATGCTCCGGGTAATGTTTTAATAAATGACATGTTGAACAATATGGCTTCACATGTTCACTCACAACTGGAGGCGTCATTTGATGCAGTTTTGGAGTATGATGAAGATAAGGCAAAAAAAGCTTTGGAAATGGATTATGCAACAAACAATATGGTTGAAAAGGTCAGGACTTCCGTTGAAACTATATTGAATATTGATAAACACACAGAATTTTCAAAATCTTTGCTTTACACTGAAATAGCTTATGATTTGGAACGTATCGGTGATTACTGTGGCCATATTGCAAAGTTTGTCATTAATGATGTCTATACGATAGATAAAACAGTAATGAAAAATTTAAAAAAGATGTATAAGACAGCTCAAAGCATGATTAGTCTGTCCATGACTGCATTCATTGAAGCGAAAACTGAACTTAAAGATGATTTGATGGAACTTGAAGATTCAATCCATATTCTTCAGGCCAAATCCATTAATTTGATTGCAACCCAAATGGCAGAAAGTTCATTTGATGAAAAGGAGCGTTCAAATTATTTTATTTATTTGTTCAGAGTTATTAAGGCATTCGAAAGAATGGGTGATATTTCTGTTGAGATGATGGATGTTGCCATCGAGTTTCATGATAATATCCCAAGACCAACAACTCCGCGTAGTTTCAGATAAAATTAAAAAAAGAGATAATTGATTTAAAAATCAGTTATCATATATTTTTGTTGTTGCATGCCTGTCCGCCCAGCATTGGACACAAACACCAATAGGGAGACCTGCAGTATGAGTATGTGCTTTTAGAATTTTAACATCAAGAGCAGTTGTTTTTCCGCCAAGTCCCATTGGACCGATGCCTGATGCATTAATTTCAGCTAAAATTTCTTCTTCTAGTTTTGCCAATTGAGGGTCGGGATTTCTTTCACCAACCTTTCCAAGCAAAGCTTTTTTACCTAGTTTTAAACATAGGTCTGATGTTCCGCCGATTCCAACGCCGATTACTGTTGGAGGGCATGGTTTTCCTTTTGCTTTTAGGACAGATTCAACAACAAATTCCTTAATGCCGTCAATTCCTTCAGCAGGCAATGCCATTTTCATGGCGTTATTGTTCTCGGAACCAAATCCTTTCGGAAGGATGGTTATCTCCAGATAATCTTCGTCAATCAGTTCGATGTCAATTGGAGGGATGTACTCTCCGATATTGATGTTTGTATTTTCACGGGTTAAAGGATCAACAATGTTTGGCCTGATTGGAATCTCTTTTGTGGCCTTTTCAATTCCCTCTTCAATGCCTTCACGCAAATTTTCAACTTCAACATTACCCAATTTTACAAAGATGACCGGCAAACCTGTATCTTGGCACATCGGAATGCCTTTTTCTTCTGCAAGTTCAATATTTTTTAATATAGCTTCAATATTTAAGATTGCCAGCTCATGTTCTTCTATTTTAAGAGCATCTTCAAGTGATTTTTTTACATCTTCACCAAGAACAATGACGGCCTGTTTGTAAAGCTCATAAACAGTATCTCTAATAGTTTCTTTAGTAATCAAAATAATAACCTTTTCAAATTTAATTAATTATTATTATGATTTTGAAATATAATAAATATTTTTAAAAATAGTCAGTGAATTTCAATAATTCCTATTGGGCAGACTTCAATGCAGTCAAGACATTTGTTGCATTTTGAATAGTCAATGGTGATTGCCCCACCGAGTATCCTGAATGCATTATTTCTGCAGACTTTCATGCATGGCGCTTCTGATGGTTGGCAATTCATACAAAATAAGGTTGGAGTGTCAACATTTGGTGTTTGTTGACAACTTCCGCAGGTTGTACAATCTGTACAATTTCCTGTATTAAACATAATTTTTTTATTCATCTAAAACAAGTCTTGCTCTTGCTTGACTTGTTAAAACATGGACAATTCCGCCTTTTTTACTGTCTGGTTCATATAATCCGGCCATTTTAGCCAAGTATTTTTCTTGGTTTTTGGCTCTGATTTTTTCTGGATCCGCAACAGTAATAGCTCTTTTGGTACATGCTTTTATACATGCCGGTCCTTCTTCTCTATCAGCACAGAGGTCACATTTTTCAGCAACTTTTGATTGGAAAGTCATTGCACCAAACGGACAAACCATTACACATAATCCGCAGCCGATACATTTCTCGGTATCGACTCCTTCATCGGTAATCGCTTCTGTCGGACAGATTTTTATACATGGTGCACTTTCACAATGTTGACATACAATGGAATAAAAGGAAGAGTCATGTTCTATTATTTTTATTCTACTAGCATTATGGACTGATGCACACATGCTTTCACAGTTGAGGCATCCATCACATAAACTGCTATTTACAACAATACTTTCCATTGTTTTCCTCCCTATAATCCTAATTCTTTACACTCTGCATCGACATATTTTTGGATTTTTTCAATGTGTTCTTCATTTAAGTGTCTGAATCTTTTTTGTGTTGACAGATAATCTTTTACAGGTCTTCTTTCTTCAGGTCTGTAAGTAATTTCGAAGTTACCTTGGTCGATTTCATATAAAATCCATGAACCGGTTTCAACAGCTAACCTACCCATTTCAATTGTTTTTTCTGAAGGGAATCCCCAACCGGTTGTACATGGTTGTTGTAAGTGAATGTATGCAGGTCCTTTGGTTTCTGCAGCTTTTTTCACTTTTTTAACGTAGTCTTCAGGGTATGCAATTGATGCGGTAGCTACATATGGAATTCCATGAGCTGCCATAATCATAGGCATGTTTTTCTTAGGTTTGTCTTCTCCGAAACTAGCTGTTCCTTTAGGTGAAGTTGTGGTACTTGCACCATACGGAGTTGCTCCACTTCTTTGAATACCTGTGTTCATGTATGCTTCATTGTCGTAACAAATGTAGAGCATGTTGTGTCCTCTTTCCATAGCTCCAGATAATGATTGTAAACCGATATCTACAGTTCCTCCGTCACCACCGAAAGCAACAACATTAACATCATCCTTTCCTTGAATTCTTAATGCGCTTTCTACACCGGATGCTACAGCACCTGAGTTTTCAAATGCTACATGTATGAATGGAACTTCCCATGAAGTTTCCGGGTATGGTGTAGTCATTACTTCAAGACAACCGGTAGCAGAAATAGCTACAGTGTTTTTGCCTAAAGTATTAAGAGCTAATTTTACAGCAATTGATGCTCCACATCCGGCACAGCCTCTGTGTCCCGGTGCTAATAAATCTTTATCAGGTATATCCATATCTATTCCTCCTTAAGTCCAATCCAGGTGACGTCGTTTTCTGGTGCTTTGGTTTTTTCGTATGCTTCCATGATTGCTTCAGGTGTGATATCTCTTCCACCCAAACCTGCAATAAATCCGTAAATCTCTTTATCAATTTTTACTTTCATATCAGCATAAAGTGCTCCACCAATTCCAAATGAGAAGTTTTTATCAATAACGGCTATTTTTTCACAGTTTTTAACAGCTTCGTTAATGGCTTCGGTAGGGAATGGTCTGTAAGCTCTGATTTTAAGTAAACCTACTTTTTCACCTTTTTCTCTTAATTGGTCTACCATTACTCTAAGTGTACTGCATAGTGAACCCATTGCAACAAATATTATGTCTGCATCTTCGGTTTTGTATGGTTCAACAAGACCATATTTTCTGCCAAAGATTTCTGCAAATTCGTCGCATGTTTTTTGGATTACTTCCATGGATTTTGTCATTGCAACTTCCATGTCATGCCTTGCTTCTGTGTAGTAATCAGGATCTGCGAAGTTACCGATTGACATTGGTTCATTTGGATCAAGAAATGCATGTTCTGGTACATATGGAGGTAAAAACTTGTCTACACTTTCTTGATCTGGAATTTCAACAGGTTCTACAGTGTGGGTTAAAATAAATCCGTCCAAACATACCATTGATGGAAGTAAAATGTCTGGATTTTCAGAAACTTTATATGCCATTAAAGTTGTATCTAATGCTTCCTGTGCATTTTCAACATAGATTTGCAACCATCCTGCATCTCTTTGTGCAATTGAATCTTGTTGATCATTCCAAATGTTTAATGGTGCAGAGATTGCTCTGTTAGCATCTGCTAAAACAATAGGTACTCTCATACCTGCTGCCGCAAATAAAATTTCATGCATTAACATTAATCCTTGTGAAGATGTTGCTGTAAATACTCTTACTCCAGCACCACTAGCTCCAACAGCAGCACTGATAGCACTGTGTTCAGATTCTACTTTAACATATTTAGCATCAATTTTTTCATCAGCGACGTATTGTGCTAAGTATTCAGAAATTGTAGTTTGTGGAGTAATTGGATAAACAGGAATAACTTGTGGTTTAGCTAATCTTACAGCTTCTGCAACTGCTTTATTTGAGGTCATTACTTCTTTTACCATTTAATCACTCTCTTTATTCTTTTACCATTTTGATTGCATCGGAAGGACATTCGTTTGCACAAATTCCGCATCCTTTACAGTAATCGTAATCTATATCGTGTTGTTTGTTTACGCTGGAATCCGGACAGAATATAATACAGTTATCACAATCAATACATTTTTCTTTATCTAAAATAGGTTTAAATGTTCTCCAGCTTCCAGTTTTGTTATTTTTACTATTACCTGGGGTTTTAATTACACATCCTATACTTACCATAATATTCACCCTTTTATCCCATTTCATAAGCTTTTTTAGTAGCTTCTACATTCAGTTCTCCGATTTTGCCAGGGAAGGTTTCCTTAATCACTTCTAAAAGTGAATCAATACTTACGGCTTGGGTTTTCTTAGCGAAATATCCTAAAATAATAGTATTTACAATGTTTCTGCCTAACATGTCTAATGCAATTCCAGTAGCGTCAATACTGTAAACTTCATGTTCTCCACTGCCTTTAAATTCGGTGGTGTTGATTGTTACTTCAGTATTGTCTTTGATTCCTGAAAATACATCTACTACATTCAATAATCCGTCATCCAATACTAATACGTAGTCTGGATTATATACTTGATATCTTAAGTCAATTGGCTTGTCATCAATTCTTGTGAAAGCCATAACCGGAGCTCCTCTACGTTCAACTCCAAAAAATGGAAAAGCCTGGGAATAATTGCCGTCTTTGAATGCTGCTTTTGCTAAAATTTCTGCAGCTGTTACAGCACCTTGTCCGCCTCTTCCATGAAAACGAATTTCGATCATTAATTTTTCCTCCATATATTTATCATGTATAATCATTATAAATTACAAAATATATAAATTTTATGTTAAATTTTTATTTTTGAATTATTTTGTTTAAAGTTTTTTGTTTTAATCTTTTATTTTTTGTTTATTTTTCTAATAACTCTTTCAACATTTTATTTATTTTTTTATACAGTTTTTACATCTCTTTTTTGATAAAATAACTATTTTTAAGCAAATAAAATTTTTTAAAAAGATTAAATAATATTGAAGTAATATAGTAATATTGTAAAAAATTTGGTTGGGAAGTTTTATGAAAGTTTTAATAATTACAGGGGAACTGGCATACCCTTTAATAAAAGAAGTGGTTGCGGATGTAAAAGATGATGTTATTGTTCACATTGCGGATAATACTCAAGTGGCCGCATTCTTGACACCTAGACAAATTATTAAAGAAATCAAAAATTGTTTTTCTAATCAGCTTGACGAAATCGACATGATTCTGGTTCCGGGTCTAATCAAAAAGGGCACCAAAGAAATTACAAAAGAACTCGGAATTCCAACTTTCAAGGGATCCACTGATGGTGCCGACCTTGCAATGGTTCTTAATTTAGTTGGAAATATTAATCTATCAGAAGACAAGCCTGCAGATAAATTGATTGAGGAAGAAAAACGCAAAGAAGCATTCAAATTCATCGAAGAATTTGAAAACGATAAGGAAAATATAGAAAAACTTCTTGAAAAGCCAAATAATATTTTAATTAGAAATCTCCCGGTTGGTGAAGATTTCCCTATGAGGGTTCTTTCGGAAATTGCAAATGCCCCGTTCCTGTCAAAGGAGGCATTGATTAACAAATGTCAGTATTTCGTTGATTCAGGTGCCGACATGATTGACATTGGTATGGCTGCAGGTGAAGACTTCTCGGACAAAATTCCCGAACTTATAGAAACATTAAGACCTATTGTTGGGGACAGGCCGTTGAGCATAGATACTTTGAACGCCAAAGAGATTGCAGTTGCTGCTGAATGTGGAATCGATTTTGTTTTAAGTCTGGATTTGGGTAACAATTCTGAAGTCAAGGACATTCTGATTGAAAAAAACATTCCTGCAGTTTTGCTTCCAACCAATTTTTCCCAAGGCAAATCACCTAAATCTCCTGCCGAAAGAGTTGAATCAATGCATCAGCTGATAAAAGATACTGAAGGCTTGAAATATGTTGCAGATTTGATTTTGGATCCTGTAAACAGTTCAAGCATTGTCGAGTCAATCCTTGCATGTCATGAATTCCACAAACAGAATCCTGCCCCGATGTTTTTTGGTGTAGGCAATGTTACTGAACTTATGGATGCTGATTCCGGCGGTGTTAATGTGCTTCTGGCAGGAATTGGTATGGAACTGGGTGTAAGTATTTTATTTACTCCTGAAGAGAGTGGTAAAACAAGGGGAAGTGTTTATGAGTTGTCCACTGCATCCAAAATGATGTTTTTGGCGAAGCATAGAAAATCAATTCCGAAGGATTTGGGAATCAATCTTGTTGCCTTTAAGGATAAGCATAAAAGAAATGACATAATTGAAAATGAATTGGACGGCGTTCCTGAAACCCGCCGTGAAAAACCGTTGAAGTTCATTAGGGATAAGGCCGGAAGTTTCAGAATCAATGTTGATTATGGAACCACTGTAAAGGACAGCAGGATTATAGCCACTCATTTTAAGAAAAACAGGGCGGATCTGGTTATAGTGGGCCAATCTGCAAAAGAAGTATATGAAGAAATAATAATAAAAGATTTGGTTTCCAGAATGGAACATGCTGCCTATTTGGGTTCTGAACTTCAAAAAGCAGAAATTGCCATGATTACTGGAAAAGAATATGTTCAGGATTTTGAATTGTTCAAAAATCCTGATGAATTTAAAAATTAGTTTTAATCAAAATCAGTTGTATCAACAGTGCCTTCAGCCTGTCCTGCTTGGCTGGCTGAACTTGATTCAACATTACTATCAGAAGCTACGTCCTGACTAGTGGATTGCGTATCCTGATAACTGACATCACTACTGCCGCCATCACTGCTACTGCTACTGCCGCCATCACTGCTGCTTGAGTCTGTAGTTCCAGGTGCGGTAGCTCCAGTATCGCGAACTGTACTGTTGGTGCTTGAATGTAGACTTGTATTTGTATGGTTTGAATGGGTAACGTTTGTTACATCATTACTTTTATTGAATGAAATTCCAACACCAGTTACAACAATGTATGCTCCAATAGAAAGAACAATAATGATTAGTAATATTATGATTATTGCATTGTCTCTATCCATGAATTTTTTCCTCCTTTCTATATAGTATATTTTAATTAATAGTTAATATATATTTAATTATACTACATAAAACTTATATTATTTCATAATATATTTAGTTTAATAAATGATTATATGGAAGGTTAAAAACTTGCAAACTGAAAACATTACTATTAATGATATCGACGAATTACTTTTAAATGCAGATTATGTTTCAAATAATGAGATATCAACAACAGTGTATCTGTCACTGTTTTTAGGAAGGCCAATGCTTATTGAAGGACCTCCCGGTGTTGGAAAAACAGAACTCGCAAAGGTAATTGCCAAATCTTTCGAAAGAGACTTTTTTAGGATACAATGTTATGAAGGAATAACATTTGAGCAGATTGTCGGTGAATGGAATTATCAAAAGCAGTTGCTGCATCTTGAAGCCGCAAGAAACGATTCAAATAAAGAAAGCAAAATTTTCGCCGAAGAATTTTTCATCAGAAGACCTTTGCTTAATGCATTTTTAAATGAAAACAATTCCGTACTTTTAATAGATGAAATCGATAAGGCTGATGAAGAGGTTGAAAGTTTCCTTTTACAGGCATTGGGAGAGAAGGAAATCACCATCAACGATTTGGGAACATTCCAACTTCAAAACGATCTGATTGTTATTTTAACTTCAAACTCACAAAGGTCACTGCTTGACGAAACCAAGGACAGATGTTTGTTTTTATATATTCCATACCCTTCAGTTGAAAGGGAAATTGAAATAGTCAAATCAAGGATACCTGAAGCCGAGGAGGAAGTCGTTTCAACTGTTGTCAAGCTGGTTCACGATATACGTAATCTCAATCTCATGAAAAAGCCTTCAGTAAGGGGAACCATCGACTGGGTCCGTTCAGTCACAAATCTCGGAACCAAAAACATGGACGAATCACTTGAAAACAGTATTGGTGTTGCCATCAAAAATGAAAGTGATAAGAAAAGAGTCATCAAGGATGTTTTAAGCAAGAGATAATATGATAAATAAAATTGCAAATTTATCAGCCCAGCTAAGACAGGAAGGGCTGCCGGTAAGCATACGAAGTACTCAGGCAGCCGTTAAGATTCATATGGATTTGGGCGAAGCAGACAGGCAGCTTTTAAAAACTGCATTAATGGCAGTTTATGTAAAGGACAGATATGATATTCCCAAATTCAACAAGGTTTTTGAAAAGATATTCAAAATTGAAATGGAACCTAAAAAAACTCAAGAACTAAATAAGGGAACTGCCTATAGAGGAAAAGGCCCTAAATCCAATAAGTATATTATTAAAAAACAAAACAATGCTTATCAAAAGGTCAGAAAAGAAAAAATCAACAACGAAAAGCTAAAAATGTTGTCCGGCCAGCCTCTTCTGGAGGAAGTTAAGCAGCTTGAAAGGGACGGCGAATTGATGAACAGGGATTTGACCAAATTGAACAGGTTCGATCCGAGAATGCTTGAAATATGTCAAAGGCTTGGAAAAAGGATAGCTAATAAGCGTTCCAGAAGAAAAGTCAAATCAAGCTCAAATAAAATAGACATGAGAAGAACCATCCGGGCAAACATGAAATATGGCGGGGTCCCGCTGGAACTTGTCAGGGCAAAGCCAAGGCCTCACAAGAATGAACACCTTTTCCTAAATGACATAAGCGGATCATGTGAATGGATAAGCAGCTGGTTTTTCATGTTGATGTTTTCAGCTCAGACAGCATTCAAAAAATCAAGGACTTTCGAATTTGACAATAAGGTAATTGAAACGACACAGGCCCTTAAGGAAGAATATCTCATAGATTCATTCATCAAAGTCAAGGACATGCGGGTAAAAAACATGATGGTTCACGGAACTTCAGACATGTACTCTGCATTTACAAAATTCCAGGATATGGCCCGCATAAACAACAAGTCATACGTAATCATTTTATCAGATTGCAGAGACTGGGCCGGTCCAAAAGTGAAAGGAGTCCCTGCCAGTGTGGAAGTAGTGGAAGAAATGGTGAGGGATGCTAAAAAAGTAATCATATTAAATCCTGAAGACAGGAACAAATGGGATGTTGTCGATAGCTGTGTTTCGTTGTATAAAGATGCTGGAGCACAGGTATTTGAAGTTAATACCCTTAATCAATTAGCACAATTTGTAGAACAGATGTAGGTAGTAAATATGCAATGCAGTAAATGTGGTAATCCTAAAGTAATTTATAAAAGAGAGCAATCCGGTCAGATATTGTGCAAGGACTGCTTTATAGAATCAATAGAAAAGAAAGCCATCCGAACAATAAAAAAGGAGAAGTTACTTGATAAAGGCGATAAGGTTCTGGTTGCACTTTCAGGAGGAAAGGACAGTGTAACCACATTGGAAATATTGGACAGTTTCAGGCAACGCAACATTATAGACATATGTGCTGTAACTGTGGATGAGGGAATAGCCAACTATAGACAGGATGGGGTGGATATAGCTATTCGCCATGCAGAAAGATTGGGTATTGAGCATAAGGTGGTTTCACTCAAAGAGGAATACGGAATTTCTTTAGATGAAATCATGCAAAGGGAAAATCATAAAGGCTCCTGCACATACTGCGGAGTGTTCAGAAGAACAATCATCAACAAAGCTGCACGTGAAATGAACGCCACCAAGATTGCAACAGGACACAATCTTGATGATGAAGTACAGGGAATCATGATGAACTATCTTGAAGGAAACACTGACAATCTGACCAAATTGGGTCCGAAATCAGAATCCAAGGCAGAAGAGTTCACAACCAAAATCAAGCCATTAAGGGAAATTCCCGAACGTGAAATTGGTCTTTATGTTGTTGCAAAGGAATTGGAAGTTCACTTTGACAGCTGTCCTTATGCGATGCAGTCATTCAGGGGGGAGGTTTCAGAAGTCATCAACCAGCTTGCCGAAAAACACCCTACAATCAAATATTCCACATTAAGAGGATATGATAAAATAAAAAACATACTGAAAAATGAACTTAAAAAGGATTATTCACATGGAAGATGCAAAAGATGCGGCGAACCGGCCTCAAATGAATTATGTAAGGCATGTTCATTTTTGGAAGAATTAGGATTGTGATAACATGAAATTTACTTTAAAATACAAACAGATAAATGAAGAAAGAGAAATTCCTGATAAAAATTACTCCATTAAAGATTTACTTGATGATTTGGAACTGTCCGCTCAAACAATAGTATCCAAGCAAAACGGCGAACTTGTCATTGAAGATACGGTAATTGAAGATGGTGATGAGATACAATTAGTTCAAATTATTTATGGTGGTTAAGTGAAAATAAGTTATGAATGTGGGCCATGTTTTTTAAGACAGGCCCGGGAAGCACTGGATTTATCAACAGATGATGAAGCGCTTAAAATGGAAGTCATAGGAGATATTTTCAAGTATCTTTCTGAAAATTTTGCCCAGGACACCAATTCGAACAGTACCGGTTCTGCAATGCATGCAATAATCAAGCAAAAGACAGGCTGTGAAGATCCGTATTATGCTGAAAAAATAGAAAGCAACAGGCTGGCCCTGAAATATTTGGATGATGTTAAAAAAATATTGGACGATGATGACAGCTTAGAAAATTATGTGAAAATAGCCATTATAGGAAATATTCTTGATTTCGGAGCATTTACTCTGGATGATGATATTGAAAGCGTAATAAAAACTTCTCTCAAAAAGGATTTGGCTGTCAAGGATATCGATGAATTTGAAAATTCCCTTAAAACTCAGGATAAGGTCTTATATCTGGTGGACAACACCGGTGAGATAGTATTTGATAAGCTATTGCTGGGAAAAATAAAGGAATATGGTTTAGAAATTACAATTGCAGTCAAATCGGTGCCTATATTAAATGACGCATGCATGAAGGAAGCATTGGATGCAGGTTTGGATGAATTTGGAGAAATTGTTGAAATCGGTGCAGGAACTGTGGGTTATGTGGATAGTGAAATCTCAGATGAATTTAGGGAGATATTCAACAGTCATGAATTCATAATCTCAAAAGGCATGGGCAATTATGAGGGACTCACAGAAATTGATTTGTCAGATAAGGATATCTACTTTATGTTGTGTGCAAAATGCAATACAATTTCAAGGGATATTGGTGTTAATTTACATGACATGCTTCTTTTCAAAAAATAATTCACTGTGATTTTATGATAATCGGTTTTATAGGTTTTGGAAAGGTTTCCAAAACTCTTTTCAATTTATTGGATTCTAGAGATATTGTATGCATCACTTCGTCTGAGAAGAGGTCTGATAAGACTGTTGAAAACATTAGGGATTCAGGCATTGAGGTTTTTGAATCCATAAAGGAAGTTGCAGCCGCATCTGATATTCTGATTTCTGCAACATCTCCAAAATCCGCTTTGGACGTTGCCAGAAAATATGCCAAATATTGCAGGGGAATTTATTTGGATTTGAATAATATTTCTCAGGATACCACTTATGAAATAAGCTCTCACATTGATAATCTGGTAGATGGAGCAATCATAGGTAAAATAGATTCGGACAATCCTATCTTATACATTTCAGGTAAACATGCTGATGATTTACTATTTTTAAATGATTTCATTAAAACAAAAAAAATAAGCAGTAACGTCGGCGATGTGGCCATTTTAAAAATGCTTAGAAGCAGCTATACAAAAACTCTTTCAGCACTTTTAATAGAATCAAGTGAAATCGCTCAAAAATATGGTCTGGAAGAGGAATTCTTTGATATACTTACATTAACAGAAGGGGAAAATTTCACTCAAAAATCCCTTTCAAGAATTGACAATACACTGGCAAACTCCCAAAGAAAATGTGAGGAACTGGAAGAAATAATTAACTGCTTTGGAGATTGCGATTTGATAATGGTCAGAGCGGCACTTGAAAAACTCAACCGATAACCACTTCAACCTTAAAACCCTTTTTAGCTTTTTTTATGCTGCCGGTAACTGGAATAAAATGAGAATCCATAATATATCTTAAATAGGTGACTTCAACTGCAGGAAGCCTTAGATTTGTTTTGATTTTTTTGCCTTCACTTTTAAACTGAACAGAAATTTTGCCGTTTTTATCGACATATAAGTCGGTAGCTATTCCCTCTTTTGTAATCTTTGTTTCGAACTTGGTTAAATTAAGACCTGCCTCCAATCTCAAAGGCGCATCGACATTGATGTTTTGGCTCCTGAATTTTTCATTTGCCTCACGGGCACTCACTCCATTTTCACCTTCGCTTGCAACATACCATGCCCTGTCAATAACCCGTTGGACCTTCTGATTATCAGGTATGACTCCCTGGGATTCATAGCTTTTCATCAAATCCATGACCTCTTTTTTTGTGACTTCCATTTCAATCGAACTGATGGCAAGTCTTGTCATCACAGGCCCATAATCTGATCTTCTAAAGACGGCCCAAATAGATTCGGGGTCTCTGTAAACCCTTCTTTTGATTATTTCATTAATTGTATTTCCATTGAGGTAAGCTATTTTTTCAAGGTTTCCTCTGGAGTATGTATTCATTCTTTTGTAAATGTCACTCCAGTTTCTCTCTCCCGGAACCTTGCCGGCATCAATTTCACGCTGCAGGATTTCAACAGTGGTTTTCGGAAGCAATTTCGCAATATCATCAGTGATTGTCATGTCATTGTCAATTATTGACTGTCTGATCAGTCTGCCGGAATATTTGTCCTTATTGAATTCCTTTACGACATGATAGTCAAGTTTAGATCCGAGAAATTCATTTATTGCATACCATCTAATCTCATTCCTGTTGGTGTATGATTTCGGCATCCCCACAAAGTTTCCTTCCTCAATGAACGGCTGTGCTTTTTTTCTGATTTCATCAAGAGAAATGCTTGCGGAGGTTATATAATCCGTCACTCCATCATCTATCATCTGTTTGAGTCTTATTGGAACACTGTATGACAGGACTAATCTGTGATGAAGTCCTTCAAATGATTTTACATCATCAGCTCCCAGAGCCAGTGCCATTTCACGGCGGGCTTCAAAATTTACAAAAAAAGGAGCGTGATTTGCACTGAAACCTTTATTTAAATAAACAACTAATTTTTTATCTTCCTTATCCGCCAGTCTGCGAGCTTCGCTGATTAATTTTGCATGACCTTTATGAACGGGGTCAAAATCTGCACTAATTCCAATCAAGATAAACACCAAAAAAAGAAATTAAGGATAGTTTAACCATCCATTAAATTTAAAACACCGCTTATAATTAACCATAATCCAATTAATGATCCGAGAATAATTGGATCTGCAACGTAAGTTCCAATAATAATATACAATAAACCTAACACGATACCTGCTATTCCAATATAAAATCCATATCTGGACTGGCGGTTATTTACCAGGGAAACAAGTCCGACGACTATCAGGGTTATTCCTGCAAGATATAATGTTATCTGTGCTAAAATTCCGATTATAGCAACATCGAATATTAAACATATACTCAGTATAAGCAATACGATTCCCAAAATCAAATCCAATATTGCTCCCCGTTTATTATAATCAATTATAGCAACTCCAACAACAAGCAGATAAATTGATATTAATAATAATGATAAACCAATCAATGCACTGGTTTTAATTAGCCCCATTATTGGAAATATGATGATTATCAATCCAAAAATTATGGCAAATATGCTGATAAATTTAGTTTTCATTTTTTCCTCCTAATACTAATTAATATTTTTTAATATTTTAATATAGTCATTTTTTTCTTTTCTAATTTAAACTCTCAAAAATAATTCCTGCAATTACATAGGCTATTTCAAACATCATAAAGCAAATGAATGCCCAAATATCAAATACGCCACAGACTGCAAGTAAAAATACTGCAATCTTCATCACAAAACGATATTCGAAAAATAAATTTAAGAATCTGTCTTGGGTAACTTTACTTATCATTTCATGGCCCACCTCATCTGATATTATGGCCAAAATACAAATCAATAAAACAACCATGTTTAAATTAGGAATGCCTCCAATCAACAATATAATTACAAAAGTTATCAATGAAATTATATGATGAATGCCATCAACCTTCAGGACCAGGAAGTTGCCAATAAGGATAGCTATGAAAATATATGCTGCTTCAATACTGTATACTGCAGCCAATCCTGATGCTACACCGCATAAAATGCCAAAAATAGTTGCATAGTTTAGATTATTATTAACATCAAATAAATCATCCGAATACTTCATGAAAAATCCGGATAAAAAAAATAATATTGCTACTATAATGTAATTCATTTAATCACCAATCATCTATCTTTTGAATATTTCATTAACCTTGCAGAAACCATATCAAAATTCAGGTAAATATAGTTTAATTTACTTGTTTTCTTTAATTAAGTCTTCTGCAGTCTTTGTTTTTAGTTTTGATAGGTTTCTATCTATTTATTTCACATTTGAATTTCACTTTGCAAAAAATTTTTTCAAAAATGTTCGGATTTCAATTTTAAGCGATTCAATCGCTTTAATTTTTTTATAATTGAAAAAACACTTATAATTCATTAAAAAAATAAATAATAAGTTATAAATAGTAAAATAGAGAATAATTATTGATATGAACAGTAAAATAAACTATTCTCCATATTAATTATTTGAATTCAAGACATTTAAATCTTTTGGATTTGGGGTGTTGAAAGAATTTGAACATTCTGATTTTCCCTTAGAGTTTTCTGTATTTCACCAATCCCTAAATCAAAAGAACCCTCCAAGCCATAAGATAATTATATAAAACAATAATGATGAAATATTAATTGATGTAATTAAAGGCGTGACAAGTTAATTATGTTACTGTACTTAAAATATCAATAATTTTGGAGGATAACCAGTATGAATGAAACAATTAAGGAAGCCAGTTGGATTCCACTAATATTGGCGGCATGTGCTTCTTTTATCATAGCTTTGGATACTACATTCATGAATGTGAGTATTGCGCAGGTTGTTGCTGATTTGAATACTGATGTGAGTACCATTCAAATTACCATGGCGTTTTATACTCTCATCACTGCAGCATTCATGTTGCTGAGTGCCAAGCTTCAGGATATAGTTGGTAAAAAGAAACTGTTTTTAATCGGTACTTCACTTTATGGTATTGGGACATTTACTGCAGCGATAAGTTGGAGTGCACCTGTCTTATTTATCGGATGGGCAGTGGTGGAAGGTATTGCTGGGGCATTGATGCTGCCCGCTACCATTTCCATAATAAGTGGAACATATTCCGGCGAAAGACGAACATATGCTTTGGCAATCGAAAGTGTAATGGTTGCAATTGCGGCTGCTATAGGCCCGCTCTTCGGTGGAATCATGACAACATTTCTCAGTTGGAGATGTGGATTTGCATTCGAATTAATAATTGTTGTCATTATTTTAGTAATGCAAAAGAAAATACCTGATTTTGCACCTACCGAATCTAAAAACGATTTGGATATTGCAGGCTCCATAATTTCAGTTATAGGTCTTTTTTTGCTGGCCCTCGGTATTTTGACATTATCTGATGAACCCACCGCTAGCATAGTCGTAATGGTTTTGGGCATTATTATATTGGTGTTCTTTGCATTGTTTGAAATCAAAAAAAAGAGGAAAGGCGATGTTCCATTGCTCGATGTTGAATTATTTAAAGACAGAAATTTGCGTACGGGAACTGGCATTATGCTGCTGACATATCTTGTAATGGAAGGTGGATTGTTTGTAGTTTCCCTGTATCTGCAAAGTGTATTGGAGTTATCTGCATTCAATACCGGTTTGGCCATGCTTCCGATGACTATAAGTCTGCTTATTTTTTCACTGGCCGCTCCAGGTTTAGCTGGAAAATTGAATCATAAGACACTCATGGCAATAGGAAGTATACTGTCCATCATAGGATGTCTTATGTTAAGCTATCAGTTTAAAATAAATACAACAATATGGGAGTTACTGCCTGGAATGTTTGTATTGGGAGCAGGGCTTGGTTTTATAATGGCTTTAAGTGTGGATATTGCATTAGTCAATATTCCTGAAGAAAGTCAGAATAATGCATCAGGTATTACTTCAACCAGCCAGTCATTAGGTGAGTCATTGGGTACGGCAATTATTGGAATAATTCTTATTCTTGGAGTTTTTGGAGGCATTTCTAATGCAGTTGATATCTATGCTCCTGAATATTCGGGAAATGAAACATTCCATATTGATGTATTTAATCACTTTGAAAAAATGGGAAATATGAACGAAATTAATGCTGACAGCACTGTTATGGCTATTGCAAACGTCATTATTCAGGATGCCATGGAATTTGTAATGATAGTAACTGCAATCCTGATGGCGATTGTTTTTGTTTTGACGTTGCGGCTGAAAGACACGGGGATTAAAAAATAATGAGAGTTATCTCTCATTTACTTTTTTTAATATTTAATTTCTTTTTTTTAAAATGGAAACCGATAAAGGTGGAGTTTCTTCTTTTCATGAGAGTAAATGTTTTACTCAGATTAGTATAATGGAATATGCTTGATTTCAACAGTTGAGCAATTAATATCTGAATTGTTGATTTCAGCCAACCATTCATTTTTGCATTCGCATTCATATTCGATTTTGCTTTGGGTTAGATTGTTGGCTATTATCATATGTTTCAAATCTTTGTTGCATTTTTTACAATTGTATGGACCACGTCTTGAACCGAAACCTGAAGTGTCCATAAGTGCAGGTATGTTAAGCTCATCTCTGACGGTATTTATTATTTCAATGCATGACCAGATCCATGGTGGCTGATATGCTCCTTTTCTCCAAAAGCGTTCGATAACTGTTCCGCTGTGTATTGTTGCAGGGCAAAATGAAAGTCTGTTAACTCCAATTGAATCACAGTATCTTGCGGTTTCTATGGCCTCGGTTATTGCTTGTGATTCAGACAATAGAATAGGTTTAACGAAGATATATGCTTTTGATTTCAGATTATATCCTTTATTTTCATTTAAGTTTTGCATCAATCTGACTGCATCTTCAAAGTCCTGGCGTGTAAATCCCTTGTTGATTTTTTTAAGGCGGGTATAATCATTGGATGTTTCAAGACCTATGCTCACTTCAAATAATGTGTCTCCAATAATTTCAAAGATCTCATCCAAAACTTCCTCTTTGACATATTCTGGTCTTGATTCAACGATTATTTCAGTGACATTGCCTAAATCCATTAAAGTTTTCAAAATTTCGTCACGGGCATCTTTTGGAAGTTCATATGGATTTAGGAAACTTCCTGATGCAAACAGTTTTACGGAAATTTTATCCTCTTCGGATATTGGATGTCTTTGGAGGTGTTCATTAAAGATTCTTAAAATGGTTTCAGTATCGATTGGTTCTAATGTACAGTCGGAAACATAACTGCACATGGTGCATCCTCCACTGTCTCCGAGTGCCCATGCACAGCCTGGTGTAGGTAAAATTATGAATAATGTTTTGGCAACACCGTCGTAAGTCAAATCATCATTATACCAACTGGCTCCAACCTGTTCGGGGGTTTTTGGGTCTTTTCGATCAAATGCTCTTTGTCTAATGTCTTTTGTTAAATTTTCGATTTCCATTATAATACCTGCAATAATATAATTATAATATTATTAGGATTTTTTTATAATTAAAATTGTTGTTGAAAAAATAGTGTGTTAATAAGTTGTGTATAAGGGTTTAAAAAAATAAAAAAAGAAAGAGTAAGCAAGTTTAGAAACTTGCAATTACGTCTCCTAATAATTTAATGGATTCTTCTACGTTTTTACCAACAGGGGAACCTGCTACGTATTGAGTTACACCCATTTCAGCTAAGCCTTCAATTTTTGGAATGAACTCATCAGGAGTACCACATACGGAGAATGCGTCGAGTGCTTCATCGGTTACAGCACCAATAGCTCCACCGAAGTCACCTTTAGCTAAGAAGTCACCCATTTGGGTGTTGAATCCTTCAGGTAATCCGTGTCTTTCTATAACTGGAGGTGGGGAACCTGCTGCAATAAATGCAACTACGATTTTAGCTGCGTTTTTAGCTGCGTCAGAGTCTGGTCCGATAGAGGTTGCTGTGTATGCACCAACATCGAATTCTTTGTCTCCAGCTTTTGCAAGACCTGCTTTGATCATAGGCATAGCTGCGTCGTAATCTTTAGGGTTGGATGCGTTAATTAATACACCATCTGCGATTTCTCCAGCGGTTTCTAACATTTTAGGTCCTTGTGCACCCATGTAAATAGGAATGTGTTCTTGGATAGCTTTTACTCCGCCTAATTGTGCTCCGCCTTCAGTTTTGTCTCCAGCTAATAAAGTGTTAATGTCAGCGATTGCTGCTTTAATAGTGGATACAGGTTTGGTCCATTCGATTCCTAAAGCGTCGAAAGTTGCTTTGTCACCAGGTCCAATACCGAAGGTAGCTCTTCCGTCTGAGATTTCGTCAATGGTTGCGATTGCAGAAGCAGAGATTGCAGGACTTCTTACGTATGGGTTGGTTACACCAGGACCCATTTTAATGGTTTCAGTGTTAGCTGCAAGTAATGCTAAGGTTTCGTATACGTTTTTATTGTTGTAGTGGTCTGTGATCCATGCGTATTCAAAACCGACGTCTTCTGCTAATTTTACTAATTTTACAATTTCATCCAAAGGTTGATTTGGTACGAATTCTATACCGAACTTCATATTTTATCACCAATTAATATTTTAGTTAGTAATATATAAAGTAATTTTTATTTGAATTAGATAGAAAGTTTTAAATATGAATCATGTTTTGTGTTTTCTTATGTTATAAAAAAATATGTAGTATTAAAAATTTTATTTTTTGTAATATTGATGTGGCAGGTAATGTTTTCATTATTTTTCATAATAAATTTATTTTAATTTATCTTAATTTCCAAGGTTATTTTTACAATTAAAAATTTTAATCATATATTTTTCAATAAATGGCATTATTATCAGTTTTCATCTAATTATATTATATTTTGCAATATTTTTTAATTGAATTTGTTACTCAAATTTGTCCGTCTATTAGATGTGCTATGTGTTTTATGGCGTTGGTTTAAGTCACATTGTATTTACAATTCTGACTATGATGACTGCTTTTCCGCATATAGCTATAATTTATCATGTTTATCGTATTAATTAAATTATTAATATCATGAATGTGCTTTTTGTGAGTACTCGAGTTTCTTCGAGTATGATGTAAGTTTTGTAGATGTGGTGAAATTTGATTATAGAATCTTTTATATCAAATTTATTAGTGTATTACACTCGTCTATATTTTTTTAGTGTACTTCAAAAATAGTACTGTTATGTGTTCAATTCTGTTTGATCCTGGCAGATGCTACTGCTATTGGGATTCGATTAAGCCATGCAAGTCGAACGAGTTTAGGCTCGTGGCGTACG
>ONJC01000023.1 GCA_900318035.1 uncultured Methanobrevibacter sp.
CCCCATCCACATAAAAAAAATATAGACACTAACCCACTAAATGTGCAATTCATCCCCGGCTTAAAGAAGCCGGAGAATTCTTGCACAATAAAGTTAAATATTTCACTTCAATCATTAACAATTTTAAACAATAAATCTTAAAAAGTTATTTTAATTTTAGAATAGTATAAATAGTATTTACAAATAATATTATATTATAGTAGTTTATATCATAAAATATTGAAAGAGGGTTATATGAGTTTAAGACATAAGATTTTTATTTTGACGATTGTTATATTGTTTTCATCTCTTATTGCAGTCAGTGCGGGTGAAAGCCAATTTGTCGTACATGACATACAATCCATTTTACAGGACAATGATGTTGAGGACATGACCGGATGCTGTTCAGTATTCCTTCAGGAAGACGGTGAAAATGCGATGATGGCATTCAGAAGAGATGCAAAAAGTGCCGACGACATATACATTGAAAAGGTAAAATGGCATGGAAAAGATGCAATAAAGCAGTATAAGAAAACCGGAGGCTATTTCTGTCAGGTCATCATTACCAGTGACGGATGGATGATCGGTTATGGCGGAACTGATGACGGTCCAGACAACCAGCTGATTGAAAATATCACCGGGGAGATGATTGAAAAGAACAACGCCATTACTGAAGACGGCCTTGCCAAAATTGAGGAAATCAAAAAGCCTTATAAAATCGGACATGTCGTAATCAAGAATCCTACCGGAGACTATGGTCTTGCAACAGACAAGGGGCATTTCACAGGCAAACTCAAACCTGGCGAATATATATCAATGCCTAACAGATATACCTATTTCAGGTCAGGAAATATCACATTCAACTCCTCTTCCGATAAGATAAAGACAATGAACGAGCTGGCAATCACTGACGGTTTCGGACTCACCAGAAGGGACGTTACAACCTTTGACTTTGACGTGACCCAGGATGCAAACATAACCAACATGTACGTTTCAAATGATGACGGTTCAACACATGCAATGGCATGCCGGGACATGTACGACAATGTCATATTCAACGGAACTACCATTAACGGTGAGGATATTCCGATAGCTCCTACATATAAGGAAATCGGAAACGTTTCGTTTGCCAATAACCATACCGATAACAATTCAATCGGATATAAGCTCACAACAATACTGTTCTATACGGTAACTGCCGTTATTGTTGCAGTAGTTATTTTCGGTTCATACCAGATAGTCAAAAAGTTAAGACGTGGGCGAAGAGGCAGACAACCTCAAAGTCTGTACAGACAGAACCAAAATAACAGACGTTTCAGACGTTAAATTCAAAGCTGGCTTTAATGCCAGTTCAAACTATTTTTTTTAAAATCCCATTAAAATTTTAATTCCTATAAGAATAAGGATAACACCACCGACTATTTCGAATTTGTCACCAACATAATTTCCTATCCTTTTTCCTATATGGATTCCGATTATGCTGAATGCAAAGGCAACAATTCCGATTATTGCAGCTGAAATCAGTATCGGATCATTTACCAGTGCAATTGTAATTCCCACGGCAAATGCATCTATGCTTGTGGCAATTGCAAGCAGTGTAACTTCCTTGAATGAAAAATAATCGTTTAATTTCTCTCCATCGCTTCCCAGGCTTTCCCTAATCATGTTCAAACCGATTGCAACTAGAAGAATAAACCCTATGATTGGGGCAAGTGAGGTTACAACGGATGCTATCACGTTTCCGCAGAAGTATCCGATTATCGGCATGAATGCCTGAAATCCTCCGAAAAACAAACCGTAATATAATATTTGCGACTTTGTCAAATCCTTTTGCGTGAATCCTTTTGTCATTGAAACGCTGAAGGCATCCATCGCAAGTGCAACGGCAACCAAAAAAGTAGATATGAAACTAAACATCAACTATTTTTTTATAAGAACAGATATTTAAACTTATTTGAATTTTTCAAATTTACAAAATTATCGTTTGTTTATTATATTATCCGTCAGATAAAGTGTATATGGAATGAATTTTATTTTAAATCCGGTTCAAACGAATAATTTATAACTATTTAGCTATTAAAATAATATTATAGAAAAGGAGTAAGCATATGCTGAACGATTTTTTTAAGATGGATGAAAATAAAACTGACTTAAAAACTGAAATCATTGCAGGCATAACCACATTTCTTGCAATGTCCTACATCCTGGGAGTAAACCCTGGGATGCTGTCCCAAACCGGGATGCCTATTGAAGGGGTGTTTATCGCAACGGCCCTTGCATCGGGTATTGCATGTATTTTAATGGGACTCCTATCCAATTATCCTGTCGGTCTTGCCCCTGGTATGGGTCTGAACGCACTGTTTACATATACCATTGTCCTAGGTATGGGATTGTCATGGAATGCCGCTCTTGCAGCAGTATTTCTTTCAAGCATAATCTTTTTGCTGATTAGTGTAATCGGATTGAGAGAAACCATTCTAAATGCAATTCCAAATGATTTGAAACTGGCTATAGGTTCAGGTATTGGTTTTTTCCTGGCATTTTTAGGGCTTGTAAATGCAGGAATTATAGTTTCTAATCTGACAACCGTAGTTGCACTGGGAAACATGGCTTCACCGCATGTATTGCTTGCATCAATAAGCATTATCATCACACTGGCATTATATGTTAAAAAAGTCCCTGCCGCAGTATTTTTCGGTTTGATTTTGACTGCAATTTTAGGCGTTGTCTTCTCTTTGGTAGGATTTACATCACCAGATGCAGCCCTTCCGACAATTCCAAAAACATGGATTTCATTCAATCTGAACTTCAGCGTATTTGGAGGATTCCTCTCCGGATTTGGAGAACTTTTAAGTAGAATTTCATCACTGATTCTAATTTTATTTTCCCTGCTTTTTGTAACATTCTTCGATACAACAGGTACTCTAATTCCCATTGCAAAAGAATGTGGATATGTTAAAGAGGACGGAAGTACAGAAGGAATCAACAAGGCATTCATCAGCGATGCAATTGGAGGCATCATCGGAGCACTATTCGGATCAAGTACAGTAACCGCATATGTTGAAAGTGCAACAGGCATAGGTCTTGGCGGAAGAACAGGAATTACTGCCATTGTAACAGGAATTCTCTTTATCATTTCAGTATTTCTCGCACCTGCAGTTTTATCCCTGTTCACATCATCAGTAACAGCCGCAGCAATGGTGACTGTAGGTATTCTCATGTTTGGTCAGATTAAAGATATCAATTGGGATAACCTTTCAATCGTTGCATCTGTCTTTTTAACCATTATCATGATGCTGCTTTCAAATTCAATTTCACTGGGTATTGCATTCGGTTTTATTACATATACAATAACAAGTATTGCAGAAGGAAAATATGATGAGTTAAATCCGCTTGTAGTGATAATGTTTGTAATATTTTTAATTTATCTTTTCTTTAGATTATAGGGCCATATCCCCCCTATTTTACCTTTATATTTATATATCATGTTTTTCAAATATCTTAATGTTAATTGTATATTATTACAATTAGATTGAGGTGAAAAATATGAATAAAAATAGAATATTCGCATTTTTTATTCTAATTGCACTTCTCTTAACTTGTGTTGGTGTCAGTTTTGCATCAAATGACTTCGATAGTTCATATGTAAATGACGCATCACCAGACGACAGTCTTGAAATCGATGATTCCGATTTGGAAGATTTGATGATTGATGACGATTCGGATATTGATGATGACGATTATATGGACGATGAAGACTCAGACGACAATCTCGATGATGAAGATTGGGATGACGATGACTGGGACGAAGACTCAGACGATGATGATCTCGATGATGAAGATTGGGATGACGATGACTGGGACGAAGACTCAGATGACGACGATCTCGATGATGAAGATTGGGACGAAGATTCAGACGACGATTATCTCGATGATGAAGACTCAGATGACGATTATATCTATTTTGATGATTGGGATGATGAAGACTGGTATGACGATCTCGATTGGAATGACGACTGGGATGATTATATTGATGATGCCTGGGAAGACGATGACCTTGATGATGAAGACACAGACTATGAAGACGAGGATGATGAAATAGACTGGTCTGAAGAAGGAAACTTTACAGAAGACGGAGAACTTTATTACTATCATATAATAGCATATAAATCAGGAACAGCAATAGGATGCGCATATTCTGCATCAAACGACCAAAGTGATAAATCCACAGCAAAAGATTCCTCTGATGAAAGCGTTTCAGATTCAAAAGACAGTGACAAACCATCTGAAAGGGTCGCACCAAACGTCATTGCCGGAGATAATCCTGTCAGTGAAAACCACAATTCAATAGTGAAAAGCATTGATTTGGGCAATCTGAAAGATTCTATGGCCAATAATGATACACAAAACACCAGCAATGTCAATAAGATTAACAATGAAACTGCCGTTCCGGCTACAAATAACAGCGAAATGGGTATTTTTGCCCTCTTGTTATCATTGCTTGTCAGTCTGGTAGTTATAATCTAAAAGTGCAATTGAAGGGAAATTCATTTCCCACTATTTTTTATTTTTTTAATAACTTTTTTATACTATTTTTTATCTAATAATAACTATGAAAGATTTGTTTGATAACTGCTCATTTGGAGAATTTGAACTTAACAGTCGTATAGTAAGAACCGGACTATGGGAATCCCAAAGAGAAAGCTCCGGAAATCTTACACCTGAGATATATAACAGATATGAAAACATTGCAGCAAGCGGTGTCGGATTAATAATAACAGAACTGTTTTCCCTTTATCCCAGGGATGCATTCAGCAAATATTCAAATACCGTAAACTACACCAGATTCGTTCGTGAAGCCCGTGACCTGACAGACCTTGTTCATGTATATGACGTTCCGATTTTTGCACAGCTGGGCTTCGTGCAGTTCAACAAAAGGGCAGAACATAACGTTAAAATAGAGGATGTCACAATAGAAGACATTAGAAAAATACAGACTGACTTTATAATAGCCGCACAGAAATTCGATTATGCTGGTTTTGACGGAATTCAGATTGCCTTGGGCAACTACTACTTTTTAACCAGATTCATCAGCCCATACTTCAACAAACGTGAAGACAAGTATGGGGGAAGCACATTCAACCGCTTAAGGATCGTTCTGGAGATAATAAAAGTAATCAAGGCAAACACAAAACTCCACATTAACTGCAGATTGAATGCATTTGACATACAGAAAGGCGGAATGACAATTGAAGAGACAGTTGAAATAGCAAAACTGCTTGAACAGCATGGCGTTGATTCCCTTCAGATTACAAGACCACGTTCCCCGCAGTATTTTTCACGTGAAAACTACTCAAAAAGCATACTGGCAAATGCCTGCAACAGGATTATAGATGAAGTTGACATTCCTGTCATTATGGGTGGGGGAATTACAAACCAAAAGCAGATCAATAACGTATTGAACAAGACAAAGGTTGATTTCATTTCCATGCAGAGGCCTTTTGTCTGTGATTCAAGCTTTCTTGTAGACTGGCAAATTGAAGGCAACGGTGAGGTCAAATGCAAAGCCTGCAATAACTGCTACTGGAAAAAAACCTCTACATGTTTCATTTTCCCCGAAGCAGAATGGAATGTTAACTATTCCTCAGAATAGTTTCTGAACTTTTCAAGAAAGTTTTCAAGCTCCTCTTCTATCTGTGTTAATGTGACGATTGGCTTGTATGATAGAAGTGAGCTTAATGCAATCAGAAGTGGGATTACCTCTCCCACATTAACGTTTGAAAATTCCATATCCTGATATGATATCCTGAAGTTGCCGTTTCTATGCTGGTCAATTCTCAGGCCATGCGGGGTGAAATTGATTTTTTGTTTTTCTATAAGTTCCCCAAGCACTTCAGCGCCCTTATGGATATCGCTGAATTCCACCTTTTCCTTTTTTAAGATAGGATTTACAAAATCAAAGCGGATATCATATTCATATTTTGAATATCTGTGTCTGAAATAGTTATCAACCATCAGATAATTTATGAAAAGCTCATGGTTGTCTATAGCATATTTTTTGTTGTTTAGGATGAATTCCATGATAATTATTTTATAAAAAAAAGTATAAAAAAATAATCCCTGCTGAGGGACTATTCTTCATGTGGCTTGTATTTTTTGATTGAAATCTGTTTGAATTTTCTGATGAAGAATTTCGCCCAGAGGTATCCCAGAGTTCCTCCAACGAAACATCCGAATACAACACCTGCATAAATTCCGGTAACTCCCCATCCGAAGATGAAACAGAACAGATATGCAAATACACTTTCCAAAATCAGGGATCTTGCAAGTGTGATTAAAAGGGAGTATGTTCCCTTTCCGACACCCTGAAACATCATTGATGACATCATACCGTGAGGGATTGCAAGCACAAACAGTGTCAGGACAGACAGTGCTTTTGCAATCTCAGGGGCCAAAGCGGAACTTGCAGATGTATATGCAAACATTGTAGCTATTTGAGGTGCGAATATATACATAATGGCTCCAAGTACAATTGATATAATAAATCCTATCTTGATTGAATAGGAATGTGCTGTCTTGAGATTTTCATAGTTGTGTGCACCGTATGCCACACCCGCTACGGTAAGCACTGCAGTTCCAAGACCGATTAGCGGAATCATACATAGCTGCACGATTCTCATTGATGCGGTATATACTGCAACTGCTGTTGTTCCTGCAGCCATAACGAGCATACTGTTTATGATAATCGCCAATGCTGAAAACACAATGTTTTCAAGAGTTGAAGGAATTGCAACCTGAAGTGTGTCAAGCATGATTTTTGATGAATAGCTGAAGTTTTTAGGAGACAAATCAAGGTATAAATCCTTTTTGCCCCATATCCAATAGCTCATAACGATACATGAAAGTGACGCAGATATTACGGTCGCCCATGCGGCTCCGGCAATTCCAAGGTTCAATACATAGATAAATATAGGGTCCAGAACAATGTTCATTATTGCGGTTACTGCTATAGCTATTGTAGCGCGTCTCATATCCCCTTCAGACCTGAATATTGCAGATGCAACACCTGAATATACAAAAACAAACAGGAATCCGAAAATGATATAACTGTAGTCCATTGCATAGCCGATGGTATCACCGGCACCCATGAACTGGAGGATAGGAACCATGAAGGCTTCGATTATTACTGTAAATATTACTGACACGATAATTGACAAAATGATACCGTGCAGTGCTGAGTTGTTTGCCTGTTCGTAGTTTTTAGCACCGATATTTCTTGCAATGAGGGAATTTGCTCCCGCACCGATACCGTTTCCAAGTCCGATCAATACCATGAATAAAGGTGTGATGAATCCTATTGCCGCAAGTGCATCCGCACCCAATCCTGCAACCCATACACTGTCTGCAAGGTTATACAGCATGATGAGCAACATTGAAAGCATCATCGGAAGCGCCAATTTGATGATAGCCTTTTTAGGGTCACCTGTAATCATTTCAATATTTTTGCTTTTTTTACCCATTTTTACAATCCTCCTGATTCAATTCCATAGTTTTTATAGCTATTTCCTTCAATACCTTTTGTAATAATTCCTTTTTTATATATCCGTCATCCAAAATCACTGAGTCTTCCCAGCTGTCCAGCACTTTAGTTGATTTTTCAAGTATGTCTTTTCCTTTTTCTGTCAGTGCCAATTTGTTTTGCCTTCTGTTGTTTTCATCGATTTGTCTTACAACCAGTCCGTTGTCTTCAAGCTTTTTGATTGATCTTGCAACGGCCCCCTTGTTGATGCTGCATCTTTTTGCAATGTTTTCCTGGTTTATGTCGCTTTGGTTTGATATTTCAAACAGAAGGTGGAGTTGTGTAGTATTTATTCCGAATTCTGCAATGTTGTGGTTGAGATACATTGAGTATCCCCTACCTATCATATAAAGCAGGTTTCCGACGGGAATCTCCTTTGCATCGGTTCTGTTAAGTTCTTCAAATGACATGTTATCTTAAGCTGTAAAGTCATTCAAACTGTCTTCAAACATATCCTTTTTAACTTCCTTGGTAGTCAGTGACAATGTTTTTTGAGGTTTGACGGATGCCTCCTCCATATGTTTGAAGGCCCCTTCAAATCCTGATGATCCTGCAGTGAGGAAGAATCTCACGTTCTGGAATTTGCCTTCATTTTTCCTGAGGTAGGAGTATAGCGGTGCTGCAGGCCTTGATGCCCATACGGGACATCCGAGATATACCACGTCATAGTCTTCAGGGTTGAATTTCTGGTTTTCAATGTCTATGACTTTTGAGGACATTGCATCCTTGCCGCCTCTGGCATATCCTATTTTTCCCTTGTAGTTTACTTTCGGTATGATTTCTTCTATATCAGCGTCAGTTTTTCTTGCTATTGCCTCTGCAAGTTTTTTTGTAATTTCTGTTCTTGAATAATATACTACTAATGATTTCATAACTTATTATTATTACTTCATCATATATAAATGTTGCATTGACAACTATTGCATGGTCAACAATTAAAATTTTTTTCCTTAAAAATGCTTATTAGTTTAAAGTTTGATAAATATGTATATGGAAAAACGAAAGATAGCCGAAACAATCTCAACAATAACACAGCCCCCAATCATTACAATACCGCTGTTTTTGATAATATGCATGGTGCTGTCATTTGAAAACGGCACATTCAGCCTTTCCAAATTTCTGACATTGGAGCTGATTTCACTGGTATTCACATCCCTTCTTCCGATGGCAATTATCCTTCTTTGGGCCAAAAGAATAAATACCGACAGGGACATTTCCAACCGTGAAGACAGGTTCGTTCCACTGGTTGTCGGAATAGTTTCATATTTCATAGGTGTTCTCGTATCACTTATTTTAAATGCGGACAATTTCCTGACACTGCTTCTTTTATGTTATGCCGTAAACACAGGTGTTGTTCTTCTCATTACTTTCAAATGGAAAATCAGCGTCCATACAACAGGAATAAGCGGACCCATAGCCGCACTGATACTTCTTTTGGGACCTATCGGCGCTGTTTTTGGAGTCATTTATCCTATTGTAATATGGTCAAGGGTTCTTTTAAAAAAGCATACTCTTGCACAGGCAATCTGCGGTGGCGTTCAGGGATTTATCCTGACAGTTGTTGAGATGTATCTCTATATGATTGTCTTTGCCATGCCGATTTATGGAATGGTTTCACTTGAAATGTCAATTCTCTATATACTGGCAATCATAATAACTCCGGTTATTCTTGGCCTTCTCAGCTATTCTGCCATAGGGAATACAAAAATGGTATTCATAATATCTGAAATCGTTCTTTTTGTGGTGTTTTTGATGTTTATGCCTTTAAGCGTTTTCATCATATTTGTCCTTATAACATTGACATCAGTCCTGATAAGCTTTTATGCCGGTTCTGAGTTTGTATGGTTCAGGGTCCTGAACTCAGCGTAGTCCTTGGCTTTTAAGACGTCACATAAAAACTTCCTTTTGACGGGTCCGAGATTTTCCAGATAGTCATGATAATAAGGACCTGATTTAATTTGTTCGTAGTCCCTTTTAATTAACATGAACAGTTCCTCTTTGTATTTTCCTTCAATGCCCATTAAAGCATATCGAGGACCATTGATTTTAAAGGCAAGCAAATCAAACTTATACATATCATACCATTCATTTTTTATAAATATGTCCATAAGTATCTGGCCTGCCTGAACCGTATCAAGAAACTTGCTGTCGACAGACTCCGTTATTGATCCCTCATGCTTTCGGCGGACATAAAGATGCCTTTTTATGATAGAAACCCTTTCCGCCTTGAGGAAGGTATAAAAAAAGAAGGGCATATCCTCAAAGAAGATTCCTTGCGGAAACTTTGCCTTGATATCACACAGAAACTGCCTTCTGAATATCTTTTGGGCGGCGCTTACCGAAATGTCAAAGAGAAAATCCCCGCATTCATGGGGATTGAATATGCGGTTTTCAAACTCACCTGGGAAATTGTCCAGATTAAACCAGCTGTTCTGGCTGAACTCACCATCATGATATTTGATTATCTGGAATATGGAAATGTCAGTGCCTTTTGAGGTTATTTCACCGTAAGCTATCTTCAATGCGTCCGGACAGTAAAAATCATCACCGTCAAGAAACATTATATACTCTCCCACGGCGATTTCAAGGGCAGTGTTTCTTGATGCTCCCGGGCCCCGGTTTGATTGGGTGATAACCCTGATTCTTTCATCATCAAATGATTCTATAATCTTCAGGGTATCGTCGGTTGACCCGTCATCTACAACAATAAGTTCAAAATCAGACAGGGACTGTTCCAGTACGCTTTCAATGGCTTTTCGGATATATCTCTCTTCATTGAAAACCGGCATTATTACGGATATTTTCATCATCAGTTAAAAGTAAGATTTTCATTTAATTTAAATGTTTTAAAAAAAGAAAAAAAATAAAGTTAAATGATTAGAACGTTTGGGTTCCACTGGTAGGTGAAAGTGAAACGCTTTGAGTATCTATAAGATTACTGCCTGAATCATATAACTTGATTGTTGCATAATCCGGATAGTAGTGATATGCATCAGCGCTTGTAATGTAGAGATAACCGTCTGAATGGACGCTGGCAGGAACCATATTACCATGATTCAATGAATTGCCGTCTCTGGAATAGAATATCTGTACAATGACATCTGTTCCTGAATATTCTTTACCTACATAAATCTGAGCATATGTCTTGTCCTCTTCTGCACTGCCTGTTGAAAAGCTTCCTCCCTTGATTCGCATCGATGATGACGCAGGTTTGGAAGAAGACTGTGAAGCAGTTTTTTCAGGCTGTTCCTGCGGACTGTTATCTGCCTGTGAGGAATCCTGTCCAGCGGAATTGCTGGTGCTTGTGCTGTCACTTGCTCCTGAGTTTCCGGAAGCATAAATGTATATGAATGCACCTGCCAACACCACAGCCAAAACAGCCAAAGCTATTATGATTATCTTGGTATTGTTGTTTTTGGATTCATCCTTTTTACCACTAATCGAATTAATTACAGTTTCATGATCCATTGTTTTTGCCGTCAGGGGCGCACCGCACTTTTTGCAAAACTTTGCGGTATCCGAATTTTCAGCATCACAGTTAGAACACTTCATTTGTCAACACCTAAAATAAATGTTTTAGATAATACTATTATAGTCACAATCTTTAATAAATATTGTTAAAATTTCCATATTTGATTCAAATACTTTAAGTATAACAAGAATATCTATATGCCGATTGTACCTTTATGGAAACTAATCCTATATAGTATTAAAAAAATGTATCTTTTAAGATATATGAAAATTTAAAAAAAAGGATTGAAAATAAGTTCAATCGTAAAATTTGCCGAGGAAATCCTTCATCCTCTGGTTGTCTGATGAAAATACCTCATCAGGAGAACCTTCCTCAACAATCACTCCATTGTCCATGAATATGATTGTGTCTGCAACGTTACGTGCAAAGGCCATCTCGTGAGTTACAATGACCATGGTCATGTGCTGAGCAGCCAAATCCTTTATTACGGTGAGTATCTCACCTGTCAGTTCAGGATCCAATGCGGAAGTCGGTTCATCGAAAAAAAGTATGTCGGGATTCATTGCAAGAGCACGTGCAATTGATACTCTCTGCTGCTGACCTCCTGAAAGCTCACAAGGATATGCATCTTCCTTATCTGACAGTCCCATCTGTCCGAGAAGCTTGCGCGCATGTTCAAATACCTCTTTCTTGTCTCTTTTCTGTACACGAATCGGTGCATTTGTAATGTTTTTCATTACGGAATGGTGAGGAAACAGGTTGAAGTTCTGGAACACAAGTCCGAATGTTCCCTCGAAATTGATCTCACCGCTGTCTTCCTGTTCCAGGTCGGTGATGCATCTAAGCAATGTAGACTTTCCTGACCCTGAAGGGCCGATGATTGCCAATACCTCTCCCTTTTCCACGTTAAGAGAGATATCCTTTAAGACTACATTATCATCAAAACTTTTTTTAAGATTTTTAACTTGAAGTAAACTCATATAATGCTTCCTCCCTACTCATAATAATCCAATCTTGCTTCAACACGTTCCATTACAAATGCTACAAGCATGTTGAATAGATAATAGAACAAACCGGCTACAAGCAATGCAGAAATTGATGCTTCTGATGCTGCAATCTGTTTAGCCACTGTAAACATTTCAGGAATTGCAATAACGAATGAAAGAGAAGTATCCTTTACAAGAGTTATAACTTCATTAGTAATTGAAGGAAGAACTACCTTAATCACCTGAGGCATTATGATTATGAAAAATGTTTCCAGTTTGCTGTAACCCAATACCTGGGCTGCCTCATACTGTCCGCTATTGATTGATTCAATACCGCCCCTGTAAATTTCAGCGAAGTAAGCTGCATAATTGATGGTGAATGCAATGATTACTGCAATGAATCTGTAATCGGCGGAAAGATTGACTCCAAATACATAATACGGAGCAAAAAATACTACAATCAACTGTAACATCAATGGTGTACCTCTCATGATAGAAATATATATCTTTGCAAGCCATCTAAGCGGTGCAAACCTACTCATTCTTCCTCCGGCAACAATTAAACCGAGAGGAAGAGAGAATAAAAGAGTAAGCAAGAATATTTCTATGGAAGTAACCATACCTCCAAGCAATAATTCTATTACTTTACTTAACATCATGTTAACTAATTCTCCCCTCTAAACTAACTTATTTTGGTTGGATTAAAGCATCTTCTGAAATACCGTATTTTTGAGCGATTTTAGCAACAGTACCATCTTTAAACATTTCGTCTAAAGTTTTTTGTACTTGATCTTTCAATTCAGTATTTCCTTTTTTGAATCCAACACCATATTTTTCGGTTGTTATTGACTCATTTAAGATTACAAATTTGTCGGTAGCGTTCTTTTGGGTGATTTGGTATTCCGCAACACCTACATCTATAGCTACTGCATCACATGCACCTGATTCGAGGTCCATGAAACCAGTGTTATAGTCAGCAACTTCAGTTAATGTTTTGAAGGTGTCAGCAATGGATTTGTTTCCACCTTGGAGAGCTGCCAATGCAGATGAGTCTTTTTGTGTTTCTACGATTTTATCTTTTAAACCGGAAATGTTGTTGATGTTAGCTTCTTTTTTAACAACAAAGACCTGTTTGTTGTCGAAGTATGGGTTGGACCATAAGTAGTCATTTTCCCTTCCATCAATGGTAAATCCGTTCCAGATACAGTCAATAGAACCTGAGTCCAATTCGGCATCCTTAGCATCCCAGTCTATAGGTTGTGCCTTGAATGTCCAGTTGTTTCTGTTACTAACTTCTTTTGCCAAGTCTAAATCGAAACCAGTGTAGCTTCCATTTGCGTCTTTAAATCCATAAGGTGGGAATTCTGCATCAAATCCAACAATCAATGTAGTATCATTGTTTGCAGTAGCGTTATTTGATGAACCTCCACCTAAAAAGTCAAATAAACCTGCGCTTGCGGTACCTACCATCATACAAGATATGAGGACCAAAGCCAATATAATACCTATCTTTTTTTTCATTTTAAAACACCGAAATAGTTATAACTATATGTAGAATTTTTTCTACATTTAATATTTTATCGAAGGCAATATTTATATTTAATATATACTCATAATCAGGGTTTTGAGAAAAACGGTTGTGATAAAATATTTAACTTGAATTTATCAGATATTAAACCAGACTAATTAATGGTTGAAACAATGAAAAGTAAAATATCCCTGATTATACCTGTCTATAATGTTGAATCATATCTCAGAAAAGCTATTGATTCAGTTATCGCACAGACATTCGGCTTTGAGAATATTGAAGTCATCCTAATAGATGACGCATCAACAGACGGCAGTGCGGATATTATCCGGGAATATGCTGATAAATACGATAACATCATTGGATTTTATCTTGATGAATGCAGCGGATATCCCGGAAGGCCAAGAAACATCGGCCTTGATAATGCAACATCAGACTACATCATGTTTCTTGACTCAGACGACTATCTTGAAAGCACAGCATGTGAAGCGCTATATCAAACAATCGTTTCTGAGGATGGCGATATCGTAAGCGGCAGCTACACCACAATAAACAGAAAAGGCGTGCGAAAGCTCAATGAATGGGCATGGACCATAACATTAACATCACCGGATATGGATAAGAAAACAAGAAAGAAAAGGACAAAGGAGATTCTCTCAAAGCCTGACTTCAAATATGTAGTAACTGACCTTGATGAAAAACCGACAGTATTGGGCAATTCAAACATATGGTGCAAGATATTTAAAAGAAGCGTCATTGAAGATATGAGATTTCCCGAAGACATAGTGGCCCAGGACTCCGTATTTCTATTGGAATCATTCTACAGGGCAGAAAAAATAGTGTTTATCAGGGACATCATCGTACACTACAACAACAAAAGGGTAAAGAACGAAAACAGGTCAGTCTCATATGAAAAGACAAACAAAAATCTCTGCGGCAGGATAAAAGCCTACGACATGATGAACGACATAAGCATAAGGTACGATAGAAAGGAACTTTTCGACTACTACCTTTTAGGCACAAAGCTTGACTACTGGTATGAAAAGTACCTCCTCAAAACAGAAATCTCCGCTGATAATCTTAAAGCGCTCTTTAAAAAATACTCACATCTTTTTAAGGCATCATACATGACAGGCACCGGACTTTCTCAAAACACAAAAGAAGTCTTTAGGCATATATATGAAAACAACATTGACAATGCAGTCAATCTCGTTTTAAAACCTCAGAATTCGGAAAGTCCTAAGGACAATAAAAAAAGTTCTGTTTTCAAAAAAATAATGAAAAAAATAAGGAAATAGTATACTAACAACCGATCTGGAACAGTTCAAATCCCTTATTTTCAATTTTCTTGTCGTAAATGTTTCTTCCGTCAAAGATAATTGCCTGATTCATCTTTTCTTTAAGCAAATCAAGGTCCGGATTTCTGAATTCCTTCCATTCGGTAATCAGTATCAGCGCATCACTGCTGTCGACTGCATCATATCTCCTGTCTGTAAACTCGATTGAATCCAGATATTCATCGCCGATTGTCCTTTTAAACTCTTCGGTTGCCTGTGAGTCATATGCCTTTATTTTTGCTCCACGGTCAATGAGTTCAGATGCAACCACAAGTGAAGTCGCCTCCCTCACGTCATCGGTACCCGGCTTGAATGAAAGGCCCCACAGGGCAAATGTCATGCCGCTTAAATCATCGCCGAATCTGTCAATCACCTTTTTTACAAGCACTGTCTTCTGTTTCTTGTTTACTTTCTCAACGTTTGACAGTATCTGAGGTTCATATCCGTTAGCCTGTGCAGTGTTGATGAGTGCCTGAACGTCTTTAGGAAAACAGCTTCCCCCATATCCGCATCCGGCATATATGAAATCAAAGCCTATTCTTTTATCTGATCCTATACCCAAACGCACGTTCTTGACGTTGGCTCCTGTGACCTCACAGATGTTGGCTATCTCATTCATGAATGATATCTTGGTTGCAAGCATTGCGTTTGCAACATATTTGGTCATCTCAGAGCTTCTGATATCCATCAGAACAAACCTGTCATGGTTTAAAACGAATGTTGAATAGAGGTCTTTCAAAGTTTCGAAAACTTCATCGCTTTCAGCACCAATCACGACACGGTCAGGGTGAAGGCAATCCTCAATCGCATGGCCTTCCTTTAGAAATTCAGGATTTGATGCAATGGATATTTTAACGTCAGAGCCCTTTTCCTTTAAAATGCTGTTGATGTGACTTTCCACTTCAAATCCTGTTCCGACAGGGACGGTGGATTTGATGACAACAAGTGAATCACGGGTAATGTTTTCTGCAATATCTGAAGCCGCTGAGAAAATATAGTCAAGGTTGGCGCTTCCGTCTTCAGCCATAGGAGTTCCCACTGCAATGAAAATGATGTCCGTTGCGTCAAGGGCCTCCCTGATGTTGGTGGTGAATATCAAATCACCCTTTTCCTGACTGGTTTTCACCAGAGTCTCCAGATGAGGTTCAAAGATAGGCAAAATGTTGTTTTTAAGCCCATCTATTTTTTCTTCATCTATATCTACACAGTAGACCATGTTACCCATTTTTGAGAAGCATGCTCCTGTAACAAGGCCCACATAACCAGTTCCAATAACAGTAATATTCATAATTTTATCTCACAAAAATTAATTTATAACAGTTAAATATCTCTTTCATCATATATAAAAAGCTATTTTCAGTTAAAGAAAATGTTTTAAAATATTAAAACATAAATATATCAAACAGGGACTGTGATTGTATGGGCGAAGGTAATTTTGAACTTGATTATGAAATGATTGAAAAGGCACGTGAAAGCGTCTGCCGACTGATTGACAATTTAATCTGTGTGGATTTTGATGAAATAGAATCATATGATTTTCCTATTGGAGAGCCCTTCAGCCTTGAGATAATTTATGAAAATGTCCCTTTTTATTTTATTGTAAAATTTTCACCGTCCAACAGGAATTTAATCTGCTTTGGTCCGGGAGCATCCAACCGTGATGAGAAGACCTCCACAGGAGAGCTTAAGGTGCCTCCGTTTTTTACAAGATGGAAATGGTACAAACACTTTGACGAGTCCACAGTTGCCTTTGCAGATCCTATGCTCTTTTTGGGTGATGAAATGAAACTGGGATGGTTTATCGGCGAGAAGGACCACTGGTATCTTAAGACAGTTTCTGAAATTATAAGGAAACTGGCAAAAAACCGGAAAATCAGAAAAGACAACATTCTCTTTTACGGATCAAGCGGAGGGGGATTTGCTTCAGTATGCCTTGCAACACTCATTAAAGACTCAAAGCTTCTTGTAAACAATGCCCAGTTTTTCGTCATGAACTATTATCCGAGACTTGTCAATCTTGCACTTGATGCGACCGTTGCATCATTTGAAGGACTGACCAGAGATGAGGTTATAGAAAAAATCAGCTTCAGAATTGATGTGACCGAACTTTTCAAAAGGCAGAAATATTCACCATACATCACATATTACGTCAATGTAAAGTCTGAATTTGACATGACCAACCAGGCAATTCCTCTCGTATCAAAATATTATGCGCTTGATGAGTTCAACGGCCTTGATGTTAACTATTACAGTCAGGATTCTAAGGCGCCTCACAATCCGCTTCCAAGCGACAAATCAATAGAGCTTATCAAAAGCTATGCAAAGGAAAACCTCTACAATGACAATTCAGATGAAGACAAATCTCATGGTGATGATAACGGCAAGGTCAGAGGGCTTTTCAGAAAGCTATTTTAAAAGTCTTTTCAGTTTATTCAAAAAGCCTCCGTCTTTCTTTTTCTTTTTGCTTTCAGGTTTTTTGCCAAGTTCATGGACATCATATAACCTTTTAAAGTCATCGTAATCCTTTGAGATGATGACATCTTCAAACCTTATTTTATTCTCCTTATAGGCGACATCCATAAATTCACCATATTTCTCATGGCCGGGCATCTTTGAGAAATCCTCCTTCATTATGTCGTAATATGCAGGTTTGTATCTCTCATCAACTTCGCCGAAACGCCTGTATGCCAGGGATATCTTCTGGTTGTACAGTTTCTTTTTAAACCTGTCCAGCTGGCCTCGCTTTTCAACCAGTGCGATGATGTCGTTATACACTCCTATGATGTCTGAATGGCTTAAATCGTTTGATCCTGTAAGGGATTTGGAATGTCTTGTTCGGGTATAGTAGAATTCATCCAAAAAGTATATCCTCTCGGCGCAGAATATAACTCCCCAGAAGAACTGGTTGTCGTTGAACTTGGAGTTTTCCCGAAATCTTGCACCGGTACCTATTACAAACTCACGGTTATAGAACTTTGAACATGTGGAGGTGTTCATCTTGAAAATCAGATTGCCCAGATCCTTATGGTTGAATACATTATCTCCGACAGCTTCGTGCAGCTTCGGCATGTTGTAATAGTCGGATTCATAGTATCTGTCCTCATCGATGTCGTAGTTAATCATCTTGAATATGAGAAAGTCAAGGTCTTTCTGCTCACATACTGAACAGAAAACCTCAAATGCATTCAAATCCAGAATGTCATCTGCATCCATGAAATACAGATATTCGCCTGTGGCATATTCAAGGGCATAGTTACGTGCATTTCCTGCACCCTGATGGTCACGGCTGAATACATTTACTCGACTGTCATTTTCAGCGTATTTATTTAAAATTTCCAGTGAAGCATCATCGGAGCCGTCATCAACGCAGAAAAGCTCCACATCTCCAATTGTCTGATTTAAAATTGAATCCACAGAATCCTTTAGGAAATCCTCTGCATTATAAACAGGCATTATTACAGATACCTTTACCATTATATGCACCCGATATTATGTTATAAAAAAAATAGTTTGGACGGAATCAGGTTTATCCTAATCCGTCATTGATATTGAGATTGGTTAAGCTATGTGACGGCTTGTTAAACATTGTACCGTTGAAATTGCAGTGAAGGGTATAGTTACCGTTGTCAAAACCCTGAAGCTCTACAGAACCTTCACCCATATCATCGGTTTTGACCTCATACTTGTGAGCCCATCCTGATTCGTCGAGAATCTTGATGTAGACTATTTCGCCGGGATAGGCGTTTCTGTACTCGTCGGTAAGCATTATTCTTACAGACGCACCGTTCTTTAAGGTTTCATTGCTCAACACATCGATTTTGGTATTGTGGCTATTGGCTGATATATAGGCAAATGCCCCTACAGCTATCAATATTATAACAACAACAGCTATTATTATAGTTCTTGTCTTATCCATCAAATCACCCGTTTTAATTATTATGAACCAGTAGGACGTCCCCGTCAGCTTTACTGAGAACCTCTTCTGCTACGCTGCCTAAAATGAATCTGTGAAGTCCGCCTTTACCGGATGCTGATATGACTATCAAATCAACGTTTTCCTCTTTTGCAACCTCAATGATGACTTCAGCCGCAAAACCTACCCTTACCATGGTTTTCACGTTCAATGATGAATCGAACAGCTTTTCCATATTTGCAACTGCTGTTTCAGCCTCTTTTTTCAATACCTCATTGACTTTTCTGATATTTTTTCTTCTTTGAAAAGCACTTGAGGTCAGTTTACCTGCAACGGAAAGAATAATTATCTCACCGCCATCAGATATCAGATTAGATACTCTATCAACTTCTTGCTCGGCATACCCGGAACCATCAGTGGGAAGTAAAATTTTCTTATACATTATATTACACCTTATAGTAAGTATAAGTATATTTATCTCTAATGGTTAATATGTTTTTTTTTAAACATCAGTTTTAATAGAATAAAAAATATATCTAAATATTATGAAAAATGTTGAAAAAAGTGAAAAGTCAAGAGAGGAGATAATCGTCAGGACAAGCATAATCGGGATTGTCGTCAATCTTATCCTTGTTGCCTTCAAGGCCACAATAGGAATCCTTGTCAATTCCATTGCGATTACATTGGATGCAGTCAACAATCTCACCGATGCCCTGTCCTCCATCATCACTATCATAGGTACCAAACTTGCAGGAAGAAAGCCGGATGCGGAACATCCATACGGATACGGCAGAATCGAGTATTTCACATCCATAATCATTGCGGCCATTGTGCTGTGGGCGGGAATAACCGCACTTACCGAATCCGCACCAAAGATATTGCATCCTGATGTGACAAGCTATACGACAGTTTCACTCATAATCGTTGCAGTTGCCGTTGTCGTCAAATTCGTTTTGGGAAGATATGTGAAAGGCGTAGGTGAAAATGTTGATTCACAGGCACTTGTTGCCTCCGGAAGCGATGCGTTCTTTGACGGGATTCTGTCATTTGCAACACTCATTGCGGCCATCATATCAATGTTTTACCATATATCCCTTGAAGGAATTTTGGGAGTCATCATAGCGTTAGTAATCATCAAGGCAAGTATTGACATGATCCGCGAAACAGTCGACAGCATGCTGGGTGACCGGATTGACTCAAAGCTATCACATGACATCAAGCAGTCCATCTGTGAATTTCCGGGAGTCTACGGTGCATACGATTTGATTTTGCACAACTACGGGCCTGAGGAAATGCAGGGGTCAGTGCATATTGAAGTTGATGACAGCCTTACTGCAGTCGATATCCAAAAGCTGACCCGTAAGATAACATTTCGGATATATGACGAGTACGGTGTTGCCCTTACAGGGATAGGAATATATGCCAAAAACGAAAAATACACTGACATACGCTCAGATTTGGAATCAATCATCGGAAACTATCCTGAAATCAAGGAGATTCATGCTTTCAGCGTGTTTGAGGAGGACAATCTGATAACTGTCGACATGATTGTTGATTTCAGCGCCGACCGTGATGAGATAAAGGGCAAGGTTTACGATGAAATCAAATCCAAACATCCCCAGTTCAACTACATGATAATTGATGATTATGACTACAGTGACTGAAAATCAGTTAAAATTGTTTAAAAAACTGTTAAATACTACTTAAAATATAAATAATAAACAGGTGAATATTATGGTTGATAAAAAAAATATAATATTAATCGCTATTGTTATATTGGTAATTGCTCTGGCAGCCGTTGCGGCATTTATCTATACATCAGGCAGCAGCCATAAAGCTGTAGATAACATCACCAACACAACCCAAAACAAGACTGTTATAAATGTCGACAAGGCAAACAACACAACTGTTGTTGGAGACAACACTACAAGGGCAAACAATACAGCAAACAATAACACCACCTATAAGGTTTATAACCCTCAAAGTGATTCATATGTACCTGTAATCGGAGAAAAATTCGATCAAGAGGTTAACAGATGGTACACTTATGACCAGGATGGTGTAAGATACTACAACACAAGAATTAATTAAGTTTAATTCTTCTTTTTTTTATTTTTTAGTCGATGAATACGGAATTAATAAGATTATCCCTGTATGTCGTATCGTCCTTCAGGCTTTCTATGTGATGGATGACGTTCAATTTTAAATCTTCAAGCTTTATTCGGGTTTCGATATCGTTGAAGTCGACTTCAAAGAGAAATACGTACTTGACTTCCATGTCCTGATTGTAGACCACCCAGCTTGGGCCGTTGATGTCAAGAAAGCGTATTGACCATTTTGACATCAGCGAATTGATCTTTGATGAGGTATCCTCAATGTCAAAGTCCTCATCGAGAAATATTTCCTTCATTGGTAAAAGTCCTCAGGGTTGAGATTAGGTATGGTCACTTCAATCTCTTCACGGTTGAAAACGCCGAGCATTGTTATTTCGCTTTTCTTAACTGAAATTGCCTGTGAAACGTTTTCATCCTCAACTGATATCATTGAGAGGTTTACCCATTCCTCGTCTTCGGCCAGATACAGGCATGGCTCAAAAAGCTGGTATTTTGTGATGACAGTCATGAGCAAATCCTTGATTTCGGCCTCATTTCCGGTATGCTGACGGTTCAGCTCCAATATTCTTTCCTTAACGTTCATAGTAATCATTATCCATATAATTTTTCTACCACATCTCATTTAATTCCATTAGCTTTCCGACATTCTGGCTAGCGGCGGCAAATCCTTCCAGAAGCACGAACTGGATTGCCCTCAAAAGTCCTTCATCATTTAATAGTGTGCAGTTTTCAAGTTTCAGCTGGGCATAATTGGGGTCATCGAGAATGTCCTTGCGGAACTGTACCTTGATGTCTGAAAGCAGTTCGTCATCGATGAATGATTCGATGATTCCCTTGATGATGTTTGCAAGGCTATTTGCGATTGTCTTAAGCATTTCTATTTCATCATCTGTCCTTTCTATTGTATTCTGTATGCTTAAAAATGATGAGTAGTCCTGATAGCCGAAGAGCGTGAAACGTCCCTCAACAGTATGGGCCGCATATTCATCAATCAGGCAATTTTCACTGCTGAATGATAATATGAAAGCTATAACCGATTCCATCTCCCTTGTTTTTGATGCGTCAAGCAGATGACATAGGATATGTGTCAGTATCTCCTTATTTAAAAAGTGTGTCAGCTCATGAAGCATTGTAGTAATCTGAAGTGAATCGAGCTGCCTGTCATCGACATGGATCTTGTTGAAGCTGTAGTATCCCAGTTCCGCCCCATATGATTTGTATTCGACATCGACAAATGACTTTGTAAAGAGAATTACCTTTTCAAGGATTGTCAAATCATCGAGTGAGATTTCATTTTCCTTGATTGCATTATCCAGATTTTTAAGTGCCTTTGAGCGGATGGCTTTGATGATTCTGTCAAAGTCAGACATTTCAAACTGAAACTCGTTTATCTTAATGAGGTTTTCCTGTGTCAGTATGTCTGTGAATTCGTCAAATGCATTTGACCCCTTGCATGTGAATTCATGGCATATTTCTATATTTTTCACATTGACATCTTCAATGTCTTTAAGCTTCACGTCGCAATCAAAGCAGAAGTTTTCATAATCGGGATACTTCCTGCCGCATTTCGGACATATTTTGCTGAGTTGGATTCCTTTTTCTGCAGGATAGCATACATCATGCATTTCCATTTGCTTAAGAACGATTTCTTCAGCAAAAAGCTGTTTTCTGGAATGAAAAACAGTCCCCGGCAAAAGTTTATCTATCAATTGGCGCTTTTCTATGTCGGGAGTGACATATTCGGATAAGTTATTCAGATCACTATTCATCTTAAACCTCAAAAAAAAACTTATTTAATACATAAACATGCCTATCATGAAACTGATTATCCATACAATCACTGACAGTGCCACTATTATAATACCGTATGTTTTTGCATTTGAACTGTCTTTGCGTGTAATCAGGTATATTCCAAAGATAAAACCTATAAGGGGAATTAGAATGGCGCATATGAAACCTAAAACAACTGCAGCAGTATGGCTGTTTTCACTGACCGGCGGAGCGTATGTGTAACTGTTTTGCGAATCATCGGATATGTTTGTATAATTGCTTATATCCTTTCCGCAGTTTTTGCAGAATTTCGCTTCATCAACCAGCTCTTCACCGCAAAACGGGCAGAATTTTGACATTATTCAACCTTCCCGAACAGCATTTCAACGAGTTCGTCGTCGTTTCTGTAGTATTTCAATCCAAGTGCCTGAAGCAGTGCGTCAGGCGCTCCAATAAGCTGTGTTACTGAAGACATCGGAATATAAACGTGTTCGGCCCCCTCGTCATAGCAGACCTTCAATGTTTCATGCAATTTCAGTGATTGTGATTTATTCAGTATGACTGTAGCGTCCTCAAGACTCTGATTATTTTTGATGGATTCATTTGCTATCATTTCCTGTAAATTAAAATCAATTGAATCGGCATCACCTGTTAAATTATTGACGCTAGTTTCATTATTTTTGACAGTTAATTTGAAGATGTCATCCTCTTCTATAAAGCAGACCTCACCGACATCATGTGCATTGCCAAGCAGGAAGTCCGCAGAGTCCCTTTCAGGCAGACTGACAGCAGGCTCCTCTCTTACAGGTTCGGCGTCATATGTGGTTTTGACATCCTTAAGGATGATTTTTGAAATCTCATCCAAGCTCGGAATTTCCTCCTGGCGGGCTTTTTCCTCCTCTCCGGCAATTTTTTTAAGAAGTCGGATTATCTCCTCATTCTGCTTTTCAATGTTTCTGTTAATTTCAATCAATTGTGACAATTCTGACATGGTTATACCTCTAATGTTCATATATGTTAAAAATTTCTAATCTATCAAAAACAGATAATACATGGATTCGCTCAATCTGGCATCGTTTGCATACCTTTCAAATCCAAGCGAATACTTAAGAAGAACTGACCTTGGAATCAGGAAGCTGTCCGATGACGGATTCAAGATTATGCCTTCCATATCCTCACTCAAAACGAAATTGACCAGCGTTGCCAGGTTAATTATCTGGGCATACCTGTATCTGGTGGTGTCAACCTCCTTAATCTTATCTTTTGAGGAAAATATTGTCGCATATCTTCCGCCGATTCTGTCAAGATACATGTTGGCCATAGGACCTGTCTGCTTTTGTGATATCAGACCGTCAACGGCTTTGTCCGTCAAATCAAAATCGGATACCATAAGAGTTAAAAGACATGAGTTTGACAGCCTTTCAAAAAGCCCTTCCCAGTCTCCTATGTTTGCAGGATTTGCGCAGAAGCCTTCAAGGCTCCCATTGTCGATTGATGAGTATATGTCCTTAAGCTCATCTTCGCTATAGGGGTTGTTAGTAAAGAAATTGGTCTTTGGAATGTTTTCTATTCCCAGAATGAATTCCTTTTTGAAAAGGTATTTTTCAGAAGCGGGATTAAGAATGTATCCCTCGATGTCTGTTGTTTTTATTATGTTTTGATAAAGCTCAAATGAATTGTTTAAAACCTCAATGTCATCGTTTCTGTAGAATTTGTGAAATTCATCCAGATCGGTGAAAAGTGGTGTTATCTTGGCGGATTCATCTTCATATATGATGAAATTCAGCCTGCCGTCCTGCCTTTTGGCGGGAATGTAAAGGTTGGAATATCTAAATTCGTTAATCAGTCTTAAAAAAAGCTCTTCGGTTATTTTGTTGTCATTGAGATAGATGTCTTCAATGGCAGACCTTAGGTGTTTGTGGCTTATCATCGGTTTAAATTTATGTAAATAATAAAATAAAAAGTTGTTGTGGGATTCGGTCCCACAATCTATAATATGAATGAATATTCAAGGGCGTTTTCAAGGCCAGGATCATCTATGACCACTTCAATTCCGCTTGCCTGCGGGAGAATGTCACTTCTTGCGATGAAATAGTCGTCAGTGGTCGGATTGATGACAACCCCATCCATATCGTTTCTCAGTATATAGTCAAAGAGTGCTGAAAGGACAGTTACCTGACCGTAATAGCTGTAGTCTTCATCTGATTTTGCAACATTTTTGAGGGATTGTGCATCTGTAAATACTGCTCCAAAGCGGATGTCGTCATCCTCAAAGCAGCAGAGATTGAATCCGTCAACATCATCCCCGTCAATAATTCCATCTTCTGCAAATTCGTCAAGTGAATCGTCACTTACTGTGATATTGAGGAGTGTGGAATTTGACAGCTCAACATAGAGTTTCTCTATATCAGTGTTGTTTTCCTCATCCCTGATGAATTCAACAAGGGAATCGTTTGTCACTGTTTCGAAAATTTCCTTGAGTTTTTCAGGACCATAGACCTCATAATCTTCACTTTCACCGGTGTCAACCTCAAAGAACATGTCATTGAGGAATTCTCTGTCAACCGGCATGAAGTTGCCTTCAATGTTGATCATGATTCCTTCAAAATCGTTTTCCATTACCAGTTCCTTATATGTTTCAAAATCGAAGGTCAGAGGCTCATATCCGAAATCCTCATTTACATGTTTGTTGTACTCTTCGATATCAGTGAACAGCGGAATGAACGCAGAATCGTCATCATCGGATTCCAGGCGTTCAAATGATAATGAATCATCTTCCTGAATTGCAGGAATCAACAGATTTGATACCTTTAGCTCGAATACAAAATTTAATAATAAATCCGCAGGGGCTTCTTCTTCTTTTTCCAAATAACTTATTAAATTATCCATTACATCTTTAAGATGATTGTTTGTAATATTGCAACTTTGCATAAGATCGCCAGTAATATTTTTATTGTTTTTAATATTAGTATTTTAAGTATATAAAACTTGATGTTTATTAGTGATTTATATTATATATAAATGATGTTAGTATAACGAACAAAATAATATATACGGAGTTACAATTGAACACTAAAAAAATAACTATTAAAGTATTTATCTTTTAACAAAAAGATAATCATGTCTGAGAAAATCAATGAAAAGGAAATATGGGAAAACATAGGTTACATCAAAATTTCCCCCACCAGGTACAAAATCCTGAAAACAATTGAAGACGAATTTGTCATGCCTTCTGAAATTGCAAAATCAACCGGCCTTCGAATAACACAGGTGTCCAATGCACTTCATGATTTGAAAAAGAAAAAGCTTGTCTACTGCATGAACGAGGAAGCTACAAAAGGAAGGCTGTATCAGAATACCGAATTGGGTCTTGAAGTGCTTAAAAGGATTGAGGAAAACAAAAAATAACTATTTCACCAGCCTGCAGATTACATATTCATCAAGATATATCAGCACCACTTCCGCCTTTTTAAAATCCGTTTTTCTTATTTCAGTTGCGCTTTTCACATTTTCTATCAGAGTATACTCATTGTTTGCAACATATCCTACCGTTTCACCTTCAAGCTCAACCCTTATGGCGTCGCTGTCATGATCATTGTCATCTTCCCTTATCAGATTAACGATAATGCCTTTTTTAAACGGTTCCATGCCATAGTAGAATCTTGTTCCCGTGATGTTTATCAGCGTGTCTTTGGTATTTTTCAAAAAGTCAACCTGTTCGTCCAGTTTTCTTATCTCTTCGGTCATTCCTTCGGCTATAAGATAGCATCGCCTTGACTCGACAGGCCTTTCAAGACAGTCCAGAATGCTTCCCTTCAGATACCAGAACCTTTCAAAATACTCGTCGTTTTTTGACATGGGCAGTATTGTTATGGCCTGTGTGATCAAATCCAAAGCCCTGTTCTTGTCGTTTAGAGAATTTGCCCATCGGTAAAGCATGCGGGCCTTGTTTTCATATATCTCTTCTGCATCATAAAGCTCAAGTGCCCTGTCATATGATTTCATGGAGTCGGAAAATCGGTTGAGGTTTTCCAGTATGACCCCCTTCAGGTTAGGGTATTCAAAATTAGTTTCGTCGTTTTCGATTGCCACATCTATAAGGCAAAGGGCTTCCTTATATCTTTTGGCTTTGTTTAACCGCAGTGCCTCGCTGTAGAGCACATCGGCTGTTGAGGTTTTTGGGGCGGGAGTGTCCTGACTTATGGTTTTTCTGTTCCAGTCGTCAAGACTTTCACCGTATTTCTTGTCCATACATCACCTACAGGTTATCTACGTATTTGGCCACTTCCTCACCCATTTCAGTCAGCCTGTAGATTCTGTTCTTGTGGGCATCCTCATTGATGCATACCGCCACTTTACATTTTTTCAGCTGTCTTAAAACATTGGATATATGGTTGATTTTGATTCCTGAGTCTTTTGCAATGGTGCTGGGGTTCTTTTCACTGCCCTGGAGGGCTTTAACCGCTCTTGCACGATATGATGAAATGTTGATGTATCCATATACCTTTAAAACTTCATCATCCATAATCGTATTCACCTCGCATTGTGTTTATCTTGTTAAAAATATATTTATTCAATGTTAAATATTTTTCCCTAATCGCCATAGTCCTTGACTGATGAGATAAGACCTTCCATATCCTCGATGAGATTGTCAACATCACCGTCCTTTGATGAATCCATGCTCAATATAAGTTCGTTTGTCAAATCGTCAATCTTATCGATGATTGATTCCATGATGCCGATTTTGGAGTCGAGTTCCCTATCAATTCTCGGTGAATCCTCAGTTGCAAGATGCAGGATGTTAAGTGCGGATTCGGATTCCTTGGCGAACACTTCAGAGGACTTGTCCACCATTGAAATGAATCTTGTGTAGGTTATCTGAGGAGGTGTGAATTTCTTTTCAATCACTTCACGTGCAACCTTTTCCTTTGCTGCAAATTCCTTTGTAAGGGCATTTACCTTATCCTCATATTGACGGAACTTAGGAATGACTTCAGGCTCCTGAGGCTGTCTTTTGAACACTTTTGGAATTTTCGGCTTGGACTTTTCCTTTTTTTCAATCTTTTCAGGAGGTTTTTTGGGGCCGACACTTTTGGGATTTGTAGGATTCGGATTTGTCAGCTTGTGGATTCCCCATCCGACAAGAAATACTGGAGTTTCAATGATGAGTGCAAATAAGATCACTACGGCAAATGTTGCAAATCCGTATTGTGCCGCACATAATAACGCAAAGACAATAAATACTGCAAATGAGATTACTTTGGTTTTTGACAGCACGAATTCACCTGTTTTTTTGTTCTGCCAGAAGAAGAACAGATGGATAATGTCCTGTATGACGCCATAGTCATTGTATGTGATTACCGCATTTGAAGGCCTTCCCTTTATGATGTGGAAAATGAATCCGACAACGAATGTGATTGCTGAGAGGATAATTGCAAGGACAAAGGTTCCTGCCATAGCCGGTGAGGTGAAACTGGCAATGAACAGAAACAGGAATACGCAGATTGCGATTACCTTGGATTTTGCAAGTACATATTCCCCGTTATAATTCCAGTAGAGCAATGCCCTCTTGAAGCTTGATGGTTTGCCTTCATCTCTAACTGCAACGGCACTTTTCCTAAATGACTGTGATTTGCATTCCGGGCAGAAGTTGGCCCTGACGTCAACCTTTGCTCCGCAGTTGTTACATGTCTTATAATCATTGTTCATCTTCATCATCCCCTATCAGGAAATCTTCATATGTTAAAGTGTTGAGCTCTTCATCAGATATCTCTTCTTCAAGTGCCAGTCTGTTGGCCTGTCTTGTTATTACCTCTTCGAAAAGGTTTCTAACAGCACGTCCGTTTGCGAAATTGCTTGAGCGGTGCTCATACATTGCCTCGAAATATTCCCTCAGGTACTGTTTTGCCGGCTCGTCAAGTGTGAGATTGGCTTCTGTTGCCATCAGCATGAATATTTCATAAAGCTCAGTTTCATTATAGTCCTCAAAGTATATGTATTTGTTGAATCTTGACTCGAGGCCGGGATTTGAGTGAAGGAAGCTGTCCATCAGCTGCGGATATCCTGCAACAATAACGATCAGGTCATCACGGTTGTCCTCCATTGCCTTTAAAAGGGTGTCAATCGCTTCCTTTCCGTAGTCGTTTTCGCTTGCCTGGTTAAGTGAGTATGCCTCATCTATGAAAAGTATTCCTCCCATGGCGGATTTGATGACCTCCTGGGTCTTGATTGCGGTCTGGCCGACATAGCCTCCCACAAGGCCTGAGCGGTCTGTTTCAATAAGGTGTCCTTTGCTTAAAAGACCAATTTCATGATATATCTTGGCCAGTAGCCTTGCCACGGTTGTCTTTCCGGTTCCGGGATTTCCTGAAAACACCAAATGCAGGCTCATCGGTGGCTGCTTTATACCCCGTTCATCCCTCAGCTTTCTTATCTGAACCAGATTGATTAGGGAATTGACATCCTTTTTGACCTTTTTGAGACCTATGAGTTTGTTAAGCTCTTCGAGATATTCGTCAAGTGAGTGCTTTTCTTCTGTTTCTGGGATTTCCTGGGTCTCTGTTTCTATTTTCCCTAAAACCTGACTTGCGGTTTTTGTCATGAGATTTGTGGAGTCAATGTTTAATCTGCTTTTAAGGTTTGATATGAAGTCATTGAATCTTTTCAAGGTGGTGTCATCAACTTCTGTTCCGTCCACAAAGACAAACAGTCCTCCGCACATTCTGAAGCATTCAAACAGATTTGCAGAAAGTGATTCGGCTATTCCAAAGCCGTCTGTAAACTCATCTATTTTACCTGCATATTCAAATGAAGGAAGGAGTTTTGAGCCCATTTCTATGTCGCTTAAGGCCATAATGTCTGCTTTGGTGTATGATGCCTCCAGAAGCTCGTTTATGAATTCAAGTTCATTGTCGGTTATTACATTGTCACCAAGTCCAAGGTAGCCGAACCAATTGAACAGATCATCATAAAGCACGCTTTCATAATCGATGTCTTTAATCGGCGGGCAGAAGTCCTTCAGGCTGTTAACCGTTTTAATCAAAAACAGCATGCTGTTAAAGTAATCCTTGACAAAGCTAATATCGTGCTTCACTACCTCTCCACCACAGTTAGGGCAGGTTTCGTTGGTGTTGTCAACCACGCTTTTACAAACCGTACAAATTGTCCACTCAATCATAATGAATACCCTGAAACTAATTTTGATAATATTTTTAACCTAATATATTAATATAAATTTTGTTGGATTGGCTAAAATAAAAAAAGTTTAAAAATATATGATTGTTTAAGGTGATTGTTAAAATTATCTTTTTTTCCTGACAAGCTCGGTCTTTGAGCCGGACTTATCCCAATATGTTTTAAGTTCCATCCCGCAGTTGATGCATCTAGTTGCGGTATCCTTGTTGGGATAGGAACAGTAGAAGCATTGCTTTGTCATATCGGCTCCGTTAATCGTAGAAATCGGAATCGGCATAGCCCAATTCATCGGTTTCATCAAAGTTTAAATCATCATCATAGGTACCCCAGTCAGGGCTGTCTGACAAATCTGAACCGCAGTTCCAGCATGTTGCCCTTCCCGGACTGTTCAATTCTCCACATACATTGCAGGTTATCATAATTTATCTCCTAAATATTTAAGGCGAACAGCTTTTGCAGGGTGAATATCCTGCTGAAATCGCCTCTTGCCTACTTGAAAACGTAATCATGTTTCCGGATTTGATTCTGTGTGCATGTCCGCAGGACGGACGATGAAACTTGTCCGAGTTTGTGCTGCCGACATAACTTCCTCCGGAATCAGAGCTTTCATAATCATTTGATGTTTTTTTGCTTTTCGAATAGTGAGGGGAGCTGTCTGATGAATCCTCACTTTGGGTGTCTTTTGGAATGTCGCCTACAACCCTGTTGTATTCGCCTACAAGGTCATCACCAGGACCGTCGTAATAGTCATTATCAACGGCGGAATCGGACAGCATGGATGACGGTGCGATGCCGAAGGCATGAAGCAGAACGATGCCGAACATGCATGCGACCAATACTGTAGCTACACTCTTGCTTTCAACCATTGATTGAACCCGCTTTTAACAATGCTAATTTAAGCCGCTGAGATATGGTCCGGAGCGAACTCGTAACCTGAAACTGAAAGTCCGTTTACAACTGCATTATGCCTGTTTTGAGATACGAATTTTCCTTCAAGCTTTACGTCATTTCCTTCCATGCCGTTGAATTCGGAGTGGTTTCCTTTTATGAATACAAATGTATTTCCCATTCCTACACGAACAACGTCCACATCAGCGCCCAGATCATTTTGTGAGTCTGAGGCTGTCTTTCCGAAGTAGGTTCCTGAAAATCTCACGCTTTCATCTGCGTTTGGCATCTTGATATAGTCCTCTTCAACATTCTTGTATGCATCGTTGCTGAAAAGTGTGAATGCAAGAACCGCAAGGATAACAACAGCCACAACAGCAATTATTATGATTTTTGTATCATCAATCTTAATAGATAATCCCCCAATAAATTTTCAATCTAGATATTAATTAATATGATATTTATGAGTAAGATGTTAAATATTTAACTAGATTTTTTCTGGAATTATCTTAATCATATTGAATTTGCATGGTTTGAATATTGCTCGGTTCAGTCCCATTTCATCCTGCCTATCTTAAGTCCCGTGCAGAATGCCAAAAGGACAATTACAAGAAGCGTTGCGATGAAAAAGATGTTTTTGATGCTGCAGGAGAATGCAAATATGAACTCGACCAGCATCACGGAAAACAGTATTATGTATGTCAGTTCCTTTTTTTGCGATTTCATTTCAATCACCTGTTAATGATATAGATGTACCTTTAGCATTTTTTCAATTTTATCATGAAAGTCTGAAATATTAAAATTATCATTAATATTTTAAATGGTCATGGTCACAAATGTTTGAATAATCATGTCTTTGTTAGATTTAAATGGGGTGAAAAAGTGAAGGCGAAATTGGAAATTTCAAGCCTCCACCGGAAACATGTAAAGTGTTGTCGTGTTGAGCCTTGCATCAAAGCACAGCATCTCAACTATCGGCGAGTAGTCAAGCAGCATGTCCCTTGAAAGGATAATGTTGTCGCTTCTCGGATTGATGATGATGCCGTCAAAATCACTGTTTAGGGTGAAGTTGACCATATATGAAAAGTCAATAATCTGTGAAAACTTGTTTAACGGCAGGTCCACATCTGAAATTTTCTCTTCTGAGGTATATACTGTAGTGTAGATGCCGCAGTTCTCTTCTATGAAAAGTGACCCTTGAGGATGAGTTTCATCAAGACGGATTACTCCGTTTTCCCCAATGTCTGCCAGATCATTTTTGCAAACCATCAGCGTGAGAAGGGTTGAGGATGAAATCCTCTCGAAAAGCTCCTCATAGTCATAAGCGTTTTGAGGGTTTTTGATGAACTCCTCAAGCTCGCAATTGTCGATGGAATCCTTGAGCTGCTTTAGCTCCTTTGATGTATATGCAACATCATCGCAATGGTCAGGAACAGGAATCTCTTCAAACATTTCAATGATTTCTCTTGGCAGAACAAAGGGCTCGCCGGCAACATTGATGAAATAGCCTGCCATCTCGGAGATTTCAATGAACTCCTTGTATACCGAAAAGAGATGGACATGGGCTTCGACCTCAAAGTCCGGAAATACCTTCCTGTACTCGTCCATATCGGTGAAAAGAAGTCCGACACGTCCCTTTGGAGTTTTCACAGTGGTAATGCTGATGTCATCTCCCGAAAGATTTCCTGCAACGATCAGGCGGGAATGCTTAATCTCCTCAAATATCTTTTTGAAGGTTTCATCGGATATGTCATCGCCCTTGTTGACATATTCCCTGATGTGCCTTTTTAAGTATTCGTGTGTGACGTCTTCCTTTCTCATTTAATTGCCTCCGAAGTCGTCAAAGAAAACTTCAAATTCGCCGCAAAGCTCTTTGATGTTTTCCTTTATATCCTCCGGTTTCACTTTTGAGTCATGCATGAAGAAGTATGATACGGGAGTGCCGTTGTCATTTGAGCAGATGTCAATGAGGTTGTCTTCGATGATGACTCTGTAGACTCCTTTGTTTTCAACATCTGAAGTGCTGAGGATTTCCAGATCCATCTTGAAGTGTTTTAAAATGGTGCCTTTGTCAGTGCTTTTGGTGACAAACTTGAAACCTGTCATGTTGACGCTTGAGTATCTTTCATTCATCTTTTCCAATTTAACTTTATTGTGCAAGAATTCTCCGGCTTCTTTAAGCCGGGGATGAATTGCACATTTAGTGGGTTAGTGTCTATATTTTTTTTATGTGGATGGGG
>ONJC01000033.1 GCA_900318035.1 uncultured Methanobrevibacter sp.
AGCACTGGCATTAATATTAAACCATAATTCCTTTTCCATCTCTTCATCAGGAACAAATTCAACCTTATCCGTTAAAATAAAAGTTTTATCGCACATATTAAACATCTTTTTTTTCACATTTTATTAAAATTATAAAAAAAATCCTAAAAAAAACATAGTCCTAGTGACTAAAAAAATATAATCACTAAAAAGGTTTGTTTTTTTTTAGAATATTATTATGAAACCGTGCTTAAAAAAGAAAGGAAAAAAATTAACTTATTGAAGTTTTTCCCCCATCTTTCTATATTACATATTATAAACCTACATATTATATGGCATTTATCCGAGAGCATTTGATGAGTAATCTCACCACCCCATCCACATAAAAAAAATATAGACACTAACCTACTAAATGTGCAATTCATCCCCGGCTTAAAGAAGCCGGAGAATTCTTGCACAATAAAGTTAAATATTAGTGCATTGAAATATATGTGATGGTGATATACTATGAATGACTTTGAAAATCAGAAATTCTGTCAATCATGTGCTATGCCTATGAGCGATGAACTTTTTGGAACCAATGCAGACGGCACAAAAAATGAAGAATACTGCATGTACTGCTTTAAGGATGGGGAATTCACCTCAGACATGTCAATGGAAGAAATGATGAATTTCTGCATCGAAAAAATGGTTGAAGTTCATCCGGAAATCGATAAAAAGGAAGCTTCCGCAATGATGATGGAAGTATTTCCGAAATTGAAAAGATGGGCAAATGATTAACTAATCCAAATCCATCTTTTTTTTAATTTTTTCTTATTTTACCTATAATGGCCGATAATTGCTGTTTGAGTATATGGTTAACTTTTTATATACTTTTGTGAAATATTAAATTGTCAAAAATATTTCAGGGAAAAAAAATGTATAAAAAAATTTTAATTTCAACACTCCTGCTGATTATATGTATGGGTATTGTTTCAGCATCAGATAACAGTACTTCTGATTTGGATTTTTCGGATAATATTGATGAAAGCGATTTTGAAGAGATTGCACAAAGCCCGGTCGGAGATATCCGAAATCAGACTGAAATCGAATCAAAAAACATCACATCATACTATAAGGAAAACTATGAACTGATGGGATGTCTAAAGGACGACACTAATCAGCCGATTTCAAACAGGACTCTTTCCATTTTTATAAACGGAAAAATTTATAACAAAACCACTGATAATTTGGGAAATGTCGCTTTAAAACTTAATCTGAAGCCTGGCACATACATTGCAGCAATTAAATTTTGCGGTGATGAGGATTATGCCCCAAGCAGTGCAGATGCAGTTGTCAGTGTAGGCAAACCATATTTAGCTATTGAAACTGAAAACTATAAAACCTACTGGCATTCAGATTTATATTTCAGGGCAAAAGTAATTGATAAGACAACTAAAAAGCCGGTTAAGGCAGTTGAAGTCGCATTTAAGGTATTTACGGATAAAAACAAATATAAGATTTACCGTTCCACAACAAATTCCAAAGGAATTGCCTATCTCAAGAAGAATTTCAAAGTCGGGTCATACAAGGTCGTCACAAGCATTGCTGATAAAAACGTCGAATCCAAAAAGGCCAAGGCAACATTAACAGTCATGCCAACAGCTGAAACCGGGTGCTGCTCATTCTATTTGCAGGTAAGCAGCACCGAAGCGGTGGCAGGCTTCAGGCGTGATGCCACAAATGCCTTGAACATCTATATCAAAGCGGTAAAATGGCATGGAAAAACTGCAATCAAACAATATAAGGAGGCCTATTCCTACTTTTTCCATTCAATAACCACATCTGACGGATGGATGGTCGGAACCGGAGGAATGGACAATCCCGGCATAAACAGGGCAATTGAAAATCTTGCAGGAAAAATGGTCAAATCAGGAAAAATCCAGCATTCCTACCTGAAAAAGATTCAAAGCTATGAATCACAATTGGGATTGGGTCACTTTTCAATTAAGGCGCCAAATGGAAAATATGCGGTTGTATGGTCAAGCGGAATATACTCCGGTAAATTAAAACCTGGAGAATATCTGAGCTCTCCAAATGGAAAATACTGCTTTAGACATGCAAAATGGACAGTATACAGTAAAAATCCCGCAAAGGCTGCAATAAAGGTAGGCGCTACTGATTCATTTGGAGTAAATAGGAGGGACATAACCATATTCCATTGGAAAGCCACAACAACCGAAGGCAAAACCTCTTCCCATGTAAAGGTTTATGCCGCAAATGACAATGGAAGATTTGTAGGCATGTCCACAGGATATCTGAAGGATGACATTTACTTCAAAAACAAGTTCATATCCAAAAATAAGCTGCCCGGACCAACTTCAAAGCTGCTTCTCGGAGTCCACAAGTTCGGAAGAATAGATAAGCTAATCAAGACACAGACTACAGTCACTGCTCCAAAGATAGTCAAACTTCAAAACGAGTCCAGGCCGTTTTACGTAACCGTCAAAGACAAGAAAACCAATAATGCTCTCAAATACCTTAAGTTGAAGATAAAAATAGCTGATAAGTATTATTCAATCAAGACAAATTCAAAGGGCATTGCCAAGTTCAACACTGATCGTCTTAAAGTGGGCTGGTACAGAGTGGTGATATTTTCAGACAATATCAGGTATTATGTCTCATGCAAGAGTGCCATTAAAGTGACAAATTCCACTGCTTAAATTTTAAGTATAATAATTTTGTAATATTATATACATGTGTTCTATAGTTGGTTTGCAAGGTAGTTTTAAAGGTAATGACATTATAAAAATGATTAAAAGCTCAAAAAATAGGGGTCCCGATTCATCAGGAATCTGGCAAGGTGAGATTCTCTCAGACATTAACATTAACGATTTTGAAGATGATAATGATTATGAAATTGCTTTTGGACATAATCTGCTTTCCATTTATGATAATGAAGACAGAATATCAAAACCGCAGCCAGTAGCTAGCGATAGTCTTGTTTTAGTTTTCAATGGGGAAATCTACAACTTCAGAACCATAAAAAATTTCCTCAATAAGGTAGGTGTTGAAACCGAAATTGTCTCAGACGCCGAGTCATTACTGTATCTGATTGACTTTTATTACCGGAAACTGGATCTGCTTAAGGCAGTACAGGCCGCTGTCAGATTGATTGACGGTGACTATGCATTCGCAGTATGGGATGGTGAAAACCTTGCAATCGCCCGAGACCCACTAGGAGTCAAACCGCTATTTTATGCACAGGATGATGATTTAAATGGATTTGCATCATCAAAACTGTCATTAAAAGAGGTAGGCTTTGCTGAGATTAACACATTAAAGCCTGAACACATACTGTATAACTGGGAGGATATATCCCCTGCCCAACCTATTTATGAAAAGATCTTTGAAGGCGATGTGGCCAAAATTGACAAGATGCTGCGCTTAAGTGTTATTAAAAGAATTGAAGGTTTAAACGAGATTGGAGTTATCTTTTCAGGAGGTCTTGACAGTTCATATCTTGCACTGCTTTTAAAGGAGATATCAGATAACATTCCATTAAAAATCAGATTGTATGCAGTTGGCGCTGAAGGCTCAAAGGATGTGGAAGCGGCAATTTACGCATCAAAATTCCTGAATCTGGACTTGGAGATATTTGAAGTAACAGAAGAGGAGATACGCCAAGCCCTTCCGGAAGTAGTAAGGGCCATAGGCGATGATAACCTTATGAAGGTAGGTGTCGGTCTTACAACTTACTTTGCAACCAGAATGGTAGCTCGTGATGGAATTAAAGTGGCCATTTCAGGTCAGGGTGCAGATGAGCTGTTCGGAGGATACAAAAGATATCTTCAAAGCTTTGTTGATGGAACCCTGAACTATGACTTGAGGGTGGACATGTCAAACATGTATCATGTTAATCTTGAACGTGACGATGCATGCTCAATGCTGAATTCTGTAGAGCTCAGATTGCCGTTTCTGGACAAAAAACTTGTTGAACTGGTTTTAAATATTCCGGACAACAAAAAAATAGTGTCTATGCATGATGACATGAGAAAAAGCATCTTAAGGAAACTGGCCTTTGAGGAAGGATTGGATTACGAAATAGCTTACAGGCCTAAAAAAGCGGCCCAATATGGAACGGGCATAGATAAGATACTGAGAAAAAAGATTATTAAGGACACGGATATTTCACAATATCTCTAATAATTTTTTACTTTTTTTTTGAAATTTACTTTAACTTTATTAATATCAAAAAACATAATAAATATATTATTTATTATTAGGAGTTTATTTTAATGACAATCGAAAAAGATGCAGAAGATATTATAGAAAAATTCTCAAAAATTTTAGAAGACATTCCGGATTCAGATGAAACCTGGTACATTACTGATAACTTGAATTTAACACGTGACGATGAAGCTCACGTAAAAAATCCGGAAAAAATATTGAGAAATGCAAATATCGATAAAGAAGGAAATCTCATTGTTAAAAAAGCAGATTGGACAAATTAAAGAAGGGATTTAAATGAAAATGAACTTAGTTCTAGAACTTATGGATGTTCCTGGACAGTTAGTATCCGTATTGGAACCGATAGGTACACTCGGTGCAAACTTGGTAACTGTTATCCACAAAAGGGAATTTAAAAACGAGCAAGGTATGGTTCCTGTCCACATAACAATAGAAGGGGAACGCGAAAACCTTTTCAATGTTATCCAAAAATTTGATGATTTAGGAATTTCTATTGTAGAAATGGATGGTGTAGTTAAAAAAGAAATGATCAGCACTCTTTTATACGGTCATATTGTTGATCAGGACATTAGAGACACCATGGACAGAATCAATTTATTGAAAGGTGTGGTAATTACTGGATTTGACATTAAATTGGATGGTGAAAAAGAATCCACCGCATTAATTACTCTTGAAACTGATTATGGTAAAAAGCAATTTGTATTTGATAAAATTAAAGAGATAGCTGAAGAAAAACAGTTATTGATGATTAATGAAGTGTAGGGATTATTATGGATGAATGTAGAGTTATTATTATGGGATTCGGTGCAGTAGGTCAAGGTGTGGCCAATGCAATCGCCCTAAAAAAAGATTTAATTAGTAAAAAAACTGGTGTGGCTGTAAAAGTTGTGGCTGCTGCTGATTCATCCTCATCTGCAATATCTGCCGATGGTTTAGATGAAAAATTACTTGTAGAAACAAAAAACAATGAAGGAAAATTATCAGCATATCCTGAATTTGGGTCTGACATAAGTGGTGAAGATGTATTGGATGCTGTTGATTATGATTGTCTTATTGAAGCAACTCCTACTAATATCGTTGATGCGGAACCTGCATTTTCACTAACACTTAAAGCTTTCGAACAAGGTAAAGATGTTGTAACATCAAATAAAGGACACTTAGCACTCAAATTCAAAGAAGTAGTCAGTGCAGCTGAAAAAGCAGGTGTGGAATTTAAGTATGAGGCCAGTGTCGGCGGAGCAATGCCGATTATTAACTTTGCAAAAGAAACATTGTCCTCATGTGACATCAAATCAATTGTCGGTATCTTGAATGGTACTACAAATTACATCCTCTCAAGAATGACTTCTGAAGGAACTGATTATGAAGTTACATTAAGGGAATCACAGGAATTGGGCATTGCCGAAACTGACCCTACACAGGATGTAGAAGGTATAGATGCGGCATGTAAAACAGTTATTTTGGCAAATTCCCTTCTCGGAATCGATGCAACATACAGTGATGTTAATGTGATGGGAATATCTAAAATTAACTTGCATGCTATTGAGCTTGCTAAAAAGGATGATTACCTAATTAAGTTGATAGCTGAAGTATCTCCTTCCGAATTAAGAGTGTCACCACGTTTGGTTAAAAGGGGAAGTTCCTATGATGTTGGAGGAACTTTAAACATGGCTACAATACACACTGATTTGGCCGGAGACGTAACTGTAATGGGACTCGGAGCAGGATCTCTTGAAACTGCTTCTGCGATGTTGACCGATTTAATTAGTATTTTAAAAAATAAAAACTAATTAAATTTCTTTTTTTTATTTTTATACTGATACCATGAAATATGTAATTTTTATCCCCGATGGGGCAAGCGATTATCCTGTAGATGAATTAGATGGAAAAACTCCTTTGATGGTGGCCAACACACCGAATATTGATAAATTGGCAAAAGACGGTTTTGGAGGATTTACAAACAATGTTCCTGAGGGTTACACTCCGGGTTCTGATGTTGCCAACATGAGCATTTTCGGATATGATCCTGCAGATTTCTATACCGGCCGTGGGCCGCTTGAGGCAGGAAGTGAAGGCATTCCAACCACACCAAAGGACGTAATATTCAGATGCAATACAATATATAGCGAAAATGACGCAATGGACGACTTTAATGCAGGCCACATTTCCACAGCCGAAGCCGATGAGCTAATGAAAGGATTGAACGAATACTTCACAGAAAAATATCCTGATTTTAAGGGCAAATTCTACACAGGAGTAAGCTACAGACATTTGTTCATATATTCCTGTGATTCAATTGAAGATGCGGAAATACTCTCTTCAATCAAGACAATGCCTCCACATGACATCGTCGATGAAAAGCTTGTTGATAACCTGTTTGGCGAATGCGAACTGGCACAGGAAATCCAGCAGATAATGTTTGAGTCAAGAGAATACCTCAAAAATGCTGATGTCAATCAGAAAAGGGAAATACCTGCAAATATGGTATGGCTGTGGGGACAGGGTGTAACTCCAAGTCTGCCGAACTTTGAAGAAACCTATGGAATAACCGCATCAGTAATTACCGGTGTGGATTTGCTTAAGGGCATCGGAAACTTTGCAGGAATGAACATAGTCAATGTGCCTGGTGCAACAGGATACTTTGATACAGACTACAAGCAGAAAGGCGAATATGGAATTGAAGCCTTAAAGGAAACAGATTTGCTGCTGATTCACATTGAAGCTCCCGATGAAGCGGGACATGCCCAAAACACAGAAGAAAAAGTCAGGGCAATCGAGAGAATTGACGAATTTATTGTAGGCCCAATTATTGCCAGTCTGGAAGGGGAAGACTTCAGGGCAGCAATATTGCCGGACCATCCAACTCCAATAAGTGTCGGAACACATACCCGTGACAATGTGCCTCTGGTAATCTATGATTCAGCCAAAGACGGTGACGAATGCGAATCATTCGATGAAGAGGGCGTTAAAAAAGGTTCACTGGAATGTAAACCGGGACACTTTTTAGTTCAAAGATTAATATCAGGAGAATTTTAAGATGAAAGTATTAATGCTTAATGGAAGTCCTCACAAAGAAGGCTGTACCTATACTGCACTTTGTGAGGTTGAAAAGACCTTGAATGAAGTAGGAATCGAAACAGAAATAGTTTGGATTAAGACCAAACCATTGATGAGCTGTACTGCATGTCAGAAATGCAGTGAAATAGGCGAATGTACCTTCGGAAAGGACGGAGTCAACGAATTTGTCAAAAAAGCATATGATGCAGACGGATTCATATTCGGCTCACCGGTTCACTATGCGGCGGCTACAGGCGCAATAACCTCCTTTTTGGGAAGGGCATTCTATTCAAACTCAGAGCCATTCACTTTCAAGCCTGCAGCTATGGTCTGCTCTGCAAGAAGGGGCGGAACCACAGCAACATTTGACCAGCTAAACAAATTCATGGGAATATCCCAAATGCCGATAATCACATCATATTACTGGAATATGGTTCACGGTAACACTCCTGAGGAAGTTCTTCAGGATGAAGAAGGTATAGGTACTATGAGACAGCTTGGGCGCAACATGGCATTTTTCCTGAAATGCATTGAAGCAGGTCATGAAAAAGGATTGCAGCTTAAATCAGAACCTAAACCTCGTACAAACTTTATAAGATAGTTTTATTATGAACATTTTTAAAACTCCTGAAGGATACATTTACTCAAATAGGGCATTACTGGCCCTATTCATTCCACTTTTAATAGAATATGGGCTGGAATTCTTTGTAGGTCTGGCAGATTCAATCATGGTGGCATCACTGGGTGAAGCTGCGATTTCAGGAGTTTCACTGGTTGACTTTTTAGTTCAACTACTTATTTTTTCTTTTTCAGCCCTTGCAACAGGTGGTGCTGTTGTTGCAGGCCAATACTTGGGAGATAATCAGATTGAAAGGGCACAGGATTCCGCAACACAGCTTGTCTGGTTTTCAACAATACTCTCAACAGTCCTGATGATTTTAGTAATAATTTTAAGGCAGTTTCTGATTGGAACTTTATTTGGCCATATTGAAGCTGACGTATGGCATAATGCAGAATTATATTTATATATTGTAGCATTGTCAATTCCATTTTTGGCAATCTACAATGTCGGAGCAGCCATATTCAGAACAACCAATAATGCAAGGCTTCCAATGAGGATATTGCTCATCTGTGATGTTTTAAATGTCATCGGAAATGCAATATGCATTTACTATTTGGGTTGGGATGTACGGGGTGTAGCTATTCCGACAGTAATATCAAGGGCTCTTGCAGCAGTTCTGATAATGCATTTTGCAGTTGATAAGGATTATAAACTGCGCATCAAAAGGACATTGAAGCATAAGTTTGACTTTTATATACTCAGAAAGGTCCTGCAGGTTGGTATTCCGTATGGTATTGAAAACGGGCTTTTCCAATTGGGCCGTGTGCTTGTCTTAAGTATTGTCTCAACATTCGGAACAATGGCAATAGCTGCAAACTCAGTAGGTTATGCAATTGGAATATTTTCAGTTCTGCCGGGTTTTGCAATCAATTTGGGACTGACTGCAGTAATCTCAAGATGTGTCGGTGCAAACGACTATGAACAGGCAAGATATTATAATAAGAAATGTTTGATTATTGTTGTTATTTCACACATAGTCATTAACCTGATTATCTTCGCAGGATTGCCGCTGATATTGGGCATTTACAACCTCTCTGCCCAAACTGCTCAAATGGCAACTGAAATGATTATATGGCATGGAATATTTGCAATTATAATCTGGCCGTTATCTTTCACCTTGCCGGCTACATTCAGGGGTGCAGGTGATTCGAAATCAGTAATGTATATCAGTTTGGCAGTCATGTTTGCATGCAGAATTGGCCTTTCATATGTCATTGCTGAATGGATGGGAATCGGCGTGTTTGGAACATGGATAGCAATGTTTATTGACTGGTATGTGCGGGCAGGAATTTATATTTACAGGTATTTTTCAAACAAATGGACAGAATACAGAGTGGTTTAATGACAGAAATAGAATACAAGGACATACACGAATTTAAAAAAGAGGATTTGCAGGATTTGTTTCTATCGGTTGAGTGGTCTTCAGGTCATTTTCCGGAAAAGCTGCAAATAGCAATGAGAAACTTCGAAACAGTAATCTCCGCATGGGACGGGGATAAGCTGGTCGGCATGATCTGCGCAATGGATGACGGGATAATGACCGCATATATCCATTATCTGCTTGTAATGTCAGATTATCAGGACAAGGGAATTGGAAAAGAACTGGTTTATCGAGTTAAAGAAATCTATAATGATTATTTGAGAATCGTAGTTGTCGGCTATGATGAGGAAGTCGGATTTTACGAATCATGCGGCTTTGAAAAGGCAGAGGATGCAAGCCCACTTTTCATAACCGACCTGTGGACGTAGGTGTTAATATGGTTTTATTCAGAGGAGACGTTAAGTGTAAAAGCTTACAGAGAAGAACATCAATCAGCGTAATACTGCCTGCAGATAATCTTCATTTCCTGCAGGACAGCGTAGAAATAGTGCCTAAGCCTTACAAAACATTGTATCTGCTTCATGGTCTCTACGGCAGCGACGACATATTCCTTGCAAACACTTCCATTCAGAAATTTGCAGAAGACCACGGCATAGCTATTGTAATACCATGTGGAGAAAACAGCTTTTACGTTGACAACCAGAAGGCACATGCTTATTATGGGGAATATGTCGGTCAGGAACTTTTAGATATCACAAGAAACATATTTCCACTTTCCGATAAAAGGGAAGACACATTCATTGCAGGCTTTTCAATGGGCGGTTACGGAGCCATTAGAAACGGTTTGAAATACTCCCAAAACTTCTCCAAAATAGGGATGATTTCCGCCGCACTGATAACTGATGATATTGTGGATTATGTAAGTGATGACAATGTGCTTCGCTCCAGGGATTTCTATGAATCCATCTTCGGTGACCTTAATCAATTGAAGGGTTCGGATATGGATCCAAAACATCTGATTGAAACTGCAGATGACATTCCTGACATTTTCATGGCATGCGGCAATGATGACTTTTTGCATGACAAGAACGTTGATTTTTATCAATTTTTAAAATCCAAAGATATTGATGTTGAATTTGTTGAAGCTCCCGGTGAGCATACATGGGAATTTAGCGAGAAGTATATTAAAGAATTCATTAAAAAATTATAATTAACCGGTTAATAACCTATTATATATATTTTAAATTACTTTCTGGAGGTAATGCCTATGAGAATGTGGGAACCTGGAGACCCGATTGAAGGCGGAAACGACACTGGAATTCCCGATGTTAAATATTTTGATTATTTGAAAGACAAATCCGACGATAATGATTATCGCGGAAATGATTCAAATTATAATGATTATTGTCCGAATGATTCAGATTATGCTGAAGAGCATCATAAAAAACGCAATTTGAGTTTTAATGAAATTTTGGAAATGGCTAATGTATCATTTGACATTGGAAACTTTGGCGATGCCTTAAATTATTATGATCAGGCATTGAATATGCATTACTCTGAAGAAGCAAAATGCAGAAAGGCAGAATGCCTTCATAAATTGGGAAGAAATGGCGAAGCAAGCCAGTTGTATTTTGAACTTGGCGACAGATATACATGGGGAAATGATGACAAAAATATAGCTGTAAAATATTATAAAAAGTCCCTTGAATGCAATCCGAATAATGAGGATTCCTTGGATAAATTAGGTTATGTCCTGAAGGAATTGAAAAGATATGATGATGCATTAACTTATTATGGGCGCATAAAATATAGGGATGTTGACTGGGCAATGGCGTTTTGCTATATGAAATTGAAAAAATATCAGAAAGCTCTCTTATTGTTGGATAGGATTGTTAGTGATAATCCATATCGTGATGATTTTTTGGACCAAAAATGCGAATGTCTGATTGGATTATCTCGTAGGAATGAAGCTATTGGACAATGGGAACGGTTCATTGATTTTCTAATGGAAAATGAGTGTTATCAAAGAGCACTTGATAGACTGGATTTGCTTTCAAAAAACATGCAAAATGATGACAATTTCATTAATGATAGGCGGGAAAAATGCCTAAGGGAAAAGAAAAGTTTAGAAATTAGATTCAGAGCTATTTTAAAGGTAATGACAAATTATCATATGTATAATCCTAATGGGTTGGATGAAAATGATTTGTATGGATTCATCAAGTTTGTATATGATGAGTCCGGTGAATCAGTCGATGATATTGTAAGATGGTACAATGCTCCAATGTTGGATTCATCTTCATTTAAAGCAATATGTGGTGGATATCTTCACTATATCCATTGGGAAAAAATTGTAAAAATGTATGAACAGGGTAAATTTAGGGATTTGTGATATTATGAGATGTCCTGAATGTGGTAATGAGTTGGATGAGGATAATTACTGTGATGAATGCTACAAGTTTTTTGATGAAGACGACTTTGATGAATTTTCTGATGATGATTTAACAAATGACTTTGAGGATGTGGATTATGACTCCATGGTGAATAATGGCGATGAGATTTGTCTTAATTGCACGTTCTGGTCTGTAAGTCCATACGGTTCGGCTTATGGCATGGTTTGCAGAAAAGGCCAGTTCAGTGAAGGTCCTGGCGATTCATGCGGACTGTTTGTTCCCGAATCACATTTTGCAAGCTATGGCGATAATGGACAATATCAGTTTAATGAGACAGGACAGTCCATTTCAAATAAATTGTTTCACTGGAAAAATAGCAGATAGCAAAAAAAATTGTTTTCGAAACTTAAATTTTTATATCATTAATTACTTAAATTATAATTGTATTTATTAATTTCAATGGAGAGGATTTATTGACAAAATATATTATAATTACTGGTGGGGTAGTTAGTTCCATAGGTAAGGGCATTACATCTGCATCTATGGGAAGAATTTTAAGATCTTACGGTTTAAAAGTTTCAGCAATTAAAATAGACCCATATTTAAACTGGGATTCAGGTACACTCAATCCATATCAGCATGGTGAAGTGTTCGTAACTCATGATGGGATGGAAACAGATTTGGATCTTGGACATTATGAAAGATTTTTAGATGTTGAACTGGATGGACTAGCTAACATTACAACAGGAAAAGTTTACGAATCCGTAATCGCAAAGGAAAGAGAAGGAGGATATCTTGGTGAATGTGTACAGGTTATTCCACATATCACTAATCGTATAAAAGAAATGATTAGGGAAAACTCTGAAAGTGCCGATTATGATGTGGTTTTAGTTGAACTTGGTGGTACTGTTGGAGATATTGAAAGTCAACCTTTCCTTGAAGCCTTAAGACAACTTAGAAATGAAGAAGGACGTAAAAACGTCATGTTTGTCCATGTTACATTTATTCCCTACCTAAATGCAGCTGGAGAATTCAAAACCAAACCAACACAACACTCCACAAAAGAATTGAGAAGTGTCGGTATCAATCCTGACGTTATCGTATGCCGTTCACAGGTTCACATTGATGATGCATTGCTTGCAAAGGTAGCTCATTTCTGTGACGTTGATAAAAATGCGGTAGTAAATACTCCTGATGCAGGTACAATTTATGAAGTGCCTTTGGTTTTGGAAGATAAAAACATCGGTGAGTTGATTGTCAATAGAATCGGTTTGGATGTTGAACCGGATTCCTCAAAATTGGATGAATGGAGAGAAATAGTCAAATCTCTTAGAATAACCGAACCTAAAGTTACTATCGGTATTGTTGGTAAATATGTTGAACTTGAAGATTCCTACATCAGTATTCGTGAATCACTGCTTCATGCGGCTGCAAGTATTGGCGTTAAAGCTGATATTCAATATCTGAGTTCTGATGTTGAAGAATTGGATGAGGAAATCTTAAAAGGTTTCGATGGTATTCTAATTCCTGGAGGATTTGGAGAACGTGGTTTTGAAGGCAAATTGGATGCAGTGGATTATGCAATTGAAAATAATGTGCCTTTATTCGGAATCTGTCTTGGAATGCAGTCAATGGTAACACAGTTTGCAAGAAGAAACGGTTATGCTAATGCAAATAGTTCCGAGTTTGATGATGATTTAGAATATCCTGTCATTGACATGATGGAAGAGCAAAAGAAAATCAAAAATATGGGCGGAACAATGCGTTTAGGTTCTTATGACTGTAAAATCATTGAAGGAACCAAAACATTTGAAGCATATGGTGAAGTTGATATTGAAGAACGTCACAGGCACAGATATGAATTTAACAATGACTACAGGAAAGATTTACAGGATAAAGGTTTAATCATTTCCGGAACCAGTCCTGATGATTTCCTTGTTGAAATTGTTGAACTTCCAAATCATCCGTGGGCTATTGGTTGTCAATTCCATCCTGAATTTAAATCAAGACCAAACAGACCACATCCTTTATTCAAATCATTTTTAGAAGCTATTTATGAGTATTCTAAAAATTAATCTTTTTCTTTTTTTTAATTAATTGCTACAATATTACAAGTTAACACAATTTAACGAGATTAATTTCTATCTAATTAATATTCTAGTTAGTTTAATCTATATTCATGAATTTAAGTAGCATATTTTTAATTCAGATTATAGTCACGGTTTTATTTTCTATTTTGGCATCAATTTATGATGTTAGGAAGGGTTTTGTTCCGGACTGGTTAAATAATTTGTTGGTTGCATTTGGACTTGTATCTAATTTAATTCTGACATTCTTAACAAGTAACGTTAAATTCATTTTAGCTTCAATTATTTCAATGGTTATTACCTATGCAGTATCATATCTTCTGTGGCAATTGCATTTATGGGGAGGTGGTGATGTAAAATTATTTACTTCAATCGCTACAGTCATACCATTCGGTGCCAGTATTGATTTTTTGAATATTTTTCCGGTATTGTCAATATATCCGTTCACATTCAGCGTCATATTCAACAGCATTCTTGTATCATTTCCGTTTCTGGTAATAGTCACAACCAGATTAATCATAAAAAATAATTTTGTAAAGCAGAATACTGATTTGCTGATAAACATCTTTAATTATAATGCTTTGAAGGCATTGATTCAATCAACTCTAAATAAATCAGTGCCCGTTAAGGATTTGAAGGAAGGAATGATTGTAAATAAATATTGTTTTAATGAGGAGCATGTATTTAAATTGATAGATGAGCAAAATGAAAATTTAAAGGTTTACCGAAACAATGATGATGATTTCAGGTATTATTTTAAATCAAGAAGCGCCGGAGGCATAACAAAAAATGATGTGACACTATTGAAGGTAATGTGTGCCCAGAAATTTATCTCGGATTCATTGTCAATTAAATTGGGATTTCCGTTCACGCCGGCAATACTGATAGGTCTCATAATTGCCCTAAGCTATGGAGATTTGATGATGCTGATTACAAAAAATTTGGTTTTGGTGATTTGATGAGGGAAAGCAGAGGCCAGGTCTCTTTTGAATATTTATTGATATTTTCAGTCTCTTTGATAATCTTAATTGCCTTTACATTGCCCCTTTTGGAAAATACTATGGACAACACGTTTGATGTATCCGATTCGATTAAGGTCAAGTCAGATTTATGCAAACTCTCAAATGCGATTATGAGGGTTTATGGCGAAGGGCAGGGATCTAAACAGACTGTCTATCTTGACATTGACAAGCCGATAAAGGTTAATGTGGCCAGCAAATATGTGTCCTCAAATATAAAGCTTAAAGACAATCAGCAAAAACTGATAAAAGTCAATTTTGATTCGAAATTAAAAACAACTTCCTTTAAATTGTCCAAGGGTGAGAAAACTTTAATTGTTGAATGGCCTGAAAAAAGTCCGAATATGATAATCTACGAAAAATAATCATTTTTTATACAAACTTATTTAAATTGTTAATTTAAAATATTTAAATTAATAGTTTATGGCGTGTGAATTTATGGATATAATAATTGCAATTATTTATATTATTTTATTTATTCTCATGATGGTTTTTGTTTTTTCAATTGGAATGTTGAGACCCTTCATGCCTAAAAAAGAAATTGTTTTAGTGCTTGTTGTGGCTTTTGTAATAGGAACTATAGGAGGAGCATTCTTTTTAGAACCTGTTTATCAAGAATTGCCGTCTGTTATGGGTCTTGTTGAAAAAAATATTCCGAATAATGAAGAGACAATGTATTTGGACTTGTCATCTTCAGCAAACATAAAAGAATTGGCCCAACAATTATCATCAACTGAGGGTTTTATTTCTTTTGAGGAAACTAGTGTCACGATTCCGCTGTGGAAGTTTAATGAACAGGAATTCAGATATTTCAAGGAGATTTTAGGAAATATCGATGACCACTATAAGCATTATAATGTAACCGAAGACGGTAAAATTGAAATTCAGCTTGAAGATAACTATTCTTCACATGATGCTATTAAATCATTTGCCGACTGGTACAGAGCAGTTTATGGAGGATCTCTTTCCTATGCTCAGGTTCATGCAAAACTCGTTGTTAAAACATCTGCCGATGACACTTTCAGAAATATTTTGCTTCAAAAGGGAATTGTACCATCTAAGGTAGAAGGACCTATACAAAACAAATTGAATGATACCAATACTACTATGTTGCCTTCATATCAGTTCGTTCTGGTTACAGGAGTTGTAGGTGTTATTATTGCCGTATTGGGAATTTATTATGAATCTTTTGGTATCTTTTCAAGACGATTTAAGAAATTTATGAAAGAAAAACGCAGAAGGTAATAGTTTATGAATGCCGCCGTCTTGTTTTCGGGAGGTAAAGACAGTACAATGGCTTTGTACTATGCTTTGGAAATGAAGGATGATGTTAAATATCTTCTTTCCATGAAATCCCGCAATGATGAATCATACATGTTTCATGTTCCAAATATTCATGTCACTGATTTGCTTGCACAAGCCCTTGAAATTCCCATAATGTCAGTTGAAACTGACGGCATTAAAGAGGAGGAACTTAAAGATTTGAAGGCGGCTTTTGAAAAATTGAAAAGTTCAGGTGTTGAGTGTGTATATACCGGTGCACTTTACTCCCAATATCAAAAATCAAGAATTGAAAAATTAGGTTCCGAGGTTGGATTGGAGATAATTTCTCCCTATTGGCATGTTGATGAACTGGAGTATATGCGCGAAATTGTTTCACTTGGCTTTAAAATTATTATTTCAGGCGTTGCAGCTTGGGGCTTGGATGAATCATGGCTTGGAAGGGTCATTGATGATGATGTGATTGACGAGCTGGTCAAACTCAATGAGAAATATTATGTCGATATAGCTTTTGAAGGCGGAGAGGCCGAAACATTAGCTATCGACGGTCCTATTTTTAAAAAGAAACTGAAAATATTAAAAGATAGAAAAGAATGGCATCGTGACAGTGGTGTTTATATAATTGAAGATGCCGTTCTGGAAGAAAAATGAGTTATAATCCGAGTTCCGTATAAAACTCATTTATTTTTTCTTTATAGCTTTCCAGATCACTTTCATTTATGAGGAGTTTATCTGAAAGTGAAATAACATTGCCGATTCCGAATCCCAATTCAGTTTCATCACGTTTACGGAATCCTTCATAATCCTGGCAGTCGTCTTCTCTTTGTCTAATTTTCAATCTTTCAAAACGTAAAGTAGGATTTGAAAAGACGGAAAGCACAATGAAGTTTTCAAAGTTTTCTTTAAACATGTCTACTTCATGATGACTTCTGATTCCTTCAATTATAACTAATTTGGGATTGTCTTCTTCTTGAAGTTTTTTGATTTTTTCGATTGTAAGTTCTGAAACAATAAAGTCACCGAATTCTTTTCTTAGGTTGACTGCTGTTTCTTTAGTAGGTTCGCCCCTTTTTTTAGCTTCCTCTCTTATAATATCTCCCATACTTACAATTATGGCTCCTCTTTCAACACCTATTTCAGAAATGAAACTTTTCCCAGAGCCCGGCATGCCGGATATACCCATTACTTGCATTATATCTCCTTCATTTTATTTTTATTTGTTCAATTGATTCTTTAAGGTTTTCCTGATTGTCAAAATCATTAACCATTTCTATTAAAACTTTTTTGTCCTGAGTCTTTAAGTCTTCAGCTATTTTTGTCATAAATGGAATAGCTCTTACAATATTGTCCATAATTGAAACATCAGACATTTTTGATGTTCTGGATAATGGATTCAAATCTATTGTAATAATATTTTTACCACTTTTTTTAAGGATTTCTGCTCTGTCTCCGTCTTCAAGAGGGATTAAAATAGTGTCTGCTGAGTAAATTCCAGTTTTGCTTGCGGAAGCTCTGTTGTTTTTGATGTCGTTTAGATATTCGATATCATCATCTAAAGATCCGAGAATCTCCTTATATCCGTGATCCCTGTATAATGTGGTAAGTAGTTTTACCCTTTCATCAGTTCTATAGAATAGGTTGATTTCAATTTTCGCATCAATTGCTCTGGCTAATTCGATTATTTCATCTATTGCCAGGGCTGTTGCATTTCCATTAACAGAAATCACAGGATTATCTGATAAGAGTAATGCTGCAACTGCAACATACATCGCTCTTTTTGCAGGATATGTGGTTTTTTCACCAATTAGATAATCAAAAGCTTCTCCTCTTCCATGTGCAATCATGGCTGAGTCTGCCAAATATCCTTTTTCAGAAGCTTTAACGATTTTATCTCGCAAAACTAAAGATTCATAACGTGGATGTGATTTTGGTATCATATTTTATCTCCTTATTTTAAATCAATATTCATTTGAGCTAAATATCCTAAAAAGGTTGTAATCAGTAAGGTCATAATAATCATTGAAAAGACATGAAATTGATAATCTATGAAAATCATGTTGTGCCTGTGAGGAATTACAAAAAGTACCATATCTAATATGAAATCTATTGCAACAAATATTATTCCTGCAGTAAATCCTTCAATAACTTCATTTGAATCAATATTTCTAATGTATAATATTCCAAAGAAGGTTGTTGCAATTATTGTTGCTGCTGGAGCGATTATATTGACATTTGCAAAAAAACTGCTAAAAAAAGGATTCATCACCTCTGTAAAAAAGAAGGTTATGCCCCATATTAAAATTCCATAGATTATTGCTAATTTTATTTTCATATTCAGACCTTAATTTATCTTAATGTGAAAGAATGCTCTGACCTATTAAAGGTCGGGGATGAATTTCACAAAAAGGCATATGAAGATATTAGTCTTCAAATACTCTCACTATTTCTTTATATATTATTTATTATTTAAATTAGTTTATCTTTAAAATGCAAGAATACCACAACTTCTGCAAGTTGTGGATGAATTGCACTATTGGGTGTACTGTCTTTTTTAATTAATTTTATTGTGTTTTA
>ONJC01000024.1 GCA_900318035.1 uncultured Methanobrevibacter sp.
GACAATTTGGTTGAGGAAGTAATGGTAATAGCCTGTTCTTTACCTGTTCCTTTGTCTTTTGCAGTTACATTTATAATACCGTTAGCGTCAATATCGAAGGTTACTTCAATTTGTGGCACTCCTCTTGGTGCAGGTGGGATTCCTACAAGTTGGAAACGTCCAAGTGAGGTGTTGTCTGCAGCCATTTTTCTTTCTCCTTGCAATACGTTAATGTCTACAGAAGGTTGGTTGTCTGCAGCAGTGGAGAATACTTGGCTTTTTTTGGTAGGAATAGTAGTGTTTCTTTCGATTAAAGTGGTTGATACTCCACCTAAGGTTTCAATACCTAATGATAATGGAGTTACATCTAAAAGAACGATGTCTTTAATTTCACCGGCTAATACTCCTCCTTGAATAGCAGCACCCATGGATACACATTCCATTGGGTCAATACCACGTTCTACTGGTTTTCCTATGAATTTTTCTACGTATTTTTGCACGATAGGCATTCTGGTAGGTCCACCAACTAAGATAATTTTATCAATTTCAGATTTGCTCATTTTAGCATCATCTAATGCTTGTTGCATTGGTTTTCCGGATTTTTCTACAATGTGATCAACCAATTCTTCCAATTTTGCTCTTGTAAGTGAGATGATTAAGTTTTTAGGGGTTCCGTCACTTCCCATTGCGATAAATGGCAAGTTTACTTCGGTAGTTGTGGTAGTGGATAATTCGATTTTTGCTTTTTCAGCAGCTTCTCTTAATCTTTGTACTGCTTGGTCATTATCCATAAGGTCAATGCCTTCCTGTGCTTTGAACTCGTCAGCAAGGTATTTGATTAATACATTGTCCATGTCTGTACCACCAAGTTGGGTGTCTCCGCTGGTGGATCTTACTTCAAATACTCCTCCACCGAATTCCATAATGGTTACATCCAAGGTACCTCCACCTAAATCGTAAACCATGATGTTCATGTCATCTTCTTCAGCTTTGTCAAGTCCGTAAGCTAAACTTGCTGCAGTTGGTTCGTTTACAAGTCTTACTACATCAAGACCTGCGATGGTTCCTGCATCTTTGGTTGCAGTTCTTTGGTTATCGTCAAAGTAAGCAGGTACGGTAATTACAGCTTTTTCGATCGGTTCGCCTAAAAATGTTTCTGCATCTTTTTTAATTTTTTGTAAGATGAATGCAGAGATTTCCTGTGGAGAGTATTGTTTTCCGTTTACAGTTACTTTGTGATCTGTACCCATGCTTCTTTTGATTGCACTGATAGTGTTTTCAGGGTTGGTAACTGCTTGTCTTCTTGCAGGTTCTCCAACTAACATTTGACCGTCTTCAGTAAATGCAACATAACTTGGGAAAGATTTACCATATTGACTTGCACCTTCAGCGGAAGGTATTGTGGTTGGTTTTCCTCCTACAAGTACAGATGCTGCTGAGTTACTTGTACCTAAATCAATTCCAATAATTTTTTCTTTTTTAGTATCAGACATAATTATCACCAAATTTTTTTTATTATATAATTAAATAAACGTAATCTTATTTTTTGCAAACAATAACTTTTGAGTATTTGAGAACTTTATCCTTATACATGTAGCCTTTCATTAGCTCTTCAATAACATATCCGTTTTCAACATCATCGGATTTTTGAACCATCAGTGCTTCATGTTTGTTCAAGTCGAATTTTTCACCTTTTGCGTGTATTTCTTCAACTCCTTCTTTTGTTAGGATGTCTTTGAATTTATTATATGTAAGTTCTATTCCTTCTCTTAAATTTTCATCGTTTTCAACTTCCAAAGCTCTACCGAAGTCTTCATAACAGTCTAAAAACTCTTTAATAATGTTTTCATTAGCGAATTTTATGATTTCTTTGTTTTGTTTGTCTGTTATTTTTTTGAAGTTTTCAAAATCAGCTTGAAGTCTTTGTGATAGTGAAATGTATTCCTGGGTTTCGGCCTCTTGCCTTTCAAGATCTTCCTTGAGCTTTTCTATCTCTTCGTTTTTATTATTGAATTCTTCGAGAAGCTCATCATAATCTAGTTGAAGATCTTCCTGTGTAACTTCAGTTTCACTTTTCTTTTCGTCAGTCATAGGTACACCTTTTTTTAGGTTTTTTTGAAAAACTTTAGTAATAACTCTCTGAAGAGAATTTAGCCTTTAAGTTCTTTAATATCGGTTTTTGGGAATTTATGGACATATAGGAAAATGGTTCATCATACTGAGTTATTACATCAAGTTTTTCTAAACCAAATATTAAAGTAACAAAAAGTTATCTTTCTCCTACATTATTATAGTAACAAAAAGTTATATAAATCTTTCGATATTTTGAGTTTTCATAACTGAATGTTATTGTAAAGGAGAATGTTTTTATTGATTTGGATTTTCTATATTTAGGTTTATTTATTAAATATGTTATTTATAGTAATTTATATTTTTAAATTTACATTATTTAATGTTGTTTTTTAATTTGGATTGATTTAATCAAAAATAAAATTTTTCTTACATGTTGTAACAAAAATACAATGTTTTATATAATAGTGATAATATAATCTATAATCATGACTAATTCAGAAGATATTGAAAAAAATGATAAATATCATAGAAATGTCAATTCTTCTAATGGCCACATAGAAGTTAGAGGAAGTTACAACGACCAATTAGGAGATATTGATAAAGAAGATATACTTGACGTAATGGGTTGTAAGACTAGAAGAGATATCATTAACCTTTTGAGAGAGGAGCCGATGTTTGTCAGTGAAATCTCAAATGAGTTGGACATTGGTCAGAAGGCTATCATAGAGCACTTGCGCGCTATGGAAGATATAGGTATTTTGAACTCTTCATATAAAAAAATCTTAAGGGGTCGTCCTCGTAAATATTATGATTTGCAGCATGAGGTCAATATCCACATCACAATCAATAAAAATACATTTGATGTTAACCTTTCAGAGGATATGCTCAATACTCTTCAGCTTCCTTCAGGTGACGAATGGTCAAAACTTTTAGACATTGAAAAAAGAATTGATGCCGGTCAGCTTGAAGCTATTGACGAGTTAAAAAACCAAATAAGGTTATACGGCAATCTTAAGGAAAGAGCAGAATATATTCTTGAGAGAACATTAAGACGCAGATAATTTAGTATTTCGTGGTCATTAATTTAAAGGTTTAGTTATAAACCTTTCCTTATATTTTTTTAGCTATTATCGCCTGTCCCAGAGAAACTGAACCATCCCCCGCACAGGTATTTGTGTGCTGTATGAATTCATAACCGTTGTCAATTATATGATTTTTGACTGTGTCGGTAATGGCCTCATTGTAGAACACTCCTCCTGTGGCGCCAATTTCTTCAATGCTTTTTTTGTCAGCGGCTCTGATTGCAAGTTCTGCAAGACCTTTTGCAACGGCATTTTGGCCTGCACGGGCAACGTCTGCCTTTTTTTCACCATTTTGATATAATTTAACAACTTCTTTTAATATTTCAGTAGTGTTTAATGTATTGTCTTCGATGATGAATGGAATTTCCAAATCGTTGGTGGCGTAATATGCGCAGGATTCAAGTTTCATGGAACATTCTCCTTCATAGGTTCGCACATGTGCAACTTCAAGTGCAACAGCCATTGAATCAAGGACCCTTCCGGTACTGGTGGTCTTGCCCACATTGATTCCTGAAGCCAGCTGTTTAAAGATATTTTTAATTTCAGTTTCCCCATATTTGAAGTATTTTGAATAATTTCGGATTAGCTTCTCATCATTTAAAATGCTTGCAAGCATTCTTGCAGGATATTTTGTCGCCATATCTCCACCGGGCATTAACTGGCTTTGAAGATGGGCCAGCCTGTCAAAACTGTTGATGTTGGTGTAGAGTATCTCTCCTCCCCAGCTGGTGCCATCACTTCCGTATCCGACCCCATCTGCAGCAATAACAATCATTTCCTCAAGCCCGTGGTCGTTGGCGAGGGCAACGGAATGAGCATGGTGGTGTTGAACAGGCAGAACTTTTGCATCATATTTTTCAGCAAGTTCATAAGCCATTCTTGTTGTAAAGAAGTGGGGATGCATATCGCAGGCAATAACGTCAAATTCATTAATTTTTGTTATTCTCTGCATATTTTCCAGAGCTTGCTTTAAAAATGTCAATGTTTTGGGTTTATTTGTATTTCCGATATGCTGTGAAGGATATGCGATGTTGTCCTTTGCAATGGAAAATGTCACGTCAAGTTCCGGGCCTAATGCAATGACCTTGGAGTCATTAACTTCATAATTTATGGTATATGGTTCGGGAGTGTAACCTCTTGATCTTCTGATGAATGACAGTTCATTATTTCTAAATCTAATTACTGAGTCATCACACCTATTTAGGATTTTACGATTGTGAACTAATGAATAATCATTAACTCCGCCAATGATTTCTTCATTTTTAATCATCATCGGTTCTCCGGGAATATTTGCGGATGTCATTACATATGTATCGATATCTCCTTCATCAAAAAGCAAATAATGCATTGGAGAGTATGGAAGCATCACTCCAATGTTGTGCAGTCCTGGAGATAAGCTGTCAGGAAATGGATAACTGTCGTTTTTCTTTAGAATAACGATTGGCCTTTTGTTTGAAGTGATTGTTTCTATTTCCTTTTCGGACAATTCGGCATAATTTTGAACGGACTTCAAATCCTTGGCCATTACTGCAAATGCCTGATTCGGACGGTTCAAACGGTTCCTTAACTCTTTAATTGCTTCATCGTTATATGCATCAACAACCAGATGGGTTCCTCCGATTCCCTTGATGGCCAGTATTTTTCCCTCTTTCAGCTTTTCAGCGCCTAATCCTATGGGATTGTTTGTGTCAATTTTGTTTTGACCTTCATATATTGCCATTTGGGGTCCGCAGTCCCCGCAGCATATGGCTTCTCCATGATAACGTCTGTTTAACGGTTCCCTATACTCGATTAGACAGTCATCACACAGTGGAAATTCATCCATTGATGTTCTGATTCTGTCATATGGGACACTTTCAATCACTGTAAACCTTGGTCCGCAGTCGGTGCATGCATTAAATGGATATTTAAAGCGTCTGTCTTTGGGATTTCTTATTTCCTCTAAACATTTATCGCAAATTGCGATGTCCGGAGGGATAACACTAACTCCTGAATAGGAATCTCCACTTTCAAGGATTTTAAAATCAGCATAATTGTTTTTGCTGATCTCTTCTACAATAATCGAATCTATCTTGGCTATCGGCGGCAATTCACGGGGTAATCTTTCAATAAATAAATCTGCATTTTCACCCTCAATTATGATTTCAACAACATTTCCAAGGTTTCTGACATAACCATTAAGATTCAAATCAGTTGCAAGTCTGTATATGTACGGTCTGAATCCTACGCCTTGGACTATTCCTTGTGTTAAAATCTTTCGGGCTTTCATAAATATATTATTTAAGTTAAATTTTATATAAAATTTTATCTTAATATTATATTATGAAGGATACTCTTGAAAGATTGGTCAAAGGTGAACTCACTATTGGTGAAGCGGAAAACATTCTGAAGTCTGAAAGTATTTTGGAATTCGATGAAATTGCTAAGTTTGATATTAAACGTAGCGAGAGGACAGGTTTTCCCGAAGCTATTTTTTCACCCAGCAAGGATTATGAGGATTTGCTGCTGATAATTAAAAAATACCTTGAAAACAATGATGATGATTTAATCATTACCAAATTATCCTTTGAGCGTCATGAAAAAATTTTAGATGATTTGGGTAAGGATTCATTTATTTTTGATTATAACAGGCGAGCTCAAATATTGGTCATTAGAAAAGAACGTAAACAACAGGAAAAAATTGCAAAAATAGGAATAATTACTGCAGGAACATCCGACATCAATATCGCAGAGGAAGCTCGCGTCATTGTGGAGGAAGGGGGCTGTGAAGCCATCACTTCTTATGATATAGGGGTTGCAGGTATCCACAGGCTGTTTCCGCAAATTGCCCATATGGTTAAGGAAGGCGTTAGAGTATTTATCGTATGTGCAGGCATGGAAGGTGCTCTTCCTTCAGTTGTTGCAGGTCTTGTTGATGTTCCGGTCATTGGGGTTCCGACTTCAGTAGGATATGGTGTCGGTGAAGGCGGAAGGGTGGCCCTTGATGCAATGCTTCAGTCATGTGCACCTGGAATAGCTGTTGTTAACATTGACAATGGATTTGGAGCAGGTGTTTTTGCATTAACTATTGTAAATAGTGATTAATTGATTTATAAATCCTTAAGTTTAAAAAAGAGTTGGGGACGGAATTATCGGGAAGTAAATGTGCAGCATGGAATTTAAGATCTCGGCGGAATCTTTTTGATGGTTTCGTGCACTCTTTTACAATTGTTTTTATCTGTGTAAAGATAGAATTCATCAACACGTCTGAGGTATTTATCTTTCATTTTACAGTCATTTTTCATGTAATCCTCTATTAAATCAATCAGTTCATCTTCACTTCTACAGACTTCTCCAAAACCCATGGTCTCGTAATTGAAATATGCGTTTTCAACATCAAAGTGATAATCGTTACAGTATTGGTAATAAATCACTGGTTTTTTAAGATATGCAAAATCAAAAACAACTGAAGAGAAATCGGTAATCAATAATGACCCGTTATTGAATAACTGCTGATATTTTGTTTCTTGAGGTTCGATTTTGACATAATCATTTATTTCAAACAGGTCAATGAATTTATAAATGTGGAAATGTGGTCTGAATATTATTTCATAATCATTTTCCTTAGCTATTTTAATCAGTTTGTCGTTATTTAGAAGTGAATTAAATCTTTTGAATAATCCGCTTTGAATAATCTCTTCAGGAGGTTTGTCTTTTAGATAGTTTCTCCAGGAAGGCATTATCAATATCTGCTTTTTATCTTTTTCATTTTTTAGGTTGTCAAATCTAGGCATCCCTGTCAATTTAACGACATTTTCATCGTAGTTGTATTTATGTTTAAAAACAGATTCATATTCTTTACTTGCACTTGTTACAAACATGGATAAATTCATTTCCGATTTATTTAACCAAGTGGAAATGTCATCCTTAATAATCCCATGTTGCAAAAAGGTAGTTTTTGATTTTAAAATGCCCGCATAATATGGAAAACTTTTCCAAAATGGATAGATGACCGAATTTTCCGGGTGGGATGCAATAATATTTTCTGCAAATAATGTTAAATATCTGTGCTTTAATGATTGAAATGGTAAAACATTTCCAATTTTTTTCATTTCAGGATAATCCCGACTGTTTTTGTTTATGATAAAATATTTTTTGATTTCAGGATCCTGTTTAACGGCATATTTGAATAAATGCATTCCATTGTCATCTGCTATGTCTGGACGGTCCATATAAAACCAGATTCTTTTGTTTTTTAGGAAGGGATATCCTAAAAGGTAAGCTATTCTAAAAGGTATTACTATTAGTGTTTGTCTATTTTTTCCTTTTAGCATATTAAAAATAGCTTTGGCTTCCTGTTTTAGCCATTTTGTAGTTGTTTTCTTTTGGATGGTTATGGTATTGCCATGGATAATGCTTATATATTTTTTAGTCATTGAATATCCAACAACTCTTGAAAAATTACAATGTTTTGAAAAGGCAATATCGAATTTTTCCGAATTTTCGCTTTCAAATTCGATATCGTATGTTTCATTTTCAGATATTGGAAATCTGAATTCAATATAGTGGCTGTTAATATTGTTTTCTTTGAGATACTCTTTTTCATGAAAATATAATTTGTTTACATTAATTTTAGAATGGTTTATTTTAACTTCAATGTTTTCATCGGCATTTCTGGTTTTAATACTTCCTAAAATGTAGAGCTCATCGTTAGTAATTTCAAAAATGTCAATGAAAAATTTATTAGATAATTCTTTAACATTGATTCTTTCAGAAGAATCATCCATTAAACCACCACTATTTTTCTTTTATTTTATAATCGAGTCTTATTGTATCAATTACATATGTCAAATCTTTTAATTGGGCAGTATCATTATCATAATCGCATGTGGTAATAATAAACGTTTTATTTAATTTATTGATGAAATTCATACTATAATTTACAGGAGTTTCTGTAGTCACATTTTTATAACTAATTGAGTATGTTGTAATATTAGATATTTTTTGTGTATAATTTTTCACATCTGCCACATCACCTTCTGATTTTAACGTTTTTGTCTTATTTTTCATTAATACACTTGCTTTGTTTTTTTGCTTAATCAATTCTATTTTAATTTTTTTATCAGCATCCCTATCCATTAGTTCAGCAGATGTTGGGGTTTTTTCCCCTATTTTAAAATCAGTTGGTAAAGTTATAATTACATTATCAATTGTATCAATTGCCTTTCCCAATCTCATGGAGTCATTAACGATGAAATATAATGAGCTAAATCCTACAATTAATATTATGATAATTATTATCCATCTTTTATCCATTTTATAACCTGCAATTAGTATTTATCTTAAGATTAATTCTTTTCATCATCAGATTTTTTGTCTTCTGTTTTTTTGTCTTTAGATTTTTTATCTTCAGATTTTTTGTCTTCTGTTTTTTTGTCTTTAGATTTTTTATCTTCAGATTTTTTGTCTTCTGTTTTTTTGTCTTTAGATTTTTTATCATCAGATTTTTTATCATCATCTGATTTGTCTTTAGACTTTTTCTTCTTTTTAGATTTCTTTTTATCCTTATTAGCATTTTTCTTATATGCTTTGACTACTTTTTTAGTTTCACCTTCCATTAATAATTTTCCGTTTTCGATCCAAATGCATCTATCACAGATTTCTTTGATTTGTTTTAATGAATGGGTAACTAAAAGTACACTAACTCCTTCTTCCATCATTGATTTTATTTTTTCATTACTTTTTTTCTTGAATTTAATGTCTCCAACACCAAGAATTTCATCAATGATGAGTATGTCAGGTTTGATTGTAGTAGCTATTGAAAAACCTAATTTTGATTTCATACCTGAGGAGTAGTTTTTAACAGGATAATTAATGGATTCCCCAAGCTCAGAAAATTCGACGATTTCATCGAAGTGTTCGTCAATGTAATCTTCTGTCATGCTTAGAAAAGCTCCATTAAGATAAATATTATTTTTTCCACTATAATTTTTATCAAAACCGGCAGATAATGCAAGTAATGGTGCAATTTTACCGTTTATTTTAATTTCTCCTTCTGTCGGTTCGTAAATTCCGGAAATAATTTTTAATAAAGTACTTTTTCCTGCACCGTTAAATCCTAAAACGCCCAACCTTTCGCCTTTGTACACTTTAAATGATATGTCATCCAGGATTCTAACTTTTTTAGGTGCAACTTTATTTCTTTTAAGAGTTCTGATAATATATTCTTTTAAAGTATCGATTTTATCCTTTGAAACCTTAAATTCCATGGTCAGATGTTCTACACTGATAGCAATTTCTCTACCATCTTCATCTTCCATATAATTTCTGTTTTTTGAATTGTTTTTATTTTTAAATAAGTTCATGATAAAACCTTAACTATAATTCTAATGATAATTTCTTCTCGTACATTCTAAATAGGATAATTCCGATAATCAGTACTGTAACTGCAAACACTCCAAGATATGCCAGTGAAAGGAAATCAGGCACTACTCCGTAAACGCATTCCCTGAATGTTGAAATTGCAGTATAGACAGGATTTAATGTAAATAATATCTGCACTCTTACAGGCACAACTTCGATTGGATAGAACAATGCTGAAGCATACATCAGAATGAGTGTAAATACATTGTAGAGATATCCGATATCTGAAAAGTATGTGTTGCACACTGCTAATATTAATCCAAGGCCAAATACAAGCATGAATAGCAATCCGATAGGTATTAATGATAATATCAGTGTTGGATGGAATTCGGCACCAGTAACTATCATAACTCCAAATAGAATTGCGAATGAAATTAAAAAGTTGACAAATTCATAACATACAGCACTAACTGCAAACATATATTTCGGCACATAAATCTTTTTCAGGATTCCTGAATTCTTTTTAATTGAATTCATAGCTCCTTTTGATCCGGAACTAAAGAAATCATATAATAATCTTCCGGATAGGAAGTATACCGGATAATTGTCAATGTTTCTTCCGAACAGCATTGAAAATATCGCAGTAAAAACAATCATGATTAAAAGTGGATTGAAGAAACTCCACAAAATACCAAGTACTGAATCCTTGTATTTTGAGGTTAAATTCTTTTTAACCAGTTGTTTTAATAAAAATTTTTTCTCCGCGAAAGTGTCGAACATAGTGAATCACTAAATATTTAATTTTATTTATTTCCTTCTTCTTTTGAACTCATCAAAAACTTCATCAAGCTCTACGCCTTTGTAGACCAATAGCAATAATGTATGAAAGATTAAATCAACAGATTCATATACTAAGTTTTCATCATTTTTGGAAGCTATTAGAACCTCTCCGGCTTCTTCAGCGATTTTTTCAAGAATTTTGTCTTCAGCTTTTTTATCGCTGTCTTTCATGATGTTTGATGTATAGGAATCAATAGGATTATCGCGTCTTGATTCCAAGACTTCATAAACCTCTCTGATAATCTTATCGTCTGTCATTATTCATCACCTTTTGATTCTTGATCCTGCATGCTTTCGGTAATTGCAATTAATGGATGTTTATCGTCATCAATGATTTCAATATCATCAAAAGTTTTAATTCCAGCTTTATCTGCTGTTTTTTCCATTCCTAATTTGATGTCCTGACCTAAATCTATAACATATGAGTCAACAGTTTCATATCCTCTTTGTGATGAAGCAACTGCCCTGTGGTGTCCGTCAACCAAAATCCATCTGTCCCCGGTTTTTACCACAATTGCAGGTTCAGCTAATCCTTTTTCAAGCTCGTATGCTCTGCCTTCAAGTTCATCGGCATAGACTCTGTCCTGTGTTGGTCTCAATTTTTTGGTTTCAACAGGAATGTGTTTTAAGGTAGTGTGAATTCCGTATAACTGTTCCAATGTTTTTTTGAAGTATTCCACTTTATTTGGAGTTGACCTTTCGATATGGGATCGTACCATATCAGTATTTGTGATAATTCCAACAAGTTCTCCGTTTTCATTAATAACAGGCATTCTGGATATTCCACGTCTAAACATCACTCTGGATGCATCATTAATTGATAAGTCTTGATTGGCCACGACCAATTTTTTAGTCATTATTCCTTCAACAAATTCGCAGTGTTTCTTAGCGACAAGGTCGAAAGCAGTTATCATTCCAACTAACTTGCCCTCTTTAACTACGGGATAACTGTTGTGATGACTTTCTCTCATTAAATTGATGACCTCATTTGTTTTAGTGTCTGGTGAAACACTAATAACATTTTTTGTCATGTAATCTTTAACAAAAGATTTATTTCTTCCCATGGTTTCACCTATTCAATGCTTTCTTTTAAAAGTTTAACAGTTTCACCAGGGTCTGCTTTTCCACGTGTTATTCTCATTACTTGTCCTACTAAGAAATTAAGTGAAGCTTTTTGTCCAGCTAAATAATCATTAACGGCCTTAGGATTTTCTTCAATTGCTTGTTTTACTGCAGCTTTTACTTCATCATCTTTTACAACACCAAGCAATCCTAATTCTTCAGCAATAGCTTTAGGTGATTTTTCATTGTTTGGCATTTGTTCAACTATTCTTTGCCCTGCTTTAACAGTAATTTCTTTGGATTGAAGCATATTTAATAATTCAATGATGCTTTCCGGTGAAATTCCACTATCTGCATAATCTAATTTATTGTATGTTAAAACTCTTTTGAGTTCATCTCTCATCCATTGTGCAGCATATTTCGGATCAACTTCTTTTACTACTTCTTCATAAGCTACAGCCAAATCAATTTCGGAAGTTAATACTTTAGCGGTTTCATCATCAAGTCCGTAATCTTCTGTAAATCTTTTTACTTTATTGTGTGGTGCTTCAGGCATTATATTTAAAACCTTTTCAATGGTTTCATCAGCAATTTGCATTGGTGGCAAGTCAGGGTCGGTTATGAATCTGTAATCGTCAGCATCTTCTTTCAACCTCATAGGTTTGGTTGAACCGCCTTTAAATGCACGAGTTTCCTGCACTACAGTTCCTCCTCTTTCCACAAGTTTGGATTGTCTGAAGAGTTCATATTTTAAAGCTTTATATGCATTGGTAATGGAGTTGATGTTTTTCATTTCCACTCTGTTTCCGCCGTTGATTGAAATGTTTACGTCAGCTCTCATTGTACCTTCGCCACGTGCTGCACCGCTGTATTGTAAAACACGAATTAATTCTTTTAAGAAGGTTCTAGCTTCTTTTGGGGATTTGATATCAGGTTCAGTAACAATTTCCACTAATGGAATTCCGGAACGATTGAAGTTAACAATACCCTGGTTTGGTTTGTATTGACCTGGGTCTTCTTCAACGTGTATTTCTCTTATTCTAATTCCGTTCAATTCTCCATTTATTCCAATAGGTACTGAAGTTCTTTGATAACCTGATGGTAAATCCGGATAATCATAATGTTTTCTCATAAAGTAAGTAACGTCTTGATCTATATCACAGTTGAGCATTAAAGCAATCATCAAAGCATTTTCCAATGCTTGCTCATTGGTTGGATGTGGTTTTGCACCTGGTTGGTTTAAACAAACCGGACAGATATTTGAGTTTGCAGGTGCGTCCTGATAGTTTGTAGGACAATCACAGAATAATTTTGATTTTGTTTCTAGTTGTACGTGGATTTCAAGTCCACACATCATATCGACATCGCTAATAATAATTCCTCCAAATCGCTAATTTTTATATTATAATAGTATTTGTTTAATGGGATTTATAAAGATTTTTGAAATTGGGGTGTTTTTGCAAAAAAATTAGTATTTATTTTTTAAAGATTCCTTCACATATCTTTTAATAAATTTATTCAATTCGGGTGAAACTTCACTTTCTTGAGGTCCTAACATGTTTTTGTCAGTGAATGTTCCTTTTAGTTCACGCCCTGCCCATTTGACCTCTTCTTCAACTCTTTTTCCATATTTGGTTCCAAACATTTTAAATAGGGGGAATTTTGTTATTCCATTGGCTCCGCTTAAAATCAATATTCCTATATTTGCCAGGTTATCAATCCAAGTTCCGCAAATGATTTCAATTTCCGGAAACTCCAATCTTACTCTGGCTACGACTTGGGCATAATAAAGTGAAGCTGGCTGTGATGAGTTTGCATAAATTGTTTCTTTGTGGGGATTTAATGAATAGAAAATGACTCTGTCAATTTTATGGTCTTTGATGTAATCTATGATATAGTCAGTATCTTCCAGTGTTTCGCCAAGACCCAAAATTATTGTTATTGCTTTTTTGAATCCCAAATCTCCTGCAACATCCAGCATGTTGCTTATGTCACTTAATTTTTTTGATGGACAGACCCTATTGTGGATTTCAGGATTTGCAACCTCAACGGCACCTGTAATTCCTTTTATTTCAGATCCGTATTCGCCTAATTCATCTGTAATTCCAGTATTTAACCAAACTCCATCGCCGGTAATGTCCTTTATTGTTGTGGCTATTGTCTTAATTTCCTGTGTTGTGAATGACTCGTATCCTCCTGATAGAAATTCGATATTCCAGTCAAGACGTTTGCACATTTCAGCTTCTGCATAAATGTTGCTGATGTTTCGTCTGGCTTTTTTAGGATCTTTGATTTTATCTTTTTGAGTGGACATGTAACAAAATGCACAGTCTCCCTTATCGCACCACCAGGATAAAAATACGGCCCTTTCAAGGGTAATTAAGTTTCCATGGTTTTTTAAAGTAATTTCATTAGCTTTTTTAATAAGGTCAAATATGTTGGAATCCATGTTTGTATATAAGTTTCTTAAAGTTTATATATTAGTTCGTATAATTTAATTTATAGCATTTATTCATTTTTTTGGATAAAGTTACTAAAAACCAAAAGCTTTATATACTATCAAAATAATAATTATTATTACTGTTTAAAGTCTTTTGATTTTTAAACATGGGTTTTATTTGGTTAAGTTAGATGGGTGTCTCATGCCATCGTAGCTCAGTAGGTAGAGCGTTCGGCTGTTAACCGATTGGTCACAGGTTCGAGCCCTGTCGATGGCGCTTTAAGGGCCCATAGCTTAGCCAGGTAGAGCGTCCGGCTCATAACCGGAAGGTCATGGGTTCGAAGCCCATTGGGCCCATGTTAATTAAACTTTATTTGTATATGTATGCTCCGGTGGTGTAGTCCGGCCAATCATTTCGGCCTTTCGAGCCGAAGACTCGGGTTCGAATCCCGGCCGGAGCATTTTAAAAATTTGTTAAGATTTTTCATGGTTTCTATGTATCCTTTGTTTTTTTCACAAGCGGGGGTGCCCGAGAGGCCAAAGGGGACAGGCTTAGGACCTGTTGACACAGGTCTTCCAGGGTTCGAATCCCTGCTCCCGCATTTTAACATATTTTTAATTATTTGTATTTCTGCCGGGGTAGGGTAGGCGGTCATCCTCCAGGACTGTGGATCCTGGGACTCGGGTTCGAATCTCGGCCCCGGCCCCATTTATAAAACTATTTTTTTTAAAATATTACTCATCAAATGCTCTTGCTTGTTTTTTATATACTATTAGATAAAAATTATTAATAGGAAAAAAATTTTTTAGATATTGAGTGTTATTATGGCTAAGAAGGGATCTGCTGAAGAAAGGGATTTGGTACATAAACTTTGGGAAAGAAATTTTGCAGCAATGAGAGCTCCAGCTTCAGGTGGAGCTACTAAAAATCCGCTTCCCGATGTTGTGGCTGGAAATGGTAAGTTGTATTTGGCCATTGAAGTTAAAACAACTACTAAAGATAAAGTTTATATAGATGAGCCCCAAATTTCAGCATTATGCGAATTTTCTAAAATATTTGGCGCCAAGCCGTATATCGGAGTCAGGTTTAAATACACTAAATGGCTTTTTTTAGAACCTGAAAATACTCCTAGAACAAGAAACGGTAATTATAAAGTTGAAAAGGATTATGCGCTGGAAAAAGGTTTGGAAATAGATGAAATCGCAGGTATTGACAAGCAAATGAAATTTGAGTAAATGGTAATCTTTATATATTATTAAAATATATTTATTATTGTATGTTATATGTGGGGTTATGGTGTAACCTGGCAGCATCGGGGACTCCAGTTGTCTTTGAAGAAATATACGCGTAACTGAACAGTATCCGTTGTGATGATCAATTGGAGTACTGAGACAAGAGAAATCCCCGGATTGGGGTTCAAATCCCTATGACCCCATTTTCATATAAAACTTTTTTTCAAAACTTTTAATTACTTTCAAATTATATTATTTTTCATGTCAGACATTGTTTTTATTATAGGATTTAATTATGATTCAAATTGCTTTTTAATCAATAAGAATATTTTAGTGGATACCGGTGCAGGACACAATAAGGATTATCTGTTTTCCAAACTTCGTGAAAATGATGTTGAACCGGAAGATATTGAACTGGTGGTCAATACGCACTGTCATTTTGACCATATCGGTGGAAATTACTTTTTCCCAGATGCTAAAATTGCGGTTCACAGGTTCGATGCCCTTTCCATGAAAAATGAAGATACATTGGGCACTTCCATGTCTGCTTTTGAAGGTGCTGATAATTCCAGAGTCGATATTGAACTTGAAGACGGTGATGAGATAGCTGATTTCAAAGTTATTCATACTCCTGGCCACACTAAAGGCGGAATATGTCTTTGGGATGGTGAAAACCTGATTAGTGGAGATACCATATTTGCCGGAGGTGGAGTTGGCAGAATGGATATCGGCGGTGACTATCAGGACATGAAAAATAGTGTTGAAAAATTAATGGAGCTTGATGTTAAGAATATCTATCCTGGACATGGTCCGATAGTAGAAAAAAATGGAAAAGATCATATTAGATTGTCTTATTCCATGTTATAGTTTTTATTTTTCTAACTTTTTGGATACTTTTTTCAAGGTTCCTCTTTTAACAAGGATAGATACTTTTTCTCCCCTTGTAATGGTATTGTCCGGCTGAGGAATCACTAATTTTCCATTTTGATATGTGGCAATAATAATGAAATCCTTAGCGGGAGATATCTCTTTAAATCGTTTTCCGACAACCTTGTCATTTGTTATTGTCATTTCAATGATTTCAGCATCTCCTTCGCCCAAGGTTGTTAATTTTGATACTCTCGGGTTTGTAACGAATTGGGCCAAATCTCTGGCGGCACTTATTTCAGGGCTGATTACACGGTCAATACCCACTTCCTTAAATGCTTCTTCGTGGTCAGGATTACTTACACGCGCAATGATGGTTTCTACATTGAATTTCCTTACTAGAATACATGAAAGTAAGTTTGCCTCATCGTTACCTGTTGTTGCTATAAAATAGTCGGCATCTTCAATATTTGATTCTTCAAGTAATTTTGAATTGGTACCGTTACCGTTTATAACAAGTGCATCAAGTTCTCCTGCTACTTCAGTGCATAATGATTCATTACTTTCGATTAAAGTTATGTCAAATCCATTATCAATTAATAAATTTGCAAGAGCAAGTCCGACACGACCTCCTCCCATAATAATTGCATACATCAAATCGCCTCTTTAACATTTGATAATCAATATTTAATTTTAGATATTATAAATCTATCTTTTAAAAATTTCGAAAAATGCACGAAGTGTGATCAATACCGGATATATTTCCAGTCTTCCGGTCCACATGTCGAACATGCTGACAATCTTAAGCACGGGGTCAAGTGATGGGGTGATTATTCCAAGCTCCAAACCGTTATTTCCCTGCAGGGACATTGCAGCAAATAAACTTTTGAACGGATCGTAGCCGTATAAGCAGAATAATGCCCATGTAAACATTATGAACATCATATATAATGTTATAAAGTTTCCCGCTTGTGATATTGCTTTTTCAGGTATTCTGCGTCCATGCAGTTTGATGGGAACAACCCTTCCTTCAGGAGACATTATCTCACGAACATGTCTGTATATTCCTTTAAAGAAGGTAATCATTCTTACAAGCTTGATTGCACCTACTGTAGACCCGTTTGATCCTCCGGTCAGCATCAGACACATCAGACATATGTTTACAAATGAAGGCCAGTTTCCCATTGCAGTTGGGCTTGCAACGCTTGCTCCGGTTGTTGTAATTGCAGAAACAACTGTAAACAGCAGATCCATTGGAACAATATTTGAAACAAAATAAAGCAGCACTGTGACAACTGCAACAACAGTAATTATGATTTTAAATTGTAAATCTTCGATTAATGATTTTCCTCTTGTTTTAATAACTTTGTAGTGAACCAAAAAGCTTGTTGCACCTAAAATCATCAGGATAATTGATATGAAATAGATAAGATCGTCATGATAGTATCCCATATTTGCATTCTTAATGCTCATTCCGCCTGTTGAGACAATTGAAAGGGTGCTGCAGATGGAATCAAATAGTGGCATTCCTGCAAGGAGATATAAAATAATTCCTCCAAGGGTATATATTCCGTAGATTATCAATGTTTTTTCAAGGGTTGTTTTAATACTTGGTTTGATACGTTCGTCACGTGCTTCTGACTGGTATAGTTTTGATGAAACTGATCCTGGCTTTGCCAGAACGCTTATAATCATAACAACCACTCCCAATCCTCCAACCCATTGTTCCAATGCTCTGAAGAACAGGACGCTGTGTGGCAATATTTCAACATCAGGGTATAGGGTCATTCCATTTCCAGTCAAAGCGGACATGCTTTCAAAAACAGCATCGATAGGAGCCATATTTGTTGCAAGCATGAAAACAACTCCTCCTATTATGCTCGCCCATAACCATGCAAACGACGATAGAATCATACCATGTTTAAGGCGTATTTTTTTATTTTCATGGTTTTTGAGGTATACTCTAAAAAATAGTCCCAATAATATTGAAATTGCTGCAGGTATAACGAAACTAATTATATCAAACTCAAAATAAACTAAATCGAAAATCAGCGGTACCAAACACATTGCACCGATTCCAATCATTAAATTTCCAGAATTCAATGCAACAACTACTAAATCCGATTTTGTTATATACCTCATTATTGTATTAATTTGAATAAAATTCTATATAAATTTATAAGTAATTAGTAATTAATACTTAATATAACAGTTGATATTATGGACCGTAAGACAATTTTACTATTGGGAATCAGCGTCATTATTTTGCTGATAATGCTGTGGTTTGTAGGAATCGACCAGGTAATTGATGCTTTAAAAATGGCTAATATGTGGATTATAGCTCTAGCTATTGTAACTCAGGTCTTTACTTATTTTTTATATACTTTGCGTTGGCAAATCCTTAATAAACTGGCAGATATGGATGCAGGTATTGTAAAATTGCTCCCAATGGTTTTGGTAAGTCTTGCCGTCAATAACATCACTCCATCAGGACGTGGTGGCGGAGAGCCTGTAAGGGCATATCTGTTATCTCAATCCGATGAAAACTATCGTTTTGAAGATTCCTTTGCGACTGTTGTTGCGGACAGGGCTTTGGATACATTTCCTTTTGTTGTGCTGGCTGCGATTACAATTGCATCAATGGCGCTTTTTTTCAATTTTGATTTATGGCTCATTATTGTAATGGTTCTGGCGGTTATTGCAATTGTTGCAGTATTGATAATTCTTATTTATATGTGCATTAATCCAAACTTTGGACTAAAAGTTGACGGATGGATTATAGGACTCGTCAGAAGATTTTACAAGAAAAATTCCGAAGAGCTTGAAAATCAAATTCATGATTCCATTAAAGGTTTCCAACAGACAATGAAGATGTTAATGTCAAATAAGAAAGGTTTAGCTTATACCCTTACATTGTCCTTTGTAATTTGGATTTTTGAAATTTTCAGGGTTTATTTGGTATTTTCAGCTTTTGGAACAAATGTAAATCCGATAATCATTGGGGAAGTATTTATTGTAGCCTGTCTGGTGGGTATGATTCCTCTTCTTCCGGGAGGCCTTGGCGCTATTGACGGGTTGATGATTGTATTTTATTCAGCTGCAGGGATTCCTGCTTCAGTAAGTGCGGCAGCAACTGTTATTGAAAGGCTGATTTCATTTTGGATGACTACTATAATCGGTTTGGTTATAATGCCTTACTATGGATCTGCAGCTTTAGATAAGATTTCATCCAAGTCTTCAGATGAAATAGAAGAAATTGCTGAAGAGGATAATGCAGATTAAAATTATCTATTTTTTATATTTTCCTTTGTTTTAATTGTGCGTTGTTTACATTAACGTCGAGTCTTTTAATTTCTGATTTGGTTTTTCCATGGCGATATATATGCTGCAGTTTTGTTTTGACTGATTTTTCAATACCTGAGCGTTAATGTTAGTTCACATGTTTCAAACAATTTTGAATCAAATAGAAAACTTTATTTTAATTTATAATCATAAATTTTATTATCACAAAAAATTAATTTTTTGTAAAAATTATGGTGAAAATATGCAAATTAATGATGTAGATATTAAAAATACCTATGCAGAAGGTTTTGGAATTAAAGTAACTAGAATTTTAGTTACCGCAGCAACTCAAGAATTAGCAAAAATCGCAGCAACCGAAGCAACCGGTTACGGAACTTCTGTTATCGGATGTCCTGCAGAAGCAGGTATTGATTGTTTTGTACCAGCTGATGAAACTCCTGACGGAAGACCAGGTTACGCAATCATGATTTGTCACGCTGGTAAAAAAGCACTTGATAATGAATTAATGGAAAGAATTGGTATGTGTATTTTAACTGCTCCTACTGCAGCAGCATTCAACTTACTCGAATCAGAAGATGTCTTAAAAACAGGTTTCAAACTCAAATACTTCGGTGACGGATTTGAAAAAGACCTTGAAATCGCTGGAAAAACCGTACACTCCATTCCAATCATGTCCGGTGACTTCTTAGTTGAATCAACATTCGGATTCAAAGATGGTGTAGCTGGAGGAAACTTCTTCATTTTAGCAAAAGACCAAATGACTGGTGTAAAAGCAGCTCAATTAGCTGTTGCAGCAATTGCAAATGTTGAAGGCGTTATCACTCCATTCCCTGGCGGTATGGTTGCATCCGGTTCCAAAGTAGGATCCAACAAATATTCATTCTTGCCTGCATCTACTAACGAAAAAATGTGTGTAACATTAAAAGATGAAGTAGATTCAGATATCAGGGAAGATGCTGACGGTGTATTTGAAATTGTTATTGATGGTATTGATGAAGAATCTGTAAAAGCAGCTATGAAAGCAGGTATCCAAGCAGCTTGTGCTGTTGACGGAGTACTTGAAATTTCCGCAGGTAATTTCGATGGTAAATTAGGTTCTTACATCATGAACTTACACGATTTATTCTAGAGAGTTTTCACTCTCTTCTCTTAATTTTTTTTAAATCGGAGGTATATTGGGAGGTGAAATGATGTTTAAAAGAAATTTAATTATCATTTCCGCAGTCTTGTTTTTCATATTAAGTTTTAGTGCAGTATATGCTTCTGATAATGTAACTGATATTTCACTTAATTCTGATGCTATTTTAGAAAATGAGGTTTCTGTTTCTGATGATTTTTCAGTTGAAGATTCACATCAATCACAAAACGGTGAGCAGGTCAATACTAAAATAGAATCTATGAACATTAGTTCATATTATAAGGAGAAAAACGTATTGGTTTCATACTTGAAGGACGACAGCAATAGTCCTATTCAAAATAAGAGTTTGTCCATATTTTTAAATGGAAAAACATATAATAAAACTACTGATGCTAACGGCAGTGTAAAATTGCAGTTAAATTTAAAGCCCGGTACTTATAACGCTTTAATTAATTTTGCAGGGGATGACGTTTACGCCAATTCAGCTCTAAACACCAATATAAACATTAAAAAAATACCTGTAGTCGTTAAAACTAGTGATTATTCAACATATTTAGGCTCTGATAAATTTTTTACAGCAAATGTATATAATAAAGTAACCAATACTCCAATTAATGGGATTAAAGTATTATTTAAAGCATATTCTTATAAAACAAAAAAATATAGGCAATATTATAGGGTAACTAACGAAAATGGAACGGCTACATTGAATAAAAATTTAAAAATAGGGCTGTATAAAGTTTATACTCAAATTGAAGATTCAAAAAATAAGAAATTTATTTCAAACAAGAATTCTAAAAGTAAAGCAACCTTAAAGGTTAATTCTTCAACAGATGAGGACTGCTGTTCTTTTTATGTTCAGGTAAGTAAATCCGAGTCAGTTTGCGGTTTCAGACGTGATAATACTGGTTCAGCTCTTATTCAGGTCAATACTGAAAAATGGTATGGCAGAACTGCAGTTAAACATTTCAAATATTCTGGTGATTATTTCTGTCATTTGATAGCTACTTCTGACGGTTGGATGATGGGTAACGGAGGACTTGACGGAGGAAGCTCCATTCGTGACATGGAAAGGCTTGCAGCGGATATGATAAAGTCAAACAAAATCAAAATGGAAAACTTAAAAAAGATTCAAAGATATAAAATATGGGCTAACTTTGGACACTTTTCCATTAAGGCTCCAGATGGACGATTTGCAGTAATATGGCAGGGAACCATTAAAACCGGTAAATTAAAACCTGGTGAATTTTTATCTAATCCAAATTTCCAGTCATATCATCGTCGTGGAAATTATCATCAGTTTGGAACAGATCCTGCTAAAGTTGCAATCAAAGTCGGGGCAACTGATCACTATGGAATATATAGAAGACAAATTGTAGTTTTCCATTGGAAGGCATCCACATCTAAAAACTTTGAAACAACTTCTAAAATAACTGTGCATGCTGCAAATGATAATGGAAGGTTAGTTGGAGTATCTTCTGCATCCTATGTGGATGACATTAAGTTTGCAAATAAATACATACCTGGATATAAGCTTCCTAAGTCTCCTAAATCTATGCGTTTAGGATCTTTTTACTTTGGAAACATTGATAAGCTAATAAAGACTCCAACTAAGATAAAAGCTCCTGCTATAAGCAACACGGCTAATAAAACCAAGTATTTCAAAGTTAGGGTCATAAACAAAAAAACAGGCAAAGCAATTCCTAATCTTAAAATTAAGGTTAAAGTTTACAAATCAAACTTCTTAAAGGTTTTCAAAATAAAAACAGATGAGAAGGGTTTTGTAAAGATTAATACTAAGAATTTATTAGCAGGAAAATATACTGTTGCTATAGGTCCGGCCAATAACAAGTATTTGATTTCTGCAAAAAGCAAAATTGTTATTAAGGCGCCGCCGAAACCTGTAGAACCGCAGCCAACTGAACCCCAAGCTGAGGAAGTCGAACCTGAAAATGCCACAGTTGACCAAAATATATCGTAAGGAGTAGTTTTCTACTCTATTATTCTTTTTTTTAATTTTTGATGTTTTTGCTAGTCAGTTTAGCTATTTCTTCATTGGATAAATTTATTCCGATAATCTCTTCTGTTTTTTCCAGTTCTTCTGTTAATCTATCAAATGTGTGTTTATCCGGTCCGGAAATAAAGTGGGAATGGATATTGTTGGTGTTTTTGTATAAATTGTCCAAAGCCTGCTTTTGATCATCATGTGTTTTCAAATAATTTTGATATTTCATCCCATCTGCCATGCTCATTGTTTTGATTTTGCGGATAAGTGGAGTTTCAATTCCCGGAAGATGATACTCAATGTTTTCCAGGGTGCATCCGTGTTTGGCTATTATTTCAAATTCATTAAAGATTTCATCTGTGGTGTGCTTTACAGTTATTTTCAATAGATGTGGCTTTGTGGATTCAAAGTAAAGACCTTGGCCTCCCATTATTTCGGGCGATACGATTTTATCGGCACCTGCTTTTCTGAGTTTTGAAATATTTTCAACTTTGCTTGCACGTACAACAATCCATGCATCCGGGTTGTTTTCACGAATTGTCAATACAATAAATAAGTTTGTTACATCGTTGCCTGTACATAAAATAACGCTATTGCATTTTTCATTAACAAATTTTGTAATATAATCATTTTCAACTGCATCTTTATTAATCACAACAACATTGCTGCTTTCCTTAATGTTTTCACAAACATCTTTGTCCTTGTCAATTACAATAACGTTCTGATTTCTTTGCATTAATTCATCAAGAACTACTTTTCCCACTCTTCCATAACCGCAAAGAATAAAGTAATCGTCCATATTTTTTATAGTTCTCATTTTTATAGCTCCTTTTGAAAATTTTTCCATTCTCTCTTGGAAATTTGTTAGGATAATATTAAATACATAAGCAAGCAGTGCAACGCCTCCAAGAGCTAATGTTGTTGCAAATATCTTTTGGGTGGTGGTTATTGGGATATAGTCTCCATAACCCACTGTTGCCATTGTACTCACTGAATAATAAAGTGAATCGATTAAATTCAAATCCATTATTATATATGACCCGACAATTCCATAAATGAACAGTCCAATAATTAATAGGACTCCGCTTGTCGCGTATTTTGTTGCTAATTTTTTCAGGAATTTTAATGTTATTTTTCTCATGTAATTTTTCCTTAAATTGAGATTATTTATATTTTTGAAATAATTTAATTTAAAGGTATAGGCAAATTGTTTGGAAAAACAGTATATGCTTTGATGCAATCATCATCACAAGAGTAATATTCATTTTGCAATTCATCCTCAACTTAAAGAATAGGGGCATTCTTGCATTTATAGATAAAAAAAGAAAAAAAGAGGGGTTTGATTATACGTTAGAGTATAATAAACCAATAGCTCTGTGGTAGAAGAATATTAAGTAAACTAAAGCGATACCGAATAATATGTCGCCGACTAAATCATTTATAGATCCAATAATACCAACAAGAATCATAATGACTATTGCAATGATTACAACAAGAATGACAGTTGCAATAAGTTTACCGATACCAACTTTGGATATGTCTCCGATAGCTTCTCCTACAGCTAAGGCATCACTTAAACTGTCGGTTTTAGCCAATCTGCATCTGGCCATGAAGTTTGCTAAAGCAAATACGATAAGTAGGATTATGCTGATTATGGTTAAAATCCAGTCTCTGAGGAAAAGTCCTAAAACAAAAATGATAATAGCTGGAATAAGGTAGTATGCAATATTAACAGCAAGTAATTTGATAGCATTTGAAACTTGTCTTCCAATATCAATTCCCGGACCGTCGGCTCTTCTTTCAATACCAAATTTTATAATGTCCAATGCATATCCTTCAATCAGGAACAGTAATATAATGAAAATGAGAATTCCTAAAATTCCCACTCCGCCAAGAGCGTAACTGGATAATCCTTTTGTACTTGCTGCAGTTACAAAACTAAGTATTGTTGTTCCTCCGATAATTGCAGCAATAATTCCTAAAACTATATATAAAACTAAAGCTTTAACATTATGAAATGGGTATGCTAATGCATCTCCAATTATGTCGCCTATATTCATTTAATTCACCTTTTTTTGTTTAATTATTAAACTCAATATGAGTTATATTATTTTATTTAATTATTTTAATATAAGTATTGCTATAAAATTCACTTTTTACTTTAAGATATTTTTTGGTTTGGTTCCGTTACACTAAACTGGTGTGTGCCTCTGTTAAAAATGCAAAAATGCCTAACTTCTATAATTTGGGTGTATTGCACAAAAGATATTGCTTATCAATGCTATCTGATGAACTTTAAATAGAAACAATGTCTAAAATAATAAATGGAATAGGGGAAGTTAATAAGAACTTTCTTTGTAACGATACATTAACATTGTAAAATTGCATGAACCTTTGGGAAGAGGGGAATCACGCAGTAACCTATACTAATTTAAGTATTCTGCGTGTGAAAGAAGAATCCTCAACTTCCACAAGTTGGGATAGTTTTACATACAAAATATTGTGGTATAAAGTAAAAGTGTGGGATATTATGAAACCCATTGATATGATGGTAACGGATTATAACTGTGAATATTTGGGATTGTCTAGATTATGCTTGATGGAGTCTGCCGGAAAATCTCTGGCCGAAGAAGTAGGTAAAATTGCCGTTTATACATTTTCAAAACCTGTTAAAGTCGTGATTTTTACAGGTTCCGGCGGAAATGGGGGAGACGGTTTTGTTGCGGCAAGATACTTGTTGAATAGGGGTTATGATGTTGACATTTACATGTTAAAGGACAATATTCACTCTGAAGAGGCAAAAACAAATTTTGAAATCTTGAAAAATATGAAACCACGTCTGTCACGTCTGAACATATATAACCTCAAAACATTGGCTGACATTAACGACTGTGAAGTTGCCAAAAGAGGACATAATGAATTTGTTATTGTCGATGGGCTTTTGGGAACTGGAATTAAGGGTAAACTTCAAACAAATGTCAGAAGGGCTATTGAAGTCATCAATGATTCAAAAGGAATTAAGATAAGTGTTGATGTGCCTTCCGGAATGGATCCTTTAACAGGCAATGTTGATGATTTGGCTGTCATTCCGGATTATACAATCAGTTTTCATAAAATCAAAACGGGAGTTAGGAATGCTGAAGAGGAAGTTGTTGGAGGTCTTGTAACTGCAGATATCGGAATTCCATTTGAAGCCGAATACTTTGTTAATTATGGTGACTTTTTAAGACTTAAAAATAGGCCTGTAAATTCTCATAAGGGCAATAATGGTCGCTTGTTGATAGTCGGCGGAAATAAAGATTATTCCGGCGCTCCTGCTATTGCGGGAATGGCTGCGATTGGTGCGGGTGCCGATTTGGTTTATGTGGCTTCACCTGAAAAGGCAGCACAAGCCATAAAATCAACATCTCCCGATTTAATTGTTAAGGCACTGCCTGGCGATAAATTATCTCTTGAACATGCCGATGAAATTATAAAACTGTCTGAAAATGTAGATGCTTTACTGATTGGTCCCGGTGCCGGAATTGATGAGGAAACATCTAAATTATTCAATGTTCTGGTAACTAAGATTAAAAAACCAATTGTTTTGGATGCCGATAGCTTAAAACAGGTTGAAATGGCATTGATTAAAAATCGTGATGACATTGTACTCACCCCACATATTTTTGAGTTCAAATCATTTTTCAATGTTGTTGATGACTTAAAGTTGGATATTGATTCCTATGACTTTAAAAAAGTGGATGAAAATATTACTTGTTTCCAGCAGATTTCCCGTCAGATTAATGCAACCGTTATTGTTAAGGGCCAGTATGATTTGATATTGTCTGGAACCAAATTCAGAATAAATAAATCCGGAAATCCCGGAATGACTGTCGGCGGAACTGGAGATGCACTTGCCGGAATAACTACAAGCTTGCTCTCACAGGGCCTAAATACTTTTGACAGTGCTTGTTTGGGTGTTTTCATCAATGGCCTTGCGGGTGATGAGGCATTTAAAGTGAAAGGAAACGGATTTTCAGCAACAGATCTTGTATCCTATATTGGAAATGTGATTAAAAATGGATTACGTTAAAGGAATTTTTAAAAACCGTCCGAACAGGTTTATTGCAGAAGTGGAAGTGGATGGCATTCTGCATAAAGCTCATGTTCCAAATACCGGACGCTGTAAGGAACTTTTGGTTGAGGGAGCTACAGTTTGGCTCATGCCTTCTGATAATCCTAACCGCAAGACTAAATTTTCACTTCATTTCGTTGAGAACCGTGGCGAGTTGGTATCACTTTACTCGCAGCAAGCTAACAGTATTGTATATGATGCAATCAAAGATGGCAAAATAAAGGAACTTTCAGGATATTCTCATCATCAAAGAGAAAAAACAGTTGATAACTCACGAATTGATATATACTTGGCTAATGAAGAAGATGACTGTTGTGGGATGAGTTTTTTAACAGAACCCTGTTATGTTGAAGTCAAAGGCGTAACATTAATAGTCGATGGTGAAGCAAGATTTCCCGATGCTCCGACAGAAAGAGGAGCAAAACACTTAAAGGAACTGATTAAGCTTAAAAAACAGGGTAACAGGTGTGTTGTGTTTTTCCTGATTCAGCATCCTCTTGGCAGTTTCTTCAGACCAAACTGGGAAAATGACCCTGTATTCAGCCAGACATTGAATGAGGCTCACGATGAAGGTGTGGAAATCCTTGTTTATAAATGTGACAATCGTTTAGATGGCATTGACTTGATTCCTGAATCACTTGACTTTGATTTGGGAAAGCGTTTCGCCAATGGCATCGTTAATGACTAATGTTGCATCATTGTCATAAGGTGTTTCACTTTTATTAATCAGGACAAGATTTTTCCCGTTAAAGTAATTAATCAGGCCAGCGGCAGGATATACGACAAGTGAAGTTCCTCCAATGATTAGTGTTTCTGCATTTGAAATATAGTCAATTGCAAAACTCAAAACTGCATTATTCAGTGGTTCTTCGTATAATACGACATCCGGTTTCACAATTCCTCCGCATTCACACCTTGGAATGCAGTCACTTTCTAAAATGTAATCCAGGTCATACTCTTTATTGCAAATCTGACAATAATTTCTGTGAATTGACCCATGAAGCTCCATCACTTCTTTGCTTCCTGCTTTCTGGTGAAGTCCGTCGATATTTTGAGTAATGACTGCTCTTATTTTTCCTGCTTTTTCAAGTTCCGCAAGTTTCAAATGAGCGGGATTGGGTTCAGCATCCTTAAAGACGAGGGTGTCCTTATAATATTCAAAGAATTCTTCGGTATGGTCCAGATAGTAGCTGTGTGAAATTAAATTTTCTGGGGTATCTCCATATTTTTCCAAACTCTTAAAGATTCCACTTTCTGATCTGAAATCCGGAATTCCGCTTTCTGTTGATACTCCGGCTCCTCCGAAAAATACGATGTTGTCTGAAGAGTCGATGATTTCCTGTAACTCGTTAATTTTGGACATGATTAATTGTATGTGATAAACTTTTAAATATTTTTTCAACATAATAATTATTATAAAGTTGTTATTAAAATTGTGGGGATATAATTGGAAAATATTAATTCAAATCTTGATTGGATGGTTTACTGGTCGCTTAAAGGACATTACCCCAGAAATAGCCAAATCAAGCTTATAAATAAAATCAATTGGGCTATTGGTGAGGGGTATAAATATATTATTCTTGAAGCAGGAACTGGTATTGGAAAATCTGCAATCGCTACAACCCTTGCCAATATGTATGAGGATTCATATATCCTTACAATGACAAAACAACTCCAGGAACAGTATCTTGATGATTTCGGCGACATGCTTGTTGAAATTAAAGGTCGTGGAAACTACAAATGCAACTATAAGGGTAACTGTGACTTCTGCATTAAGGCGGAATATAATTTAAGGAAATGCAGTGACTGTGAGTATAATCAGGCATTTAAAAAAGCGGTGGAAGCTAAAAATGTAATTACAAATTATGATTATTTATACTATGCAGGCGTAGCAAATCCCCTTCTTGATTCTCGTGAATTGCTTATTTTGGATGAGGCACATAATCTGGAACGTAAAATGTTAATGTTGTCATCATCTGAATTGAACAGGGAATATATTTCAACCAAATTCGGTATTGATATTTTTGAACCGTTAATGTATGGTACAAAATCAATCAACGAATTGAAAAGAAATCCTGATTACTGGATTGAATTGTGCGACGATTTGATTAAGGAATGTAAAAAAAGAATTAAGAAAATTGAAGGCGATGCCGATAAGTCTGTTCAGGTCACTTTGGATGAATTTGAAAGCAATCCCTCCAAATATTCTAATTTTGACTATATTGAAAAGCAAAATCTTGAGCAGGACATGAAGTCATTTGCATCTATTTCTTTGGGGCTGTCGTATAAAGAGCTAATAATTGACCTGCCAGATAAAAACAGCATTTTAAATAATGCTATGGATATTTCAGCTGAATTTAAACCATATTCTGTTTTGGATGATACTCAAAATCTATTGAAATTGGGAAATATCTGCATATTTTTAACCGGAACTCTTGGAAGCAAGGATAAGTTTTGTGAGTGGAATAACATAAATCCTGATGAAACTTATTACATTTATGAAAAAAGTCCATTTGATGTGGCTAAAAGACCGATATATGTTGATTTTGTAGGTAGAATGAGTGGATTTAGGCGTGGAATTCCAAAATGGAAAAATAAAAGGGCCATCAATAAAATTAAAGAGATATTGGATATGCATAAAAACGAAAAGGGAGTAATACATACTTCAAGTAATGAGCAGGCATTTTGGATTATTGATCAGTTAAGGGGGTATAATCTCATGTTTGTCGGTGGTGAGGATAGAAATCGTACTTTAAAGGAATTTGCAGAATCTAAAGAAAATATAATTCTCATTGGAGCTTCCATTAAAGATGGTGTTGATTTCAAGGGGGATTTGTGCAGGTTTCAGATAGTATTTAAAGTTCCTTATCCTCAATTAAATGAGCAGGTAAAATACAGAAGGGATTTGGATCCCAAATGGTTTTACTACCAGACTGTAATGGCACTGATGCAGGCTTACGGTAGGGGAATTCGTGACAGTGACGATTACTGTGTGATGTATATTATAGATTCCAGCTTTAAACAGTTGTTTGACTATAATCGTGGATTTTTCAATGAATATTTCGCTGAAGCGATACAAAAAAAGAAGTAAAATGATAGCATAAAAGCTATCTGTTTAGTTTTTGATAATTTGCAGCTTGAAGACCGTGGTATCTAATCATACCTTCAACGTCTCTTTGGTCAGTTTCTTTGTCTTCAAATGTAATTTGTTCTATGCTGTGTAAGCTGAATGGAGATTTTCTTGATATTGGTTGGATTGAACCTTTGAACAGTTTCATTACAACTTCTCCACTTACTCTTTCTTGCATATTGTCGATTGCTTGGTCAAGGTCATCTCTTAAAGGTTCTTGCCAGAGTGCTCTGTATACAAGGTCTGCATAGAGTCCGGACATGTATTCGGCAAATCTTAACTCATCAGTAGTTAAAACCAGTTCTTCTAATGCTTGGTGAGCTGCAATCAATAATTTTGCACCTGGGGTTTCATATATTTCCCTACTTTTAATACCAATCATTCTGTTTTCAATGGTGTCTACTCTGCCGATTCCGTGGGATCCTGCAATTTCATTTGATTTGATGATGATGTCCATCAATGGCATCATTTCACCGTTAATGGCTACAGGAACACCTTCTTCAAATTCAATAGATACTTTTTCAGGTTCATCTTTAGCATCTTCCCAGGAGGCGGTCCATTCGTAGATGTCTTCTGGAGGTTCATTTGCAGGGTCTTCTAAGACGTCACCTTCAATTGCTCTTCCCCAGAGGTTTTCATCGATACTGTAAATTTTATCATAAGTTAACTCGATTCCTTTTGATTCGGCATATGCCTTTTCTTCAGTTCTTGTCAAGTTCATTTCTCTGATCGGTGCAATGATGTCCAAATCGGACATTGCAAGGATAATTGCTTCAAATCTGAATTGGTCGTTTCCTTTTCCGGTACAACCATGTGCAATTGCGGTTGCTCCTTCTTTTTCAGCTAATTCTACAAGTTTTTGAGCAATTAATGGTCTTGCAAAAGCAGTACTTAATGGGTATCCTTCATATTCGGCATTTGCTTTGATTCCACGTGCGATGTATTCGTTGGCGAATTCCTCTTTAGCATCTATATTGAAGTGTTTTAATCCTCCAATTTTAGCTGCACTTTCTTTTGCTTGTTCCACTTCTTCTTCGCCCTGTCCCACATCTACACATGCGGTAATAACTTCTACATTGTATTTTTCTTCTAATAATTTAACACAAACGGAGGTGTCAAGTCCTCCACTGAATGCTAAAAGTACTTTATCAGTCATAAAATCACCATAATTAATTCCAATAAAAATGAATTATCAAGATATATTTATATGGTTAATAGTATTTAAAATTTTTAAAATCACATCATGCACCGAAACTTAAGTAATTTTTTTCTAATTTTTGAATTTTAAATAACATTGTTATATTTCTGTTTGATTCAGAATCAAAATTTTTATTAATAA